>NZ_JAAZQI010000028.1:0-69760 GCF_012275345.1 Rhizobium sp. SG570 | reverse complement strand
CAGTGCATTCATCAGTGCAGTCCGTTGAGAGATCAGCAGTTCCCGCGCACTGTGCAACATCAATGTCGCTTGCTGTTCTTCACTCTTCACTGACACGTACCGCATCGAAGGGCGAACCACCGCTTCGCAGATTGCTGCCGCATCGGCGGCATCGTTCTTATGTCTTTTGACGAAAGGCTTGACATACGCTGGTCAGATCAACCTGACCTCATGTCCCAGTTCCATCAGTGTGCGGGCCCAATGATGGGCTGTCGAGCAGGCTTCCATGCCGATCAGGCAGGGTGGTAGTTTTGTGAAGAAAGCGATCATGTTGGCGCGGCGCAAGGCTTTGCGCAGAACGACCTGCCCCTGCGCATCGACACCGTGCAGTTGGAAAACATTCTTTGCGATATCAAGCCCGATTGTCGTAATATCGTCCATGGTGGGTGGCTCCTCTCTTGGGTTTTGCAAAAAACCATTTTGGCACATTCGATGCCGTCGGAGGGCGCCATCCACCACATCAATTTAACGAAAAGCTGGAATTCGATGTGCGATGACGGCCCATGACAGACCGTGATCCCCTCTATCGCCACCGTCGCTTTCCCGCTGAAATTATTGCCCACGCCGTGTGGCTCTATTTCCGTTTCCCACTGAGCCTGCGAATGGTTGAGGATCTCCTGGTTGCCCGTGGGGTCGTGATCTCGCATCAAACGGTCCGGCTGTGGGCGGAGAAATAGCGAGGCTGGCCGCCACGTGTCATCCGCTTCGGCGCCTGCCAGGACGACAGCGCTTCCGGTGTTATCCAAAACGTCAGACTGCCGCGACGGCGAAGGCCAGCTTCGTATTCTGCCCAGTTCGTCACCTTGAACTTCATCTTGCCGATACGATGGCGGCGGGCGGCATTGTGTTTGAAGGGCATAGCGGTGGCACGAGGTTGAGCCGATCGCAGCCGATAATCCCATCATCGATAAACGATCCGTGCACCAACGCCCTGTCGATCGTGTATGTCGTTTCCGACCGGATCACTCTGTAGAACCCGGCATGAACTTTGGCGCTTGGTTCGTCTGTCATGATTGATTCCCGTGTGATCGCCGGGGGCGTGCTCGCCGACGACATTATTGCGTGTCGCTTCGATTTCAGAAGGAGAGTGTCGCCGCACCCGCCTTGATTTCGGCATGCACCAGGCTGGCGCCGGTGATCACCACGCCGTCGAGCAAATCCGGCTGCTGATAACCGCGCGAAACGACGCACGGCGCGCAGGCCCAGACGGCGCCGCCTCGCTGCATGAAGTCGTCGATCAGTTTGGCGAGCGGATCGAGCGGGGCGACCTGCGTCATCGTCTGGCCGCGCTTGCGGACGAGGTCGATACCAGTGCTGGTCAGGAATACGCTGACTTCGAGGCCGGCGGTGATGCCGCCATTGGCGATCGTGAACGCCACCGAGGACAATTCGGATTCGATGCCTTTAGTGATCAGGATGACGAGTTTCTTGTTGGTTTCGGTCATGGAAAATTCCTTTTCGGGTTGTCGCGCAAGACCTTAAAAGGCGATGACATCCATGTCTTTGGCCGGAATGCCGCTTGAATTGATCGATTTTCCACCGTGTTGATATATTTATCGATGAACTATGGCTGCCCGGACGCCTAACAGATGTCGACTTTGTCGAAGGGGTCAACACGGTTGAGGGGAGGCGGAATTTCCGTCGGAAATGCATGCTGAATATATTGTCGCAAGATCGATCGTCGGCGGCTGACGTCAGTCCGGACGATGTGCTGTCGACGATCCGCCTGTCGGGAGCGCTGCAGTTCTCGATCATGGTCGCTGGCGAATGGCAGGCGGATGCCGTACCGTTCATCAAGAGCCTCGTCCGAAACACCGGCGCGGCGATGCCGTTTCATATTGATGCCCAAGACGGGCCAGGGCTTGTTCCTTTTCCCGTCGATACATCACTATCTGTGACGGTCGTGCACCCAGTGAACGACACTTGCCACAGGAATGCTCGTGCCATTGCTGTGCAACAAGACTAAGTCAGTGACCGGCCGGCAATGTGCATCCATGGCCGATGAAAGAAGCGGGGCTGAACCGTTCAAGTTTTCGAGCCGATGTTTTTACAGGAGTTCCGAAGAGTGGAGCAGGCAAACCTTCAGTCACTGATGAGCGAGGCGCTGCGTCGGGTCCGCATCAAGGAAGCCCTTCAATATTGCTATATGCCATCGGGTGATTGGGAAACCGATGCTTCACCGGCGTCCTACCGGCCAAAGGATGCCATCGGCTTTCACATTCTTGCCGGCGGATCCTGCTGGATAGAATTCGACGGCCGACGAACCACCCTACGCGAAGGCGACATAGCGGCATTCCCGTTCAGCAGTCCGCATTTCATCGGAGCGGGCACGGGAGGGCAGATCTTCGATCCAGGCGGGGCGCTACCGCCGCCGCCCTGGTCCGAGACGCCGATCCTGCATTTCGGCGATTCCGACCGCGTGGTTCGCTTTCTCTGTGGCTATGTCTGTTGTGAGGCAATGCACTTTCTGCCCTTTCGCGAGGCGTTGCCGGAATTCATTCACGTCTCCACCGCCAATGAGGGCGACTGGCTCAGCGGTGTCGTCTCGCAAATCGTCCAGGAGGTGGACCATCCGCACAGCGGTGGAATGGCGATCCTGGAGCGCCTTACCGAGATCATTTTGCTTGAAGTCCTGCGCCGGCAGCTTTCCGCCGAGCCGAACCGCACGACCGGCTGGCTGGCTGCCATTCGGGATCCGGTCGTCGGCAGATGCCTGCAACTCATTCATGGCGATCCTCTCTGTCCATGGACGTTGAAGGACCTGATGAATGAAGTGGGGGCCTCCCGGAGCGTTCTTTCCGAGCGTTTTCAGAACATCCTCGGAACCGGACCGATCTCCTATATGCGCGATTGGCGGCTTTTCCTAGCAAGGGAGCAACTACTCCAGGGAGACCAGGCGATCAGCATCATTGCGTTCAACGCAGGATATTCCTCTGAAGCCGCGTTCAACCGCGCCTTTGTCCGCGCGAACGGAATGCCGCCGGCCGCGTTTCGAACCAACCAGCGCAAGTCGGCCTGACCGCTCCCAGGTGGCATGCTAGATAGCCGCCCGATAATCCCAGTATGGCGCGTGCTGTAAGTTGGCGGAAGCGCTCGCCAATCCAAGCGAAGAAGAGATCCTCGCGAAGCTGTATGCTTTCGACGAGGATGCTGCCTGATCACTTTTTGATTGATAACGCGTTTTGGGGAGAAGTTTTCCAAATGCCGAGTGACCTGAGGTATCAAGCCTCCAGATTAAGGGCCCGCCAACAATGTCATCGTCCGTCACAGCGACTACGCCGTCCAGTTTCCACCAAGCGTTCTTCCGGACTGCTGCCAATGCGCTCGCTGCGATAGCGTTGATTGATAGGCGCGCAGATGAGTGGAGTGGAAGTCGGAATTCATATGCGGTTCGACTCCCATCAAGAGCTAAAATGCTCGGAACATCTTCCCTGCGAATTTCCACGAGCCTCACAGCCCAGCCGGCTCGGCACAGCCGTACAGGATTGCTTGGCTCATCTGCCGGTAGCGTGCGGTGATATCCTCAGGCGATGGTGCGAAAAAGCTTTGATTGGTTCCACGGGCGCCGTCGCAAAGCAGTTGCACCACGGTCTCGACCGATATTGGGGGCCGAAGCGTCAATTGGCCATTTGCCATGATCTGTTGGAGTAATGCAGCGAAATCGGCCTGGAAAACTGTTGCAGCTTCGACCATCTCCGGACGACATAGGCGAAACGCGTAGTCATTGACTTCGAGCGCGAAGGGTGAAAGCACCAATTTTCTTCTCGTATCGCCATATCGAACATCAAGTACCGCTGTGACGATATCAAGCACATCGGCGCCAGCCGAAAACAGCCTTGTGCCTTCGCTAAGACTGCCTTGCCGGGTCCGTTGGTTGTTTTGGCGAACCATTGCCTGGAAGGCTTCTTCCTTGCTGCTGAAGTGATGATAGAGGCCTCGGCGCGTAATATTACAATATTTTGCCAGTTTGCTCATTGTCATGGCTTCATAGCCATGATCGAGAAAACTCTGGGTAATATTGGAAACCAGGACTTCGTAAGCCGACATGCAACGCGCTTTCAACGATTCTCTCGGGTCAATCTATAAGATGCGTCGTGAATATGGAGCAAGAACAGCGAGCATTCCGTACGCGGCTGGCGGTCCCTTTGAGGATTGTTGATAGTCATGCAAAGTTCTCGTCGGAGCAATTGAGTGAGCAGCCTGACGATCCTGATCTTCAAACTTTGTCTCAATAGGGTCGATTTTCATGCCGCGCGTGCTGCTGTGTTGTCCGGCTCAAGCTTGTAGTTGAAGATGGCTACCAGCGCCAAAGCCGACGAGACGATAAGAGCGGCAGTCGATACGACGCTGAGTGCGACGCCGATCTTGCTCGGAGCCCCAAGCATATCCTGGCTGAGAAACCCGACCAATGTGGGGCCGACGCCCATACCGACAAGCGTCACAATCAGGATGCCGACTGCGCTTGAGATGCCACGCATGCGGGACGGCGTGATGTCCTGAAGTGCGGGAGGACCGTTCGCAACAATGATTGTGGATAGGAATGTTGCGATGGCTATCAGGACAAGCGCGGCGTTGAGGGTCGAAGCAAAGGGCATTGCCGCGGTGAACAGCGCCGCAATCAGCGCCGCGCCGCACATAAGGATGGGGCGAGCGGCTGCAAAGCCGCGTCGAACCAGGCCATCGCCGAGTATAGCGCCAAAAATCAGCCCCGATACACTCGAGGCAATGAAGAGTGGCCCAAGGCTAAAGCCGACGGCGATGGGCGGCATGTGAAAGGTGCGGATCAACACAGTGGGAACCCATGCGCTGTAGCTATAGGCTTGGGTCGCCGCAAAGGCCAGGCAGAAATAAAGGCTCGCGAGTTCTACCCGATTATCCAAGAAATAGGCGCGGATCTCGACCGTGCCCGGTATAGGGCCCGGAGTAGCTCCGGAATGCTTGCGGGGTTCTTTAAGGCTTGCAGCCCAAAGGGCGACAGCGATGCCCGGCAGTCCGATGAAGACGAATACCATCTGCCATATGTGCTGCATGCCGGGCAGTACGAAGACGTTTCCTGCGCTCGACAATTCATGAAGAAGCGTCGCTGCCAAAACGAGGGATAGACCGGCTCCGATGAACGCGCCTGTGCTGTAAATGCTTATTGCGAGTCCGCGCCGCCGGGTGGGGAATAAATCGCTGATCAGGGAATAGGCGGCGGGTGTGAGGGCCGCTTCTCCCAATGCGACACCCGTCCGGCACAGCAAAAGAGCTCCGAAACTGCCTGCAAAGCCACAAGCGGCTGTCATGATGCTCCAGAGTGCTATTCCAACGGCGGCAATCCGCACACGGTTTCCGGTATCAACCCAGCGACCCAGCAGCAATCCGGCGGTTGCCAGAACAATGGCGAAGGTGAAACCCTGCAGGAGGCCGATCTGCAGATCTGCCAGGTGAAGGTCCTGTCTCAGCGGCTCCGCCAGGAGACCAAGTATTTGCCGGTCGAGATAAGACAAGGTGGAGGCGATGGTCAGAACACCCAAGGTGTAGGACGGATTAATCGGTCTTGGTAAGGGCATTCGCTCAGGTCCTCTCGGCAAACCGGTGGTTTGGCGACGACGTGAAGCGCGCTTTAGAATTCTCCGCCTCAGCGCGCGAGCACCATTCGACACCGGTCGATTTCTCAGATTGCAATAATATGAGAAACATTCTCGTTGACAAGTGACGGGCGATCCGGCATTTACTTCTCATATTTCGATAATGTGAGAAGTTTTTTAATCGTCGCCAAAGAATTGCGGGTCGGCGCAGCGCTCCTGGTCAGCAAGTGGACCGGAACGATCTGACGAGGGCTTTTGGTGGTTTCGTTGGCGGATGCGCTAGCCGGAGATCGCATTGTTGGGGCAGATAGTAGAATTTCCGGAGGCATTTCCACCTCTTGCAGGCGAGGGAACAAACGATCTGCCGTGGGACAGCGTGAGCGACATGATTTCGCGCGTTGCCTTCCCGTCTGCGGTTTTTTTCCTGGCTTCGGCGATGTTCGAGGCTCATAAGCAATCACCACGAGCCGCAGCGCTGTTTGCAACACAGCAGCGTTGGCTCCTAAGCCACGCCGCAGTCGCCCACTTTTTTCGCCCCATCGGCGATGTAGAGCCGGGCCTCAGCCGTAGAAGTCTTGGCCTTCTGGCAACCTTCCTTGGTCTTGCGAGCCGCAATACAGCCTATACCTTCTTTGATGAATCGATGAAGTATGGCGTCATTCAAGCGATCGACAGTCAGGTAGCTGGGCATCGTCGAGAGGCCAAACCATCGCTTGATTCCCTCTCTCTCCTCGCCCTCTGGTACAATCTGCATTTCCAGGCGCTCGATCTGCTCGATGGCGGACAAAGACAGGTGCGATTCTCCACACAATGGGAGAGCTTGCTTCCGTTGATCCAGCCCGTTGTGGCGAATGCTCTGTTCTTCACTCCCGAAGTGCGCACGCCAGGACCGCTCTACAGGATCTTCAGCTGGATCGATTCGGGTGGCTGGGTGATGGACCGGCTGATCGCAGGTGTCGATCGGCAAAGCTTCCCGGGACCGGAACGATATTTCACGGACGTCAACTCCATTGCATATCTGGCCCGAGCGACCGGTCTTTCGAGCGCGCATACAAGCCGCAAGATCTCGGAAGCTCAAGCAATCGGAGGACTTGGCTGGGCTGGACGGCCGGGACATTCGCCGATGTGGATTTCGCGCGGCTTCTACGACGAATATGCGGCGTTTCAGGCGCAAAAGCTGCTGATCCTCGATGGCGCGTTCGCGAACGCTTTAGGCAGTGGCTCAACGGTTTCTCGAGGAGCCCACAATTGCGAATAAGACGGTCTGTCTTCCTTGGCGTCTGCCGACATTCGCCTGCGGAAACTCCTCAAGATCTCCCAAGTCAAAAATGGATGCTGACCTCCACAGCCAACTTTATTAGTCCTGCTGCGGGAAGGGGTTGTGCTGGAAATTTTCGACCATTCCTTGCGGAATTCCTTCGAACAAGCCTGCGTACGCTGAGATTGAGGTTCATTTTGACTTTCGGATACCGTTTTTCTCGATACTGGGGACTGGCCGCGAGCGTTGCAGTGATGGCGCCGGCATGCCTTGCCTTTGCGCAGACGGCCTCGCAGGTGACGCCGCAAAGCTTCGAGCCGCAGTTGCAGAAGCCGAACAGCGGCATCGTCGTTCCCGAAGCGTCCGGTCCGGTCGCGCCCAAGGGGGCGGAGAAGCTCACCGTCCGCCTGAAGGCCGTCAAGGTCGAAGGCGGGCTTCCAGGCTTTGCCGAGGATGAAGCGCGCCTGAAGAAGAACCTGACTGGCAGCCCTGTGACGGCGGCCGCCCTCTTCGAGGCGGCGGGTCAGCTCGAGCGGGCCTATGGCGCCAAGGGATACGGCTTGGTGCGTGTGGTGCTGCCGGCGCAGCGCCTGATCGATGGCGCGACCTTGCGCATCGTTGTCATCAACGGCTTCGTCGAAAGCATCGACACCTCGCATCTTCCCGACAATATCCGCGAACGCATTGCGAAAATGCTGTCGCCGCTGGTGGGCGAGAAGGGGATGTCCAACGATGAGATCGAGCGTCGGCTGCTTTTGGCCGGCGATCTGCCGGGCACGGTGCTGCGTTCGACGCTGTCGCGCGGCACGAAGCCCGGCGGCAGCGTGCTGACGATCGAGGCTCGCTACAAGCCGGTCACGGGCTTCGTCTCGGGCGACAACAATTCCACCGACGCGCTCGGCAAATACAACACCGGCGTCGGTCTGGACTTCAATTCCGTGTTCGGCTTCGGCGAACTCTTCTATCTGAGAGCCTCTGGTGCGCCGCGTTTCGGCGGTGACGAAGGCTATTTCACCGGCGCGCCGCGCAACCGGTCCTTGGCCGGCGGTGTAACCCTGCCGATCGGCATCGACGGGCTGACGCTGAACCTTGAAGCCACCGGCTCGCGCACGACGCCAGAGGCGAGCGCATCCGGGCTGCAGTTCATGTCGGACTTCACCCGCTATTCGGCACGGCTTGCCTACCCGCTGATCCGCTCGCGCGAGTTCACGCTCAACCTCAATGGCGGCTTCGATGCGCAGGACGAAGAACTGCAGCTTCTCAACGGCGGCGGCGCAACACTGTCGAAGGATCGGCTGCGCATCCTGCGCACGGGCGCGGATTTTTCCTGGTATGTATCCGGCGATGCGCTTGTCAGCGCCAGCCTGACTGGGTCTTTCGGCATCAACGGGCTTGGCGCACGCAGCGCGGCCGACGCCAATGGCAGCGGCACACCCTTGTCGCGCCAAGGCGCGGACGCCGATTTCCAGAAGGTCGAGGTCAATCTCGGCTATCGCCAGCCGATCATAGAGCATCTGGTCTTCGATCTCCGCGCAAAGGCGCAGACCTCCTTCGGCCAGCCGCTGCTCAATTCCGAGCAGATCGGCCTCGTCTCCTCCTCGGGTCTGTCGAGCTTCCCGACCGGCTCGATGCAGGGCGATTCAGGCTTCGTGCTGCGCGCCGAGGCGCAGTTCCCTTTCATTGCCAGCTTCACCTTGCCGTTCGGCTGGCCGGAATTCCCGGCGCAGCAGGGAACCAGTCTGCCGGATGGAACGACCACGGCCGGCGGCGTGGTGGTTTCGCCTTACCTGTTCGGCGCCTATGGCGGCGTCAAGCTCTACCAGCCGACGGCGCTGGAAAGTGGCTTCTCGCGCGGCGCGGCCTATGGCCTCGGCCTGCGGCTGGCGGCGGCCGAGCAGGCGAGCTTCAACAGCACCAACGTCAATCTTGAATATGGCCGTGTCGAGCACTTCGGCGATGGCTCCAACGACAACCGCTTCACCGTCTCGGCGGCGTTTCAGTTTTAGGATAGCAGCGATGACCCCACAGACGAACCGTCGGACGTTTAGCAATGGAGTGCTTTCGCAGAGAACCCGGACGCACAAGGTCCGGCTCGTCGCGCTACTGGCGTCGACGGCGCTAGCCCACGCGACGGTGGCGCCGGCTCAGTCCCTGCCTTCAGGCGGCCAGGTGGCAGCAGGTAGTATCACGATCGGGACGCCATCGGCCGGCGCCTTGACCATCAACCAGACGAGCGGCAGCGCCGTCGTCAATTGGCAGAGCTTCAATGTCGGCAAGGCCAATCGCGTCACCTTCGTCCAGCCCGATGCCAATGCCGCCATCCTCAATCGCGTGACCGGTGAGACAAGCTCGACCATATCAGGCCAGATCAATGCTAATGGCCAGGTCTATCTGATCAATCCGAACGGTATTGCGATCACCAGTTCAGGCACGGTCAAGGCAGGCGCCTTCGTCGCCTCGACACTCGGCATCTCCGATGACGACTTCATGGGCGGCAAGAGGAGCTTTACTGGTGATGGCGCCTCTGCCCCGGTGACGAACGCCGGTGCGATCACCATCAATCGCGGCGGCTACATGGCGCTGATCGGCGGCACGGTCGCCAATGCCGGTGTCATCACCGTGCCGATGGGCAAGGCGGCCTTGGGATCCGGCGAACAGGCAACGCTTGATCTGTCCGGCGACGGCTTCCTGCAGGTGGCGGTACCGACCAAGGCCGGCGGCGGTGGGGCGCTGGTCGACAACAGCGGCAAGATTTCTGCCAGAGGCGGCACGGTGCAGCTCACCGCCGCCGCGGCCAAGGACATGGCGCGGCAGGCGGTCAACATGTCGGGCACGATCGAGGCCAACGGCGTTTCCGGCAAGAGCGGCGATATCACGCTCACCGGCGGCGACGGCGAAGTGGCGGTTTCGGGCACGCTCGATGCCGGCAATGCCGCCGGTAAGGGCGGCAAAGTCACCGTGACGGGCCGGTCGATCAAGCTTGCCTCCGCCAAGGTCAACGCGTCCGGCAAGACCGGCGGCGGTACGGTCAATATCGGCGGTAACCGTCAGGGGAAGGGCCCGCTGCAGCATGCCGAGACGCTTGATGTCGACGCCCATGCCGTCATCAATGCCGATGCAGTCACCACGGGCACCGGCGGCGATGTCGTGCTGTGGTCGGACGATCTGACGAACTTTGCCGGCACGATCACGGCCAAGGGTGGCGCAATCTCCGGCAATGGCGGCGAGGCCGAGGTATCGGGCAAGGCGAAGCTTTCCTATACCGGTCTTACCGATCTGACGGCGGCGCATGGTTCCTTCGGCAATCTGCTTCTCGATCCCTACAATGTGACGATCTCGACGGGGACAGGCAGCAACACGGATGGCGGCTTTAACGCCACGGGCAACGACAGCGTCATCAATGTCAACACTCTGACCAATGCGCTCGCGACCGCCAACGTCACGGTCACGACGGGTGGTTTTGGCAGCGCCGGATCGCAGGCCGGAGACATCACGGTAGCCGCTCCGATTGTTTGGTCCAGCGGCTCGACGCTGACGCTTAGCGCCTATCGCAATATCGCCGTCAATGCTGCCATTACCAATACCGGCGGTGCCAATGTCAACCTGCGCGCCGACAACAGTGGCCTTGGCAGCGGTACCGTGTCGTTCGGCACGAGTATCCAGGTGTCGACCGCGGGCGCGGTGAACATCTATTACAATCCGACCAGCAACCCGGCCACGGGAACACCGTCGGTCAACGCTACGAGCTACATGACGGCGACCGATTACAGCGGCTATGTCACAGGCGGCGGTGCGCTGAGCGCCTATATGCTGGTCAACAATGTCTATGACCTGCAGAACGTCAACAACAACCTGTCAGGAACTTACGCGCTCGGACGCGACATCGACGCCAGCGTGACAGCGGGCTGGAACAGCGGCGCCGGTTTCAAGCCGATCGGCACGCTGTCGATGAACGCCAGCTACGCTTATTCGGGAACACCTTTCTATGGCGTCTTCGATGGACAGAATTACGCGATTTCAAACCTGACGATCAATCGTCCGTCGACCAACGTTACTGGTCTGTTTACGGGCAACAGCGGCCAGATCAGGAATTTCGGCGTCACCAGCGGATCGATCACCGGCAATATCTATGTTGGCGGGCTTGTCGGCCAGAACTACGGCAACATCATCAACTCTTTCTCGGGCGCCAGTGTCTCGGGCTATCGGTATTCCGGCGGACTGGTTGCCGACCACGAGGGCGGCGTCATCCGATCGTCCTACGCCACCGGAGACGTGAGCAATACCCTCCGCGGCCAGGGCTCCGGCGGCGACAGCGCTGGCGGCCTCGTCGGCTACAACCGCGCGGCCGTCGTCGGCTCCTATGCGACCGGCAACGTATACGCCCAAGGGGGTATGGCGGGCGGTCTTGTCGGCCAGAATATCGGATCGATCTCGCAAAGCTATGCGACCGGAAGCGTCACCGCCATTTATGCGGGCGGCCTCGTCGGCACGCAGGTGGGTTCGATCACGCAAAGCTACGCGACCGGCCCTGTTAACGGCAGTTACGCCCCACAGAGCGGCGGGCTGATCGCCTACGAGGGCGCACCGGGCTCGAATGTCACCAATTCCTATTGGGATACCCAGACCACCGGCCAAAGCTCGGGCATGGGCGGCAGCACGAACGGAACCTTCCAGGCCACCGGCCTGACGACGGCCCAGTTCGCCAATTCGGCCAATATGCCCGGCCTCACCTTCGGCACCACCCCTGGTGCCTCCGGCTTCGTCATCGTCGACCCCGACGGCACGTTCAACAATGCTTCCGGGGTGAATGGCGCGACGCGGCCATTCTTGCTGAGCGAGTATTCCACCAGCATCGCCAACGCGCATCAGCTGCAGTTGATCTCCCTGGCGCCATCAGCGTCCTACACGCTGATGCGGAACATCGACCTGTCCGCGGCGCTCGGCAGCAGTTCCGGCAACTGGTTCACGTCCAACGTGCTCGGCGACGGCTATGGCTTCGTCCCGATTGGCGGCTCCGGGCACATCCCATTCCTCGGTACGTTCGACGGTGGCGGCCACACCATCTCGAATCTGTCGATCAGCCGTTACGACTACAGCGGCCTGTTCGGCTATATCGGTACAGGCGGAACGATTCAGAACGTGGGCGTCGTGAACGGGACGGTGGCGGGAGGGTATTTCGTGGGCATGGTTGCCGGCCAGAACGAAGGCACCATCACCAACGTCTATTCGACCGGCACGGTCTCCGGATCTAAGTATGTGGGTGGCTTGGTCGGGTTCGACGCCAACACCATCTCGCGGAGCTATTCCTTAGCTGCGGTGACCGCCCCCTTTTATGCGGGTGGTCTGGTTGGCCAGGAAAACGGGACGATCAGCCAGTCCTATGCCGGTGGTTCGGTCAGCGGCCAGCAGTTTGTGGGCGGCCTCGTAGGCCTCAGTGGCGCCTCGGCGACGATCAGCGATGCCTATGCGAGCGCCGCCGTCACAGGCACCAGCCCTGGTACGAATGTCGGCGGTCTTGTCGGCTACAACTTCGGCACAATCACCCGCACCTACGCCACCGGCGCCGTCACCGGCTCCTCCGCCGTGGGTGGGCTGGTCGGCTACAACAATGGATCGATTGCCAATTCATTCTGGGATACGACGACAACCGGTTTGTCCCAGGGCTACGGCAGTAACTCAGGCACGTTCAACGCCGCCGGCCTGACCACCGCCCAGCTGCAGGATCTGTCGAGCTATTCGTCCACCTATACCGGTTGGGATTTTCAGAACGTCTGGGCGCCGCCGAACCAGGTCGGCCAGAACAACGGCGCCACCGTTGCGCACTATCCGGAGCTCTATGCTTTCCTCACGGTGCTGACCATCGCGCCGAACGCCGTCACCCGCAACTACGGCGACACCAACCCGGCGCTGACGGCGACCTATTACGGCAACCTGAGGCCTGGAGACAGCTTCGCATCCCTGGCCAGCCTGTTCACGTCGGCAGGCCAATTCTCCAATGTCGGCGACTACGCCATTACCGCGTCCGGCGCGTCGGTGACGAGCCCTTCGGGCAACGCCTACCGCCTGGTCTATATTCCGGGCACCCTGACGGTGAACGGACGCCCGCTGACGGTCACGGCCGACGCGAAGACCCGGGTCTATGGCGACACCACCGATCCGACACTGACCTATCAGATCACCGGCGGCAGCCTGCTGAACGGCGACCAGCTCACCGGCAATCTGACCACGCTGGCCAGCTCGGCCACCGGCGTCGGCAACTACGCGATCAACCAGGGCACGCTCGGCAATTCCAACTACGCCATCACCTATGTCAGCGCCAACGAGACCATCACCGCACGGCAGATCACGGTGGCCGCCGATGCGACATCGCGCGCCTATGGAGACGCGAATCCGACCTTCACCTACATGGTCGGCGGCGCGGGTCTGGTCAACGGCGACACCCTCTCCGGGTCGCTGGCGACGTTGGCAACAGAGACATCTGGCGTCGGCAACTACCTGATTACGCAGGGAACGCTCGGCAATCCCAATTATTCGATCACCAGCTATACCGGCAACGATCTCCAGATCACGCCGCGACAGGTCACGGTGACCGCCGATCAGACATCGCGGTATTATGGCGACAGCAATCCGACGCTGACCTATAGCGTCGGCGGCGCAGGTCTCGTCAACGGTGACAGCTTCAGTGGATCGCTCCACACGATGGCGACCGTGGGTTCCGGAGTCGGCAATTACGGCATCACGCAGGGGACGCTGTTCAACAGCAATTACACCATCAGCTCCTACACCGGCGCCAATCTCATCGTGAGCCAGCGGCCGATCACGATCACCGCCGACGCGAAGTCGCGTTACTACGGGGATGCCAATCCAGCCTTGACGTATTCGGTTAGTGGTCCGGGTCTGGTCAACGGCGATACGCTCTCCGGCTCTCTGACGACATTGGCGGCAGCGACGTCCGATGTCGGCGCCTATGGCATAGCGCAGGGATCACTCGGCGCGTCGTTGAACTACTCGGTATCCTATGTGGCGGCAAACCTCTCGGTGACACCGCGGCCCATCGCGGTGACGGCGAATGCGCAAAGCAAGGTTTATGGCAATGCCGATCCGATGCTGACCTATACAGTCGGCGGGAATGGCCTGGTTAACGGCGACACGCTGTCGGGATTGCTGAGCCGTACCGCGGGTGAGAACGTGATCGGCGGTGGCTATGCCATCGGCCAGGGCAGCGTCACCAATACCAACAACCCGAACTACGCCATCAGCTATACCGGCAACACTCTGACCGTGACGCCGCTAATGCTGACCATCACTCCCAACAGCGGACAGTCCAAGACCTACGGCAACGCCGACCCGACATTTACCTATGTCGCAAGCGGACAAGTGGTGAACCCGACGCTCGGAATTGACGACAGCGGGCTCGCCTTGACCGGCACGCTGGGACGGGCGGTTGGCGAGACGGTGGCCGGCGGTCCCTACGCATATACACTCAATACTCTGTCTGCGGGCGGAAATTACACGTTGGCGATGGCGACAAGCCCGGCCACGTTCACCATCAACCCCGCGACTCTGACTTATCTGGCAAATACCGCGACACGCCAGTATGGCTCCACCAATCCGCCGCTGTCGGGCACCGTGACCGGCTATGTCAACGGAGATACGGCGGCGACGGCCGTTACCGGCAGCATGACCTTCACCAGTAACGCCACCGGCGCATCCGGCGTCGGCGACTACGGCATCACGGGTTCGGGACTGACGGCCAACAACGGCAACTACGTGTTCGTACAGGACGCCGGCAACACCACCGCGCTGTCGGTCACGCCACGCAGCATCACGGTGTTGGCGAACGCGCAGAGCAAGGTCTATGGTGCGGCCGATCCGGCATTGACCTATATGGTTGGCGGCAATGGCTTGGTGAACGGCGATACGCTCTCAGGATTGCTCAGCCGCACTGCCGGTGAGAACGTGATCGGCGGCGGCTATGCCATCGGCCAAGGCAGCGTCAACAATATCAACAACCCGAACTACGCCATCAGCTATACCGGCAACACCTTGACCATTACCCCGGCGACCCTGACCTATGTGGCCGGTGCGGCTGCCCGGCAATATGGCGATGCGAACCCGGCGCTGTCAGGTATCTTGAGCGGCTTCGTCAACGGCGATACCCAGGCGACGGCCGTCAACGGCACCCTGACATTCGCGACCAGCGTCACCACCACCTCCGGTGTCGGCACCTATGCCATCACCGGTACGGGACTGACCGTTAACAACGGCAATTATGTGTTTGCCCAATCCCCTGGGAACCTCACCGCGCTCTCGATCACGCCGCGCGCCATCACCGTGACGGCGGACGCGCAGAGCCAGGCCTATGGCGACGCCAGCCCGGCCCTCAGCTATGCTATCGGCGGCGGCGGTCTCGTCAACGGCGATACGCTGTCCGGCAGCCTCGCTTCACTGGCGACGGCAACCAGCAATGTCGGCGGTTATGCCATCACTCAGGGTTCGCTCGCGGCATCGTCAAACTACGCGCTAACCTTTAGCGATGCGACACTGACCGTAGTGCCGCGCGCTATCACGGTGACCGCCGACGGCGTACACCGTACCTATGGCGATGCCAATCCGGGCCTCACCTATACCGTCGGTGGGAGCGGCCTCGTCAATGGCGATGCGCTTTCAGGGGCGCTGGCCACCTCCGCGACGACGGCGTCAGGGATCGGCAACTACGGCATCACGCTCGGCACGCTTGCTAACTCGAACTACAACATCAGCTTTACCGGTGCCGACCTGGCAATCAGCCCTCGGGCGCTGACGGTGACGGCGGATGCGAAATCGAAGACCTACGGCGATGCAAACCCGGCGCTGACCTATACAACCTCAGGCTTGGTCAACAACGACACGCTCTCCGGATCGCTTGTGACTTCAGCAGGACAATATTCCGGCGTGGGCGGCTACGGGATCACTCTCGGCAGCCTCGGCAACGCCAATTACGCGATCACCTACAATGCCGCCAACCTGACGGTCACCCCGCGGGCGATGACGGTAACGGCGGATGCGAAGTCGAAGACCTACGGCGATGCCAACCCGGCGCTGACCTACACGACCTCAGGCCTCGTGAATAGCGACACGCTCTCCGGTTCGCTATCGACTTCGGGGGGGCAGTATTCGAATGTTGGCAGCTATGGCATCACTCTCGGCGGCCTCGGCAATGCCAATTACGCTATCACCTATAATGCGGCCAACCTGACGGTCACTCCGCGGGCGATGACGGTAATGGCGGATGCGAAGTCTAAGACCTATGGCGATGCAAACCCGGCGCTGACTTATACAACCTCGGGCCTGGTCAATGGCGACACGCTCTCCGGATCGCTTTCGACCGCGGCTGGGCAATATTCCGATGTAGGCGGCTACGGGATCACTCTTGGCAGCCTCGGTAATGCCAATTACGCGATCACTTATAATGCCGCCAACCTGACAATCACTCCGCGTGCGCTAGCCGTTACGGCGGATGCGCTGTCGAGAGCCTATGGTGATGCCAATCCGACGCTGACCTACACGACCTCGGGCCTGGTCAACAACGACACGCTCTCCGGCTCGCTTTCGACGTCAGCAGGGCAATATTCCGATGTCGGCGCCTATGCGATTGCCCAGGGTACTCTGGCCAATGCAAACTACGCCATTGGCTATACGGGCGCCAACCTGACGGTCACCCCGCGTGCGCTGACAGTGACGGCGGACGCGCTGTCGAAGATCTATGGCGATGCCAATCCGACGCTGACCTATACCGCGACCGGTCTGGTCAATGGTGACACGCTGTCCGGATCCCTCGTGACCACGGCGGGGCAATATGCCAATGTCGGCAGCTACGCCATCACCGACTCCTTCTCGGCGTCAAGCAATTACGCGCTGACCTATGTTGGAGCCAATCTGAGCGTGAATCGACGCGCGATCACGGTCACGGCGGATACGCTGTCGAAGACCTATGGCGATGCAAACCCGGCGCTGATCTACACAGTCGGAGGAGCGGGCCTGGTCAATGGCGACATGCTGTCCGGATCACTTTCGACCATGGCGGGGCAGTATTCCAACGTCGGTAGCTACGCCATCGCCGGCTCCTTCTCGGCGTCAAGCAATTACGCGCTGACCTATGTCGGAGCCAACCTGAGCGTGAACCGACGCGCGATCACGGTGACGGCGGATACGCTGTCGAAGACCTATGGCGATGCCAATCCGATGCTGACCTATGCTGCGACAGGCCTGCTGAATGGTGACACGCTCTCCGGTTCGCTTTCGACCACGGCGGGGCAATATTCCGATGTCGGTGCCTACGCGATCACGCTAGGGTCGCTGGCCAACGCCAATTACGCAATCAGCTACATGGGCGCAGACCTCACGGTGAACCAGCGTGCCATTACGGTTGCCGCCGACTCACTTAGCCGCCGCTATGGCCTCGCCAATCCGGCACTGACCTATACAGTCGGAGGTGCGGGCCTGGTCAACGGCGACAGGCTTTCGGGAGGGCTCGCCACGTCCGCAACCAGCCTCAGCGAGCCGGGTGCCTATGCGATCACCCAGGGCACGCTGCTGGCGTCCGCCAATTATCGCATGAACTTCGTTCCAGGCGTGCTGACCGTGGAAAAGACCGCCAACCCCGAACCAGGCACACAGGCAAGCTCCGTGATGCCGAGCTTCGATGCAGGCCGCTTTGCGCCGATCCGGCCGGTCTCCGACGGCACCGAAACCGCGGATGGCAGCCACGACGTGATCACCGATCCACGCTTCGAGGGCACGTTCGTCTGCCTCGACAATGGCAACGGCTGCGTCTCGCTTCCGGGCCAGGCGACCCCGTAGCCACGATATAAAATCCGCCGGACGCTGGCCGTCCGGCGGACTGAGCCGTCATGCACGGTCTGATCCCAACCATATGAAAGGAACCTATTCCAATGACCTCATCCCGCTATTTGCCGAAGGCTTCAGTACTGGCGGCAATGCTCGCTCTCGTCGGCGGTACCGCCACCGCCGCTCCGCTGCCGGGCGGGGCCAGTTCGCTGGTCGAGACCTATGACGATTGGGGCGTCGTGTGCCAGATGCAGGCCAACGCTCCATCCTGCCTCGCCCGACAGGTCCAAACCAGCAATCAGACGAAGCAGACCGTCCTGGCTGTCGAGATCGGCAAGGCCTCCGACGGCAAGTTTCGGGGCACGCTGGTGCTGCCACTCGGACTTGCGCTGCCCCAGGGTGCTCAGTTGAAGATCGACGACGCCGTTCTCGGCAATACTCTGCCGTTCTCGACCTGCCTGCCAGAAGGCTGCCTTGTGCCGCTGACCTTCGAAGCAGACACGATTGCAAAGCTCAGGACCGGCAAGGCGCTCAACGTCACCGTTTCCGCTGCCAGCCCGGCCCAACCGCTGGCCTTGGCCGTCTCGCTAAAGGGCCTTGCCGGCGCGCTCAATCGCATCGCCGACCTTACCAAATAGCGCTCCCACCCTCCGATGGCTGCAAGCATCTGGAAGTTCAGAATCATGGGAAGTCTGCTACAGCTGCCGGCGATAATCTCTAAAACGCCATCACGGATGCCGACGCATGGGGAGGGTATCAGACAAGATTGTATTGACTTTCAATTGCTTGACTGAGGACTCAGGGGGCGGAAAATGTGGGTCTTCGGTTCACCCGCCTTCAAGAGCCGCAATTCAGATGAGCTTAACACCTCCGTCATCAGGAGAGACCGTACCAAGCGCCGCGGCCGGCACCGTGCAGGGCGAGGTGCCCTTGATCCACGAGTGCCTTGAGATGATCCTTAATTGTGTGACGGCTTGCATTGGTGATCCGTGCAGCCTGCGCGACTGTGATCCGCCCGTGCTCGCGCGCCAACTCGAGCAATGCGACGGATAATTCCGGCATGTCGGCTAAAATAATACGCGCGCGCTCCATTTTCTTCTCAAGCCGGGTCTTCTGCCGATGCAGGGCTCTTAAAAAGAACTCGATCCAGGGATTCCAGTCTGGCTCGGCGCCGCGGATCGTTCCCTGTGTACGGCGAAGCGAGATGTAATAGCTCTCCTTGCTTTGCTCGATGATGCTTTCGAGCGAGCTGTAGGGGACGTAAGCGTAACCGGCCCGCAGGAGCAGCAAGGTTGTCAGAATGCGTGATAGGCGGCCATTGCCATCCTGGAACGGATGGATTTCTAGGAAAACCACAACGAAGATCGCGACGACCAAAAGTGGATGGAGCCGTTTTTCACGCCCTTGCTCATCCAACCAAGCGATCAGTTCTTCCATTCGACGCGGCGTATCGAACGGCGATGCCGTTTCGAAAACGACACCGAGGCTCTCGCCCTGTTCGTTAAACGCTTCCACGTTGTTGGAAAGGGTTTTGTAGGCGCCGCGATGCCTCTCATCCTTTATCGAATGCGCAAGAAGGTCGCGGTGGAGCTGACGGATATGATTCTCGGTGAACGATATAGCTTCGTGAGCACTGAAAATGGTCTCCATCACCTCCGCATAGCCGGCAACCTCTTGCTCGTCGCGTGTTGTAAACGACCCCAAGCGAATGTTTGCCAGCAGCTTTTCGACCTCTCGGTCGGTGAGGCGTGCTCCTTCGATACGTGTTGAGGAACCGATGCTTTCGATCGTGGCGACGCGCCGGAGGCTGGACAGCCGCTCAGGCGCGATCCGGCCGATCGCTCGCCAGGCACCTTTGAATTCGTCTATTTCGGCGATCAGCGACAGGATTTCGGGCGTGATCCGGACGGTCGCTGTGTTGAGAAATCCCATTCTTTCATCCATTCCCATCCAATTCGCGAAACACTCTTATGCACCATTTATTCATCCGTTTCCATCCATTCTCAGAAGAGAGTTCGCTGAATTTGTCCGTCGTGAGCTAAATGACTAGCCATTCCTCACCTGCGCTGATCCAGACTTTTGCGGCGAGATGAGGGACGATGTATGAGGACTACAGCTATTAGCGGTTCGTATCCGCTCAAGAGCGCAATTCTGTTCTAGCGCTCATGCATTGCGTTCTCTGCCACTTCGACCAAAGGCGAAAAAACATGCTCCAGAATGCGCCGTCTACCCGTCCTAATTTCGCCCGTAACAGCCTTGCCAGGCGGTAGGTTGATCGTCTGGCCGTCGGCGACGATCCGAATGAGTCAGCCCGCGCCCGCCCTCGGTAACCAGATAGGTTTCGGCTGACTTCAATCCGTGGACATTTGCCAGCGTCGCACCCGCTTCTGACCAGGCTGAGACGAAGAGGAAAGCTTGGTCGCGCTCGTGTTCGAGGATGAGCCCTACCCAGGCCGAGCACAGAACACAGCCCGTGTCGAAAATGACGATACTGTCTTCGTCTCGGTCACGACTCTATGTTGCTATTCGCAAATCACCTTTTCCATCTGGACCGCTCCTTGAGCAAGACCCACTAATTCTGTTGGGTCCCAAAGCTTCTCAGACCACCCAGCCTTCAGATAAAAGCCTACTGCGTCAGGGGCAGCGTTAACGCGGAGAATGCGGACCCCGCGTCTTCTGGCCTCTGCCTCAATGAAATTGTTTAGCCTGAGACCGTATCCCTTTCGCTGTTTGTGCTGAACGATAGCAACAAGTCTCACTATGCCGGTTTCGCCCCGTTCATCCAGCCGCGCCACCCCGAGCGGCTCTTCGTTCTCAAATAGAAGGAAGGGTGTATTTCCATCGGCGCGATCATCTGGGTGGTTCTCATCGTAAGAGATCGAATGCCGACCCGGCGCAAACAGCACCTTTTGCCGAATGTCGTGCATCGCGCGCCAGTCGTCTGGTATGGTAACGGCTCTCAATTCATACGACATCGATCGCGCATCTCCCTTATCTTTCTCGGACCGTACCCAGTCAGCGCCTTTCTTGATGGATCATGGACCGGCAAAGCCACTGAGCAGCTTCAGCGGGTGGCGTGTTCCTCTCGACGTAGAGAATTCCGTGCCTTTGTTTGCATAGCCAGATCCCACGGGAAATCGCCCAAGAATGCATTGTACTCTCACCCGCCCCCGGCGCTGGCGGGGCACCAGTCGGCCTGCTTATCACACGTGAATGTACTCCGCAGGTCACGCATGCTGCCACTCAATCAGCTTCACCACCACACAAAGGGAGGAGCACCCGATTAAATACAAAACGACAGCCGCTACATCCGCTGGATCGGCAGCGCGTCGTCCGCACCGATGCGTTGGTAGTTAACAGCTTGAATCGCCTGAGTTCGCGATTGCATCGTTTCCACGCAAGATTTCTATTTTCATATCTATGAAATTAAGTTAGTGATTTTCAGGTTACTGCCGGAGATCAAAATGCCGTTGCCTCTTGAACTTCAGTCCGCTTGGCGAGCCAATGCGCGAAGCACAGCCATCGACGTGCCGCTTTCCCCGGCAGAAAGTGTAGACGTCGTCATCGTCGGAGCAGGCTTTTTGGGGTTGTCGGCTGCGCTTGATCTGGCGCGGCAGGGCAAGAGAGTGAGGGTGCTCGAGGCGAAGGCCGTGGGCGAAGGTGCGTCCGGCTTGAACGGCGGCCAGGTCATTCCAGGATTGAAATATGATCCGGATTGGCTGCTTGAGAATTTTGGGGAGGCGCGGGGACAGACTTTGATCGCGTTTGCGGCTTCGACGGCGGATTGTGTCTTCGATCTCATTAGTCGAGAGCTTCTCGACGTTCCCCGGGTTCGAAATGGTTGGATCCAGGCCGCCCACACCGAAAAGGCACTTGCAGCTGCGCGACGGCGCGATGCGCAATGGCGCGCCCGAGGAGCCGATGTGCGCATGTTGGACGCACGCGAGATCGAATCCCTGACTGGTGCACGCGGCTATCTCGGCGGCTGGCTCGATGGTCGCGCTGGCATCATCAATCCGCTATCCTTCGTCAGCGAGTTGGCGGCGACCGCTGCTAAGGCAGGTGTTCAGATCGCCGAACGCACGAAGGTGCGGTCAGTCAGGCAGGAAAATGGCGGCTGGGTCGTTCAGGTGGCCGATGGCCGATCCGTAAGATCGCGATTCGTCATCATCGCCACCAATGCCTATAGCGACCAACTTGTGCCGGGCCTTGCCCGTTCCATCGTGCCGCTGCACTCATTTCAGATCGCGACGGACCCGCTGCCGGACCATTTGCGACGGATCATTTTGCCCGACGAACAAGCCGTCTCCGATTCCCGCAGAATCCTCGTCTACTATCGCAAGAGTACGGACGGGAGGCTTGTGCTCGGCGGCAGGGGGCGCATGGCGGAGCCAAAAAGCAAGAGCGATTGGAAGCATCTGGAGCGTGCGATGCGGCGTCTTTATCCCGAGCTTGCCGACATTCCGATTGCCAGGCGCTGGTTTGGCCGGGTTGCGATGACGCCCGATCACTTGCCGCACATCCATGAGCCGGAGCCCGGATTGCTGACCGTCGTCGGTTGCCAGGGGCGCGGCGTCGGCGTGATGACAGCGCTCGGCCAGAGGTTTGCCCGCTACATCGACACCGGAGATCGCGCCGTGCTGCCTTTTCCCGTCACCCCCATCCGGCCTATCCCTCTTCACGCGTTCCGGCAGGTCGGTGTCGCCGCGACGATTGCCTGGTATCGGCTGCTGGATGCTCTCGAAAAATGAGCATGGAATATCACGCTTGACATTTTTCATAAAAATGAAAAATATAAACTGGATTTCATTTTATTGCAGGCCGCACCATGATCAATGAAGGCGTTCCGTCTCGAATATTCGACAGGACACGGATCTTCCGCGGCGCCATGCTATCGCCCGGGGCGATCGTAACCTTCGTGCTGGTGCTCTTTGCCGTGAGCCTTGTGGTGTTCCTGGCGTTTCGTATCAATGATGGTTCGTTGTTGGGCGCCGGCATCTCTGTGCAGAACTTCGCCACTGTCATTTCGGATCCGCTCTACGGGCTCGTAGTGTTGCGATCGTTGACGATCGCTGGGCTCGTGACGCTTGCAACGGTCGTGACAGCCTATCCGGTCGCCTATTATCTCGCGTTTCATGCCGGCCAGCGCCGCAGCCTGATCCTCTTCCTCGTTACGCTGCCGTTCTGGACGAGTTATCTGCTGCGCGTGTTCGCCTGGAAAATCGTGCTTGCCTACAACGGCGTGCTGAATTCAGCGTTGATGCTCTCCGGTCTTTCGTCCGAGCCGTCAACATTGTTTCTGAATACCCCGTCGGCCGTGGTGCTGACGCTTGCCCACGCCTACGCTCCCTTTGCCATCCTGCCGATCTTCGTCGCACTCGAGACCATCCCGAGATCGTTAGTGGAGGCGGCGGCGGATCTCGGAGCGCGGCCCTTCACGACATTTCGGCGAGTCATATTGCCCAATTCCATGCCGGGGGTACTGTCGGCGGCCGTCGTCGTCTTTGTGCCGACAGTCGGGGACTACGTCACGCCGGCTCTGATCGGCGGGCCGACAAGCACGATGATCGGCTCTTTGGTGCAGGCGCAGTTCGGGAAGGCCAATGACTGGCCGTTCGGCGCCGCTCTGGCGGTTATGGTCATGCTGGTCATTCTTGCCGTGGTTCTTGTTGTCCGCCAGGCGGACCGCCTATTTGGGAGCCGGACATGAAGCGCCGGCAAATGAACGCTGCAAGAGGGGGATGGCTGCGTTGGTATGTCGGGCTTTACCTGGTCTTCCTGTATTTGCCGGTCGCGCTGATACCGCTCTTTTCTTTCAACGATTCCATACAGGCCGCCTTTCCGCTGAAGGGTTTCACCTTCGCCTGGTATGAAACATTGATCGGAAACGAGACACTGACTGGCGCGCTCATGACCAGCATCTCGATCGGTCTCGCGGCGGCAGTTATCGCTACTCTTTGCGGCATCACCATCTCCTATATGGATACGCAGGTTCGTTCTCCCTTCGCCAAGCTTATCTCCGGTATCGCTCGCCTGCCGATCCTCATTCCCGGCGTGGTGGTCGGCATTTCGCTGCTGATCCTCGTGAACCTGCTGGGCTTTGGTCCCTCGCGGCTCGCGATCGTGCTCGGCCATGTTCTCGTCTGCCTGCCGACGACGGTCATCATCATGCGCGGCCGTTTCGCGTCCATTCCGCGCAGCATTCCCGAGGCCGCCGAGGATCTCGGGGCAGGGGAGTTGATCATTTTCCGGCGCATCATGCTGCCTCTGGCGCTACCAGCCATCGGCTCGGCCTTTATGCTCGCCTTTCTCACCTCGTTCGACGAATTCATCGTGGCTTTTTTTCTGGCCGGCACGCAGCCGACCCTTCCACTCTACATCTGGAGCCAACTGCGGTTTCCAAAATCGCTTCCGACAGTGATGGCTCTCGGAACGGTCATTCTCGCGGTGTCGATCATCATTGCCGGATGCGCCGAGCTTTTGCGGCAGCGCGGGCTTTCGCGTTCTACGTCTTCCAGTGCCTGAAATGAGAAAAATCACAAGAGGAACTGCCATGAAACATGATCATCGAGGAAGTTTCGCCAGAGGTGCATCGCGCGCCCTCACGGCTGTGGCCCTTTCGCTGTCGCTTGGCCTGCCGGCCTCGGCTGCCGATAAACTCACCTACTTCACCTGGTCGGGCTATGAGCTTCCCGACTTTCACAAGACATTCACTGCGGCCCATCCCGACGGCGTCGACATCTCCGTCTTCGGCGACGACGACGATGCCTTTACCAAGGTGAAGGCCGGGTTCCACCCGGATCTTGCACATCCTTGCTATGACAAGATCGCCCGCTGGAACAAGGAAGGCTTGCTGCAGCCGATCGATACCGCCAAGATCAAGAATTGGGACAAGATCTTCCCGGTCTTCCGCAACCTGCCGGATATTCAGGCCGGCGCGGGCAAGGTCTGGATGGTTCCTTGGGATTGGGGCAACACCTCTGTGCTCTATCGCACCGACCTCGTGAAGAACCCTGAACAGAGCTGGAACCTGTTGTGGGACAAGCAGTATGCCGGCCGCATCGCAACGATCGATGCCGTGCACGATACGCCGGTCGTCGCCGCGCTCTTGGCCGGCGTCAGCCCCTTCGATATGACGCAGGAACAGCTGGGCAAGGTTGCAGACAAGCTGCGTGAGCAGCGTCCGCTCGTCTCGGCCTATACGACCGACATGACCTCCGTCGAACAATCGCTCGCAAGCGGCCAGTTAGTTGCAGCGATGACCTGGAACGCATCCGCAGTCGCATTGAAGAAGCAGGGCGTGCCGGTGGAATTCATGAAGCCGAAGGAAGGCATGCTCACCTGGGCCTGCGGCTTCGTCATGCTCAAGGACGCGAAGAATACCGATCTTGCCTATGACTTCATCAATAGCCGACTTGAGGCGGAATCGGGCAAGGCACTCATCGAAAATTACGGCTATGGTGCGTCGACTACATCCGCCTTTGCTGCTGTTCCAAAGGACGAGTTGGAGAACTTGCAGCTCCCGCCGGATCCTGAAACCATGCTGAAATCGACCGTCTTTACCGGCCCGATGAAGCAGAACGACGATCTTGCCAAGATGTTTGAGAAGGTTAAGGCAGGCGGCTGAGCTTGCTATTCTTGGCCCGGATGCGATTGTCCGGGCCATTTCCAATATTTGAATATGGAGAGCCGATGGACGCGGACGAATTGACGAGCAGGGCGGAGCGTGAGGCGGATGAGGCCGATGTCCGCGTAGGCCGGCGCGTGCGGGCCTTACGGCTCGAAAAGAACCTGTCGCTGGCGGATCTTGCGTCCAGAGCAGGAATATCGATCGGAGCGCTTAGCCAGATCGAACGCGGTATGTCATCGCTGCGCGTGCGTGTCATCTGGCCGCTGGCCGCAGCACTCGACGTGGAGCCGTCAGCGCTGATCGCCGACGGCAATGAGCCCGTGAACGACCTCTACTGCGTGCGGGCAACCAGCCGTCGTCCCTTGCCGGTCCATTCGGAAGGGATTACCAAGGATCTTCTGTCGCCTCCCGGTGCATCCCTGACCGGCATGGTCGTCACCGTCGAGCCCGGTGGCGGCACGGATGCCTATGCCCACAGCGGCCACGAATTCGGTATCGTCACGACCGGCGAGGCCGAACTGGTAGTTGATTCCACGCGATATCTGCTGAAGACCGGCGACAGTTTCGCTTTCAAGAGCACCTTGCTGCATTCTTTCCGCAATCCCGGCACGGAACGCTGCACCATCGTATGGGTGAATACGACGAAGCCTTCGGAGGCGCGTGATGGCGACTGATGCCTTGCTTCGCCTGGAGAAGGTCTCCAAGCATTTCGCAGGCGGCATTGTCGGCCTGAATAATATCGACCTTTCGATTGCCGAAGGAGAGTTCCTGAGCCTTCTCGGTCCTTCGGGCTGCGGCAAGACCACCACGCTGCGTGTTATCGCGGGCTTCGAAGCTCCGACCGAGGGAGAGGTTCGGCTCGACGGAAGAGACATTACGCTCCTTCGCGCGTTCGACCGTCCGGTCAACACGGTGTTCCAGGACTATGCGCTTTTCCCGCACATGTCTGTTGCCGAAAATGTCGGCTTCGGCCTGTCGCTCCGAAAGATTGCCGGCCCCGAGCGCCGTAGGCGCGTTTCCGCAGCGCTCGACATGGTTGGCCTGGCCGACAAGATCAATCAGCGCGTTCAGGCGCTTTCCGGCGGTCAGCGTCAGCGCGTAGCGCTTGCAAGAGCGATCGTCTGCGAACCACGCGTTCTTCTTCTCGACGAGCCTCTTTCCGCGCTCGACGCGCATCTGCGCGAGCAGATGCAGGTGGAGTTGAAACGGTTGCAGCGGGAGCTGGGCACGACATTCGTGATGGTCACGCATGACCAGACCGAGGCTCTGTCGATATCCGATCGCATCGTCGTCATGAACAAGGCTGCTATTGAGCAGATCGCCTCGCCATCAGTGCTTTACGATCAGCCGGCGACAACCTTCGTTGCAGGATTCATCGGGACGATGAACCTGCTGAATGCACGCCTGGTCAGCCGCGAAACGGGGACCCTGCGCTTCGCCGCCGGCGCTCTCTCCCTCGATATGCCGGCAACCGGAGCCATCGAGCTGCGGTCGGGCGATGGCGTGATCATAGGTGTTCGTCCTGAGGATATTCTGGTCTCGCACGAACGCAGCGAAGGTTCAGTCGGCGTCGCTGTGGAAGGCGTCGTTTTCCATGGGCGCAGTTTGCGAGTCCATCTTCTCGCCGAAGACAAATATAGCCTGACGGCCGACATACCCAGGCAATCAGCGCATGCCGCCTTGGCGACTGGCGACCGCTTCTTTGCCTCGCTCCGACCAGGCGCCTCTTGCCCGATACTTCCGGCCTGAGCACACCAACGACAATGGAGAACACATGAACAATCACCTGAAATTCTTCATCGACGGTTCCTGGGTCGATCCCGTTGCCCCCAAGACGATTGAGGTCATCGATCCATCGACGGAGGAAGTCTATACCGCAATATCCGCAGGCTCGGCTGCAGACGTCGATAAAGCGGTCGCAGCGGCAAAGAGCGCCTTTGCGAGCTTTTCATTGACGTCCAAGGAAGAGCGTCTGGTGCTCCTAAAACGGATTCTCGAATGCTACAACGAGCGCTTCGAGGATATCGCTCAGGCAGTCAGCCAGGAAATGGGCGCGCCTCTTCCGTTCGCGCGGGATTCCCAGGCATGGGCCGGACGCGGACACATGGAAGCGACCATCGCCGCTTTCGAGGACTATCAGTTCACTGAAAAGCGCGGCTCAACCACTGTCATCAAGGAGCCGATCGGAGTCTGCGCGCTGATCACGCCGTGGAACTGGCCGCTGAACCAGATCGTTTGCAAGGTTGCGCCGGCGATCGCGGCAGGATGCACCGTGGTTTTGAAGCCCTCGGAAATCGCGCCGATCAGCGGCATCATCTTTGCGGAAGTGATGGCGGCGGCTGGAACGCCGAAGGGCGTCTTCAATCTGGTGAACGGCACCGGTCCCGATGTCGGGCAGGTCATGGCGGGGCATCCGGATGTTGACATGGTCTCGTTCACGGGTTCTACGCGTGCCGGTATCATCGTCGCCAAAACTGCCGCCGACACAGTCAAGCGTGTCGCTCAGGAACTTGGCGGCAAGTCGGCCAATATCATCCTGCCCGACGCGGATTTCGAGACTGCTGTGACCAAGGGCGTCCAGGGTTGCTTCAGCAATACCGGCCAGTCTTGCGACGCGCCGACCCGTATGCTGGTGCCGGCCGACCGTCATGAGGACGCTTTGGCAATCGCCGGGAAGGCTGCCGAGGCCTTCAAGACAGGCGATCCGCGCGCCGATGGCGTCGATCTTGGGCCAGTCGTCAGCCAGATCCAATACGACAAGATCCAGCGGTTGATCGAAAGCGGCATCAGCGAGGGTGCGACCTTGGTAACGGGCGGCCTGGGCCGGCCGGAGGGATTGAACCGTGGCTATTATATCCGCCCGACGGTTTTCGGACACGTGACGCCCGAAATGACGATTTCGCGCGAGGAGATCTTCGGCCCGGTTCTGTCGATCATCTCCTACAAGGACGAGGAGGATGCCGTGCGCATTGCAAATGACACCGTGTACGGCCTTGCTGCCTATGTTCAATCGACGAACATCGATAACGCACGCGCCATCGCGAAACGCATGCGCGCCGGCTCGGTCTATCTCAACTATCCAGCCTGGGACACGTTCGCACCTTTCGGCGGCTACAAACAATCGGGAAATGGGCGTGAATATGCCGACTGGGCAATCCACGATTTCCTGGAAATAAAGGGTGTCGTCGGTTGGGCCTAACCGGGTGGCAGTCAGCGCGAGGCGCTGGATGTCCTTCCGTCAAAGGTGATCGAGACGCAAATGCTTGCATTGCGCTTGCCCCCTTCGGACGTGGATTGTCCACATCATTCATCATATCAACGACGGTAGGCGGGCTTCAGCCAGGCATTGCTCGCGAATAGGCAGCCAGAATGAAGCGTTCGGCCTGGAATAGGTATTTTTCCAACGCGTCGGAAGCACTCGCCGGCGCCCCCTCCTCCAGATGCGCGAGAATAGTCGCGTTCTGGCCGACATAGGGAGCGTGCAGATATTCGGGATCGCGGATCAGCCCGAAGACGAGACGCAGCTCAAGCGAGATCTGCGCATAGAAGGCCGAAAGCCTGGGACTGTCGGCAAGCTCGACGATCGCGGCATGAAAGGCGATATCGGCGCTACCGACCTCCAGCCATTCGCCACGTTCACGATGCTGAACGGCAGCATTGATGGCGGCACGCATCTTGGCAACGCTGGGGTGACGGTGATGCGCATTGGCGAGTGCCGAACACTCGATCAGACGACGAATTTGGAAAATATCCATGATCGTCGAGATGCTCGGCGTGGAGACGAAGACGCCGCGATTGGCCTCATGGCGCAGCACACCCTCTTTCGTCAGCAGCCGGAAAACCTCGCGCAGCGTATTGCGCGAGACCTGCAACTCCTCGCAAAGAGCCGCCTCGGATAGATGGCTGCCAGGCGAGAGCGTGCCGCTGATCACGCGCTCGCGGATGCGGGCGGCGGTCAGTTCCGCAACCGTCTGCCCTGTCTCCGCGACAATCGTCGGCTCGATGCTGGCAAGATTTGTCTGCTTCATTCGCTCTCCCGGCATCTGCACTCAATCGTCTTCGACGCCCGCTATATCAGGCACTTGCTGGAAACCGAGTGGGTATTCCGCGTGTCTGCGGCTATCGGCCTGTCAACGGCAAGGTCATAAGGACGATTTTGCGCAGATTTGCCCCCATTTTTGATTGGCAACATGAAAATTGTTGAACAATATAGACCATATTGTCGTTTGATGCTATCTCACGTCCTCACAAATATAACGGGAACGCAGATACAGATGTTCATGAGACGCCTGTTTTGTAGAAAAACATCGCCTGCCTTTGTCAGGCTGCAACGGGTGTCGGCATGAGCATGCAGCGGTCCGATCTCTGCGAATGCTCCTGCATCATCGATGCAAGGAACAACACGGCTATCATCTCGGATGCCATGACCGATCTTCCCAATGCCGAGGTAAGCGCATGACCACGCCCGCAGACGACAACAAACCGCTTCTGTCCGTAACGGATCTGACTGTTCGGTTCGGCGAAAATCGCGTGGTCGAAGGGCTTTCCTTTTCGGTCGAGCCGGGGCGAACGCTCGCAGTCGTCGGTGAATCCGGCTCCGGCAAATCGGTGACATCGCTTTCCATCATGCGCCTTGGCGACATGATGGGCGCGCGCTTCGAGACAGGCACTATCCTCTTCAACGGCAAGGACATTCTGAAACTCTCGCAGAAGGAGATGCGCGCCGTTCGCGGCAAGGAGATCGCCATGATCTTCCAGGAGCCGATGACCTCGCTCAATCCGGTCTTCACTATCGGCGACCAGATCTGCGAGATCCTTCTCCTTCATGAGAAGATCGGCAAATCCGCTGCCATGGCGGCGGCGCAGCGCCTGCTGGAAATGGTGCGCCTGCCGGATGCGCAGGCGCTCTTGAACCGCTATCCGCACCAGCTTTCCGGCGGCATGCGCCAGCGCGTCATGATCGCCATGGCGCTTGCCTGCCGCCCGAAGCTGCTGATCGCCGACGAGCCGACAACAGCGCTCGACGTGACGATCCAGGCACAGATCCTCAACATCATGCGGGACCTGAAGAAGGATCTCGGCATGGGCATGATCTTCATCACTCACGACATGGGCGTGGTAGCCGAAATGGCTGATGATGTCGTGGTCATGTGGAAGGGCAAGAAGGTTGAGGAAGGCCCGGTTCGTGAGATATTCGCCAATCCCAAGCACCCCTATACGAAGGCGCTTCTCGCCGCAGTGCCGAAGCTTGGCAGCATGACCGGCCAGGATTTTCCGAAGCGCATGCCGCTGACCGTTCTCGACGGCGGCGAGCCGAAGATCGTTGGTGAGGAACGGATCCAGAATACCGCCCGCTACGACCAGCAGCCGCTCCTGTCCGTGCGCGACCTCTTCGTGCGCTTCGATATCAAAAAGAATATCTTCGGCAAGGTCACGCATCGCTGTAGTGCCGTCCAAAAGGTCGCTTTCGATATTCATCCCGGTGAAACCTTGGCCCTTGTCGGCGAATCCGGCTCCGGCAAGTCGACGATTGGCCGCACCATCCAGCAGTTGCAGAAAGCGCGCTCGGGCGAAATAACCTTCAACGGCAAGAGTTTTGCCGCCATGTCGGCGCTGGAGCGATTCCGGCTTCGCCGTGACGTGCAGTATATTTTCCAGGATCCCTTTGCTTCGCTCGACCCGCGCAAGACAGTTGGCTTCTCGATTGCGGAACCGATCAACACCCATGGCATCATATCCGGATCAAAGGCGGTACGCCGCAGGGTAGACGAGCTTCTGGAGCGCGTCAGCCTGACGTCAGCCCATGCCGATCGCTATCCGCATGAGTTTTCCGGCGGCCAGCGGCAGCGCGTCTGCATTGCCCGTGCGCTTGCCTCCGATCCGAAGCTCATCATTGCCGATGAGGCGCTTTCTGCCCTCGACGTATCGATCCAAGCCCAGATTATCAACCTGCTTATGGACCTGCAGGCCGAACGCGGGCTCGCCTATCTGTTTATCAGCCATGATATGGCCGTCGTGGAGAAGATCAGCCACCGCGTCGCCGTTCTCTATCTCGGCCAGATCATGGAAATAGGCAGCCGCCGGCAGGTCTTCGAAACCCCCATGCATGCCTATACGCAACGCCTGATTTCAGCCGTGCCGATCGCCGATCCGACGCAGGAGCGCCGAACCGCCCTGTTGGAAGGCGAGATCCCCAATCCCGTCCGCCGGGTCGGCGACGAGCCGCCGATCCTGGCTCACGAGGAAATCACCTCAGGCCATTTTATCGCCAAGAGCGCCTGAACGACCGCAAACCGCAATATCGATCTGAAGAGGAAACAGGTTCAATGAAAAAAATGAAATGGGGACTGAAGACCGCTCTGACAGCACTTGTCATGTCGGGTGTCGCGATCAGCGCTGCTCCGGCTTTCGCGGCGGGCAAGCTGACGGTTTCGTCGTCGCAGGATCCGGGCAGCTGGGATCCGATCGACACCTTCCTGGTGGCATGGGCCGCCGTTTCGACCAACATTTTCGACGGGCTCACCTATCGCGGCCCCGATCTCAAGCTGGTGCCCGGTCTTGCCGAATCCTGGGAGGAACTGGATCAAGGCAAGCGCATCCGCTTCAAGCTGCGTCATAACGTCAAGTTCCATGACGGCGAGCCCTTCAATGCCGAAGCGGTGAAGTTCACCTTCGACCGCCTGCTGGGCGAACAGGGCGCCAAGGGACCGCAGCGCTCGAATTACACCGCGATCGAAAGCGTTGACATCATCGACGACTATACGGTCGACATGAAGCTGAAGACGCCCGATCCGGTGCTTTTGACGAAGCTCGCCGGCTACGGCGCGATGATCGTTCCGCCAAAATACATCAAGGAAAAGGGTGAGGATTACTTCAACCTCAATCCGGTCGGCACCGGCGCCTTCAAGTTCGTTTCCTATACGCCGAAGGTGAACATCAAGCTCGAAGCCAATCCTGATTACTGGGGCGGCGCGCCGAAGCTTTCGGAGCTCGAATACCGCTTCATCAGCGAGCCGGCGACGGCCGTTGCCGAGCTTCAGGCAGTCCGCGTCGATATCGTCATTCCGCCGACCATCCCAATCGGCATGCTTCCGGTCATCCAAGGCGATTCCAAGCTCGAAATCGCCAGCGTTCCCGGCCCGACGGTCGATGCATTGCGCTTCAACACCCGCGACGGCATCACGGCCGATCCGCGCGTGCGTAAGGCCATCATCATGGCCGTCGACCGCGACACGATCGTCAAGTCGATCCTCGCAGGCCAGGGAACCGAGATCGTCAGCTTCCAGAACTCACTGTCCTTCGGCTACGATCCCGACTTGAAGCCGCTTCCCTATGATCCCGCAGGCGCCAAGAAGCTGCTTGCCGAAGCCGGCGTGAAGCCGGGCGCTGCATTGCAGATCGACATTCGGGGCAATGACGCGACGATGAACGAGGTGGCGCAGGTCGTGGCAAGCTATCTGCAGATGGTCGGCCTCACCGCAACCATCAAGCCGTATGAAACCAACGTTCTGCTGAACGACATTATCCCGCAGGGCAAGACCGGCGCGATGTTCCAGCAGAAGTGGGGCGGCTGGACCTTCGACTACGACAACACCGCCTATTCGATGTATCACTCCGGCGAAAAGTGGAATCCGTATGAAAAGGATGCCGCTCTGGACAAGCTGTTGGAATCGCAACGCCCGCTCACCGATCGCGCCGAGCGCGAAAAGGTGCTGAAGGACATCGGCAAGTATGTCGCCGACAAGGCGCTCGAACTGCCGCTCTACAACAGCAATGCAATCTACGGCGTAAGCAAGCGGGTCAAGGGCTTCGTGCCCGCACCCGATACCCGCATCAAGCTGAACGAAGTCACCGTCGACTAATCATCAAGCAGACGCCGCCGGCTCGGCCGGCGGCGTCATCCGAAAGCTCTCGGGGTAAGAACGTGGCCGGTTTTCTCATCAAGCGATTGCTGCAGGCGATTTTCGTTGTAATCGCCATCACTCTTCTCGTCTCCTTCGCTATCCGCCTCACCGGCGACCCTGCCGTGATGATGTTTCAGGGCGGTGGCAGCATGACCGAGGACGACCTGGCCCGTATCCGCACAGCCCTTGGCACGGATCAACCTTTCCTTGTGCAGTATTTCACTTTTCTGAAGGGGCTGCTGACGCTCAATTTCGGCCGCAGCTTCACCGGCGGCACGCCGGTTTCCCAACTGATTGCCAATGCCTTGCCCGCGACGCTGCTGCTTGCTTTCATCTCCATGGTCGTGTCGATCGCGCTCTCCATCCCGCTCGGCATCAAGGCGGCGACGGCACGCGGCAAGACGGCGGATCAGATCATCCGCGTTCTCTCGCTGCTCGGCCTCTCCTTCCCGAACTTCTGGCTGGCGCTGATGATGGTGCTGTTGTTTTCCATCACGCTAGGCTGGCTGCCGCCAAGCGGCATGGTCGGGATTTCGAGCTACGTCATGCCGGCCGTGACGATGGGCGTTATCCTGACGGCAACGAATGTGCGCCTGGTGCGTACCGCCATGCTGGAGACGCTGCAGTCGCAATATATCATGGTCGCGCGGGCCAAGGGTCTTAGCGAAAGCAAGGTGCTGTACAAGCATGCGCTGCGCAATTGCGCGATACCACTCATCACCTATTTCGGCATCCAGTTCGGTGGGCTGCTCGGCGGCATCGTCGTCATCGAGCGCGTCTTCAACTGGCCCGGTCTCGGCACGCTGGCATTCGACGCCGTCGGTGCCCGCGACTACCCCGTCTTGCAAGGCGTGATCACCGTGCTGGCGCTGTTCATCGTCGGCGTCAATCTTCTCGTCGACATCGCCTATGGCCTCGTCGACCCACGTATCCGCACGGAGTAATGCTGATGGCCGCCACGATTTCACGCCGGTCGCGTTTCTACAGCTTCGAATTCATCGCTGGAGCCCTGATCACCGTCATCATCTGCCTTGCCGTGCTTCTCTCCGATGTGCTCTTTCCCGGCGGCGCCGAAAAAATCGATCTGATGGCAAGGCTTGCAAAACCCTTCGCCAGCCTCGCCCATCCCTTCGGCACAGACCCGCTCGGGCGCGATGTGCTGGCTCGCGTCGTCGCAGGTGGCAAGATATCGCTGACCGTCGGCCTCACCTCCGTGATCGGCGGCGTGGTTCTCGGAGTGCTGGTCGGCCTTGCCGCGGGTTACTATCGCGGCATCTGGGACATGCTGCTGATGCGCTTTGCCGATATTCAGCTCGCCATGCCCTTCATTCTGCTGGCAATCACCTTCATCGCCATCGTCGGCGGCAGTCTCACCAATACGATCATCCTCTTGATCGTCTCGCAATGGGTGCAATATGCACGCCTCGTGCGCGGTTCGGTGCTGAGCTTGCGCGAGCGGGAATTCATCCTCTCGGCACGGGCGATCGGCGTCAAAGACTGGCGCATCATCTTCCAGCATCTGCTGCCGAACCTCGTCGGCCCGGTGATCGTGCTGATGACGCTGAACATTGCCAACAACATCCTTCTGGAAAGCAGCCTCACCTTCCTTGGCATGGGTGTCGACCCGACAATTCCGAGCTGGGGCGGCATGCTGGCCGACGGACGAACCTATCTGCAGACAGCGTGGTGGGTCAGCCTCTTCCCTGGCCTTGCAATCCTTTTGACCGTGCTCGCTTTCAATCTCCTCGGCGACTGGCTGCGCGACAGCCTCGATCCGACTGGCAGAACGGCAAGGTAGGATATCATGACTATGATTTTCGAGAGACGTTTTGAGCGCACGGTGTCGCGCCTTGTTGCCGATGCCAAGCCTGGCCAGAACTTCGAGGCCTGGACCTTCGATGACAGAGAAAGCCGCCAGCAGGCAGAGCGCGAACTCAGGGAAAAGGGCGTGCAGGCCCGCATCCGCAGCGCCTACAAGCCGCTGGTCAATGCCTTCATCGAGGAAATCGACCTGCATGATGTGAATGCGATCGAGATCCGCTATCCGGTTCACCCCAACGCACCGGATAACCGCTTTCGCCTTGAAGCCTATCCGCTCGCTGCAATGGTGGGAAATCGCGAAATCACCTTTGTCGCAAGAGCCGACAGCGACTTTCATTATGACGTTCTGCTGAAAGGCAATGCCGGCCAGGAACGTCGATCGAAGGTGCTGGCGCCCAATCGCGTGCATGTCGATGCGGCCGAGGAAACCAGCGTTTCTCCGACCGGCTGGCTGATCCGAGATGGCGATGCGGCAGGCGAACGGCTCGCGACGGACTATGAGCAGCTCTTCGAGGAGGCGATCGACGCGGTCACGCACTTCGACTGGGGCGCAAGCGAACCCTATTTCGAGGAACTGAATATTCGCGTTGCCCTGCCGGCGCTGGACGAGGCCTTGCCCATCGGCGACGAAGTCATGAGCCTTCGCGAGGCGCTGCATGAGGACTTCTATTTTTCGCTGCTCGAATTCTTTCAGAAAAAATCCGGCCGCCCGCTCGGCGACCGCGGCTTGAAGCCGGGTCAGATCGTTCCGCAGATCCTGCTCTCCTCCGGCGAGATTTCCGTCCGAATAGGAACGCAGCCGCTGACGTCTCGCTATTGGGATGGAGCCGGACAGCAAATCGAGACGGCAACGGAACCTCTGGCCGTGCAGCAGATCGAGGCCGAGCTTGACGAGATTGGCGGCGAGGCATTTGAGGCCGTTACTCGCTCTGGCCGCACAATCAGAGCCCGCTATATCAAGGGCCGCAACGCGGCCGTGATGATCAGCGGCGGTCAGCATGCCAACGAGACGACCGGTGGGGCGGGAGCCCTGCGTGCGGCGCGTCGGCTTGCCAAGCTCGAAGGCGCGCATTTCACCATCTCGCCGCTGGAAAACCCGGATGGCTACGCCCTTCATCAGCGCCTGCGCCAGGACAGCCCGCGCCACATGTATCATGCCGCCCGCTACACCGCGCTCGGCGACGATCTCGAATATCGGACCGAAGAGACCGCCGGCCCCTATCTCTTTGAAAAGAAAATCCGCTTCCAGGCGGAAAGGCTGAGCGGAGCGGAGCTGCACGTCAACCTGCACGGCTACCCAGCCCATGAATGGACGCGCCCGCTTTCCGGCTACGTTCCGCGCAATTTCGCCATGTGGACGCTGCCGAAAGGCTTTTTCCTGATTGCCCGTTATCATTCCGGCTGGGCGGCTCAGGCCGAGCAGCTTCTCGACAAGGTCACCAGGCACCTCGGCGCCATACCGGGTCTGCTGGATTACAACGACCGCCAGATCGCACTCTATGAAATCCATGCAGGCGAAACAGGCTTCCGCATCATCAATGGCTTCCCCTGCCTCGCCAACATCGACGATCGCCATACGGTGCCTATGACCTTGATCACCGAATATCCGGACGAGACCATTTATGGCGACGCATTCATCGCCGGCCATACCGCACAGATGGAAACGGTGCTTTCCGCCTACAGCGCCTGGCAGGAAATCATGGCTTCGAGCTAGTCCGTACGCGTCGAACGGAGCATATCGAGAAGCGCGGTCATGGCGCTCGTTGTATAGGCGTCCGATCGGCGTACGAAGAGTGTATCCACCATCGACCGTTCCGGCGAAAGCTCGTGGATCGCAACCCGGCCATCCCCGCAGGCGGCGGCGACAACACCCTTTGGCAGCAGCGTGACACCGACGCCCGCCGACACGCAGCTGATGATCGTGTCGAGGGAGCCGAATTCCAGCGGCTTCGATGTGATTATGCCCATATCGGCCAGAAGCGCCTCCAGCCGCTGCCGATAGGAACATCCGATCTGGAAGACGATGGTCTTCAGATCGACAATGCCGGCCAGATCTTCTACTCCACGAATGGCGGGCGTTGTCACGAGAACAAGCTCCTCTTGAAAGATCACCTCGTGATCGAGATCGGGGTGGTTGACGGGACCCGCCACGAAGGCACCCTCGACCCGGCATGAAACGACATCGTCGATCAGCCGGCGGGTCGTGCCTGTTGTCACGACAAGACGTACCTGTGGATAGGTCTTGGCGAATTGGCCGAGAAGCGGCGACAATCGCAATGCCGTGGTTGTCTCCAGGCTGCCGAGTGAAAGCGTTCCGCCCGGCTCACCATCATCCTTGGCGGCGGTGCGGGCATCGGCCAGAAGCTTGGTGATGCGACCGACAAATGGCAGAATTCGTTGTCCCGCCGGCGTGGTCGACACGCCCCTTGCATGCCGCTGGAACAGGCTGACACCCAGCTCTTCTTCCAGCGCCCGGATCCGCGCCGTCACATTCGATTGAACCGTATGCAGCTCCTGCGCCGCCCGGTTCATGCTGCCGTGCCGCGATACCGCTTCGAATACCCTAAGATCGGATACGTCCATACTTATCACCAATAGAGATAGCTGCTCTCATAATAATTCAGTTTTTATGATATAACGCGTGGCGTATTCTCTCAAGCACTGATCGCTGAGAGATTTCCCATGACCGACGCTGCTACGTACGAAACCGATCGGAACCATCATGATGCCCGGATGGCATGGCGTGCCATCCTGTCGGCATTCTGCGCTTGCCTGATCGGCATCGGCCTTGCCCGTTTCGCCTATACGCCGCTTCTGCCTGCCATCGTCGATGCCCACTGGTTCGAAGCTTCGGCAGCCGCCTATCTCGGTGCCGCAAATCTTTCCGGTTATCTGGTCGGCGCTCTACTCGGACGCCCGGTTGCTGCTCGTATTTCCAGTGTCCTGACGCTCAGGATCATGATGCTTGCCGCAACGGCAGCCTTCTTTGCCTGCGCCTTTCCTGTCAGCTTTCCATGGTTCTTCGCATGGCGTTTCACAGCCGGCATTGCCGGTGGCGCCCTGATGGTACTCGCGGCGCCGACCGTCCTGCCGCTGATCGCACCGTCTCGCCGAGGGCTTGCCAGCGGGGTGATCTTCATGGGCATCGGCGCCGGTGTTGCCCTATCGGGCACATTGGTTCCGCTGCTGCTGCAACAGGGGCTGCGCGAGACATGGCTTGGCCTCGGCGCCCTATCGCTGCTGCTCACTATCATTGCCTGGGCCGGATGGCCACACGCCGTCTCCGATCACCCCACCGCGTCCCACCATGCCACACATGTGCCAAAACGTTGGACGCTGCGCGCGCTCTACGTTGAATATGCGCTGAACGCCGCCGGCTGGGTTCCGCACATGATCTTCCTCGTGGATTTCGTTGCCCGCGGATTGGGAGAGGGCTTGCAGGTCGGCGCCGAATACTGGGTGCTGTTTGGCCTCGGCGCCACCATCGGCCCGCTCCTTGCCGGCCATCTGGCTGATCGCACGGGTTTTGCCGCAGCGCTGCGGTTCGCCTTTCTTCTCGAGGCTGTCGCGGTCGCCATTCCCGCCTTTGGCCTCGGGCAGGCTTGGCTCATCGCCTCGAGCCTGATCGTCGGCGCCTTCGTGACCGGCACGGTTCCCCTGATGCTCGGCAGGATCGCAGAACTGCTGCCGCACCATCCGGCGCAACAGAAAGTCGCCTGGAGCCTGGCAACCGTATTCTTCGCACTGTTTCAGGTAGCCGCCGCCTATGGACTTTCCTTCATCTTCGCCCGAACCGGCGGAAACTACGGCATGCTCTTCTTGATCGGGGCCGGCGCCATGGTTCTTGCCCTGGCGATCGACCTCTCCGTCGCAGTGTTTATCCGCACCCCGCGGGAGCACGCCCAGGATCATGATTCATAACAGCAGGAGAATTAGACATGGCAGAACTTTTGACTGAGATTACCGGCAGCGAAAACATGGTGGGAGATGGCAGCGCCCTTGATGCGCTCATCGGCTTTTATCGCGCCTTCAATGCCGGCGACCTGGAAGCACTTGCCGCCAACTGGGCTGATGGCGACAGGCCAAGCATGGACAATCCGATCGGAGGCATCCGGCGCGGATGGCCGTCGATCCGCGAGGGCTATGCGAAGCTGTTTGGTGGGAAGGCGAAAGTCCGGGTCGCATTCCACGATTTTACCAGCCAGGGCGGCGATGACTGGCACCTGTTCGTCGGTCGAGAGAGAGGAAGCTGCGTCACGGCCGGCAGGAGTATCGAGCTTCGCATTCGCACCACGCGCTGGTTCACCCGGATCGACGGCGTCTGGCGTCAGCTTCACCATCACGGCTCCATAGAGGAACCTGCCCTGCTTACCGCCTATCAGGAAATCATCTTCGGCGCGCCATTGGAGCGACCGGCGTAGAGATTGTCACGAGATTTGGCCTACGTTCCAGAATCGGTTGCTCGGTGTCGAAAAGCTGTGGCCCGACGATTGCGTGCTAATGCCCGGGTTCAGGCCGCAAAAGACAACCTTCAGCCCGTTCTCGAGTATGTCGGGCTCATAATCGGCCATGTCGATCCGGCTCGAAAGATCGTCGATGCATCCGAGGAAATAAGTTTCGATCTCTTCGAGGACCTCGGCGGGCAAGGCGCCCGTTTCGGCAGATGATGGCACCTAATTTGAGATTTTTCAGCGCGACTTTGGCGCTTGGCGCCTTCCGGTTTGGCGATAACCATTTGTTATAATTGGTATTTTCGGATGAAGATTGGCCGTAGGCAGCCATCCTTCCTACGGCGGCGAATCTCACATTAAGTGCCAAAATCGAAGCCAGAATCTCAAATTAAGTGCGGCGCTGTCTCGTTGAAATTATTGCATGCGGAGTCTTGCGATTAAATGCAAAACGACACCTTGCATGATCGTCAACGATTGCGCTTCGACAGTGCCATCCCAGCGCGACAACAAACTCTCAGGCTTTGGAAAACATCTTTCCGAAGCCTTTGACATGCGAGCAGTCGTAACCGATCGTCGCCAGCGCACCGTAGATGGCCGTCGCGACGCTGTCGTGGATTGCGATACCGTAAGCGGCTTCCAGCTTATCGACGAGAGGCGCTCCAGCCAGGTTGGTGCAGAAGACAGCGACCGAGTCCGGCTGCGAAGGAACCAGTTCGGCAACCATCCCAGCGATCGTTTCGGGACCAACCTGGCTAAAGCTGAAATTGTCCCGGATGCCCTGATGCCTTTCGCAGATGACCTCGATCCCCTCATTCGCGAATGATTCGATGATGGCAGCCTGCACATCGGACGTATAGGGCGAGGCGAGACCGATCCGGCTCTCCTTCCTCTGGTGCATGACATCGAACAGTGCAAGGACCGACGTCGACGCCTTTATGCCGGTCACCTCGGTAATACGCTCGCAAAGCCGACGATCGCTGTCCAGACCCAGCCATCCGGCACTGGTGCCATTCCAGACGATGACATCGACCTTCGCGTCGGCAAGCAGCTCTGCCGCCGTCATCATCGGGCGGTCCTCGAACTGGTTCAGCAGTGCGGCGTCAAGGCCGATTGCGGTAACCCGGAACCTCGAAAAATGCGCAGTCACGTCGGGCAGGTCCTTGAGCATCTGCGTGGTGACCGGTTCGAGGACCGTGTTGGATGAAGGGGTGAGCATTCCGATGCGAAGCGGGTTCACTGACGTGTCCTGAAGATGAGATGGGTCAAGCATGAATGGGTGGCCGGCCGAGCTTCGGCAAAACAGCCTCGAAGGCTGCGGCTGCGGACAGCACCTTGGCGTCACCGAGATGCTGGCCGACGATCTGCAGCCCGATGGGCAAGCCACCGACCAGGCCGCACGGCACGCTGGCCGCCGGCTGTCCCGTCAGATTGAAGGGTGATGTGAACGGGCACCATTCGTAAGGCGCTATGGTTTTGCCATCAATTGTCGAGGGACCATCCTGGTCCTTGGCGAAGGCGGTGACTGAAAGGGTTGGCGTCAAGATGAAATCATAATGGCTCATGACCTTGGCAATTTCGTCGGCAAAGGCCTTGCGCGCGGTAATCGCGTCCGTCGCGTCCTCGAACGGGCGTGATTCAGCCAGAAGAGCGGTCACCGCCTGCGAGACCGCTACCGGCTTGTCTTTTAGCAGCTTGCGCAAGCCGGTGAGGTCGGTCTCCAACGCCACCATTGCCTTGAATGTCGCATGCACGTCGATTTCGGGTGGAGCGCCAACGGTCAGTTGGAGACCACAGGCTTCAGCCAAAAGAGCGACGGCCTTGTCTGTCGCGTCCTTGAGGCCCTGCTCGATTGTCTGATCATGCCATGTTCGCCAGTAGAGAACCTTGGTGCCAGGGGGCAGCGGAGCAATATCGGTCCATGAAAGGTCTGCGCAGGGGATCGACCAGCGATCGCGCGGATCGGGACCAGCGATGACAGATAGCATGAGGGCGGCATCAGCGACATCGCGCGCGATCGGTCCGATATGCTCGATCGACTCCCAGCCGGAGACCCCCGGAAGTGATATGTCGCGGCATCCAGGCCACAGCGGAACGCGCCCCATTGCGGCCTTGACACCGACGAGCCCCGAGAGGGCGGCTGGTAGTCGGACAGAACCGCCACCATCGCTTCCGATTGCGATGGGGCACACGCCTGCCGCGACAGCGGCGGCCGAACCTGCGCTGGAGCCGCCAGGAGAGCGGTCCGTGTTCCATGGGTTTCCGGTTGCCGGAAACAGGAGATTATTGCCATGTGCCCCGAAGCCGAATTCGGAAACATTCGTCTTGCCGAGGATGATGGCATCGGCCGCCTTCAGTCGCTCGACGACGATGTCGTCTTCATCGGGAATATAGTCTGCATAGAGGTTGGAGCCGAACGTCGTCCTGAGACCCTTCGTCAGAACGAGGTCCTTGATGGCGACGGGTACACCCGCCAGCGGGCCGACCGGCTCGCCACGCACGATCCGCTGGTCCAACGCATCGGCGGTTTTATAGGCTTCCTCGCGGGCCAACGTTGTAAAGGCGTGGATAACAGGCTCGATCTTGTCGAGCGCCGCAAACGCAGCATCAAGGACGGCGCGTGCCGATAGCGCTCCGGATGCGACCTGTTCAGCGATATGACGCGCTGTCATGGTTGGGTATTCATCGATAAGCATGGAACCTCCTTGTGGGGAAATATTCATGGTGATGGCGCTTTTTCGGCCGGCTCAGCCAGCAGCAACCGCTCAAGCGCAGGGGAGAGGCCGAGCGAGGCTTTTGGATCGGGGCGTCTGAACGTGCCAGCGGATGCCTTTTTCGGATTGAGCGCGGCCAGCAATTCTGCTTGTTTCACGGCCGCGACGATGGATTCGACGACGGGGACGGAAACCCGTTCGCGTACACGCGATGCGAGGCCTGCCAGAGGGGCGCCAGCGAGAATGATGACATCGGCACCATCTTCGTCGATAGCTTTTCTGGACAAGTCGATCAGAAGCTCTTCCTTTTCGTCCTGTACATTCGCCAGCGATGCAAACGGCTCGTCGAGCAACCTGATGCTTGCCAATCTTTCCACAAGCCCGTGCATTGCAGCACATTCGCGGAACCAAGGACCCAGTGCCCGCGAAAAAGAAACAATCGAGAAGCGTTGACCAAGCATGCAGGCGCTGAGCATTGCAGCTTCGGCAAGTCCAATGACCGGGACGGACATCAGCTCCCGGGCGCCTCCGAGGCCCGGATCGCCGAAGGCAGCGATGATCGCAATATCAAAACTGCCTTCCCGCTCAGCAAGGACATCGAGCACAATGCCGGACGCGATCGCGGCTTCAGCCCGCGTGGCAATATAGGACACGCCCCGCGGAGCCGTAACTGGGACGAGTGTCGATCCCGGCGAAAGGAAGGGCTTTGCCACACGAACGAGCAGGTCGGTGACTTCTATCGAGGTGTTGGGATTGAAGAGCAGTATGCGGGTCATCAGGGATTTCCTCCGGTCGCGCGGTGACACGCGACGAGGCTGCCAACTCCATGAGATGTGAGAGGCGGCATTGCCGTGGTGCATATGGGTAGCTCTACAGGGCACCTTCCGGCGAAGCGGCAGGCGTTCTGATCGGGATCGATGGGACTCGATGCGGAGCCTTCGAGCTTGGTTCGATCGTCACTTTTACGCTCCGGATCCGGGATCGCGTCAATGAGCGCGCGTGTGTAGGGGTGACGGGGTTCATGGAAGACCGACTTCGACGGGCCAAACTCGACAATGCGGCCGAGATACATCACCGCTATCTTGTCGCAGAGCAGGCGCACGACATTGAGGTCATGCGAGACAAACAGATAGCTCATGCCGCGTTGCTTCTGCAGCTTGGCGAGAAGGTGCAGGATCAAAGACTGTACCGAGACATCAAGGGCCGAGGTCGGCTCATCCAGCACAAGCAGCTTGGGCTTGACTGCTATGGCGCGCGCTATACCGACGCGTGCTTTCTGACCACCGGACAGTTGATGCGGATAGCGACTGCCGTACTCCCGTGGAAGGCCGACATCGTCCAGTGCGGCAAGCACCATGGCGAAAATGTCTTCCTTTGAACCGCCCACAAGCCGCCTCAACGGATCAGCTATGGCCTGGAATACGGTGAAGCCGGGATTGAGGCTCTCGGTCGGATCCTGGAAGACGACCTGAATATCGCGTCTGAGCGAGGAGGCGCCAAAGTTCCTGGCGGGGATCTTGCCGATTTCGACGCCTGAGAGCTCTATCTCGCCGACGGTCGGATCGACCAGGCGCGCCAGGACGCGCGCCAGGGTCGACTTTCCGCATCCGGATTCGCCGACCAGGCCGATGCACTCACCTTCGCCGATCGTCAGATCGACCTCGTCGACCGCATGCAACATCTTGCGCCTTAGTGTCCCGACGGGAAAGCGCTTCGAAAGGCCACGAACCTTCATCAAGGGAGTATGGGAAACTGTCATAGCGGGTGCCTGCAGCGGACTGAGTGATCATTGCCCAGGGGCGCGAGCGCGACATGCCCGGTTTCGCAATCGGGCTGGCGCCTGTCGCAGCGATGGAGAAACCGGCAGGAAGGGAGGTCGCGCGTGAGGTCGGGGAGACTGCCGGGTATCGAAGACAGGTCCTCAAGCTCGGTATGAGCAGTCGGCGTGGCGGCGAAAAGCCCTTTTGTGTAGGGGTGCGCAAAATGTGCCCGAAGCTCATTGGCGGGTGCCATCTCAACCATATGGCCAGCATGCATAACGACGATGCGGTCACAATATTCTCCGGCGAGAGCCAGATCGTGGGTGATCAGGATGGAGGACATCCTTGTCTCTCGGACAAGATCGCGCATGAGATCCATGACGACAGCCTGGGTCGTGACATCGAGGCCTGTGGTCGGCTCATCTGCGATCAGAAGGGACGGCGAGCAGGACAGCGCCATTGCGATCATCACCCGCTGGCACATTCCGCCCGAGAGCTCGAAGGGATAGGCATTGTAACGTCTTTCCGGGTCGGGAATGCGCACCTTTTCCAGTGCCGCGATGGCAGCCGCCCGGGCATTCGAGCGGGTCACGGGGCCGTGCCGCCTCAACACGTCCTCGATCTGCCTGCCGACCTTCATGATCGGATTGAGGGCCGTGCGCGGGCTCTGGAAGATCATCGACAGTTCGCGCCCGCGGATGGAGGCAAGCGGCGAGTTCGGTCCGGCAAGGTCGATGCCACCGAATTCGATGGCATCGGCCTTGATTTCGGCATTCTCGTCGAGAAGTCCCATCAGTGCGTAGGAAAGGACGGATTTCCCGGAACCGCTTTCACCCACGATGCCGAGCACTTCACCCTTGCCGAGAGAGAAGCTGACGTCGTCGAGCACCTTGACCGTGCCGGATCGCGTTTTGAAGCTGACACTGAGGTTTTTGACTGAGAGCAAAGGGACGGTCATGTGCGTCTCCTTGGATCGATGATATCCCGGAGGCCATCACCGATGAGGTTGAAGCAGAAAACGGTGATGACGAGGGCCGCGCCCGGAAAGACAAAGGTCCACCACTCGCCCGAGAAAATGTAGGACGCGCCTTCAGACACCATGATCCCCCATTCTGGCGTCGGCGGGCGCACGCCGAGGCCGATGAAGGAAAGGCCTGCCGCATTCAGGATCGCCCAGCCGAGATTGAGAGAACCCTGGACCATCATTGTCGGCAGAATGTTCGGCACGATGTGAAAGGTCAGCAGCCGTAACGAGCGGTTGCCACCCATTCGGGCTGCCTCGACGAATGTCATGTCGCGCCGGACATTGACCTCGCTGCGCGCAAAGCGCGAGTAAAAGGGCAGGTTGATGATCGCCGTTGCCAGCACGATGTTCTCGACGCTGTTGCCGAGCGCAGCAACGATACCCATCGCCAGGACAAACAGCGGGAATGCCATGATCGTGTCCATGACGCGCCCGATGATTGCGTCGATCCAGCCGCCGAAATAGCCGGCGATTGCCCCTGTTCCCGTTCCGATGATGAAGGAAAGCGCAACGGCACCGATTGCCATCCCGATATCCAGTCGCGTGGCGATGGCGACGCGGCTGAGGATGTCACGGCCGAGCGCGTCCGTGCCGAACAGGTGCGTCAGGGTCGGCGACTTCAACGCCGCAGATGTGTCGACGGCCAGTGGATCATATGGAATGAGCCATGGAGCGAAGATTGAGATAACGACAAAGAGCAACAGGATGATCGCCGCGGCCAGCGTCAGCTTGTTTTCCGCGGCCATATGGCGGGCATCACGCCAGAAGGTGCTGGCATGGGCGTTCGAAGAGACTGCGTCAACCATCGTAGCGAACCCTCGGATCGATAGCGGCGGCCGCGAGGTCGACCACCAGATTAAGCAGGATGTAAAGGATGGCCATCATCAGCACGAAGCCTTGGACCGCGGCGTAATCCGAGGTGATGACTGCATTGACTGCATAGGCGCCGATGCCCGGCCAGGCGAAGACCTGCTCGACGAGCACGTTGGCGCCGAGCAGAAAGGAAAAGACCATGCCAAGGATGTTGATGACGGGAAGCATGGCGTTGCGCAGGCCGTGTCCATAAATCACCTTTGTGCGTGAGAGGCCCATCGCACGTGCGGTACGGCAGAAATCGCTCGAGAGCGAGGCCAGCATCGATGCGCGGGCGATGCGCGCAATCGGTGCCAGCGCAAACAGGCCAAGCGAAATCGAAGGCAGCACCAGTTGTGAAAGGGATGCGCAGAAGGCAGAAACGTCGCCGGCAAGCAGTGTATCGATGAGATAGAGCCCGGTGATGGTCGGCGGCACTGTAAAATAGGTGTCGTTCAACCGTCCGAGCGGCTCAGGTGCGATGCCAAGTCTGAAATAGAAGACATAGAGAAGGCCGAGCGCAACGAAAAACGTCGGGAAGGCAGCGCCGACGGAGACAATGATGCGACAGAGGTGGTCGATCATCTTTCCGGGCCTTGTTGCAGCGGCGATGCCAAGCGGCAAGCCGATGAGCATTGCGAAGATGAGTGCACAGAGCGTCAGTTCGATCGAGGCGGGAAGCCGCGTTACGAGGTCCTGGAAAACAGGCTGGCCGCTGGACAGCGACATTCCAAGGTCACCATGCAGCACGCGGCTGACATAGTCACCGAACTGAAACCAGAGCGGTCTGTCCAGTCCGAGCGCCGTGCGGATCTGCGCTATGCTTTCCGGCGTTGCCGAAGAACCCGCATAATAGGCCGCTGGATCGCCCGGCAATGCGCGCGCCAGCACGAAGGTCACGATCACGACACCGATGACGCTTGGAATTGCCGTGGCAATTCGCTTTGCAAAACTGAGGACTATCTTCAAGGGCTCAATCTCCGCGCCAGTTCGGGCGCATGGTCGATCCGGGAATTCGGTCGGGAGCCGAACCGGAATCCGGCTCCCTCGTTGCGTTCTATTCTTTCGAGATCGACTTCAGGTCGAGATGCGTGTGGAACCAATAGACGTAGCCCTTCACGTTCTTCTGCATCGCGATGTCAGAGTAGAGGTGGGCAACCGGAACACGCGGCACATCATCCATTGCGATGCCGTTCATCTTGGTGATGATCGCATCATAGGCTTTCGGATCGCTCTCGAAGCGCGCCTGGTCGATCAACTTGTCCAACTCCGGGTTCGAATAGTTGGCGGTGTTGAAGACGCTGTTATTCTTGCCGTCATAGGTCCAGAAGTAGAAGTACTCCGGATAGTCGAGCCAGCCGTAGAAGTAGTTTATGTCCATGGGCATGCTCTTTGAGCCCATCTTGGCGAACCATTCGGAGCCCGGTACCTTGTGGATCTCGATGCTGATGCCGATCTTTTTGAGCTGTTCCTGAATGAGCAGTGCCATCGGCTCCTGAACAGTCGTCTGGCTCATGTCGATGTAAAGATCCGTTTTGAAGCCGTCGGCATAGCCGGCCTCCTTCAGAAGTGCCTTGGCCTTATCGAGATCGGTGTTGTATTTCGACGCCACCGGCCACTTCGGCGCGTATGGGGCTGACGGATCGGCGCCGAAGAGCGGTTCGCCGCGCTGATAGAGCGCCTGCTTCATGATGCTGTCGTAGGGGAGGGCGTAGGCAATCGCCTGGCGTACGCGCTTGTCGTCGAATGGCTTCATCGTCACGTTAAGGTCAACGTTGAACTGTTCGTTCTGCATCAGCGTGCCGATGACGTTGACCTTTCCTGCGGCTGCAAGCTCGGCATAATCTTTCGGAGGCAGTCCGACCGATACGTCCACATCGCCCTTCTCAAGCAGGGCGCGGCGAGTGCCCGGCGACGCGATCTCGCGCAGGACGACACGCTTCAGCGCCGGCGTCGGGCCAGACTTCCAGTTGTCGAAGCGGTCGAAAACGATCCGGTCGCCGCTTTTCCAGCTTCCTACCTTGAATGGGCCGCCGCCGGCATCGTTCAACGAAGTCCACTTCAACGCCCAGGGATCGTCGGTCGTCGCATGCTGCAGGGCAAGTTTCTTGTTGACGACGTAGGGAACGGGGACAGCCAGATCCGGCAGGGTAAGCTTGTCGGCGACGGGGAGGGTAATCTTGAAGGTATGGGTATCAACGACGGAGAACTGCTTCGGATCGGTCAGCGAGCCGGCCGCCATCTGAACCGTCGGAAAGCCGCCGACCGAAACGGCACGGTCAAAGGACCATTTCACATCATCGGCGGTAACGGGTGAGCCGTCGTGAAAGGTTGCATCTTCGCGGAGATGGAAGATCAGGGTCTTGCCGCCGTCCTGGATTTCCCAGCTTTTGGCAAGCTCCGGCTGGATCTTGGTGGCATCATACATCACCTTGCCATCGGGCAGGGTTTTCGTACCGTGGGTGATCAGGCGATCGTAAAGCTGCCAGGATGCCATCTGCGCGAATTCGTTTGCAGCGGGAGCCATGGCGTCGAGGGAGTTCGGGCCGTGTTCGGCGACCTCGATCAGGACGTCCTTCGGGGTTTCGGCATGGGCAATGCCATGGAGCAGACCGAGCGACAGGGTCGCTGCAATCCAGAGTGACGTATGGGAGCGGTAGGCTTGCATGCGAGCGATCGCGAATTTGCTTATGGCCATGGAGGCGACACCTTCTGCTAATGTGGCGGACATGACAGGCTTTGCAAGCAATATGCCAATTTCTAATTCATTGATTATATTATGTATCTTTACAAAGTGCATTATTTATGTAATTGTATCCATGCTTTCAATATGGCCAGAATGCTTGATTTTTGAGCATGCAAAATGCTTGCTCGATGACCGGTCAGTTCGATATCAGTGAGACGGATAAGGGTGAGAACAGTCGGGGAAACAGTCATGGATGACGACGATGATACGCCTTCGCCAGCACCTTATGCGGTGGCGATAAAGCGCGCGTCCCTCCATCATCACGTCGTCGACAAGCTTCGCGAAATGGTCAGTCGTGGCGACTTGCCTGCTGGCGAGCGGCTGAACGAAGTTGCCCTTGCCCAGGCGATCGGCGTTTCGCGCACGCCCATGCGCGAGGCGGTGAAGCTCCTTGCGTCAGAGGGGCTGCTTGAGTTGCTGCCGGGTCGCGGAGCACGCGTGCGCCAGTTTTCTGCCGAAGAACTGTTCGATGTGTTCGATGTGCTTGGCGCTCTCGAAAGGCATGCCATCGAAATCGCTGTTTCGAAGCTGACGCCCAAGGCGTTGACCGAAATCGAGCGTCTGCACAATCAGATGAGCGAGGCCTACGCGAAGCGGAACCAGAAGAGCTATTTCAAGGCTAACCAGAAGCTTCATGCTCTTATTGTCGATCTTGCGGGCAATCCGGCCTTGTCGAACACCCACATGACGTTGACGAAGCAGTCGGTCCATAATCGCCACGAGACACTGATCTCGGAACAGCGCTGGAAAGAGTCTGTTGCCGAGCATCAGGCGATATTCGAGGCGATCGTCAAGGCCGACGCTACCCTTGCAGGCCTGCTGATGCTTGATCATAGCCGAAAGACCGGGGCGGCTGTCGTCGACGCCGCCCGTGCTGCCAATGAAATCCGGGCGAGTAGCAGAAAATGAGCGAATTCGACTTGATCATTGCCAATGGCACGGTCGCGACGGCAGCTAACGTTTTTGCAGCCGACATCGCCGTCAAGGATGGCAAGATCGTTCAGATCGGCCAAAACCTTACCGGCAGCAAGCGCCAAATCGATGCTTCAGGCAAGTTCGTGCTGCCCGGAGGCATCGACAGCCATGTACATATTTCCCAGCCTTCCGGGGAAGGGATTGTCATGGCAGATGATTTCGAGAGCGGCACGCTATCCGCTCTATTCGGGGGCAACACAACGATCATGCCATTCTGTTTGCAAGAGAAGGGACAGTCAATGCGGGAAGCGTTGACGGCCTATCACGCTCTTGCCGACAGCCAATGCTATACGGATGTCAGCTTTCATCTGATCATCTCGGATCCGACCGCATCGGTTCTCGGTCAGGAACTGCCGGCGCTTGTTGCCGATGGATACACTTCCCTCAAGGTCTTCATGACCTACGAGGGTCTGCGCCTGAACGATGCTGAGATTCTAAAAGTGCTGGACGTCTCGCGCGAGACGGGCGCCACCGTCATGGTCCATTGCGAAAACGAGGACGCGATCCAATTCCTGATCGCAAAGCACGAGCTTGCCGGCGACGTGGCACCCCGCGCGCATGCCTCGACGCGTCCGATTGCCGTCGAGCGTGAAGCGACACATCGCGCGCTGTCACTGGCGGAGGTCGTTGATGTGCCGATCGTCATCGTCCACGTATCCAACGGTGAAGCCATGGACGAGATTGCAAGGGCGCGTGCGCGAGGCGTGAAGGTGGTAGGGGAAACGTGCCCGTAATATCTGGTGCTAACTGCCAAGGATCTTGATGGCATGGATTGGGAAGGCGCCAAGATGGTCTGCTCGCCGCCGCCGAGAGATGAGGCTGCACAGGCGGACTGCTGGCGGGGGATTGAGACGGGTGTATTCGATCTCTTTTCGTCGGATCACTGCCCGTTTCGTTATGATGACCCGCAAGGCAAGCTCAATCCAAAGGGCTCTGTCAATTTCCGGCATATTCCAAACGGAATTCCGGGCGTCGAGACCAGGCTACCGATCCTATTCTCCGAAGGAGTGATGAAAGGTCGCATCGATCTGCCACGTTTCGTTGCCCTGACTTCGACCAATCATGCAAAGACGTATGGCCTCTATCCGCAGAAGGGGTCGATGGCGATCGGTGCAGATGCCGACATTACGATCTGGGACCCGGAGGCCAAGCGAACGATCCGACACGCCGAACTCCATGACGGGTCCGATTACTCCCCTTATGAAGGCATGGACGTCACGGGCTGGCCAGTTACAACGATCGTTGCGGGTGCTGTCATGGTCGAGGATGGTATTCTGGTCGGCAAGAAGGGGCAGGGCAAATATCGCCCAGCAACCACGCGCCCCGTTGGAATTCGCGGCCAGGCATAAAGCGACATGACAATGAAACTGAAAATCATCGCCGGCCCCTTCACCTTCGATGCAAAGCTTGAAACCGAGAAGGCGCCGAAAACCTGCGAGGCATTCCTTAAACAGATGCCGCTCAGCGGAAAGATCGTGCACGTCCGCTGGTCAGGTGAAGGTGTGGATACCGTTGGGCAATTACGAATTTGGCGTGAGCGATGAGAACCACACCAACCATCCGGCACCTGGCCACATCATCCTTTATCCCGGTGGCATCAGTGAAACCGAAATCCTGATTGCCTATGGCGGTGTCGGTTTCTCGTCCAAGATGGGCCAGCTTGCCGGCAATCACTTTATTACGATTACCTCGAATTTGGATCAGCCTGCAGAACTTGGGAAGATGACACTATGGCAAGGGGCGCAAAGGATAAAGTTCGAAGCAGCTTAATCTTCTGCGCTTATTTACGGGGTCGGCGGTTCGGTTCCCTTCAATCAGAACTTAGGCCAAGTGGCGTGGACCTCCAAGGATAGGTTACTCGCTTAAGATTACGTGACTACTCTCGTGAAAAGAGGCAAATGAACATCAAGATCGTGCGCGGCTAAATCAATGATGTTATTGATGAAATACAAGAAAAGCGATCGAAGACAATCGTAGAGTCTGCCGCTCGCGGGGGGAAATAGCAGAGCGTCGGGAGTCTGTCACAATCAGCGCGTCCGGCAGACGCTCGTCTGCAACGCGCACGGTTTCATAGTACATCCAACTCAGCTCCCGGTAAAATTCACGATGCTCTCACTATCCATGAAAGCCGGCAACCTGCTTCGGTATGAGGAAGCGTACGGTCAGGCTGCACAGAAGAACTGTGAACAGCAGGACGAGCGCGACCAGCGCGTTGATGTCAGGCGAAAAACCGAGACGCATCATCGCCCAGAGCCGCACCGGCAGTGTGCTCTGGGTGCCGGTTACGAGGATCGTGATCATCGTCTCGTCGAATGACAGCGCGAAGGCGAGGATTGCACCGCCGGCCATGGCGCTGGAGAGATTGGGCAGGATCACGCGCCAGAACGTCTGCCAGCCGTTTGCGCCCAGATCATAGGAGGCTTCCACCAAAGTCCGGCTCACGGACTGCAGGCGGGTCAGGATCGTCCGGTAGACGATTGCCAGAACGAAAATGGTGTGCCCGATGACGATGGTCACCAGCGATCGATCGAAATTTATCTCGCGAAAGAAGATCAGCAGCGCCAGGCCGCTGATGACGGGCGGCATCAGGAATGGGAGGAAGACGATGAACTGCAAGGCACCGCCACCTGCACGATGACTGTGATAGTAGAGCGCCAGAAGCGTGCCGCAGACAACGGAAAGCACGACGGTGCACAGGCCGACGATCAGGGTGGCACGCAGGGCAGCCAATACGTCGGTGTTTTCAGTCAGTGCGATGTAGGCGGAAAGCGTCGGCGTCGACCAGTCCGCCTGCCCGTGGTTTATGACAAAGAACGACGAAACGATAGGCACGAACAGCGGGCTGTAAAGCAATATGGCGACCAGCGCGGTGATGGCTGCGAGCAGAATGGTTGAAAGGCGCATAGTGTTCATCGGGGCAGTCCCTTCTGGCGGCCGAAGCGCTCGCCGGCCAGGATCGCGGCGATGACGACCACGGCGAGTGCGACAGAAAGGGCCGCGCCGAACGGCCAGTTGAACGCCGTTCCGAACTGGCTGTAGAGAATGCGGCCGAAGGTGAAGCCATTGACGCCACCAACCATCTGCGGTGTGAGGAAGTCGCCGATGGCAAGGACGAAGACGAAACTCGCAGCTGAGGCGATGCCGGGAACGCTTAAGGGAAGCGTGATACGCATGAATGTCTGGATGCTGCTTGCGCCCAGATCAGCGGAGGCGCGCAGCAGCACCTGCGGAATTCGCTCAAGCGCCAGGAAGATCGGCAGAATGGCAAAGGGGATCAAGAGCAGTGTCAGGGTAAGGAGGATGGCGTTCATGTTGAATACGAAGAGTGACGAAGGCTTTTCCAGGATGCCCAGTCCCACGAGCATGGTATTGAGAAAGCCGCTCTGTCCGAGGATGCTGCGGATGGCGTAGATCTTGATGACGTAGCTCATGAGAAGCGGCACCATGAGCATCATCAGCATGATGTATCGCCAGCGCCCATGCAGGGTCGTCAGGAAATAGGCGGCGGGATAGCCGAGCAGCACGCAGATGACCGACACCGAAAGGCACAGCACGCAGGTGCTCCAGAATATCGGCAGGAACACCGGCTCGGTGAAGAAGCGGACGTAGTTGGCGACGGTCAGGGTGTAGTTGATCTCCCCGTGGTCGACGCTGAAAAAGCTGTAGGCGAGGAACATCAGCAACGGCGCGACGATAAAGAAGACCGGCAGCGCGAAAGCGAGCAGCGTGACAAGCGCCTGATATCGGCCTGAGCGCCCGTTCATGCCAGCACCAGATGGGATTCGCGCGCGGAAAAGGACAGCGCCATCGTTTCTCCCTGCCGAAACTGGCTTCCTATGGCGCGGCTGGGGACGCGCAGCCGGAGATGCTGTCCGGCTGCATCGATATGGGCGACGGTTGATGAGCCGCTGAAGGCGCAGTCTCTCACCGAGCCGGAAAAGCGGTTGACGCTATCTTCCGCACCTGCAGGGCTCAGCGCTTCGGGACGGAAGACGGCAAAGGCCGCCTGGCCTTCCGCAGCCGCCCGCAGATCCGGCTGGTTTCCGATGCAACAGCTGAGCCGCCCGAGCGGCGTATCAATCGCACGGAAGTCACCGTCGACGACGCCCAGCTTTCCTGGCACCAGGTTGTTCTCGCCGAAGAAGCGGGCGACGAACTCGCAGCTGGGCCTGTAGTAGAGTTCATGCGGAGTTCCAAGCTGGCGGATGCGGCCGGACTCCATGACGCAGATCCGGTCGGCCATGCCTATGGCCTCCTCTTGGTCATGGGTGACGAAAAGGAAGGTCGTCTTGATTTCGCGCTGGATCGATTTCAGGAATTCCTGCATCTGGCGGCGCAATTCCAAATCGAGCGCGGCAAGCGGCTCATCGAGCAGGACGAGGCGTGGCTCGCATATGAGTGCGCGCGCCAAGGCCACGCGCTGCCGCTGGCCGCCGGAGAGCTGCGCCGGATAGCGCTCGGCGAATTTGCCGAGCTGGACCAGATCCAGGGCCTCCGTGACACGGCGCTTTATCTCGGGCCGAGGCCTGCGGCGAATGGAGAGACCATAGCCGATATTGGCAGCAACGGTCATGTGCGGGAAAAGCGCGTAGTCCTGAAAGACGGTGTTGAATGGCCGACGATTGATCGCCACGCGGCTGATATCGCGGTCATCAAGATAGATTGCCCCCGATGTTACCGATTCAAGGCCGCCAATCAGGCGCAATACCGTTGTCTTGCCGGAGCCGGAAGGTCCGAGAACCGTGAGAAACTCGCCATCCCGGATAGCAAGATCGATCTCGTGCAGCACCGGTACCGGGCCATAGCTTTTCGAAACGGCCCGCAGACTGAGCAGGTCCAGAGATTGTGTCATCTTATACTCTCGGTCTGAAGGAAGCGGTGGCCTGGAAGGGGCCGGGCCACCTTATTCAAGAAGAGTCCGTGTTGAGGATCAAGGCGTTGCCTTGACCTCGTTCCAGATATCCGAACGCTTGAGCGGATCTTCGACATTGTCGAGCCAGATCAGCTTGTCATTACCGCCGGCGCTTGCCGTTGCAGTGACCGTGTTGCCGAAGCCGGTCCGTTCCGAGAGCTGCGAGCTGACCGTCTTGGAGATCATGAAGTTGATCCACTTCTCGGCCGCAGACTTGTCGTGGACGCCCTTTGAAATGACCCAGTTGTCGAGCCAGGCCAGCGCGCCTTCGCTCGCATTGATGTAGGCAACATGGGCACCGATGGCCTGGAGGGCCTTGAGCTGCTGCTGGCCGTAGTTGGCCCAGATCAACGCGACGTCGTTGTCCTTGTAGATCTGCTGGGCCTCGTCAGCCGTCGTGTAGAAGCTCAGTACATTGTGCTTAAGGTCAATCAGCTTGGCCTGGACGGCCGCCAGCTGCTTCGCGTCGAGATGGAACGGATCCTGGTAGCCGAGGGTGAGGGCGGTGAAGGACACATTGTGCTCGCCGTTGTCATAGGCGAGCACCTTGCCCTGGTAGGCCGGGTCCCACAGGACCGACATCGATGTCGGTGCCGGCTTGACCTTGTCGGTGTCGTAAATCAGGCCGATCGAGTCGAAGCAGAAGGGAATGCCGTAGACCTTGCCGTCCTTGGTGTCGCCATGCACGGTGGTCAGATCGCGAAAGCGCGGCAGCACTTCCTTCTGGCTCGGCAGCGCATCGACGTCGATCGGCGTTACCAGGTCGGCTGCGATATAGCGCTGGAGCTGGGCGGTATTGACGGCGAAAACGTCGAAATCCTTGCCTTCGCTGCCCTTCATCTTTGCCCATGCTTCATCATCGCTCCCGATGAAGACGACATCGACGCCGATGCCGGTCTCTGCGGTGAATTCCTTCACCCAGTCCTTGTCGGCATAGCCATCCCAGGCCATGACGCGGAGATTTTCGGCAAAGGCGGCCGATGCCATCATCGACACGGCAAGGCTGGCGGCGGCCATCCCTGTAAAAAGCGTCTTGAATCCCATTGTCGTTCCCTTTTTTGTTTGGTGTTCAAATGCGATCGGTAAGTGAATTATCGCAGTGGTCGTGTGACGGTCACCAGACCGGCTGGGGACCTCCGTTCGACCCGGTTGTGAAACGGCTTTCCGAATAGGTTTCCTTCGATCTCATACCCAGCCCCCATCAACGATGAACTGTTGGCTGGTGCACATGGCGCTGTCGTCGGCGGCGAGAAACAGGGCCATGCGCGCGATGTCGGAAGGCTGCAGGCGATCGGGAAGGCATTGCCGTTCCTCGATTTGGCGTTCGCCGGCTGGCGTCAGCCAAAGGCGCATCTGCCGCTCGGTCATGACCCAGCCCGGCACCATGCAATTGACGCGGATCCGCTCCGGCCCCAGTTCCCGCGCCAGGGCACGCGTCATGCCGTAGACAGCGGCCTTGGCCGTGACATAGGCCGGGCAATCGGGGTCACCGACCATCCATGTGATGGAGCCGAAATTGATGATCGAACCGCCGCCAAGGGCCTTCATATAGGGACGCACGGTCTGCGCGGCGAAAAACTGATGGCGCAGGTTTACGGCCATGCGATCATCCCAATAGGCGACTGTCACGTCTTCCGTCTGGTGGCGATCATCGCTGCCGGCATTGTTGCAGAGCACCTGGATCGGGCCGCTCCGCTCGGCGGCCTCGGCAACCGCTGCCTTCAGGGCCTCGATATCCCTGATGTCGCAGGGGATGAAAAGCGGTGGGCGATCCCCATCGGCCGCGATCGCGTCGACAAGCTTGCGCGACGGTTCCTCGGCGATGTCGACGAACGCCACATGGCTGGCCTGGGCACAGAAATGCCTGACCAGGCTTTCGCCGATGCCGCCGCCGCCGCCGGTGATAAAGATGCTTTTGCCCTTGAGGCTTGGATAGCTGGCAAAATTGATCGGCTGGTTGCTCATCATGCGTTCCGCCTAATGGGAGTTACGGGGGATGCCGGCATCGCGGCAGCCGACAAGGAAATCGAAATCGCAGCCGGTATCGGCCTGCGTGACCCGTTCGACATAGAGGCTTTGGCAGCCTCCACCTGTCCTTTCGGAACAGCGACAATCCCGGCCCTGTAAACCTCGGACAGATAGGCCGAGTAGTTGATTGAAAGGCCGATGACGCCGGCCATGAAAGGGTTGAGTCGGATGCCGAAAGCCGGAAGAACGAAATAGATATAAAACAGCTGCAGAAGTGCCGGAGTGCCGCGGATGATTTCGATGTAGGCGGAAGCAAGGACCCGCAGCAGCTTCGAACGCCCGACCTTGGCCAGAGGCTGCAGAAGCCCGCAAGGCAGGCTGATGAGCATGACGCACATCGTCAAGCTCAAGGCTGGTGCTCGTTCCCCGCACGAGATCGGGCAGGTAGTCACTGAAGCCATCGAAATTGAACATGTCCGAGAATGTCGTCACGTAAAAGCTTTCTGAAAAGCCGGGCGACTGAAAGGTGCACCCGTTCCCCATGATGCCCTCAGTTCTTTTCCGGGATGTCTGTCAAAATTGTTCTGTTATACGGAACGCCGTTCGGTTATACGGATGATAGGGGTGTCTTCGTGGGTTTGTCAACTGTCGTCGTTGCAGGTCGGCGTGCGTCTTGCTGTGCCGTCAGCGGCCGTGCCGCTCGCTCAATCAGGCGTCAGGAATGTTCGCGCCAAGCAATCGGCTGATCTTGTCGGCACACGCCCGTACGGCGCGGCCGAGATCATGCATGTCCTCCAGGCTGCGCCCGCCCTTCATGCTGGTGACGCTGATGGCCGCAACGCCATCGCCGCTGCGGTCGGTGACGGCAGCTGCCACGCATATGACGCCGAGATTGTCTTCCTCGTCGTCGAATGCATAACCGCGGTCGGCGACGTCAACGAGGTTCTTCACAAGCTCGGCAGGTTCGGTGATCGTATGTTCGGTGCGGCTCGGCATGCCTATCCGCTTCAGGATCTGAAAGACGCGGGCCGGTGGCAGCAAGGCCAGCAAGGCCTTGCCGACACCCGAGCAATGCGGCAATTCCCGGGTGCCCAGCGAGCCGGCCAGCCGGAATATGCCCGGTGCATCGACACGGCTGATGGCAACCGCGTAGCCATCGTCAAGCACGGCAAGGCGAGATGTGAGCCCGGTTTCCTGGGTCAGCTGCTGCAGCAGCGGCATGGCGATCTGCGTGATGCCGGTGTTGGCGGCGGCGCGATCACCCAGATGCACCAGCGCCAATCCGAGCCGGTAACGTCGTGAACCCCCGAGCCGTTCATCGGCGATGAAACCGCGCGCAAGCAAGGTCTGCAGCAGGGTAAATGCGGTGCTTTTCGACACCCCGATACTGTCGGCCAGTTCTGCGACAGTCATGCCCTCGGCGCTGTGTTCACCCAGGACATGGAGGATATCGAGCGCGCGGCTGACGCTGCGAAGTGCGTATTTGTCGTCGGTCTTGGCCGTTTCTTCTTTCACGGAAGCCTCGTTGAACGGGTGGGATGCAGGCCAGTCGGCCCTGCAGTTGACAGGTCCGCTCCAGCGCTCTATCGTTTGTATAACAGAACGTCGTTCGGTACAACAGAACAATTTGGGTGTGAGCTTAAAATGTTCGCTTATTTCCGCGGCTGATGTCCTGTGCGTTGAGGCTTCCGGCTTCATCACTAACCAATTGCCTGCCGTCTCATCGGGCTGGTGCCCGTCCCAAAACCTTTGAGATCCGCCGCCTTCCTCGAGAAGGCGATAGTGATCGACCAAACCACGGAGAGCCCAAATGCGCCTCGTTCAGTTCACCAATAGACGCGGCGAGCGGTGTGTCGGCGCCGTCGGTGCTGATGGCGAGCTTCGTCTGACCACACGCGAGCACACCGTTTACGATCTGGCGCAGGCAGCCATCTCCTCGGGTATCAGTCTGGACGAGGTCGTCTCCGACCAGCTCGGCGACGAACGCGAAGACTATGACGCCATTGTCGCGGAAGGGCGGATCCTGCCACCGCTTGACCACCCGGAACCGGCGCGCTTCCTGATCACGGGTACCGGTCTCACCCATCTCGGCAGCGCCGATGCCAGGGACCGGATGCATGACCTTGCTCACGGCCCCGAAGCCGAGATGACTGACTCTATGAAGATCTTTCGGATGGGTCTCGACGGCGGAAAGCCGGCGGAAGGCGAGATCGGCGTGCAGCCGGAGTGGTTTTTCAAGGGGGTTGGCACCTGTGTTGTGCCGCCGGAAGCGCCTTTGCCCTTGCCATCCTTTGCCCTGGCCGGTGGCGAGGAAGCCGAGATCGTCGGTCTTTATCTGATCGGCCCGGATGGTACGCCCTGGCGCCTCGGTTTTGCGATCGGCAACGAGTTCTCGGACCAAGTGACGGAAGCGCAGAATTACCTTTATCTGGCGCATTCCAAGCTCAGGGCTTGCTCCTTTGGCCCTGAAATGTTTGTTGGCACCTTGCCGCAAAATGTTGAGGGCCGGATCCAGATTCTGCGCGACGGCGCATCGATCTGGCAAGGTGAGTTCTTGAGCGGCGAAGCGAATATGTCGCATTCGATCCAGAATCTGGAACATTATCATTTTCGTTATGAGATGTTTCGCCGCCCAGGCGACCTGCATGCCTATTTCTTCGGCGCAGCGATCCTCAGTTGCGCCAATGGCGTGACAACGGTGGCAGGGGATGTCTTTGAGATAGACGTTCCTGTCTTTGGTCGGCCGTTGCGCAACGCTATGATATCGTCAGAGCCTGTCACGGTCAAAGTACGACAACTCTGAGGAAGAGCTTCGAGCGGTTAAGAGTTTCTACGATTGGCCGCTTGAGACAATGGTGGTTTCCAAGGGCGATGTCATGTCATCTGCCCTTAGGGATATTGAGCCTGACATGTAGGAAGATGCGACCGGCGAAACTGCCAGAGTTTATGAGCAAAGGCTCGCGGGTGGGTAAATGAAACAATGCGACATCGCCGCACGCCGCAATGTCCGGCGGAAAATTCTATCATAGTTGACAGCGTTAGCGTGCCACGTCTCACTTGAAACTGGATGCCTTTCCCAGCAGTCATCAGCTGGTTCCAATCAAACAATTTGACTGATCGAAAGATAACGCCATTGCTCGACGAGGCCCATTTCGAGATTTGGATTTTAGTCGTGTCATCGACCGCGCTAAAACGCATTGGGTTATCAGGCTAATCTTGAGCTAGGCTTCCGTCGCAACAACTATCTAACTGCGACCGCACGGGTGAGGCGTCAAGTGCCTTAAGGAAATCAAGTATCCAAGGTACTTACGAAAGCAAGGCCGCCGGTTTGATTCCCATCAAGGCGATTGGTCGGGCCCGCCGTGTGCCTGCGTTATTCAGGAAAATCCGTCAGAACGACCTTCCCAAACAACCCGCCCGCCTCCATCCGGCGATGGGCGTCCGATGTAGCCGTGAGCGGATATACCGCTCCAATCACCAGCTTGAGCACTTGTCCTACCGGTATTGCCAAGTTGTTTGAGGCTGGTCGCGTGCCATCACGGGGCGGCTATTTTACGCCGCCATTTCAGCGGTGTACTCGGCCCACAGGCCGAATGCGTCAATCCGTGCATGGCGGTATGAAATGGCGGTAAGACTGTCGCGGCGAGGGCGGAAGATCGTATTGATCTGGTCATGGGCTGACAGGAAGCTTGCGCCTGACGAGGCGATTTGAACCGCCCCATGATCTTCTCGCGTTTTCGGGTCAACCGGTGCGAGTTTTCAATTCTGTTGTTCAGACCCTGGCGCCCGATGATCGGCATCCGGCGCCAGGGTCTGTATAAGCTTGACGTAGCTGCCAAGCTTGTCCGTCACGACGACGCGCGGCTCGCCAAATTGCCTGACCAGTCCGGAGAAGAAACGCTTGGCCGCCTTGGTGTTGCGGCGCCGCTGAACCAAGATGTCGAGCATATCGCCATCAGCATCGATCGCCCGCCGGAGCCAGACTTCTGTCCGCCGATTGCAATGACGGCCTCATCCATATGCCACTTGTCATTTGGCTTGGGGCGATCCCTGCGAATGCAGGTGGCAAAATGGCGGTCAAAGCGATTAATCCATAATCGAACAGTTTCCCGGCTGACGATCACGCCGCGTTCAGCACGCAGGTCTTCCACATCCGCCGTGCTCAGCGAAAACCGGTGATGGGCCCACACCGCATAAGCAACAATCTCACGCGGAAAGCGAGACCCCTTCAACCGGGGAAAAAGGCTCGGCAATTTCATTGCGCCTCGATACCTGATACGCCAGCCTCAACCAACTTGGCAGTACCGCAGCAACATCGTCATGCTCGTTTGGGGCGTGTGGAGGTCAAATCGATGCCTTTTGCAGTCTGTGCTCGATCTCTTCCAAGAAGCCGGGCAGAGGGTGCCAGCTGGAATGGACGAGATGGAGCGCGCCGTTGACGGTCGAGACGCCAATGGTTTGCTCCCCATCATGGCCTCGAAGGACGACAGGAGCCCAAAGAGCCTCGATCGTCAGATTTCCGATCGATGAGGAATAAGGAAGCTGCCCAAGATTGGAGACAAGCATGGTTTCGGAGAAGGCGTCTGCGTTGAAACGAGCGCCTTCAGCTTCATCCATGTCAGTCGACATTGCATCATAGACCGCACTGAATACGGGCGCTCCGCCTTCTAGCGTCTTAAGCGGAAGTAAGGAAGCAGTGACGGACCTAGCCATCTCCCACGCATCGTCAGGCGCGTTGGGTTCGATCACCGTTGTAGCTTTGGCTATTGCAACAACGCACTCGTCGTTTAGCTCCAGTAGCTTGCGAAGGTCCACCGGAGAGAAGATGCTTACCGCACCGTCGCGCCACGTTGGGTCAATACTGCGCCCTGCCAAAGTTGCTGTGGCACAAACGATACCGTGTATAGTGGTCCGTTCAAGACGAGCACGCTCGCGAAGTAGGCTAGTCGTTTCGGGTTTGAGGATGAGGCTTGTGACGTGCACAGGCTTTTTCAAGCATTCAACAGCCAGCGTGTGCGAGAATTTCTTGCCAGGCGCCGATGATGGCCGTGTAGGAACACCCAATTTCTGGTCGATCGAGGGCGGGAATTCATAGGGACCCAGTCGCTGCCCTGAAATTGCCGAAAGTAAATCGCGCAGCATAAAGATTGATGACAAGCCATCAGCAATCGCGTGATGGGTGACCAGCAGAACGAACGACTTCTCAAGCTCATGGATCAACACCACGCGAGCAAGCGGCCCCTTCGTCGGATCAAACAGGGTACTGATCTCAAGTTCCGCTTCTCTCTCCCACGTTGTTCCAGAAGGCGCGACGCGCAGCGGGATGGGGCGTCGGGAGTATCTGTGGAAATGGGGTACTCGCTGTCGCGTGGAATCGATCGAAACAGATAGCATTGGATGACGTGCCTGCAATGCATCCACAGCCGCCCCCCAATCAGTCACGAGAGTTCGTCCCTTTATCTCTGCGACGATACAGAAATGCTTGGGACAACTATGATCGAAGAGCCAGAAGAACTCCTCAATGACGCCCAGCGGTCGCACCACGTCGAAATCAGTATCCAAAACGCTATCCTTTTCATTCTAATCATTTGATTTTATCGGCTGTCAGGAACTACTTGGATTGAAGTTGACCCAGTGAAGCCTCTTCGCCGAAAGGCGACCACGTTTGGGACATGGCGCCTGATACAGCGCCGCCCTCCATCGGGTGCGCGATCACGAATTCACTGTAGAGGACACGCTGCTCGCTCACTGTCGTGACCCAAAGCGCTCCTGAATAATCGCCCAGTCTCAGTCGGTGGCATTCCAGTCACACGCAAACGGCGGATTGACGAAGCGTTGGTCCTTGGGGAGGGAGGCTATCAAGGAGACGTCTTCGTCATCCAGCCGGATCGATGCTGCATCGAGATTTGCCTTTTGAGTTTCGGTTCGCGCAGCCTTCGGGATCGCGATCACCCCTTCCTGGCCGAGGAGCCATGCGATAGCGACTTGCGACCCGCTAACATTGTGTTTCAGGCCAATCGACTGCAGGATTGGGTCGCTCGCCGCGCGGCCCTGCGCCAAAGGGGCATAAGCAGTCAGCGCAATTCCCTTGGTGCGCAGGTACTGAAGCATCGGCGCTTGCGACAGATACGGATGGTACTCGATCTGATGAACTGCGATCGGAACCTGTATGTCTTCCACAACGCGCCGGATCATTGGCATGTTGAAATTGCACACGCCGATCGCTCTCGCATAGCCATGTTCACGAAGACGCGCCATCGCAGCCAGGGTTGAGGCTATGTCCATGTCGGCCGATGGCCAATGCACGAGAAAAAGATCGACATAGTCCATCTTCAGCTTTTCGAGGCTTGTAGCAAAGGCTCGCTGCAAAGCTTCCGGCACCAGTTGATCGTGCCAGACCTTGGTCGTGACGAAGAGTTCGCGACGATGAATGCCCGAGCCTGCGATTGCCGTACCGACCGCCGCCTCATTTTCATACATTGCCGCGGTATCAATATGCCGATATCCGAGCGAAAGCGCGCTTTCCACCGCCGGCTGCGCGCTGACGCCCGGCATCCGGAACGTTCCGAGGCCAAGACGAGGTATCGTCACACCTTGTGTTTCGATTGTGTCCATTGGATATTCTCCTTCCACAGCAAAGCTGGAGATGCAGGCGGAAGAACCCCCTGCATCCTAATCGCTCTATCAGGCGCGATCGTCGGTGTTGTCACCGGCCACGAGTGCGTCTACGACCTGCTGCAGCGAGGTATTTCCCTTTTTCGCGAGGCGGCCGCTGTCCTTGAACTCGATCCAGCTTTCATTGAAGCCGTCGAGCATGCGAATACGCGGCGTCGGGTTCTTCATCCCTTGCGAGCGGAACAGGTCCTCCCAAGTTTCGCGGTTGACAACCTCGACCTTCACCGGCCTCTTGAGCGCAACTTCGAACGCTTGCGCGAGGTCATTTGGCGATACACGCTGAGCAGCCTCCAACTCGATGACCCGTTTTCCGGTCCAATCCTGCTGGATTAGTTCTCCCGCCAGGATCCCGATGTCCTTCGTTGCGATCATCGGGAATTTTTTGTCCGCGGGCTGCAGGAAGCTGTAAAGAATGCCAGTGTCGCGAGCCGTGCCTACGTCCCAAAGTGCATTTTCCATGAACCATGCGGGCCGGAGGAAGGTGACAGGCAGGTCAAGTTCGTTGAGGGCTTTTTCCAGCATCGTGCGCTGGGACAGCAGATTGTCCTCTTTCGCGTCTGCGCCGATCGTCGACAGGCAGAGGACTTTTTTCGGGTGTGCGGTCTTTAGAGCGGCGACGACACTGTCGACCACCTTTTGCGCCTCGGGATAGCTAGGCTCGGGGTCGAACTCGGACGGCGGAAGAATGAATACGGCTTCGGCGCCGGCAAAGGCCGCCGACAGCGCCTTTGCATCTTCCATCTCGGCTAGAGCAACCTCGCAGCCGAGAGCGGCCCACGATGCGCCCTTGGCCTGATCGCGAACGATCGCACGGACGGCCTTGCCGTTTGCAAGCAGGGTCCGCGCAAGCGCGCCGCCGACTTTGCCGGTGATTCCAGTGATAGCGTACATGTCTGATTTTCCATTCAGAAACAGGAGAGATTAAGCGAGGCCGTCATAGAGCCCGCGTTCGAAGTCGCCGTAGAGAGCAACGACGCGGTCGTCATAGAAGGGAAGGAGCTGCGTAAAGAGGGATCCGGTGACCTTACGGACGGGATCGATCCAGAAGTAGCAATTGAGCAGTCCGGCCCAGGACACGCTTCCCGCAGAGCGGCCGTGCGGACCCGCCTCAGTGTTGATGTCGAAGGAGTAGCTCCATTTGTGCTTCTGATCCGGAAACTGATCGAAGCTGTTCGAGTAGGCCGGTGCGGCCGACTCCATCTTGCGAACATTCAGATCCCCGATCTGATTCTGCATCATCATCGCGACGGTCTCAGGCTTGAGGATCTGAACCCCGTTCAACTTGCCTCCATGGAGCAATGCCTGAAGGAGCATCATGTAGTCGTGCGGGGTGCTGTAGGCGCCGCCACCGCCCATGAAAAATTCCGGCCTCTGAGGCATCTCGAACGGCATCGCTTTCAAGCCGCCGTCAGTCTCTCTGCTGAAGCATGTCGCGACACGGCGCTTCTGCTCGCTGCTGATCAGAAACCCCGAATCCTTCATTGCAAGTGGCGCGAAAATGTTCTCGCGAAAATAGACTTCCAACGACTGATCGCTAACAGCTTCGACCAGCTTGCCAGTCCAGTCCATGCTGATGCCGTACTGCCAGCGCTCCCCCGGCTCGAATTCGAGCGGCACATTGAAGGCGGCGTTCTGGCAGGTGGCGATATCGGGTAAACCGGTGGCGGTCTCGTAGCGCACTATCACATCACTCCAGTTCGCATAGGTGTAGCCGGAGGTATGCGTCAGAAGGTGATGAACCTTGATTGAGTTCTTGGCGGGACGCAGCTGTGGCTGACCGTTGGCATCAAAACCCAACAGCACCTTGGGTGCAGCAAGCTGCGGCAGGTATTTCGACGCATCGTCATCCAGCTTGAGGCGGCCCTGCTCAACCAGTTGCATGCATGCGGTCGCCGTAATCGCCTTCGTCATCGACAGAAGCCAAAAGACCGTGTCAGGCCTCATCGCGGTACCGGTGTCTACATTTGCCTTGCCGAAGAGGCCTTCATAGACGATGCCCTTCTGCGTTGCAGCCATAGCTACTGCACCAGCGACGGTGCGGTTATTGACTGCCTTCTCTATCGCGGCATCGATGGACTTAAACTTCGCATTTTTGAGGCGTGGGCTCTGGCTTGCTGCCTGAACAGCGCTTGCCCCAAGATATGCCGCCGCGACGGCCATGGTGCCGCGCGTCAGCACCGCTCTTCTCGTGATCTCATTCATGATTGTTTGCCTTGAATCCAGACGGATCGCGGGTCTGGTAAACCGCTCGCCTTCGAAAGGCTGACGGTGAATACCTATCAAGAGCCATGGCATGCTAAAAGATCATAATAGTCATATTACAAATGACAAAAAATCACTGTTATTCCTTTCCACGGAATGCGAAAGCCTTGTCATGAGTTTTGACGGACGTCTTCTTACTGGGGTGAGTGTATTCTTGGCAGTTGCCGACGCCGGCAATTTCGCCAAGGCCGCGGACGTATTGGGAGTGACCCCTTCCGGCGTCAGCCGGTCAATCGGGCGACTTGAGACGAGGATGGGCGTACGCCTGTTTGACCGCACACCACGTTCCGTCGCGCTGACTGAAGAGGGACGTCTGTTTCGTCTACAGGCCCTACCGCTCGTCGCCGGTCTGGAGGAGGCCGCCGCGACCGCCGCGGGATCGGCAGCTGCGGTCGCCGGGAGGCTGCGCGTATCGATCGACCCTTGGTTCGCAAGGATGGTATTAGCGCCTCAGCTTCCGCGGCTCACCGAAAAATATCCAGATCTGAAAATCGATCTTATGACGACGAACGCGCGTGACGATATGATGAGCGGGTTCGATGTGGCTGTCAGATTTGGCTCGACCAATGCCGGGTCACTCATAGCAAGAAAGCTTCTGGATATCCGCGTCATCACTTGCGCAGCCCCCGCCTATCTCGAGAAATTCGGCGAGCCGGTCCGACCGGAGGAAATAAGTGGTCACGAAGTTATTCTGTTCCGGGACCCGGAAACCGGCCGAGCTTTCCCTTGGGAATTTCATCGAGGTGGTGAAGTTGTCAGCGTGAAAGTCGACGGCAGGATAATTTTCGACGACCCATCCGCAGCCATTGCCGCCTGCATGGCCGGTCAAGGTATCTTTCAGAGCCTGGAGATCGGTTTGGATCCCTGGCTTAAAAGCGGCGGACTGCGACAAATTCTCAAAGACTGGTCGGACGAACATTATCCCTTGTATGCGTACCATCCGGCGCGCCATCTGCCACCGGCAAAGGTCAGAGCTTTCCTCGATTTTGTACAGCAGATCGCCAAGGAAAAAGCGCGCGACGGCTGAGCGAAAGACAAGACATTGCCGGGCGGGTGTGAGACCGTTCCTCGTTTCACATAACAAGGTGCCGTCGGAACTGTGGACTCTGTTTTTCAAGCAGATGGATCGAAACATTTGCCCGGGGATACACGCCTGTGGCCGAAAAAGATCCGATGGTCTATGATCTCCACTGGGACGGAGACGAGCGGCTCAACGAATGGTGCGGCATGTTGCGCCAAGCGGAGGACTTGCTGGAGGTGTTGCAGGCGATCATTACCCTCGATGCTTGGAACGAACTTTCCGGCTTCAGCATGCGCCGTGGCTCTTCCGGCTGCCTTGCGCCTCGATCCTGCGGTAGGCCGGCGTCACGTCGGGCGCCTATCTGGTCGCGATCAATCTCGGCCTCAAAACAATTCTGGTCGATCGGCGCCGGCATCGCGATCGCGAATCCAGCACAGGTGTTGGGAGGGCCTGTTCAGCCTGCGCGTCGCATCTGATGGCCTATTCTATATAGCTCGCTTGCAGAGCTATTGGTGCGGAAGCCTCGGATAAGATCCAGCAGGTCGCCAGTGTCGTTGGCGAGAACTTCTGCCGAAGCGGTCGTTTCTTCCGCCATGGCGGCGTTCTGCTGGGTAGCCGTGTCGAGCAGGTTGAGCGCAGAGGAAATCGAACGCAGGGTCGAATCCTGCTCCTGAGCGCTGTGCGCGATTTTCGAGACGATATCATCGGCGGCGTTGATCTGGCTGGAGATCCGCTTCAGTGCCTCGCCGGTCTTACCGACCATTTGCACACCCTGTTCAACCTGGCCGCTGGAGCGGGCGATCTGCTCCTTAATTTCCTTGGCGGCCGCGGCAGAGCGTTGAGCAAGTTCGCGCACCTCCTGAGCAACGACCGCAAAGCCCTTGCCGCTGTCGCCGGCGCGCGCCGCTTCCACGCCCGCATTGAGGGCCAGCAGGTTGGTCTGGAAGGCGATCTCGTCGATGACGCCAATGATCTTGGTGATCTCGGTGGCCGATTGCTCGATACCGCTCATGGCGGCGATCGCCTGCCCGACAATACCGTCACTCTGGCGCGCTTCCTGACTGACGGACGCCACACGGCTTGCAGCTTCCCGGGCACCCTCCGCCGTCTGGCGAACCGCCACCGTCAGCTCGTCGAGAGCTGCGGAGGTCTCTTCCAGATTGGCGGCCTGACGCTCGGTGCGCTGTGCAAGCTCGTTAGAAGCGCGACGGATCTCTTCCTTGGAAACACTGATATCGGTGCCTTTCAGGTTGACGCGGCTCATGGCCTGTTCGAGGCGGGAAAGGGCATCGTTAAAGTTATGGCGCAGACCCTCGTACTTTGGACCCAGATCGGCGCAGCGAACCGTGAGGTCACCGACAGAGAGCTTCTCGAGCGAGACGCCGATGGTGGCGACCACATGCGCTTGCTCTTCGGCTTCCTTACGCTGGGCATCAAGATTGCGCTGGCGCTCGGCGTCCAGTTCGTGCTGCTGCTCTTCCTGCCGTGCCAGCATAGTGTGGCGCTCGCGCACTTTCTCCTGGAGTGCCTTGGTCGCACGCGCCATCTTGCCCACTTCATTGCCCATGTCGGTGTGGGGAATATCCAGGGTGACGTCTTCATCGGCCACGGCATTCAGCGCATCGTGGATGGCATTGAGCGGACGCGAAATCCCTCGGATGATGAAATAGGCCGCAGCAATCGCCAGCAGGAACGCAAGCGCGGAGCCGCCGACTATTTTGATGGTCGAATATCGGATATCTTCTTTCAGATCGTCCGTGTAAAGCCCTGTAATGATGACGATCTGCCATGGTTCGAAGACTTTGGCATAACTTGCTTTGGAGTAGCTTCGGTCATTCGGGTCCTTGCCCGGCTTCGGGCCGATGAACTCGACATAGCCGCCGCCGGCCCGGCCCAGCCGAACGAGTTCGTCGCGATAGGCAAAGCCACTGGCGTCCTTCACGCCTTTGTTGCTTTGGCCGACACTCGGCGAGGTCGGATGAAATACCAGCACGACATTGTAGTCGTATCCGTAGAAATATCCGTCCGGCTCGAAGGTCATCTTGTTGAGCTGGCCATAAGCCTGCTTCTTGGCTTCATCAAGCGACAATTGGCCCTTCTCGACCCGGCTTTGATAGTCCTTCAGTATGGAGATAGCCGTTTCCACTTGCGTGCGCAGCATTTCATAGCGCTCATGGTAGATGGCCGTCGTTGAGGACCGAATCTGAAGGAATGTCAGGCCTGCGAAAGTCGTTATCATGGCTCCAACCAGCAAAAACAGCTGGAGCGAGATTTTCATGTTCTTCATCGATACCCACCGCGCTGAGTTGCTGTCGTACCCGTCGCGAAGACTGGGTCACGTTGGCAACAATTCCTGCGCCTCCTGCGCATCACCGAACGCAACATGCATCCTAGAGCTAAGATTAGATTCTAAATTTAAACAAAAAAATAACTTGCTTAGATGAGCTGTTGGTTTCCGCGCAAAACTGAGCCGGTTATGGAGTGAACCCCTCGGGCTGGACCCGACGCCGTGCTGTCGGCACGCGTGCTCCGATCCTGGTCGAAGCGAAGGCCAATGCCCGCTGGTCGCTGGACTTTGTGCATGACCAGTTTGCCTGCGGCAGACGCTTCCGCGTCCTCAACATTGTCGATGATGTGACGCCCGAATGCCTGGAGCGATCCCGGACACCTCGATCTCCGGTCGACGTGTCGCTCGAGAACTGACGACGCTGATCGAACGATGCGGCAAGCCAGGAATGATCGTTTCCGACAACGGCACCGAACTCACTTGGAATGCCATCCTCACCTGGTCGAAAGATCACAAGGTCGAATGGCACTACATCGCGCCGGGAAAGCCGATGCAGAATGGCTATGTCGAAAGTTTCAACGGGCGCATGCGAGACGAGCTGCTCGACGAAAGCCTGTTCTTCGGCCTCGATCATGCCCGCAGCGCCATTGCTGAATGGGCGGACGATTACAACCCTTTCCGGCCGCACTCATCGCTCGGATACCAAACCCCGGCAGACGTTGCCGGGACCATCGCCGCAACCGGCTCCAACGCTGCGCAAGATGAAAGCTTCGCGTTTCAGCCGGTTGCTCAAACCGCGCCTGTTGGCGTAATCAAAACCGCCGAGGCTCTCTTATGTTCATTTGCAAGCTCCTTCATCATGACTCTTTCCTTTCCGGCCTTGCGGAGGAAAGCACGCATGCTTGAAGCTGTTGAACAAAGGAGGAGGCAGGGCATCTTGACGACGGCTGGCATACTCTTATGCGCGGGTTGGGTACCGCATTTCCGTGTGTTCGTCTGGGGCTGCCTCTGTCTAATCTCGGGCTTGGAATTATCCGCCACATAGAGCCTGCGAGGGTTCCCCA
>NZ_JAAZQI010000027.1:0-70722 GCF_012275345.1 Rhizobium sp. SG570 | reverse complement strand
CAGATGGCGATGCTGGAACCGGGCCTTTCCGAGACGGTTTGCGCCTCGCTGCTCGTCGTCATGCGTCAGGCCATGGATGAATGTGTTTCCCGCGGCGTTCCGGCAGAAGCTGCCCGCGACTTCCTGCTCGGCCATATGAATGTGCTTGGCGCAGTCATCTTCAAGGAAGTCGACGGCGTCTTCTCCGACGCCTGCAACAAGGCAATCGAGTTCGGCATCCCCGCCCTGATGCGCGACGATTGGAAGAAGGTTTTCGAACCGCAGGAGATCGCCGAAAGCATCCGACGCATCACCTGAGGAGATCCTGGGGAGGGCGTCAGTCCTCCCTTCATCACCTTGTCGGGAACGGTGTTTGTTTCGTATTTGGGAGGAGACCATGAAACTGAGTGACATTCATGCGAATGGCACAGGCTGGCTGAAATGACAGAGCTCGGGGGCGCGTTGATCGGTTGCGGCTTCTTCGCAGTCAATCAGATGCACGCATGGCGAGACGTCAAAGGTGCCCATATCGTTGCGATCTGCGATCGCGATCCGGAGCGACTGAAGATCGTCGGCGAGCAGTTCGGCATCGAACGGCGCTATACGGATGCGGCCGCGCTCTTTGCCGACGGAGGCTTCGATTTCGTCGATATCGCGACGACGGTGCAGAGCCACCGTACCCTGGTCGAAATGGCAGCCGCGCACAAGATCCCGGCAATCTGCCAGAAACCCTTCGCAAAGACGCTTGATGATGCCAAGGCGATGGTCGATGCCTGCTCCCGAGCCGGTATTCCCCTCATGGTGCATGAGAATTTCCGCTGGCAGACACCCATTCAGGCCGTGAAGAACGTCCTGCTATCGGGCACGATCGGTGAGCCCTTCTGGGGCCGCTTTTCCTTCCGCTCAGGCTACGATGTCTTTTCCGGCCAACCCTATCTCGCCGAAGGCGAGCGTTTCATCATCGAGGATCTCGGCATCCATACGCTCGATATCGCCCGCTTCATTCTCGGCGATGTCACTTCGCTCACAGCCCGCACGAAGCGGGTCAATCCGAAGATTAGGGGTGAGGATGTCGCGACCATCCTGTTAGACCACGAAAGCGGTGCGACATCGATCGTCGATGTCAGCTATGCTACCAGGCTCGCAATCGAACCCTTCCCGGAAACGCTGATCGAGCTCGACGGCCCGAAGGGAACGATCCGGCTTTCGCAAGGCTATCGCCTCGAAGTCAACGGCCCCGACGGCATGACCGTCTCTGATGCTTCGCCGCGGCTTTTATCCTGGGCTTCGCGCCCCTGGCACAACATCCAGGAGAGCGTGCTGGCGATCCAGCAGCACTGGGCCGACCGTCTGGCGGATGGCAGTGAGACCTCCACGTCCGGGGCCGATAATCTTAAGACTTTCGCGCTTGTCGAGGCGGCTTATGAGAGTGCCGCCACCGGTCGCGCCGTCGATATCCGGACAATGCTGCGATGACGACCGGGATCGACCCGTTTCAGCTCTATGGAACGCGCGAGACGGACACGCCGCCGGTGCGGCTGACCGCCGGCAGGCTGGCTGTCGACTTCAAGGACGGCAATCTGCGTACCATCAGCTACGACGGCGCTGAAGTGCTGCGCGCGGTTTCCTATCTTGTCCGCGACCGCGATTGGGGCACTTACGCTCCGTCTATCAGCGACCTACAAATCGATCAGCGTCCGGACGCCTTCGCCGTCAGCTATGTCGCGCGCTGTGCCGGACCTGGCGACACGGAGCTTGCAATTGATGTGCGGATCACCGCTCAGGCGGGTGAACCTCTGATCTTCGAGGCCGAAGCCCTTTCTCGAAGCGGCTTCGAGACGAACCGCTGCGGCTTCTGCATTCTCCATCCGATCGTCGGCATCGCTGGCATGCCGGTTTCGATCGAGCATGTCGATGGCCCCAGCGAGGAGACGCAGTTTCCCGATCTCATCGCGCCGTGGCAGCCTTTCAAAGACATGCGCGCGATCACACACCGCGTGGCCCCAAGCGTGACGGCAGAATGCCGCATGGAGGGCGACACCTTTGAAATGGAGGATCAGCGCAACTGGTCGGATGCGTCCTACAAGACTTATGTCCGTCCCCTCGCCTTGCCCTGGCCTTATCGCATATCGGCGGGTGAGCCCATTCGACAGCGGATCGTTCTCAGTGTCCGCGATAGGGGGCACCCATCGATCGCTCCAACATCGCGTTCCTCGGAAAATGGCTCCATCACACTTTCGAGCGGTAGCAGAAGCGGCGTCATGCCCCCGGTCGGGCTTATCATCACACCGCAGGAAGCGAAGGCAACGCTTGCGGCCCGCGACAGGCTTGCCGAGATCGGCCCGCAGGAACTGCTGTTCCATTTCGATCCCGACGCCGGCCATGGTGCCGATGCCTTCAAATCCTTCGCTGCCGTCGCCGCGCTTCATTCCGGCAGCTCGACGCTGGAAATTGCATTACCCTGTCGACAAACCCCGCTTGCCGAAGCAACGCAGATCGCGAGCCGGATGCAAGCGGCCGGTTTCAATCCCGATGCGATCGTCATTTCTCCTTCCGTCGACCGGCAATCGACACCACCGGGCAGCGAATGGCCGGAATGCCCACCGCTGGAAGAGGTCTATGCCGCCGCACATGCAGCCTTTCCCGGAATGCGTCTCGGCGGCGGGATGCTGAGCTATTTCACCGAGCTCAACCGCAAGCGGGTTCCAGCCGGTCCGCTCGATTTCATTACGCATTGCACCAATCCGATCGTGCATGCGGCAGACGATCTCAGCGTCATGCAGACGCTTGAGGCATTGCCGTTCATTACCCGCTCCGTGCGCGCCATCTACGGCAACAAGCCCTATCGCATCGGCCCTTCGACCATACCCATGCGCCAGAACCCCTATGGCAGCCGCACGATGGACAATCCGGATGGCGGACGCATCGCCATGGCCAATACCGATCCCCGGCACAACGCCCGTTTCGGCGAAGCCTTCGCTTTCGGCTATGCCGCCCGCGTGCTCGATGTCGGATTGGAATGCCTGACGCTCTCGGCACTGACCGGACCTTTCGGCCTCATCGCCGGCAAGAACGAGCCGTCCCAGGCCGGCGCCACCCGCCCGATCTTCAACTCGGTCGCGACGCTGGCCCGCCTTGCCGGCAGCCAATGGCGCGAATGCATATCGTCCGACCCGACCTCAGTGCTTGCTTTCGTCACCGCGCGAACCGGCGAGCGGCGGCAACTGCATCTGGTCAACATCACCCCCGCACCGCGCCGGATCGAACTTGGACCCTTCCGTTCCGTTGACCAGCCCAAAAGCGATGCCCTCACGCTCGGAGCCTACGCGGTCACTTCAGCGACTTTGACGGATTGACGTGAACCCGCAGACGCGCATGTTAGTCCCAACAATCGCAGTGATTTGGGAGGACCGGCGTGAAGACGAAGAAACTGATCAACGAGGGTGCGGCCGCCGTCGACGAGATGCTGGCCGGCATTCTGGCAGCCCATCCCCGCCACCTTCGCGCTCTGGAAGGGTCGCCCCGTTCGATCGTCGCCAAGCATGGGCCGCGGCCCGGCAAGGTCGGCATGGTCATCGGCGGCGGCTCGGGACATGAGCCGAGCTTTCTTGGTTTCGTTGGCAAGGGACTTGCCGATGCAGCCGCGATCGGCAACGTCTTTGCCTCGCCACCGCCCGACCCCATCATCGAATGCGCCAAGGCCGTCGATGGCGGCGTCGGCGTGCTGTTCCTCTATGGCAACTATGCCGGCGACGTCATGAATTTCGACATGGCGGCCGAGATGCTTGCCATGGATGATGTGGAGGTACGCACCGTCGTCACGACCGATGATATTGCTTCTGCCCCGCCGGAGCAGAAGGAGCGCCGGCGCGGTGTCGCCGGCAACGTCTTCGTCTTCAAGGCGGCAGGTGCGGCTTGCGATATGATGTATGGCTTCGACGAGGTCGAACGCGTTGCGCGATGGGCCAATGAGCGGACTTTTACGATGGGTGTCGCGCTTTCTCCCTGCTCCCTGCCGCAGACCCGGAAACCCAATTTCGAACTCGGGGCCGATGAAATGGAGATCGGCATGGGCATTCACGGCGAGCCGGGCGTTGCGCGCGGCCCGCTGAAGCCGGCGGATGAAGTAACGAGCGAGCTGGTCGGTAAGATCCTTCACGAAATGAAGCCCGCCCGCGGCGACCGCGTTGCCGTGCTCATCAATTCGCTGGGCTCGACGCCCCTCATGGAGCTCTACATCCTGATGCGCAAGGTGAAGATGATGCTCGATGAAGCGGGCCTGGTCATCCATTTGTCGCTGGTCGGCAATTACTGCACCTCGCTGGAAATGGCCGGCGCCTCGATCACGCTGATGCATCTCGATGACGAACTCCAGCGACTGATCGATCACCCCTGCGATTGCGCCATGTTCCGCTCCGGTGAGGCCCTGCAATGACGACTGTGACGGTTGAGGATCTGAAATCGCTGTTTACCCGCATCGCCGAAGCGATGACGCGCGAAAAGGATCGCCTGTGCGAGCTGGACGGCTTAATCGGCGACGCCGACCATGGTATCGCCATGGAACTCGGATTTGCCGCTGCCGCCAAGGCAGTTTCAGGGCTGGATGCCACGACGGCCGATCCGACGCTCGTGTTCAACACGGCCGCCAAATCCTTTCTCAATGCTGTCGGCGCCTCTTCCGGACCGCTCTACGCAACCGCGCTGATGCGCGCCGGCGCATCAGCGAAGGGAAAGTCATCGCTGAACGACGACGATATGGTCGAGATCTTCACGGCTTTCGCCAAGGGGATTCAGGACAGAGGCAAGGCGGAGGTCGGCGAAAAGACGATGGTCGACGCATGGGCGCCTGCCGCGATAGCCTGCCGAGCCGCGCGTGACCGAGGCCAGCCGCTTGCCGCTTGCCTGACCGCCGCCTTGGAGGCTGGGAAAGCGGGAGCCGACGCAACCAAGGAGATGATCGCCGCCAAAGGCCGCTCGTCCCGGCTTGGCGATCGCGCCTTGGGACACATGGATCCTGGAGCCGCTTCGGCGGTGGTGATCATAGCGTGCCTTCATATTCATTTCACGTCATAATGATGATGAGCTCATCATACCAGTTGACATGCTGATATCTATTTGCCAAAACCGCCCTCAGCTTAGCTCGGAGGAGGATTGAAGATGGCTATCAGTTGGAAATATGCGCGTTGGTTCGGCGCGGCTACGATTGCCGCGGCAGCTCTGGTGGGGACAAATGCCGCCGCGGAAGACCTGACGCTGTGGACGCTGAACTTCGACAATGGCGGCGCCAACACCGCCCTCAAGAAGGTGGCAAGCGACTTCGAAGCCGCCAATCCCGGCACTCATATCCAGATCGTCCAGCGTGGGGTCGATGAACACAAGACCGCCCTTCGCGTGGCGGCCGGTTCCAGCAAGGGTCCGGATATCTATTTCAGCTGGGCCGGTCTCGGTCTTGGCGGCGAATATGTGAAGGCCGGCCTGTCGCTGCCGCTGGACAAATATTACACCCAGTACAAGTGGAGCGACGAACTGCTTCCTTCGGCGGCCGCCTTTGCCGACCTCTATCCGGGCGGCAAGCATGGCGTTCCCTTCACCTTCAAGGGTGAGGCCATCTACTACAACAAGAAGCTCTTCCAAAAGGCCGGCATCACTCAGGAGCCGAAGACCTACGAAGAGCTGCTCGCCGACGCGGAGAAGCTCAAGGCTGCCGGAATTCCTGCCTTCACCTTCGGCGGCTCCGTCAACTGGCATGTGATGCGCCTGATGGACGTACTGCTCGAAACCAAATGCGGCGCCGACAAGCATGACGCGCTAATGGCCATGAAGACCGACTGGACCAAGGAGCCTTGCGCTACCGACGCCTTCACCGAATTCGCCAAATGGACCAGCGAATATACGCTTAAACCCTTCATGGGGATCAGCAACCAGCAGTCTTACACGCTGTTTGTCGCCGGCCGCGCCGCGATGATGCTGGAAGGCGACTGGCTTGTCAGCCAGCTGAGCGGCAGCGGCGTTAATCTCGACGATTACGGCGTCGTGCCGTTCCCGACGAACACCAACCGGCTCTACGGCTTTGCCGAATACAACTACGTCAGCACCAAAAGCAAAAGCCCGGACCTTGCCGCCAAGTTCCTCGACTACTTCCTGTCGACCAAGGTCCAGCAGGATCTCGTCGGGCAGATCAGCTCGATCTCGGTCAACAAGAACGTTCAGTATGCCAACCAAAAGCCGCTCGAAGCAAAATGGCTGGATATCTTCAAGACCTACGGCAAGGTCTACATGAACGGCGACCAGGCCTTCCCGCTCGATGTCACGACGGAGTATTTCCGGGTGATCAACGATGTCGCGGCCGGCAACATCAAGCCGGCGGATGCGGCCAAGCAGCTGCAGACCTTCATCTCGGGCCGCACCTAATCTTCGAGGGAGGCCGCCGCCCCGATCACCGATCGCGGCGGACGGCTTCCCTCACCTTCGTGCCACGCGCCAGCCGTCGCCGGGAGCAATCAGAATGTCACTCCGAAACCGAACCCATGATCCCCGCGTCCAGGCGCTGATCCTGCTCGCTCCGGCCATGCTGATCTATGTGATCTTCGCACTGTATCCGATGCTGAACGTGGTGGTTCTGAGCTTCCAGAAGTGGAACGGGCTTGCCCCGCAGCGCCCCTTCGTCGGTCTTGCAAATTATCAATATATCTTCACGCAGGACCCCGTCTTCTGGGTCGCCTTCAGGAACACGGTTATCTGGACGATCATGTGCGTGATCTTCCCGCCGATGGTGGGGCTTCTGCTGGCGCTCAGCCTCAACCAGAAGCTCTTCGCCCGCAACACATTCCGCGCCATCTTCTATTTGCCCGTCATCATCGCGCCGATCGCGGTCGCGACCATGTGGAAGTGGATGTATGATCCGTTCTTCGGCCTCTTCACCGAGATCCTGACCTCGATGGGGCTGCAGAGCTGGATACAGGACTGGCTCGGAGACAAGAGCGTTGCGCTCTACTCCGTCTTCGTCGCTTATCTCTGGCAGTCGGTCGGTTTCTCCATGGTCCTGTTTCTCGCCGGCCTGCAGAACGTCTCGCAGACGCTGGTCGAAGCTGCACGCATCGACGGCGCAGGTCGTTGGAACATCTTCAGATACGTCACGCTTCCCGCACTTCGCACGACGATCACCATCGTGCTGGTGCTGTCCGTAATCTCATCGCTCAAGGCTTTCGACATCGTTTATGGCCTGACCGGCGGCGGACCGGCGCAATCTACGCAGATGCTGGCGCTCTGGGCTTTCACGCAGGCGATGCAGATCTTCGATTTTGGCCGCGGCGCTGCGATCTCCGTCGTCCTGCTGCTGATCACCATCGCTGTCGTCATCCCCTATCTGCGCTGGACGCAAAAGCATGAGGAGGCCGAGCAATGACGGCAACATCGGCGACTTCCATGTCCGACGGCTTCGAGACCGTTGCTGTCGCAAAGCCCAAACGTGACCCGATCCTGATCGCGTTATGGATCACGCTGCTCGTCGTCGCGCTGATCTGGCTGGCGCCCTTCATTTTCATCCTCTTCACCTCGCTGAAGACGCAGGCAGCGGTTACCAGCACGGGGGCTTTCATGCCGCCGACCGATCCTGCCTTCGAGAATTATTCGAATGCCTGGGGACGCGGCAATTTCGCCAGCGCCTTCCTCAACAGCGCCATCATCACCGTCATCAAGGTGCCGCTCGGCCTCATCCTGTCGGCTATGGCGGCCTATGCTCTCGCCAAGATCCGCTTGCGATTTAGCAAACTGTTGCTGCTTCTCGTCGTCTTCGGCACCATGATTCCCTTTCAAGTCATGCTGGCGCCGCTGTTCACGCTCGTCAATTCGCTTGGCCTGATCGACACCTATCCCGGCGTCATCCTCCCCTATATCGCCTTTGGCGTGCCCTATCAGGTCTTCATCCTGCACGGCTTCTTCAAAGGTATCCCGAAGGAGCTGTCCGAGGCCGCACTGATCGATGGCGCCAGCCACTTCACCATTTTCCGCCGGATATTTCTGCCGGTCTGCCTGCCAGTGCTCGCGGCCCTGCTGATCCTGGATTTCGTCTCGACATGGAATGAATTCGCCATGGCGCTGGTGCTGCTGCAGGACCAGCACATGTGGACGCTGCCGCTCGGGCTCATGTCCTTCCAGGGGCAGTTCTCCAACGATTACGGGCAATTGAACGCGGCAATCGTCATGACCGTGCTGCCGGCAACCATCGTTTATCTGATCTTCCAGCGCTACTTCGTCTCCGGGCTCACCTCCGGCGCGGTCAAGGGCTGAACGGTCAAATCATCCATACATATCGAGGAGAACATCATGTCCAACGCGTCCGTCGAAAAATGGGGTGTCTTCGAGGCGGCCTTCAACGGCCCTTCGGGCGGCAATCCCTATCTCGATGTGGCGTTCGATGCCGTCTTCAGCCAGCACAGCCGCGAGATCCGCGTGCCGGGCTTCTATGATGGCGACGGCGTCTATCGCGTTCGCTTCATGCCGGACAATGAAGGCGAATGGTCGTTCCGCACACGCTCGAAGACTACAGAACTCGATGGCAAGACCGGCTCGTTCGTCGCCACCAAGCCTTCGGAGGGCAATCATGGCCCGGTGCGCGTGCGCAACAAATTTCATTTCGCCTATGCCGACGGCAAGCCTTTCCTGTCCTTCGGTACCACCTGCTATGCCTGGACGCACCAGCCGCTCGACATGCAGGCGCAAACGCTCGAGACCTTGAAGCAGGCCCGTTTCAACAAGATCCGCATGGGTGTTTTCCCCAAGGACTATCCCTACAACGTCAACGAACCGCTTTACCCCTGCTTCGAAAAGGGTACTGATGGCAAAGAAGATTTCGACAGGCCTAACCCGGTCCTCTTCCGCCATTTCGAAAAGCAAGTCGCAGCCCTGTGCGATCTCGGCATCGAAGCCGACATCATTATGTTCCATCCCTATGACCGCTGGGGTTATGCCGACATGTCGGCCGAGCAGGATTTCCGCTATGTCGCCTATCTCGCCGCCCGTCTTGCCGCCTATCGCAACGTCTGGTGGGCGCTTGCCAACGAATATGATTTCCTTCTCGACACCAAGCCGATGTCGCAGTGGGACCGCTACTTCCACATTCTCGAAGAGAACGATCCCTACGGTCACCTGAAATCCATCCACAACGGCGAGCAGACGATGAATTTCGATCATCGCAAGCCTTGGGTCACGCATACCTGCATCCAGAACTGGGATGTGAAGCGGACCCAGGAATGGCGCGACGCCTACGGCAAGCCCGTCGTCAACGACGAGCCGGAGTATGAAGGCAACATCATCCAGTCCTGGGGCAATCTGACCGCGCAGGAACTGGTCCATCGCTTCTGGATCACCATGACACGCGGCGGCTATGCGGGCCACGGCGAAACCTATTCGCATCCGGAAGACCTCATCTGGTGGGCCAAGGGCGGCGAGCTTCGCGGCGAGGCATGGAAGCGCATCGGCTTCTTGCGCGAGCTGCTTGAACAGGACGTGGTCAACGGCCTCGAGCCGATGGCGGGTACCGGCGAATGGCCATGGACGCGCGTCTCCGGCGCTCGTGATGGCGATGTCAGCTACATCTATCTCGGTGAACATCAGCCGATCATCTGGTCGACGGGCCTGCCGAAGGACGGCACGGACTATGACGTCGACATCATCGACACATGGGAAATGACGATCAGGCCGGCCAAGAAGGTGGAGGCGCCGATCCCTCACCCGACACGGCACGGCGCGATCGTGCGCGGCGGCAAGGCGGACGCGGCTTTCGGCGTGGAATTACCGGGCAAGCCTTGTCAGGCGCTGCGCATCCGGAAGAAGCATTGATCCAAGGGAAGAATTTCATGTCCGGATTGACCATCAAGAACGTCAGGAAGTCCTACGGCGCCGTCAATATCATCCATGGCGTCGATGTCGAAATCTCGGACGGCGAATTCGTCATTCTTGTCGGGCCGTCGGGCTGTGGCAAGTCGACGCTGCTGCGCATGATCGCGGGACTCGAAGATATTACCGGCGGCGAGATCTCGATCGGCGGACGGGTCGTCAACGACCTGCCGCCGAAGGATCGCGACATCGCCATGGTGTTCCAGAACTACGCGCTCTACCCGCAGATGACGGTCGCGGAGAACATGGGCTTTGCGCTGCAGCTTGCCGGCGCCAAGCGCGCCGAGATCGACCGGAAGGTCGGCGAAGCCGCGAATATCCTCGGGCTGCAGCCGCTGCTGGGTCGCAAGCCGGCACATCTTTCCGGCGGTCAGCGCCAGCGCGTCGCCATGGGCCGCGCCATCGTGCGCGATCCGAAGGTCTTCCTCTTCGACGAACCGCTCTCCAATCTCGATGCCAAGCTGCGCGTGAAGATGCGCGCCGAGATCAAGGCCCTGCATCAACGCCTGAAGACAACGATCGTCTATGTCACGCACGACCAGATCGAAGCGATGACCATGGCCGACAAGATCGTCGTGCTGCAAGGCGGCAAGGTGGAACAGGTCGGCTCGCCGCTGGAGCTTTACGATCGTCCGAAAAATGTTTTTGTCGCGGGTTTTCTCGGCTCGCCGGCGATGAACTTCCTCGAAGGCCGGATCACCGGCGGCGCGACGCCGGCGCTCACCCTGCCGTCCGGAACCCGCATCCCGCTGGCGCACGTCCCGGCCCAGGCAGACGCCCGAGACATCATCCTCGGCATCCGTCCGGAAGACATAGCCTTTGCGAGCGATGACGGCATCGCCGCGACCGTGAGCGTGATCGAGCCGACCGGTTCCGAGACCCATGTCGCGCTTGAGCTGGAAGGCAGGGAAATCACATGGGTGATGAGAGAACGCGCTGAGCTTACGCCCGGCCAAGTCGTGCAGATTTCCCTGAAGTCGCCGAACCTTCACTTCTTCGACAAGGTCACCCAGCAGCGGTTGTGAACTATCTGGGCCGCTGCGCGCGCATCATCGCGACGTGCGCTTGCGGGCGTCGCTCATGACCAGGAAGACCCGTTTGATGAACGCATCGCCGTCGAATTGCCGCGCAGCGCCCTCGGCAACATGTTCGGGGCGATCGAATATGAAGGCTTCGAGATTGACGACGGGCAATTTCAATCTGGTTCGCACCTCGCCGATCATTGCCGTATGCGTGATCACCAGCTGACAACCGTTCGGCTCGAACCATTCCTGGATACCGGTCGCCGGCATGGACGCCACCGTCAGCCCCTGCTCCGACAGAACAGAACCGATGCGGGAAGCAACCTGCTGATTATCCAGACAGATCAGCACATCGGTTTGGGACTGGGACGACGAATAGTCTGAAAGCATCGGGCGGCCTCTCGTTCAAGCTGAGGCGAATATACCGATTCGGATGTAACGCGGTATTATAAGTTGTTACATTTTGTTGCAGGACAGTGGCTGCCCTGAAAAGCGGTGTTTGTCCGCGAAAAATTACGCGGCAAATTTTAAAAATATGCCGCAACATAACCACACACACGATCCCGGAAGGCTGGTTTCCTACGCTCATCGAGCGTGGAAACAAAAAGGGCCTGCTTTGCGAGAGAACCGCGATGAGGAATCAAGCTGTGCCACAGGTGTGCGCGGCACGCTGATGGGTACGCGCCGCTTTCTCACCGGACGCCTCTGCATCTATGGGTCAGCTGTCTTACCTGCAATGCCGCCTTCAGCCTCATCGGGGCAGGCCCCGTCAGCTCATAATCTTCAATCTGCTGACATTGCCGGCATTTTCGGCGAGATCTTTTCAAGACACGCCCCTTCGGGCCGCTGAAAGCCGTCAGTCTCGCCGCAAAGCGAGCCAATCAGCGGCAGCCTGTAGACCGCTGATCGGATATCTGATGGACTTGCTCGTCGCATGCTACGCCATGACCGTGTTCGTCGATAATCTGGCGACGGGATCGAGTGTGCTCGGCAGCTTGCGCTGATGCCAAAGAATGCGGCCAGGCTATCTGGAAAAACGCTCCGGCCGGAAATCGGCCAGAAGCGGGTGGCGCTTGCCGGTCGCGATCTCGTCGGCAAGCAACTCGCCGGCAATCAGGCCGAGGGTCGCGCCGCTATGGCTGAAGGCGACGAAATAGCCCGGCAGCGCCTGCAACTCTCCGAAGACCGGCTCGCCGTCGCCGGGAATGGGCTTGGGGCCGACGCCGTAATCGCCGATTTCGAGCTTCGGATTGCCCTCCAGCACCTTGGAGGCTTCCTGCAGCAGACCTTCGAGCGTCGAGGACTTGATGTCGTAACTGCCGTCCGCATTCACGATGACTTCCTCCTCGGACCACGCAGAATCCAGCGCGAAAGCACCATCCGGCGTGGGCCGGATGGCAACGCGGGGCGTATTGAGCACGGCCTTCAGCGGGTGATCGATCGGCTTCGTCCTGACCAGAAGCGCAATCGGCGTCCCATCGCCGATATGCTGGCCGGCCTCCGCGACGATCGCCGGCACCGCGCCGCCTGCGGCAAGCAGCACCGCATCGGCCTGCCAGCGGGTTCCGTTCGATGTGGTGACACCGCGGACACGGCCGTCCTCGACGTCGATCGTCGCGCGACCGGCATCGGTGACGATTTCGCCGCCCAGCGCCACAAATTCCTCGGCGAGAACGCCGATCAGCAACGGCAGATCGACCCAGCCCTCGCCCGGATTGAAGATTGCGCCCTGCGGTGTCACCGAGCGCGCATCGACGCCCGGCGTCGTCCCGGCGATGTTTTCGGGGGCAAGCAATTGCGCGTGATAGCCAAGGTTACGCTCATAGTCGAAGACCGCGGCGATCTCGTTACCGGCATCGTCGGCATCCCAGGTCAGGCCGCCGTCGAAGCGCAGCCATGCGGCATCCGGATATTTGGCAGACAGCGTGCGATAGCGATCGACACCGGCAAGACGCAGCCGATGATAGGCGTCGGAGCGACGACGCGACGAGTTGAGCCAGGCAAGCGAGCGGCCTGATGCACCGTTTGCCAGCGGGCCGTCGTTGATGATGGTCGTGCGAATACCGAGCCGCGCAAGATGAACCGCCGTTGAAACCCCGAAGATACCGCCGCCGACGACAATGACTTTCGAAGGACGAGTGGGAGCATGCATGTTGAGTAACCTTGTTGTCTACGATGGATGTTGCGATCGAAAGGCTGCCGAAATTCTCGCCAGCCCTGCTTGTCAGAGAACCTCGGCGAGGAACCGCTTCAGCCGCTCGCTTCGGGGATTGTCGAAGATCTGCCCAGGCGGGCCTGCCTCGACGATGCGGCCTTCGTCCATGAACACGACCTGATCGGCGACCTTGCGGGCAAATCCCATCTCGTGCGTGACGACAGCCATCGTCATGCCCTGACGTCCGAGATTGGCCATCAGATCAAGAACGCCCTTGACCAATTCCGGATCAAGCGCGCTCGTGACCTCATCGAAGAGGATAACCTCGGGATCCATCGCGAGTGCGCGAGCGATCGCAACGCGCTGCTGCTGGCCGCCGGATAGGCTCGCCGGCCGGTGATCCTTGCGTCCGGCGAGACCGACCTCCGTCAGACGCATCTCGGCGATCCGACGTGCCTCGCCTTTCGGCATCCTCTTGATCTTGGTCAGCGACAGCATGACGTTTTCAAGCGCGGTATGATCGGGAAACAGATTGAAATGCTGGAACACCATGCCGACGCGACGACGCAGGCTTTCCGGCTTCATCGCCAGAATGCTTTCGCCGTCCAGCAGGATGTCGCCCCCCTTGGGTTCGACAAGCCTGTTAAGGCATCGCAGCAGTGTCGATTTGCCGGAGCCCGACGGGCCGATAATGCAAGTCACCGTGCCCTTAGCGATATCGAGGTCGACGCCCTTCAAGACATCGAGATCGCCATAGGACATGCTGAGATCGCTGACCTTGACGGCTCCCCCCGTGAAACGCGCCGCACCGGCACCGTTTGCGGGCTGCGTACCCGACGCCGCCGCCAGTTCAGTGACTTCGACAAGCCCGCTGGCGGCACCCGAGCCCTGACCCTGCCGCCCGAGGCGCAAACGCGCATCGATATAGTTGACAAGATGGGTGAGCGGAACGGTGATCACCAAATAGAAGACGCCTGCAAGTAGCAGCGGCGAGAGATTTCCGGTCACGACTGCCTGGTCCTGGCCGACGCGGAAGATCTCGCGCTCCGCCGCCAATAGCCCAAGAAAGTAGACCAGGCTCGAATCCTTGACGTTGCCGATGAACTGGTTGACGAGGGCCGGCAGGACGCGCCGCACGCCCTGCGGAATGACGATCAGCCGCATCCCTTGCCCGTAGCTCATGCTGAGCGCGCGGCAGGCCTCCATCTGGCCGCGTTCGACGCTTTGAATGCCGGAACGGAAAATCTCGCCGATATAGGCGCCTGCGATCAGGCTGAGCGCGATGATCCCTAACGGAAATGGCGACGGGCCGAAGAGGGCGCGGCCCATGCGTGCAAAGCCCTGACCGATGATCAGGATCGTCACGATTGCCGGCAGGCCGCGAAAGATGTCTGTATAAATGCGCGCCGGCAGGCGCAGCCATCGCGATTGCGAGATGCCCATCACCGCCAGCACCATTCCGATGACGACTCCGAGCACTGTGGAGGCCGCCGCCAGGATCAGCGTGTTCTTCAAACCGACGGTGATCATGCTCGGCAGGACTTCCGCCATCGCATCCCAATCAAGGAAGCTGCGGCGGAGATTTTCTAGCCAGTCCATTCAATTCCCCATGAAATTCTCGAGAGCAGGCGGATGCTCCGCCCGGCAAGCCGGGCGGAGCGCGGCCTTACTTCTTGGGAAGATACTGGTCCGGCATCGGCGAACCCGGGAACCACTTTTCGTAAAGCGTCTTCCAGGTGCCGTCCTGCATCGCGTCATGCAGCCCCTTGTTGAGCGCCACACGGAAGGCATCATTGCCCTTCTTGACGACGAAACCTGCCGGCGCGTCGAAGGACGGAATGTTCACGGCGATCTTCAGCGCGGGATAGCGTTCGCCATATTGCTTGGCGGCTTCATAATCGAGGAAATGCGCAGCGACGGTGCCATTGTTGAGTGCCGCGACCGCCGAATTATTGTCCGGGAACTTGACCAGGTCCGTTCCGGTAAAATTCTTCGTTGCATAGATCTCCTGCAAGGTGCCCTGCACGACGCCGAGGCGCTTGCCCTTGAGGCCGTCGGCGTCCTTGATCGCGGCGTCGGAGGTTAGAACCGAAAGATAGCCGGCGAGGTAACCGTCGGAGAAATCCACCGTCTTCTTGCGTGCCTCGGTGGTTCCGATCGCCGCGACGGCGACGTCGAAACGCTCATTGGCAACCGATGGCAGCAGGGCCGAGAACTCCTGGCCGGTGAAGGTCACCTTGTCCTTCGGAAAGCCCATGCGCGAGACGACGTTGAGGAACAGTTCGATATCGAAGCCGCTGAACTGACCGTCGGCCGTGGTAAAGGCATAGGGCTTGGAGTCGCCCATGGTGCCGACGCTGATGACGTTCGGATCGATGAGATTATAGGGATTGTCGGCCGCGACAGCCGGGCCGACGCTTGCCGCGACGAGATAGGCCAGCACGCCCGCGCGCAAGGGCGCCGCGATGGCTGAGAAGATGCCAGATATTTTCATGTTCGTTCTCCGCTCTGAAAGGATGCTCTTATCGGCATTCATGCATGCTCCGCCCACATCCCTGATCGACTATCAAAAGGGATATCTGGACAAGAGACCGGTCTCAAATATAAAGAGACCGGTCTCATCAGATATTTGTTAACTTGAGATTGACCTCCCGTCAACAACTCTTGTAGTCGTCATCCCATGGAAGAACCGCTTGCTTCGAAACGCTCCGTTACCGTCGCCGATGTCGCCAGGGCGGCGAAGGTCTCGAAGGCCACCGCAGCGCGTGTTCTGGGCGGCTACGGCGTGGTCAGCGACAAGATTCGCGCGCAGGTGACGGCCGCGGCCGCAGCGCTCGAGTATCGCCCCAACGAACTCGCCCGCAGCATGACGACGGGCAAATCCGGCATCATCGGCGTGGTCGTCGGCGATATCGAGAACGCCTTCTTCAGCCTCGCCGTGCGCGGCATCAGCGACGTCGCCCGAATGGCCGGCTTCAATGTCATCATCGCAAATTCCGGAGAAGAGCTGGAGGCGGAGAAATCGGCGGTGGATCTGCTGATCGGCAAGCGCGTCGATGGCCTCATCGTCACGCCGGCGCGATGCGACCGAATGGAACACCTGCGGGACATACGCCGCGTCGGAGTGCCGCTTGTGCTGTTTGACCGAAGTATTCCGGAGCTTGGCGTCGACTCCGTGACCGGCGATGACTTCGACGCGGCCGCCACCGCCACACGCTACCTGCTCGACGCTGGGCATCGCCATATCGCTTATATATCGGCCATGGACGCCGCCGACGAGCGGCTTACCGACAGCCGCGAACTTTCCAACTCCGCAGTGCGCGAGCGCGTGGAAGGGGTGCTGAAAGCGCAGGCTGCCGCGGGAATTGAAGACCCGCAGCGCTATGTGCGGCTCGGCGCCACCGATCAGGCGCGTACGGATACAGTCGTCAAACACCTGTTGCAAGAAATGCCGGTGCCGACCGCGCTCGTCGCATCCGACAGTCTCGTCGGCCTCAGGGTGTTCAAGTCGCTGCAAGCCCTCGGACTGTCCATACCCGCCGATATCTCGATGATTTCCTTCCTGGATGCCGATTGGACGACCGTCACCACGCCGCCAATCACCGTCGTCGACCAGCCGGTCTACGAGATGGGCAAGAAGGCAGCCGAAAGGCTGATTTCAAGACTGAACGGCAGGGACATGCCGGTCGAGCGCACCGCCGTCAAAACGAGCCTGATCAAGCGCGGATCGGTGGCCTCGCCGCCTCACAGCAGCGAGCAATAGCGCAGCGCATCATAAATGGCCGCATGGATATTGCGGCTCGCGATCGCATCGCCGATGCGGATCAGGTCGAATGCACCCGCTTCGTTTTTCGCCGGCAGCGGCGCACGACGCGCAATCAAGGCCGGATAGTCGATTGCGCCGAGGTTGCGCGACAGCGGCTTCAGCTCAAGGTAAAGTTCGTCGTTGGCGACGGTGCCATGCTCGACCACGACTTGGGAAACACGGCGCTCCCACAGCGTCTGTTCGGAAAAATCGGACCCCAGAACCGCAACCAGCGCATTGCCGTCGCGGCGCACCGATTTCAGCCGCGTATTGATGGTGACCCGGACATTTTTCTCGGCGAAGGTCTTCGCATAGGGCACATGGTTCATGCCGCCCATTTCCGGCGCGAAGAAACGCTCTGGCGAGACAAGCTCCAGTTCGGCGCCGCTATTGGCGATGACCTCGGCGGCCGACATGCCCGGATGCCCGCCATTGTCGTCGTAGAGCAGGACCTGCCCCTCGGGCTTCACCGCGCCGGCCAGAATGTCCCATGAAGACGTGACAAGGCCATCGCCACCGTCGAGTTCGGGCGACTGTGCAATGCCACCTGTCGCCACGACGACGAGATCGGGCTCGAATGCCATCACCTCATCCGCCCCGGCATAGACGTCGTAATGGATCGTGACGCCGAACCGCTCCAATTCGGACAGCCGCCAATCGATGATCCCGATCATCTCCTTGCGGCGCGGATTGCGGGTGAGGAGATTGACTTGACCGCCGGCCTTCCCGCTTGCTTCGAGCACATCAACCGTATGGCCGCGCTCGGCGAGGACACGAGCCGCCTCCAGACCGGCTGGGCCGGCACCGATGATAACAACCTTTCGTGACACCGCTGCCCGTTCGATCTGATGCGGCATCTCGGCCTCGCGGCCGGTCGCCGCATTGTGAATACAGAGCGCTTCGCCGCCTTCATAGATGCGATCGAGACAGTAGGTCGCGCCGACGCAAGGGCGGATGCGGGCTTCCTGCCCCGACATCACCTTGTTGACGATATGCGGGTCGGCAATATGGGCGCGTGTCATGCCGACCATATCGAGCTTGCCCTCCGCAATTGCATGGCGGGCCGTCGCGACATCGCCGATGCGGGCAGCGTGAAAGACCGGGAACTTGGTCGCCGCCCTCACCTCGCCGGCAAAATCCAGATGCGGCGCCGACGCCATTCCCTGGATAGGGATGACGTTGTTGAGCGCTGCGTCGCTGTCGATATGCCCGCGAATGATGTTGAGAAAATCGATGTTGCCGGAGGTGGCGAGACGCCGCGCGATCTCGATGCCCTCCTCCCGCGAGAGCCCCTTCTCCCAATCCTCATCGGCCACAAGCCGGATGCCGACGATGAAATCCTGTCCGACCGCCTTGCGGATCGCCTCGGTCATCATCATCGAAAAGCGCATGCGGTTTTCAAGCGAACCGCCGAAGTCGTCCTCGCGCCTGTTCGTCGCCGGCGACCAGAACCCGTCGGTCAGATGGCCGTAGGCTTCGATTTCGATGCCATCGAGGCCGGCAGCCTGCATGCGCTGGGCGGCGGCGGCGAAATCGGCGATGATCCGCTCAATATCCCAGTCTTCGGCAGCCTTTGGAAAGGCGCGATGCGCCGGCTCGCGGATCGGCGACGGCGCCAGCACCGGCAGCCAGTCTCCCTTGTTCCAACCGGTGCGGCGGCCGAGATGGGTCAACTGGATCATCACGGCCGCACCGAATTCATGACAGTCGTCGGCAAGCTTCTTCAGCCATGGAACGATCTCGTCGCGATAGGCATGGAGATTGCCGAATGCCGGCGGCGAATCCGGCGAGACGACTGCCGAACCCGCCGTCATGGTCAGCGCGATGCCGCCCTTTGCTTTCTCCCGATGATAGAGCCTGTATCGATCCGTCGGCATGCCGTCTTCCGAATAAGCCGGCTCATGCGCCGTCGACATGATGCGGTTCTTCAGCGTGAGGTGCTTGAGTTGATAGGGCCGGAGCAAGGGATCGTTGGAGGTCATATCGCTTTCATCGCTTTTGTGAAATCGAGGCTCAAGCCGCTATCTTTGCCGAGACGAGGGCCGATGGCTATAGCCTATTCGGCGGGCACACGAGCACGGCGCCCATGTCGCAGATCGACAGCCGTGTGCCAGACGATCGTCGCGAAGATGATCGCCCCGCCGATGAATGTGGCAACGGGCGGCGTCTCGGAGAAGAAAAGCCAGACCCAGAAAGGGGTCAGCACGATCTCCATCGAACTGATGAGGGCCGCATCGGCCGCAGGCATACGCCTGGACCCGAAAAGGAAGAGGACGAAGGCGAGCGCGAAATTCGTCGCCCCGAAGGCGGCCAGCAAAAGCCAGTTATAAACGTCCAGCGAGCTTGTCGAGGCGAAAGGCACGAAGATCAAGAATGTCAGGAGCCCGCCGACAACGCTCGACGGCAGGATCGGAATGCTGCGATCCATGCGCGGGATGACGATGATAAGGGCGAAAGTGATTGTCATGCCGAGCGCCAGCAGATCGCCGACGCCGGTACCGCCACCGATCGAGGAGGCGACGATGACGGCAACACCGATGAGGCAGACGCCGCCGGCAATCAATGTCCGCTTCGCCACACGCTCCTTCAGCATGGTCCAGCTGAGAAACGCGGCGATAAATGGCGCCGTCGCATAGATCATGGTCACATTTGCGACCGTGGTCATGTAAAGCGCGCCGATGAAGCAGGCCTGACTTATCATCTGGCAGGCGAGCATCGCCAGGCCCGCCGGATGAAAGATCGAGGCCCATTGGCGCCGTGAAAACCCACCTTCGAGGAAAAAGCTGGGAATCAGCAGGAACAGGCCGCCAAACAACGATCGCCAGGCGATCGCCGTCCAAATGTCCGTGGTGAGGAGGCGTGCGTAGATGCCGCTGCAGCTCCACGCAAGCATTGCCGTAGCCACGAGTACAACGCCCCTCTCATAATCGCTGGCAAAAGCGGAGCGGGTCGGGAACTGGAATGTCATGTAATGGACTCAGAAAGGAAACCGAAGGAACGCCTCCTGTGTGCGCCGATATTTGACATCAGGCAAACGAATAGTAGAGATAGTAGCTATCAGAAATATTTGTGATCTCCGATGCACGACCCTATCGAAAGCGATTTGCTCCGAACCTTCCTCGTCATCAGCGAGACATCGAATTTTTCCGTGGCCGCGCAGCGCATCGGCCGCACGCAATCGGCCGTCAGCGCTCAGATCAAGCGCCTGGAGGAAACGATCGGCGAAACGTTGTTTGACAGAAATGCGCGAGGAGCGGTCCTGACCCGAGCGGGCAATCAGCTGCTTCCCTATGCCCAGAGGGTCATCGAGCTTCTGAACGAAGCGGCCGCGACCATCCGCACCAAGCCACTTGATGGACCAGTGCGGATCGGAATTCCGGAAGAGTATAGCCAGACCATTCTGCCTGCGGCACTTGCCGCCTTTGCCGTCAGACATCCGGCTGTCGAAGTGACCGTTTCCTGCGACTATACCGCCCGAAACCTTGCAGCCCTGGAGAAGGACGAACTTGATCTGGCTGTCGTCTTCGACTGGAGCAATCAGACGACGGGCGAAATTCTCTGCATCGATCCCACCGTCTGGGTAACCTCACTGGTACATCGCCTGCACGAAGCGACACCGCTGCCAATTGCAGTCTACCGGAATTCGACGTGGTGTCGCGATTTCGCTCTGCGATCCCTAGAGCAAACGGGGCTGCGCTATCGCATCGCCTTCGTCGCCGACACGAGTTCGGGCCTGAAGAATGCCGTCTTGGCCGGCCTTGCCGTTTCGACGCTGTCGCGCAGCAATATTCCGCATGGATGCAGGGAGCTGACGAGCGAAGACGGCTTTCCTCCCGTCGATTCCTCGCGCGTCGTGCTTCGCCGCAATCCCTATCATTCGAGCGAGGCAATCCAGGAGCTTGCCGAGAGGGTGCGCGAAGCCTTTCAGCCTATGTCGGCTCTGCCGCAGCAGTGATACGGCCGCGCAGCCTGCGGCGCGTACCGGATGGGCTTTCGGAAAAGCTCGCCCTGTAGCTGCGGGAGAATGCCGAGGCCGAATTGAAGCCGGTTGCTGCCGCGATCTCGGCAAAGGAATCCTTCGTCTCGATCACCTTGCGTCGCGCCGCGTTCAGTCGAAGTGCCAGATAGTGCACATGCGGCGGCGCGCCGATGCTGTCCTGGAAAAGCGCCTGCAGATGGCGTGCGCTGATGCCGACGCGGCGGGCCAGGCGCGCCAGAACCAACGGCTGCTCGATATGGTCTTCCATCAGGCGGATGGCCTGCGCGACCCGCGGATCACGCATGCGCAGACCCGCGGTCGATGGGGAAAGCTCTGCCGCGCCTTGGGTGGAAGCCGGCTCATAGATGAACAGGCGGCTGACCTCGAGCGCCAGCGAATAGCCCTGCCGTCGACGGATGATTTCGAGCATCAGATCGACGGTCGGCAAAGAGCCGGCCGTGGTGATACGCTTGCCGTCGATCACGAAGCGGTCCTTGACGGCCTTCACCTGCGGATAGGCAAGCGCGAAATCGTCGAAATCTTCCCAATGGACGGCGGCAGAGACATTGTCGAGAAGGCTCGCCTCGGCCAGCAGCCAGCTGCCGGATTCGATGCCCGCGATCATCGAACGATGGCGCGCGGTTTGCGACAATTGCATCTTCAGCGCCTGCGTGGCGCTGCGCCGCCAATTATAGCTGGCAAGCACGAAGAGCGGCGCCGTATCCGACATCGGCTTGAAACCGCCGGATGCCGGCACCGGAATGAGGCTTGTTGTTTCAACCGGCGAGCCGTCCAGCGTCAGCAGGCGCCAACGATAGATCTCTGCCCCGGAAATGCGATTGGCCCCGCGTAGCGGCTCGATCACCGAAGCGATCAGGATCAGGTTCGTTTCCGGCAGGACCAGGAGATCGATGTCGAGTGGCGTATCGGACGGGGTCAGCATAACCATTATCTCAAATTTCCGATAATGTATCGACAGATTCCGATAATGCAAAGCATGAAGATGTCGCATGCCGCGTAATGCTCTCAATACGAGGGAGAACAAAATGCCTCTTGCGATGAACCGAGATGTCTTCATCACCTGTGCCGTGACAGGCTCCGGCGATACCGTTTCGAAATCCAGCCATGTTCCGATCACCCCCAAGCAGATCGCGGATTCGGCAATCGACGCCGCCAACGCTGGGGCCGCAATCGTTCACTGCCATGTCCGCGATCCGGAAACCGGCGCTGCCAGCCGCCGCAACGATCTCTACAAGGAGGTCACCGACCGGATCCGCTCGGCGGACGTCGACGTGGTGCTGAACCTGACTGCCGGCATGGGCGGCGACCTGATTTTCGGCGATGTCGAAAGCCCCCTGCCTCTGAATCCCAAGGGCACCGATATGGCAGGCGCAGCCGAACGTGTCAGCCATGTCGCCGAATGCCTGCCCGAAATCTGCACGCTCGATTGCGGCACCATGAACTTCAGCCTCGGCGACTATGTCATGACCAATACGCCCTCCATGCTGAGGGCCATGGCGAAGAAGATGACCGATCTCGGCGTGCGCCCCGAGATCGAGGCCTTCGACACCGGTCATCTCTGGTTTGCCAAACAGCTTGCCGAGGAGGGTCTTATCGAGGACCCGGTCCTCATCCAGCTCTGCATGGGCATCCCTTGGGGGGCGCCCGACGACCTCAACACCTTCATGGCGATGGTCAACAACGTTCCCACCAGCTGGACCTTCTCGGCCTTTTCCATCGGTCGTAACGCCATGGCCTACCCTGCGGCTGCTATCCTTGCCGGCGGCAACGTCCGCGTCGGCCTCGAAGACAATCTCTATGCCGGAAAAGGCATGCTCGCCACGAACGCACAGCTCGTCGAAAAGGCAGTGCAGGTGGTCGAAGGCATGGGCGCGCGCATCATCGGCCCCGAAGATGTCCGCAAGAAACTGAAACTGACGAAGCGCTGAGGCTGCGATGACCAAGATCAACAAGGCAGCCTGCATCGGCGGCGGCGTCATCGGCGGCGGATGGATTGCCCGCTTTCTGCTGGCCGGCATCGATGTCGATGTCTACGATCCACATCCCGAGGCAAACCGAATCGTCGGCGAAGTGCTTGATAACGCCGAAAAAGCCTATGCGATGCTGACGGGCGCCCCTCTTCCGCCGCGCGGCAAACTGACGTTCCGCGAGACGCTGGAAGCGGCCGTCGCCGGTGCCGACTGGATTCAGGAAAGCGTGCCCGAGCGGCTGGACCTGAAGCGGAACGTGCTGACGCAGATCGACGCGGCGGCACGACCGGATGCGCTGATCGGCTCCTCTACTTCGGGGCTGTTGCCGACCGATCTGCAACGCGACATGCGCCATCCGGAACGCCTCTTCGTCGCCCATCCCTATAATCCCGTCTATCTGCTGCCGCTTGTCGAGATCGTCGGCGGCGAAAAGACGAGTGCTGCGACGATCCAGGCCGCGATGGACAGGCTGCCGCCGATCGGCATGAAGGGCGTGCATATCGCCAAGGAGATCGAGGCTTTCGTCGGCGACCGCCTGTTGGAAGCTCTGTGGCGCGAGGCGCTCTGGCTGATCAAGGACGACATCTGCACCGTCGAGACGCTGGACGACGTCATCCGTTACTCCTTCGGCCTGCGCTGGGCGCAGATGGGCCTGTTCCAGACCTATCGCATCGCCGGCGGCGAAGCCGGCATGCGGCACTTCCTGGCGCAGTTCGGCCCGGCCCTGCAATGGAACTGGACCAAGCTGATGGATGTCGTCGATCTCGACGATGCCCTCGTCGAGAAGATCGGCCAGCAATCGGACGAGCAGGCGAACGGATTGTCGATCCGCGAGCTGGAGCGCATCCGTGACGAAAACCTCGTCGGCATTCTGCAGAGCCTGAAAGGCGGCCACGGCGGCAAGGGCTGGGGCGCCGGCAAGCTGCTCAAGGATTTCGAACAGAGCCTCTGGGCGGCAGGCGGCGGCGAGAAGACGCCGCCTGACGTGGCAAGGCCGCTGCGCCTGATCGACACCAAGGTCAGCCCGGCATGGGTCGACTATAACGGCCACATGACCGAGCATCGCTATCTGCAGGTATTCGGCGACACTTCGGATGCGCTTCTGCGCCTGATCGGCGTCGATTTCGACTATGTCGAACGCGGCCACAGCTACTATACGGTGGAAACCCATATCCGCCATATCGGCGAGGCCAAGCTCGGACAGGCCATCCATTCGACCTGCCAGGTCCTCGCATCGGACGAGAAGCGGCTGCATGTTTTCCATAGGCTACACGACACGGCGAGCGGCGATGTGATCGCCACCGCGGAACACATGCTCCTGCATGTGGATGCCAAGGCGGGCAAGGCTGTTGCCGCACCGGAGGAGGTGCTGGTGAGAGTAAGGCCGATCGCCGCCGCGCATGCAGCACTGCCAATGCCGGAGGGAGCCGGCCGCCATGTGGGACAAAAACGCTAGGAGGAAGCGACCGTGAATTTCGGACTCAGCGAAGAACAGGAGATGATCGTCAAAACGGTCCGGGACTTCGTGGAGACGGAGATTTATCCGCATGAGAACGAGGTCGAGCGCACCGGCATCGTGCCGCCGGATGTTGCCGAGGATATCAAGCGCAAATGCATCGAGCTCGGCTTCTATGCCTGCGGCTTTCCGGAGGAGATCGGCGGCGCCGGCCTCGATCATCTGACCTTCACTCTTGTCGAGCGCGAGCTCGGCCGCGGTTCGATGGCACTGACGGTTTTCTTCGGCCGCCCCTCCGGTATCCTGATGGCTTGCGAGGGCGAGCAGCGGGAGCGCTATCTCCTGCCGGCGGTGCGTGGCGAACGGATCGACGCTCTCGCCATCACCGAACCGGACGCCGGTTCCGACATGCGCGGCATGAAATGCGCGGCACGACAGGATGGCGATGATTTCATCCTCAACGGCACCAAGCATTTCATATCGCATGCCGATGTCGCCGATTTCGTCATCGTCTTTGCCGCCACCGGCGAGGAAGAGACCTCGAAAGGCGTCAAGAAGAAGATCACGGCCTTTCTGGTCGACCGCGGCACGCCGGGCTTTGATATCGTGAAGGGTTATGACTCGGTCTCCCATCGCGGCTACCACAATGCCATTCTGAACTTTACCGATTGCCGTCTGCCGAAATCGCAGGTGCTCGGTGAGGTGCATCGCGGCTTCGATCTCGCCAATCAATGGCTGTACGGAACGCGGCTGACGGTTGCGGCGACCTGCGTCGGGCGGGCTCGCCGCGTCTTCGACCTTGCGCTGCCCTATGCCGCCGAGCGCAAGCAATTCGGCAAGCCGATCGGCGCCAATCAGGGTGTATCGTTCAAACTCGCCGACATGATCACCGAGATCGACGCCGCCGACCTCCTGACGCTGTCCGCCGCCTGGAAGCTGGATGCCGGCATCCCAGCCAATCGCGAGATCGCCTCGGCAAAGCTCTATGCTTCCGAGATGTTGGCTCGCGTCACCGATGAAGCCATCCAGATCTTCGGCGGCATGGGGCTGATGGACGACCTGCCGCTCGCCCGCTTCTGGCGCGACGCCCGCGTCGAGCGCATCTGGGACGGAACCTCGGAAATCCAGCGGCACATCATCAGCCGCGACCTGCTTCGGCCGTTCGGAGCATGACGACATGACGCCACGCCCGCTCGACCGCCTCATCAGACCCAGAACGATCGCCGTCTTCGGCGGTCGCGAGGCGCGACGGGTCATCGAGCAGTGCGACCTGATGGGATTTGCCGGCGACATCTGGCCGGTGCATCCGACGCTGGAAAGCGTGCTTGGACGCCGCTGCTATCGCTCCGTGGAGGAGCTGCCGGATGGGCCGGATGCCGCCTTCGTCGGCGTCAACAGGATGCTGACCGTCGAGATCGTGCGAGCCCTCTCGGCACGAGGTGGGGGCGGCGCGGTCTGTTACGCCTCCGGCTTCAGCGAGGCGGTTTCGGAGCTGGCGGATGGAGCGGAGTTGCAGCAAGCCCTCGTCGAAGCCGCCGGCGACATGCCGATCGTCGGTCCCAATTGCTATGGCATGATCAACGGCCTCGACGGCGCCCTGCTCTGGCCTGATCAGCATGGCATCGTGCGCAGCGAGCGCGGCGTTGCGATCCTCACCCAATCCTCCAACATCGCCATCAATCTCAGCATGCAGCGGCGCGGCTTGCCCATCAGCTACCTGATGACGGCCGGCAACCAGGCGCAGATCGGGCTATCGGATCTTGCCCATGCCGTTCTCGACGACCCGCGCGTGACGGCAGTCGGCCTGCATATCGAGGGCTTCGGAAATATTCGTGCGCTCGAGGCTCTTGCCGCCCGCGCCCGCGAGCTGAAAAAACCGGTCGTCGCCCTGAAGGTCGGCAAATCCGAACAGGCGCAACGCGCCGCAATCTCGCATACGGCCTCGCTTGCAGGCAGCGATGCCGTTGCAGACGCCGTACTCCATCGCCTCGGCATCGGCCGGGTGACAACGCTGCCGGAGCTTATCGAAACACTGAAGCTCCTGCATGTCGCTGGCCCGCTCGAAAGCGATGCGATCTCCTCGATGAGCTGTTCAGGCGGCGAGGCATCGCTGATGGCTGACGCAGCCGTCGGCCGGAACGTGGAATTTCGCGCCCTGAAACCCGAGCAGCTGCCGGCCTTGCGCGCGAGCCTCGGCGAGATGGTGACACTCTCGAACCCGCTCGACTATCACACCTTCGTCTGGGGCGATCTCTCCCGCCAGACGGATGCCTTCACCGCCATGTTCGAAGGCGGTTATGCCCTCAATCTGGTCGTGCTCGATTTTCCCCGGGAAGATCGCTGCGACGGTGTGGACTGGATGACGACGGTTTCCGCTGTCGCCGCTGCCGCCAAGCGAAGCGGCGCCCGGGCCGGCGTCCTCGCGACCTTGCCGGAAAATCTGCCGGAACCGATCGCCAAGCAGCTCATCGAAACCGGCATCGTGCCGCTCTGCGGCATCAGCGAAGCACTAGCGGCCGCCGATGTCGCGAGCGGGATCGCCAGAGTTTGGAAGAAGCCGCGGCCATTGCCGTTGCTGGACCAGCCCGCAGACGCGGGCGAGATCGAAACCTTGAGCGAAGCGGCAGCGAAGGCGGAGCTTGCCGCTGCCGGCCTTACGGTTCCGCTAGGAAGAACGGCCGCTACCGCAAATGAGGCAGCCGAAACTGCACAGCAAATTGGCTTCCCCGTCGCACTCAAGGCGCTCGGCATAGAGCACAAGTCCGAAGCGGGTGCCGTCAAGCTCAACCTATGGGATAAGAATGCAGTCAAAGATGCGGCCGAAGGCATGGCTCCCATCGCCCGCGGATATCTGGTCGAGCGAATGATCGAGCGCCCTGTCGCCGAGCTCATTGTCGGTGCGGTGCGCGATCCCGTCGTCGGCCTGACCTTGACGGTCGGCGCGGGCGGAATCCTCGTGGAATTGCTTGAAGATTCCGTTGTCCTGCCGCTTCCGGTGACGAAAGCGGAGGTTTTGGACAGGATTTCACGGCTGAAGATCCGCAAGCTCATCGAAGGTTATCGTGGCAGTGCTGCAAGCAGTCTCGAAATCGTTGCCGACGCCGTCGTATCAGCGGCAGAATATGTCGTAAAGAACGCCGCGCTGCTCGAAGAACTGGACATTAATCCCTTGATGGTCTTGGGTGAATCACGCGGTGTCGTTGCCGCGGATGCCCTCATCCGGCGAAGGAGGTAGCAGAAGTTGCAAGACCCCATTCGCACCCGATGCGACGACGGTATCCTCGAGGTCGTCATCGACCGGCCGAAGGCGAATGCCATCGACCTGGCGACCAGCCGTACCATGGGGCTCATCTTCCGCGACTTCCGCGACAATCCGGATCTGCGCGTCGCCATCGTTTCGGGCGCCGGCGAAAAATTCTTTTCAGCCGGCTGGGATTTGAAGGCTGCCGCTGATGGTGACGCTGTCGACGGAGACTATGGTGTCGGCGGCTTTGGAGGCCTGCAGGAGCTGCGCGATCTCAACAAGCCGGTCATCTGCGCCGTCAACGGCATCTGTTGCGGTGGTGGCCTGGAGATCGCGCTTTCCGCCGATCTGATCATCGCGGCCGCTCACGCGACCTTCGCGCTGCCGGAAATTCGCTCCGGCACTGTCGCCGATGCGGCGTCGATCAAATTGCCGAAGCGCATTCCCTATCACATCGCCATGGATATGCTGCTCACCGGCCGCTGGCTCAATGTCGAAGAGGCGCATCGCTGGGGTTTCGTCAACGAGATCGTCTTGGCCGACAAGCTGATGGACAGGGCTTGGGAACTTGCCCGTCTGCTTGCAAGCGGGCCGCCGCTCGTCTATGCGGCCATAAAGGAAATAGTTCGCGAAGCGGAGGGAACGACGTTTCAGACTGCCATGAACAAGATCACCAAACGGCAGTTTGCGACCGTCGACGCCCTCTATTCAAGCGAGGATCAATTGGAAGGCGCAAGGGCTTTCGCGGAGAAGCGGGCCCCCATCTGGAAAGGAAAGTGAAAAGCGGCGGCAACCGCAGCATTTTCCCGCATGATCGCGGGCAACAGGCTTCACGCGGAAGAGGAAACCGTGACGTGAAGTGCGCTGCCCGGGAATTTCTGTCAACACGGCAAAAAGAAGGAACAGGGGAATGAACGACTATACGAAATATCTGGCAAGCCGCGTGACTTCGGGCGGGCTCAGCCGCCGCGAATTCATGGGACGAGCAATGGCAGCCGGTGTAACCTTGGCACTCGCCGACCAGCTCTTTACCGAAAGCGCGATGGCGGCCGAGCCGAAGCGCGGCGGGCATCTGAAGCTCGGCCTCGAAGGTGGAGCTGCGACCGATTCCAAGGATCCGGCGAAATTCCTGTCTCAAGTCATGTTCTGCGTCGGCCGTTGCTGGGGCGACATGCTGGTGGAATCCCACCCGCTGACCGGCGCTGCCGTTCCGTCGCTTGCCGAATCCTGGGAGCCGTCGAAGGATGCCGCTACGTGGACCTTCAAGATCCGCAAGGGCGTGAAGTTCCACAACGGCAAGGATCTGACGATCGACGACGTCGTCGCCACCCTCAAGCGCCACACCGATGCGAAGTCGGAGTCGGGCGCGCTCGGCGTCATGAAGTCGATCAAGGAGATCAAGGCCGACGGCGGCAACCTCGTGTTGACGCTGACGGAAGGCAACGCCGACATGCCGTTGCTTCTCACCGACTATCATCTCGTCATCCAGCCGAATGGCGGCTATGACGATCCCCTCGCCTCGATCGGCACCGGCCCCTACAAGATGGTCAGCTTCGAACCCGGAGTGCGCGCCACGTTCGAGCGGAACAAGGACGACTGGCGCACCGACCGCGGCTATGTCGATTCAATCGAAATCATCGGCATGAACGATGCGACGGCACGCATCGCCGCCCTCTCCTCCGGCCAGGTGCACTACATCAACCGCGTCGACCCTAAGACGGTTGACCTGTTGAAGCGCGCACCGAATGTCGAGATCCTGGCGACGGCCGGCCGCGGCCACTACGTGTTCATCATGCATTGCACCACGGCGCCGTTCGACAACAACGACCTGCGTCTCGCGCTCAAATACGCCATGGACCGCGAAACCATGGTCAAGAAGATCCTCGGCGGCTATGGCAAGGTCGGCAACGATTTCCCGATCAACAACACTTATGCCCTGTTCCCCGAAGGCATCGAGCAGCGCACATACGACCCAGACAAGGCCTCCTTCCACTACAAGAAGTCCGGCCATAGCGGCTCGGTGCTGCTGCGCACCTCCGAAGTCGCTTTCCCGGGCGCCGTCGATGCAGCCGTCCTCTATCAGGAAAGCTGCAAGAAGGCGGGGATCGAGATCGAGGTCAAGCGCGAGCCGGGCGACGGCTATTGGACCAACGTCTGGAACGTCCAGCCCTTCTCCACATCCTATTGGGGCGGCCGCCCGACACAGGACCAGATGTATTCCACCGCCTACCTGTCGACCGCCGACTGGAACGATACCCGCTTTAAGCGCCCGGACTTCGACAAGCTTCTGCTTCAGGCCCGCTCCGAACTGGACGAAGCCAAGCGCAAGGAGCTCTACCGTGCCATGGCGATGATGGTGCGCGACGAAGGTGGTGTGATCCTGCCGATGTTCAACGATTTCGTGAACGCCTCCACCAAGAAGGTGAAGGGCTACGTCCACGATATCGGCAACGACATGTCGAACGGCTACGTCGCGACCCGCGTCTGGCTGGACGCCTGATGCCCGAAGCCGGGCGACAACGCCCTCATCTCTGACGAAGCCTGGACCGCGGACACTCTTCGCGGTCCTCCCGACGTTTAGAGCAACTCCAGGAAAAGTGCGCAGCGGTTTTCCGTCCGGAATTGCGTAAAACAACAAGAGCGCGAGGCATCGGCCATGTCCAATCCATCCCCCGGAACCGTTCTGCCCGGGCTGAGGTTCAAGCAGCGCTTTCCGCTGCTGTCCCTGATCATCGAGCGCTGTCTGCTCAGCATCGTCCTGCTGTTTGCGGTCTCCATCCTGATCTTCGGTGGGCTGGAAGCCCTGCCGGGCGATTTCGCGACCACCTATCTCGGCCAGTCGGCAACGCCGCAGGCGGTTGCCAACATTCGCGCCGATCTCGGCCTCAACCGGCCTGTCGTCACTCGCTATGTGGAATGGCTCGGCAACGCCGTGCAGGGCGACTTCGGCACCTCCTGGGCCAGCAAGAACTCCGTCAGTGAGCAGATTGGCAAGCGGCTCGGCAATTCGCTGTTTCTGGCCGGTTTCGCCGCGCTGATCTCGGTGCCGCTCGCCGTCGGCCTCGGCATGCTGGCGGTGCATTTCAGGAACCGCATGCCCGACAAGATCATCAATGTCGTTTCGCTGGCGGCGATCTCCCTGCCGGAATTCTTCATCGGCTACCTCCTTATCCTGTTCTTTGCCGTAAAATTCGGCGTGGCGACCTTTCCCGCCACCGTCTATGAAGGCATGGGCCTCATGGACCGGCTGCAGGCGATCGCCCTGCCGACGGCGACGCTGGTGCTCGTGGTGCTTGCTCACATGATGCGCATGACCCGCGCCGCCATCCTCTCGGTCATGTCGTCGGCCTATATGGAAACGGCTGAGCTCAAGGGGTTGTCTGCCTTCCGCGCCATCGTCAAGCACGCGGCCCCCAACGCGCTGGCCCCGATCATCAACGTCATCGCGCTGAACCTTGCCTATCTCATCGTCGGCGTCGTCGTCGTCGAGGTGGTCTTCGTCTATCCCGGCATGGGCCAGTACATGGTCGATGCGGTCACCGTGCGCGATATGCCTGTCGTCCAGGCCTGCGGGCTGATCTTTGCCGCCGTCTACATCCTCCTCAACATGACCGCCGATATTCTGGCGATCGTCGCCAACCCGCGCCTGAGGCATCCACGATGAGATTGAGAGAGATCCCCATCACCGCCTGGATCGGCATAGCCGGTATTCTGCTCGCCTTCTTCTGCGCGATCTTTGCGCCCTGGATCGCCCCCTATGGCGAGACCGAAGTCGTCGGCAACGTCTGGCAGGCCGCCGACGCGCAATATTTCTTCGGCCTCGACAATCTCGGCCGCGATATCCTGTCGCGTCTGATCTATGGCACACGCACGACGCTGTTCGTCGCGCTGACGGCGACGATCATCTCCTTCTCGCTCGGCATCGTCCTGAGCTTCACCGCCGCCGTCTCGCGCGGATTGATCGACACGATCTTCTCGCGCTTCAACGACCTGATGATGTCGATCCCGACGCTGATCTTCGCGCTCGTCGTGCTGGCGGTGCTGCCGCAGAACCTGATCGTGCTGATCCTCGTCATGGCCATCCTCGATTCCACCCGCGTCTATCGTCTCGGCCGTGCCGTGGCGCTCGATGTCGCGGTCATGGAATTCGTCGAGGCCGCCAAGCTGCGCGGCGAAGGCAGGATCTGGATCATCTTCCGCGAGATCCTGCCGAACACGCTTTCGCCGCTGCTGGCGGAATTCGGCCTGCGCTTTGCCTTCTCGATCCTGTTCCTTTCCACCCTGTCCTTCCTCGGCCTCGGTATCCAGCCGCCGTCCGCCGACTGGGGCGGCATGGTCAAGGACAACAAGGACGGCATCATCTTCGGCATCTCTGCCGCTCTCGTACCGGGCTCCGCCATCGCGGCGCTCGCGGTCTGTGTCAATCTGGTGGTCGACTGGCTCTTGAAGCGCACCTCCAGCCTCAAGGGAGGGCGTGGCGATGCCTGAGCTTCTTTCCGTTCGCGATCTCAAGATCGAGGCAACCAGCTATCCGCCGGGCGAGCCACCGAAACGCGTGACCATCGTCGACGGCGTGTCCTTCGATCTCAAGAAGGGCAAGGTGCTCGGCCTGATCGGCGAATCCGGCGCCGGCAAGTCCACCATCGGTCTCTCCGCGCTGGCCTATGGTCGCGGCGGCGCCGAGATCACCGGCGGCCAGGTGCTGCTCGACGGCGTCGACATCCTGCCGCTCGGCAAATCCGGCATCCGCAAGATCCGCGGTGCCCGCGTCTGTTATGTCGCGCAATCGGCAGCGGCCGCCTTCAATCCGGCGCACAGGCTGGGCGATCAGGTGATCGAAGCCACCGTCAAACACCGGCTGATGACGAAGGACGAGGCCAGGAAGCGCGCGCTTTACCTCTTCCGTGTGCTTGGCCTGCCCAATCCGGAAACATTCGGCGAGCGCTATCCGCATCAGGTCTCCGGCGGCCAGCTTCAGCGCGCCATGACGGCCATGGCGCTTTGCTCCAACCCCGAACTGATCGTCTTCGACGAACCCACAACCGCGCTCGACGTGACGACGCAGATCGACGTGCTGGCAGCGATCAAGCACGCTATCGAGGAAACACATACGGCGGCGCTCTATATCACCCACGATCTCGCCGTCGTCGCCCAGATCTCCGACGACATCATGGTGCTGCGATACGGCAAGCAAGTGGAGTACGGCAGCGTGCAGCAGATCATCGAGGCGCCGCGACAGGACTATACCCGCGCCCTCGTCAACGTTCGCCAGATAGCGAGAGAGGAAACCGCCGATCAATCGGGAGCGCTTCTGAAAATCGAGAATATCAACGCGCAATATTCGAACGGTTTCAAGGTATTGCACGATGTTTCTCTACATGTACCAAAAGGTCAGACACTGGCTGTTGTCGGTGAATCCGGATCGGGGAAATCGACGCTCGCCCGCGTCATCACCGGCCTGCTGCCCCCGAGCGACGGACGGATTTCCTTCGACGGCAAGCCGCTGACACCAGCCTTGAAAAACCGCTCCCGCGAGGAATTGCGGCGGATACAGCTGATCTACCAGATGGCCGACACCGCCATGAATCCCCGCCAGACCGTGCGAGACATCATCGGCCGCCCGCTGACCTTTTATGACGGTCTGCACGGCACGGCGAAGACGGCGCGCGTGAAGGAACTGCTCGACCAGATTGAGATGGGCACCGGTTTCGTCGACCGTTACCCGGCCGAGCTTTCCGGCGGCCAGAAGCAGCGCGTCGCAATCGCCCGTGCGCTTGCCGCCAAGCCGGAGCTCATCCTTTGCGACGAGCCGACCTCGGCGCTCGATCCACTCGTTGCCGATGGCATTCTGAAGCTGCTCTTGAGGTTGCAGAAGGAAGCCCAGCTCTCCTACATCTTCATCACGCATGATATCGCCATCGTGCGCGCCATCGCCGACAGCGTCGCCGTCATGCATCGCGGCAAGCTCGTTCGCTTCGGACCGAAATCACAGGCACTGTCGCCGCCTTTCGATGATTACACGGACCTGCTGCTGAAATCCGTGCCCGAGATGGAAATCGGCTGGTTGGAGCGTGTCTTGACGACGCGAAAAATGGAGAGCGCCGGAAATTGAAGGCTCGACATCTCAAGGCCTCCGCCCAATCTTAATCCTGCCTGCAATACCGGAATGGGACGCATGACCGACCGCAGCTTCACCACCATCGAAAACCACTGGATCACCCTCAAGGACGGCACGCGCCTGGCGGCGCGCATCTGGATGCCGGACAATGCGGAAAACGATCCCGTGCCCGCCGTCTTCGAATTCCTGCCCTATCGCAAACGGGACGGAACGAGCCCTCGGGATGAATCGACCTACCCGGTTTTTGCTGCTGCCGGCATTGCCGGCGTGCGCGTCGATATAAGAGGCTCCGGCGAATCCGACGGCGTGATCGATGGCGAATATACCGAGCTCGAGCTTGCCAATGCCTGCGAACTGATCGCCTGGATCGCCGAACAACCCTGGTCCAACGGCTCGGTCGGCATGATGGGCATTTCCTGGGGCGGCTTCAACTGCCTGCAGGTCGCCGCCTTGAAACCGCCGGCACTGAAGGCCGTCATATCGATCGCCTCCACCGTCGATCGCTACAACGACGACATCCACTACAAGAACGGCTGCCATCTCTCCGCGCAGCTCTCCTGGGCGGCAACCATGCTCGGCTATCAATCGCGTTCGCCCGATCCGGCCATCGTCGGCGAGCGCTGGCGGGAGATGTGGTTGGAGCGGCTGGAACACGAACCCTTCTTCATGGAGGAATGGCTTCAGCATCAACGCCGCGACGATTTCTGGCGGCATGGCTCCATCTGCGAGAATTTCGCGGAGTTCGATGTTCCGGCTATCGTCATTGCCGGCTGGGCGGACGGCTATCGCAATACGCCGCTGTTGGCTGTCGAAGGCCTCGGAAATAAGGCGAAGGCGCTTGTCGGGCCGTGGGTCCACAAATATCCGCATTTCGCCTGGCCGAAGCCACGCGCCGATTTTCACGGCGAGGCCATCGCCTGGTGGAACCGCTGGCTGCGCGGCGACCAGAATGGAGCAGAAAGCATACCGCCAGTTCGCGCCTATATTCTCGATGCCATAAAACCCGCAACACGCCGCGATTTCGACCCTGGTTTCTGGATCGCCAAGCCCGAATGGCAAAAGCCTGATATGCAGTGCTTCTATGTCGAGCAGTTCGGCACGCTGATGGAAGGCATGCCGATCCCACATGCGCCGGAACATCCCATCTATCTGCGCTCGCCGCTCGACACGGGCACCGCCTCGGGCGAATGGTTTACCCTGAAGCCGGACGTGGAAATGGCGATCGATCAGCGTCTCGACGATGCCGGCTCGCTCACCTTCCAGACGGCGCCGCTTGTAGAGGATCACGATTATCTGGGACGCCCGGTACTTGCGTTGACGCTTCGATGCGACGCGGAAACGGCAAATCTCTGCGCAAGACTTGTCGATATCCATCCGGACGGCACGGCGACGCGCGTCTCCTTTGGCGTGCTCAATCTCGCCCATCGCAACAGCAATGCCGAGCCCGAACCACTGAGCAAGGGCGAGCGCACCAGGGTCACGCTGACGCTCGATGCCTGCGGCTACCGCTTCCGCAAGGGTCATCGCATCCGCCTGTCCCTGTCGACGGCCTACTGGCCGATGGTCCTGCCGCCGCCGGAAGATCCGGGCCTGACGATCGACCTCGCCTCCATCGGCCTCGGCCTGCCAAAGCTCGGGGCGCACGACGTCATCGACTTGAAGCAGCCCGATAATCCGGATCCGCTGCCGAAATACATCGAACATGCGCCGGCTTCGACGAAACGGCGGGTGATGCGCGACCTTTCGGCAGGTAAAACTCACTATGAAATTCATGAGGATACCGGACTTTTTGAACATCCCGGTACAGGTCTTTCCACGCGGCAGCTACGTGAAGAAGTGTGGTCGATCGCACCGGACGATCCGCTGTCGATGAAGGGCATTTCGACCTGGACATGCGACATGCAACGCCCCGACTGGTTCGTTAGGACGATCGCGACATCGGCGATATCCTGCACGGCAACGGACTGGATCGTCAGCGCTTCCGTCACCGCCTATGAAGGCGAGACGCAGATTTTCCGCAAAGTGTTCGAGGAGAAGCGCGTCCCGCGCGACCTGATGTAAATCAGCGCGTGCCTGCGAACCGGCTTGCCGCGGCGCATATGGCGGCAAAGCCGTCGCGGGCGCCGTCGCTCATATGTCTCGCCCGCAGCCAGGCATGCACCATCTGCGGCTCCTCGCGGAACCAGACCTCGACGCCCGCCTGCGCCAGCCTTGCCGCATAATTGCGGCCGTCGTCGCGCAACGGATCGAAATGCGCCACCGTGATGAAGGCGGGGGGAAGGCCGGCAACCGATTGCGAGGCAAGCGGCTCGGCAACGGGATTGCCTGATGGAGCCTGCAAGACGCTGCGGTAGTAGCCGACATCGGCGGTCGTCAGCCCCGGCGCGTCCGCCATCTCCTGGTAGGAACCGGAGACGAGATCGCCGCCGAGCGCGGGATAGATGAGGATCTGACCCGCAATCCCCGAAAGACCGTCGGCCTTCGCGCGGATGGCCAATCCAGCCGCGAGATTGCCGCCGGCGCTGTCACCGATCAGCACGACGGCCTTTCCCTCGGCAAGCAATTGCCCGAGAACGCTGAAGCAATCATCCGTCTGCGTCGGCCAGCGATACTCCGGCGCCAGACGATAGTCGACGGAGATAAGCTCTGCTCCGGCATGGTCGGCAATCTCGGCGCAAATCGCGTGGTGGCTTTCGAGCGAGCCGACGACGAAGCCGCCGCCGTGAAGATAGAGCAGGCAGGTTGCGGTGCGGATGTCGGCCGGAAGGTAGCGCCTGATCGGAATCGTTCCCGACACAAGCTCATCGCGCATGCGCATGCCATCAGGCAATGGTCGGTCGAAGCGAGCGCAGAGCGCGTCATACCATTGGCGTTGCTGTCCGATGGAAGCCGTCACCGCGTCCGGCGGATAAAAGGAATCGCAGATCTCCATGAACTGCAAGATACCCGCCTCGGTCGGCATCGGGCGCTGCGGAGAATACATCTGAAATCCTCGTTCCGTTGGAATTGTCGAGCAATAGCACAATCCCGCCGCGGGCCGCTTATCCGCTTACGGCCAAAGCCGCCGCGACGGCGACATACGGCTGGACGGCTCCACGGAAAGGCGAGCGATTGCACACAGCCCCTCATTGCCGGAAGATTCGTCAGAAACTGCACATTTTTCACGCAAGTGCATGCACTATTGATTCCAGAAATTGTCGCTCAATCACATCACCAAATAAAATCAATGAGTTGTGATTTGGCACGCCACTTGCTTTGCTACTGTCGAGTTGGTGGCTAGGGTTCCGGCGCTCCATTGAGAGCGTGACTGGTCCGAGAGCTGCCACCGGTCGGGAGAGAAATCCCACCGGATGCACGGCGGGACAAAAGCCCGGGAGACCTCGTAAGCCAAGGGATTGGCGGCGCGATGGTCTTTGCCGATCCCTTTTGATGAAAAGCAAAAGGGGAATTTCTATGCAGACTTTTTCAAAGATCCTTTCCGTAACCGCTCTTTCGGTATCGCTGGCTCTCGGGCTCGGCTCCGCCGCCAGCGCAGCACCCAAGACCAGCTTCAAGGTCGCCTGGTCGATCTATGTCGGCTGGATGCCCTGGGGCTATGCCGCCGACCACGGCATCGTCAAGAAATGGGCCGACAAATACGGCATCAGCATCGACGTCACCCAGTTCAACGACTATGTCGAATCGATGAACCAGTACACGGCAGGCGCCTTCGATGCCGTGACGCTCACCAATATGGACGGCCTGTCGATCCCCGCGGCGGGCGGCGTCGACACGACTGCCGTCATCGTCGGCGACTTCTCCAACGGCAATGATGCCGTGATCCTCAAGGATAAGACCAGCCTTGCCGATATCAAGGGCCAGAACATTAATCTCGTCCAATATTCGGTCTCCCACTACCTGCTCGCCCGCGCGCTCGACAGCATCAAACTGACCGAACGCGACGTGAAGGTGGTCAACACCTCGGACGCCGACATGGTCGCGGCCTACAAGACACCTGATGTCTCCGCCGTCGTGACCTGGAACCCCTTGGTCTCGACCATTCTCGAGGACCCCACCGCCAAGAAGGTGTTCGACAGTTCGCAGGTGCCGGGCGAGATCATCGACCTGATGGTCGCCAACAGCAACGTACTCAAGGACAACCCGAATTTCGGCAAGGCACTGGCCGGCATCTGGTATGAAACGGCGGCGCTGATGAAGGCCGACACGGCGGAAGGCAAGGCTGCCCGCGAGGCGATGGGCGCGGCCTCGGGCACGGATATCAAGGGCTTCGAGGCACAGCTTGCAGCCACCAAGCTCTTCGACAAGCCGGCCGACGCCGTCGCCTTCACCGCATCACCGAGCCTGCCGAAGACGATGGATCTCGTGCGCAACTTCCTGTTCCAGAAGGGCCTGCTCGGCAATGGCGCTGCTTCCGCCGATGTCATCGGCATCGAAATGCCCGATGGCAAGGTTCTCGGCGACAGCAAGAATGTCAAGCTGCGCTTCACCGAGAGCTACATGAAGGCAGCCGCCGACGCCTCGCTCTGAGCGAAAGACCCATCGGCGGCGCGATGGCGCCGCCCCGTTCCTTCATTCGCGGAGCATTGTTCATGCGTTGGATCAACACCAGGCCGAGCCCGGGCGCGCAGCTTGCCTTGACGCTGCTGCCCTTTGCGCTGCTGATCGTCGCCTATGCCATCGGTTCGGCCGCGCGGCTTGCCGAAAACGCCAACGACAAGCTGCTGCCCAATCTTGCCGGCTTTGCCGATGCGATCGACCGCATGGCCTTCATCGCCGACCCGCGCACGGGAGATTATCTGCTGTGGTCCGATACGGGGGCGAGCCTCGTGCGGCTGCTATCCGGTCTCGGCATATCCACAGCGATCGCGCTTTGCCTGGGCATGCTCATCGGCATGTTGCCCTATCTCAGAGCCCTGCTCTCCCCTTTTGTCGCCGTCATCTCGATGGTGCCACCCTTGGCGCTTCTGCCGATCCTCTTCATCGTCATGGGCCTGGGCGAGACGTCGAAGATTGCGCTGATCGTCATCGGCGTCACGCCGACGATGATACGCGATCTGGCGCTGAAGGCGCTGGAATTGCCGCGCGAGCAGATCGTCAAGGCCGAAACGCTCGGCGGCTCCTCCTGGCAGATCGCTCTTCGCGTCGTGCTGCCGCAGATCCTGCCACGGCTGATCACCTGCCTGAAATTGCAGCTCGGCCCGGCCTGGCTGTTCCTGATCGCGGCTGAAGCGATCTCGTCGGATGCCGGCCTCGGCTACCGCATCTTCCTCGTTCGCCGATACCTGTCGATGGACGTGATCTTTCCCTATGTCGTCTGGATCACGCTGCTCGCCGTGCTCATGAACTATCTGCTCGATCGCATCCGCATCGCCGTCTTCCCCTGGTCGGAGCTGGAGAAGCAGGCATGAGCGCGCTCAGCATCGAAAAGGTCTGGAAGGAATATGGCGACCAGATCGTCCTTGAGGACGTGTCGCTGACCGTGGATTCGCGCGCCTTCGTCGCGCTGGTCGGCCCCTCTGGCTGCGGCAAGTCGACCTTTCTGCGCATGCTCTTGGGGCAGGAGCAGCCAACCAGGGGCAATATCCTTCTCGACGGCGTGGCGTTGCCGTCAGAGCCAGGTGCGGATCGCGGCGTGGTCTTTCAACGCTATTCGGTCTTCCCGCATCTGACCGTGCTCGGCAACGTGCTGCTCGGCAAGGAACTCACCGCCTCCCGCTATAAGGCAAGGCTCCTTGGTGCAGCGCGCCGGAGCGCCCTCGATGAAGCCCGTCAGCTGATCACCGAGGTTGGCTTGGCTGGCGCGGAGAACAAATATCCGGCCCAGCTTTCCGGCGGCATGCAGCAGCGCCTCGCGCTTGCCCAGGCTCTCATCATGCGGCCGAAGGTGCTGTTGCTCGATGAGCCCTTCGGTGCGCTCGATCCCGGCATCCGCGCCGAAATCCATACGCTGATGAAGCGGCTGTGGCACGAGACGCAGATGACCGTCGTCATGGTGACCCATGACATGCGCGAAGCCTTCACGCTCGCCACCCGCGTCGTCGCCTTCGAGCGCCGCCGCGACCGGCCGGAAGAAAAGGAGCGCTACGGCGCGACCATCACCAAGGACATTTCCATCTGGCCGCCGCGCATCGCCGGCGCAGCCTCGATCTTCAGCCCCGACCGGGACGGCCCGGTCGCTTCCCCGGGGCACCGCCGGGACGACCTGGCACCGCTGGGAGACATCTAGCCATGCAGCACGTCAGACGTTCGCCGGAAGAAATCGCCGCCAATCGCGCACGCTATGAGGAACATCAAAGGAAAGGACTGGAGTTCGCGCCCAAGGCCTTGCCCGCGCCAAGCCCCCTTCCCGCCCCGCCTGTCGACGCAGTTCGCGTCATTCATCAGGAGGTCATACCGGGCGGCTGGTATTGGTCGACCCGCATCAAGCGCGGCGAGACGTTGCGCATCGCCCAGCAGCAGGGTTTCTCGACGGTAACGCTCGTCGCATGGAATGCGGCCGAAACAAGCGAGCGGCTGAACCTGCCCGACACCGTGAAAATGCAGTGGACCACCGCCCTTTCGAAAGGCCGGGTGATCTTCTCCGATATGGGCCGGGTGATGTTTTCCGTGATCGAGGATTCCTCCGGCGCTCATGATTGCCTTATGGGCGGCTCCACGGCCACGTCGAATCTCACGAAATATGGCGAGGGTACGCGCAACACCCGCGACAACCTCGTTTTGCTTGCGACCAAGGCCGGGCTTGAGCGGCGAGACATCCCGGCGGCGCTTTCGCTCTTTGCCCCCGTCCGCGTCGACCAGGACGGCAAGTTCCAATGGAGACCCGAGCTTCGTCATGAGGGCGACTACATCGAGCTTCGCGCCGAGATGGAAATCATCGTCGGCCTCTCCAATTGCCCGCATCCGCTCGACCCCAACCCCGACTACCGGCCCAATCCGGTAACGGTCACCCGCATCGCAGCAACCGAGCCACGCGCGGACGACATTTGCCGGACGGCAACCGCCGAAGCCGTGCGCGGCTTTGAAAACAACGCGCTGGCAGCGATCTGAGCGAGGAGCAATATCGTGACCCCATTCATCCAGACCGCATCCAGCCGCACCCTCGATAACGCCGCGCAGGATCACTTCATCCCGGCCGAAGCGCCCTTCTCAACCGTGATCCGCAAGGGCCAGACGCTGCGCATCGAGGATAGCTACGGCCAGCAGGCGATCGACACGCTATTCTACAACGCTGAAGACCACTCCGAGCGCTATTCCAGCCAGGACACGATGCGCGAGCAGGGTGCCGCCTATATCACCACAGGCACCCGGATCGTCTCCAATGAGGGGCGAGTGATGCTGACCATGAGCGCCGACAGTTGCGGGCGCCATGACACCTCGGCCGGCGCCTGCTCCTGCGAGAGCAACACGGTGCGCTTCGGCCATGGCACGAAGTATCTCCATGCCTGCCGCGACAATTTCGTTCTGGAGGTCTCCAAGCACGGCATGAGCAAGCGCGACGTCGTGCCCAACATCAATTTCTTCATGAACGTGCCGATCGAACCATCCGGCGAGATGACGATCGTCGACGGTATTTCCGCGCCTGGTGACTATGTCGAGCTGAAGGCCGAGATGGACGTGCTGCTCGTCATCTCCAACTGCCCGCAGATCAACAATCCCTGCAACGGTTTCGATCCGACGCCGATCCGGGTTCTCGTCTGGGACGGTGAGGCCTGAGATGTTCAAAAAGATATTGATCGCCAACCGAGGCGAAATCGCCGTCCGGATCATCCGGACATTGAAACGCATGGGCATCGCCTCCGTCGTCGTCTATTCCGACGCCGACCGGTTTTCCAAGGCATCGCTGATGGCCGACGAGGCCGTAAGGCTCGGTGCGGCAACCGCCTCCGAGAGCTATCTTAATGTCGATGCCGTCATCGCCGCCTGCAAAGCGACTGGCGCCGAGGCCGTCCATCCTGGCTACGGTTTCCTGTCGGAAAACATCGGTTTTGCCGAGCGGCTGGCCGCGGAGGGCATCGTCTTCATCGGCCCAACGCCGGAAAACATTGCCGCCTTCGGCCTGAAGCACACGGCGCGCGAGCTGGCGCGAGCAAGCGGCGTGCCGCTACTTCCGGGCAGCGGTCTTGTCGACACGAGCGAGGCGGCGCTAGCGGCCGCCGCGGAGATCGGCTACCCGGTCATGCTAAAATCGACAGCGGGCGGCGGCGGCATCGGCATGCAGCTCTGCGAGGATGCCGATAGTCTGAAGGCCGCTTTCGAAAGCGTGCAGCGCACGGCCAAGGCAAGTTTCGGCGACGCGCGCGTCTATCTCGAACGCTTCGTTTCCAAGGCCCGTCACGTCGAGGTGCAGATCTTCGGCGATGGCGAGGGACGGGTGATCGCGCTCGGCGAGCGCGACTGCTCGCTGCAGCGCCGGAACCAGAAGGTGATCGAGGAAACCCCCGCCCCCGGTCTTTCGCCCGCCGTGCGAGAGCGTCTGCACGCCGCGGCCGTGGCGCTGGGCACCTCCGCACGCTACCAATCCGCCGGGACGGTGGAATTCATCTACGATCCGCTGCGCGAGGAATTCTACTTCCTCGAGGTCAATACCCGCCTGCAGGTCGAGCATCCGATCACGGAAGCCGTATATGGCATCGATCTCGTCGAATGGATGATTCGCCAGGCGGCCGGCGAGGATGTGATCACCGGCAACGACCATCTGACTCCGAGCGGCGCTGCGATCGAGGCTCGCATCTATGCCGAGATGCCGCATGCCGGCTTCCGGCCCAGTGCCGGTCTGCTGACGGAAGTCGCCTTCCCGGCGAGTGCGCGCGTGGATGGCTGGATCGAGACCGGCACGGAAGTTACGCCCTTCTATGACCCAATGCTCGCCAAGGTGATCGTCACGGCCGAAGACCGACCTGCCGCGATCGAGAAGTTGAAGCACGCGCTTGCGGAAAGCGCCATCGCCGGCATCGAGACCAATCTCGAATATCTCAAGGCGATTGCGGGATCGGATCTGCTGTCGAGCGGCGATGTGGCGACGACCGCGCTCAAGGACTTCGCCTTCGTCCCCGACATCATTGAGGTGGTGGCGCCCGGTGCGCAGTCGAGCATACAGGAGCTACCCGGCCGGCTCGGCCTCTGGCATGTCGGCGTGCCGCCGAGCGGCCCGATGGACGAGCGCTCGTTCCGCCATGCCAATCGGCTCGTCGGCAACGCCGATGAGACGGCGGCGCTGGAACTCACCGTATCCGGCCCGATACTCAAGATCTTCTCGGACATCACCATTGCTCTCGCAGGCGCGCGCATGCCGATGAGCCTCGACGGCCTCCCTCTGCCGCATGACGAAGCCGTCACCATCAAGGCGGGACAGACGCTTGTGATCGGCGCGATAGAGGGTGCCGGCCAGCGCTCCTATCTCGCGGTTGCGGGCGGCTTTGCAGCCCCCGTCACGCTCGGCTCGAGAGCGACCTTCGGCCTCGGGAAATTCGGCGGCCACGCCATTGGCACGCTCCAGACCGGCCATGTGCTGCGGCTGGCCCGCGCACCGCAACTGCCCGCCAAAGCAGCTGAGGCACCGGCGCCGCTGACCCGCAACTGGCAGGTCGGCGTTCTCTATGGCCCACATGGCGCGCCGGACTTCTTTCTGGAAGACGACATCGAGACGCTGTTCTCGACCGAATACGAGGTGCATTTCAACAGCGCCCGCACCGGCGTGCGTCTGATCGGCCCAGCACCCAAATGGGCGCGCAGCGACGGTGGCGAAGCCGGCCTTCACCCCTCCAATCTCCATGATAATGCCTATGCTGTGGGAGCCATCGACTTTACCGGCGACATGCCGATCATTCTCGGACCCGATGGCCCGAGCCTCGGTGGCTTCGTCTGCCCTGCCGTCATCGCCCGCGACGAGCAATGGAAAATGGGTCAGTTCAAGCCCGGCGATAAAATCCGGTTTCATCCGGCCGAGCGTGCGCAAGATCCTGTCGCCGGTCCCATGGTGCGGCGCATCGGTGATGAAGCTGGATCGGCGATCGTCGGCCAGAACGAGCATGGACCGGTTCCCGTCGTCTATCGCCGCCAAGGCGACGACAATCTGCTGGTCGAATATGGCGCGATGACCCTCGATATCGCGCTGCGCCTGCGGATACACCTGCTGATGCAGGCGATCATCGAGGTCCGTTTACCTGGGATCATCGACCTGACACCCGGCATCCGATCGCTGCAGATCCATTATGACGGCACCACGCTCACGCGAACGCGCCTGCTGGGCCTGCTTGCCGAGATCGAGGCGGCGCTCCCGGCAGCGCAGGAGGTCAAAGTCCCGAGCCGCATCGTGCATCTGCCGCTCTCCTGGAACGATCCGGATGCCGAACTCGCCATGCGTAAATATCAAGAACTTGTGCGGCCAAACGCGCCCTGGTGCCCATCGAATATCGAGTTCATCCGCCGGATCAACGGCTTGCCCGACGAGCAGGCCGTGCGCGACATCGTCTTCGATGCCAGCTATCTGGTGCTCGGCCTCGGCGACGTCTATCTCGGCGCACCGGTCGCGACCCCAATCGACCCGCGCCATCGGCTGGTGACGACGAAGTACAATCCGGCCCGCACCTGGACGCCGGAGAATGCCGTCGGCATAGGCGGCGCCTATATGTGCATCTATGGCATGGAGGGCCCGGGTGGCTATCAGCTTTTCGGCCGCACCATCCAGGTCTGGAACAGCTGGCGGCAGACACCGGTCTTTGCCCGAGGCAAGCCGTGGTTGCTGAACTTCTTCGACCAGATCCGCTTCTTTCCCGTCAGCCACGACGAACTGGCGGAGGCACGTGCCGCCTTCCCGCATGGAGGCTATCCGGTCAAGATCGAGGAGACGGAATTTTCCTACGGTGCCTATGAAGCAGCACTTGCCCGCGACGCAGCCACCATCGGCGCTTTTAAATCCAGGCAGCAGGCCGCCTTCGAAGCGGAACGCCAGCGCTTGAAGGAACTCGGTCTCGACAGTTTCACCGTCGACGAGGGAGCCGGCCCCGGATTGGGCGGCGACATACCCGAAGGCTGTTTCGGCATCGAAAGTGCCGTACCCGGCAACGTCTGGAAAATACTCGTCGAAGAGGGGCAGCCGGTTGCCGCCGGCGATACATTAGCCATCATCGAATCCATGAAAATGGAAATCAACGTCACCGCACACGCCGCCGGGCGCGTCCGCGATCTGCGCGCCGGCCCGGGGCACAACGTCAAAGCCGGCGATGTGCTCGTCATTCTGGAGGAAATCTGATGCTTCCCACCATTCTCGATCTCGCTTCGCTGAAAGCGGCCTATGCGGCAGGCCTGTCACCGCTCGACCTGGTGGAGGAGATCATCGCCAGACGGAAAGCGTCGGACGATCCGGCGATCTTCATCACCATGACGCCGGATGACGATCTGCGCGCGGCAGCCCGCGAGCTGTTGGCAAGAGTGCCCGAGCCGAACAGCCTGCCGCTCTGGGGCGTTCCCTTCGCGGTCAAGGACAACATCGACGTCGCAGGTCTGCCGACAACAGCCGCCTGCCCGGCCTTCGCCTATCATCCTGAAGAGGATGCGACCACGGTCGCCCGGCTGAAAGCCGCCGGCGCCATCGTCATCGGCAAGACCAATCTCGACCAATTCGCGACCGGCCTTAACGGCACGCGTTCGCCCTATGGCGCACCGCGTTCCGTATTCGACCGCAACTACGTTTCCGGCGGCTCCAGTTCCGGTTCGGCCGTCGCCGTCGCGGCTGGACTGGCGAGCTTTTCCCTTGGCACCGATACGGCAGGCTCGGGCCGCGTGCCGGCCGCCTTCAACAATCTCGTCGGCATCAAGCCGACGCCAGGGCTTGTGCCGAATGTCGGCGTGGTGCCCGCCTGCCGCAGCGTCGATGTCGTCACCGTCTTTGCGGCGACAGTGGGAGACGGCACTACCGTGCGCAGGATCATGGAAGGCTATGACGCTCGCGATCCGTTCTCGCGGCAGGCCGCGCCGGCAAACCTGCCATCATCACGCCCGCGCATCGGCGTGCTCGACGGCGTGGAGCGCGAATTCTATGGCAACAAGGATGTCGAAGCTCTCTATGACGCCGCCATCGAGCGGGCTAAATCGCTGGGTGCAGAGATCGTACCCTTCGACTATGCGCCTTTCCGGCAAGCGGCCGAATTGCTCTACAACGGCCCCTGGGTCGCCGAGCGGCTGGCGGCGGTGAAGGATTTTCTGGAGACGAATGCCGGTGATTTCAATCCGACCGTGCGGACCATCATCGAAGGGGCAAAGGCCTATGACGCGGTCGCTGCCTTCGAAGGCCGGTACCGGTTGGAAGCCTTGCGACAGAAGACGAAGGTGGAATGGGAGAAGGTCGACTTCCTGATGCTGCCGACCTCGCCCACCACCTACACCGTCGAGGAGATGCGGGCCGATCCGATCGTCAAGAACGGCCACTTCGGTCGCTATACCAACTTCGCCAATCTGCTCGACTGCGCGGCGATCGCCATACCTGCCGGCTTTGACGCCAAGGACCATCTGCCCGCGGGCGTGATGCTCGTCGGCCCCGCCTTCACCGACGAAGCATTGGCGCCCTTCGCCGACGCCATGCATCGCGTCCTGAACGCTGGAATGGGCAAGGACCGCACGGCCGCGCTGCCCGCTGCAAGCCGCGTAGCCCCAGCTGCCGAAGACCTCGTTCCAATCGTGGTCGTCGGCGCGCATCTGACCGGCATGCCGCTCAACCATGAACTGACCCGGCCGGGCGGATATAAGTTGAAAACCTGCCGGACGGATGGCAGCTACCGGCTCTTTGCGCTCCCCGGCACCGTCCCCCCGAAGCCGGGACTGGTGCGCGATCCGGGTTTTGCCGGCAAGGGTGTGGAAGTTGAGGTCTGGGCTCTGCCGCCTGCGGCATTCGCCCGGTTCGTCCAGAATATTCCGGCACCGCTGGGCGTCGGCAAGATCACGCTCGACGATGGAAGTTCCATCTCGGGGTTTCTCTGCGAGGTCCATGCCGTCGCTGACGCCCGGGATATCACCGAATTCGGCGGCTGGCGCGGCTATGTAAGCGCCGCTGACCCGGCTTCTTGAGGAGGCAAGTCAAATGCCGGAATTGCTGATGAAGGCGTTGCGAACCATCCTCGAAGGCCTGATAGCGAGAACCGGTGCTATCGGTGGCGGCCGTCCTGACAGGCACGACCTCCAATCACAAAAAACTCGTGTTAGCGACTCCTGACTGATCTCGGCCACCGTGGATGACGAGCATCCGCTCGTTGATGGCATCTACGATGCCATCAACGAGCGGATGCTCCGATCAGCCGATTGCAGCAGTTCGAAAGCGGCATAGCGACGTTCGTGCAGCACCTTGATGGCGCCGTGCGCCGGCGAGAACAATTTCGCCAGCCGTGACATGGCCGCCATCGCTTCCGCGAGCGAGCCATAATGTCCACCGGCCGTAGCGCCCAGCATGGCCGCCCCGAGAAGAACCGGCTCTTCAGTGTCGGCAACAGCGACAGGTATGTTGGCCGTATCGGCCAGAAGCTGTCGCACAAGGCCGCTCTGGGCGGCACCGCCGCTCGCAACGATGAGATTGCACGCGATGCCATCCAGAGACAGCTTTTCGAGCAGCTGCCGCAAGCCGTAGCCGATGCCGCAAAGGCCGGCGACATAAAGCGCGACCAGATCGTCGATGCCGGTCTCCAGCGCCAGACCCGAGATGACGGCACGGGCGTCGGGATCAGCGAAGGGTGAGCGGTTGCCGAGGAATTCCGGCACCACCTGTATGGATTTGGCGAGCACGACCGCGTCAGACGCATTCTTGCAGGCTTCGCCTGCCTGACGATCGAGCCAGGCGACCAGCGAGAGGCCCTCCGCCTCGGCCCTCGCCCGCGCTTCGTCGGCTGCGGGATGCATGGTGACGAGATGGTCGATGGCGGCTCCAGCCGCCGACTGCCCGCCTTCCGTCAACCACAGGCCGGGCACCATGGCCGAATAATAGGGGCCCCACACGCCATCGACGAAAACCGCCGTCTCGCTTGAGGCCATCGAGCAGGCTGATGTGCCGAAGATGTAGGCGAGCCTGTTGCTGATATCGGCATTCCCCTTGGCGTCCTGGCCACCTAAGGTGCCGACGCCGCCGGCATGAGCGTCGATCAGGGACGCGCCGACGGGCGTGCCGGCTGCAAGGCCCAGATCACGGGCCGCAGCTTCGCTCAGACCGTTCCCCAGGGGAGTGCCGGGCTCGACGATGTCAGTGCCTATTCTGGCAAAATCCTCGTCAGCCAGTTCTCCGACGCCGATATCCCTGAAATATTGGGCGTCCCAGCGCTTTTCATGCGCGAGATAGGTCCATTTGCAGGTGACCGTGCAGATTGATCTCGTCAGTGAGCCCGTCGCGCGCCAGGTCAGATAATCGGCAAGATCGAAAAAATGATCGGCCGCTGCGAAAGATTGCGGCAGGTTTCGCTTGAGCCAGAGGAGCTTGGGGGTCTCCATTTCGGGCGAGATGCGGCCGCCGACATAGCGCAGGACGGCGTGATTGCCGGCATTGATTTCCTCAGCTTCGCGGGCGGCGCGATGATCCATCCAGACGATGATATTGCGAGCGGGATCGCCGGACGGACCGACGGCCACCGGCGCGCCATCCGCCCTGACCGCGACAAGTGAGCAAGTCGCATCGAAGCCGATGCCGGCAACATCGGTTGCCACTATGCCAGCAGTCGCGACAGCTTCCCTGACGCTGTCGCAAACGGCCTTCCAGATCTGCTCGCTCGACTGCTCGACTATGCTGCCGGCCTCGTGCCAGATGGTGATCTGGCGTTTGGCCGAGGCGAGCAGATGTCCCCGCGCGTCGAAGACGCCGGCGCGGGCGCTGCCGGTTCCGACGTCGATGCCGATGAAATAAGGTGCCGTCATCAGAGATCCGTACTTAAAGGCAGGATCACCAGATCCCGAATGACAATGTTACGTGGCCTCGATAGCATGAAGAGGACGGCTTCCGCCACTTCGGTCGCTTCCATAAGGCCGCCGGCGGCGATCGTCTCGTCCAGCTTCGCCTTCGGCCAATCGCTAATCAGCGCGGTCACCACGGGCCCTGGCGCGACTGCGCCGACACGGATGCCATGCTTGGCGACCTGGCGGCGTACGGTATGGACGAATGCCTGAACCGCATGTTTCGAGGCCGTATAGATCGGCTCCCAGACCACCGGCACCAGGCCGGCAATAGAACTGGTCATGATGATGTCGCCGGTCTTCCGCTCGACCATATGCGGCAGCACCATCCGGACGGAACGGAAGGCCGCGTTGATATTGAGATCCAGCATCCGATCCCAGGCATCGGGATCACCATCCACGACCTCGCCGCCAATATAGGCGCCGGCATTGGCGTGGAAGATGTCGAGTTTGCCGAATTTCTCCAGAATCTGCGGCATCATGGTGGCCACACTTGCAGGGTTCAGAAGGTCGATGACCACGGGATGGGCATTCGGTCCCAGGTCGGCGCAGAGGCTTTTCAGAGTATCCTCGGCTCTGTCGATGAGGGCGACGCTGGCGCCCTCGTTCAAAAGCGATTTGGCGCATTCCAGCCCGATCCCGGAGGCGGCCCCGGTGATGGCGGCGATTTTACCGGCAAAATCCTGTCTCATATCAATCCTTACTTTGTGATGAAATCAGCCACGACCATGCGAGGCGCGAGACCGGCGAGCCAGAGAGTCGACGATGACAGCGATGGCAAGGACTGCGCCGGTGATCATGTAGCGAAGCGCCGACGACAGATCGAGCATCGTAAGACCGCTCGCGATCGACTGGATGACGATGATGCCCAGTAGCGCCGAATAGGCGTTGCCACGGCCGCCGAAGAGGCTGGTGCCGCCAATGACGGCTGCGGCGATCGCATTCAGGTTGACGTCTCCGGTGCCGGCCTGCTGGCTGGCCGAGGCCAGACGCGCTGCGGCCAGCACACCGCCGAGGGCTGCAAACATGGCGCAGAGCACGAAGGCGCTCGTATAGATCATCCGCACGTTGATGCCGGCACGCCGCGCAGCCTCCCGGTTGCCGCCGACCGCTGACATCGACCGGCCCCATTGCGTGCGCGTCAGCGCGTAGTCCATCAAGATGACCAGCACCACGAACAAGGCGAACATCCAGGGAATGCCGCGATCCCGATTGAGGTAGAAGGCGACGAATTCAAGAGCCACGGTGATGGCGACGGCTTTGGCAACGAGGCCGCCGGCGGAAGGAGCCGACAAGTTCGCCTGCTTGCGGCGACGAACTACGGCGAAGCCGGAAAACAGCATCACCACGCCGGGGATGAGCGCAAACAGATAGGCGAGCGGACGCGGAATGACCAGGAGTTGGCCGAAGTTCACGATCGCCGAACCATAGGGCAGATTGATGGAGCCGGTGGCGCCGAGCAAATAGAGCTGCATGCCGAGTACGGCGAGCAATCCCGCCAACGTCGAAACGAAGCTTGGCATGCCCAAACGGTTGAAGAGCAAAGCGTAGATCGTGCCGATCACACCACCGAAGACAAGCGCGGCGAGGATGGCGAGTACCACCGGCCAGCCTTCATTGACCCAGAGCATGCCGACCATGGCCGAGGCGAAGCCGCTGATCGAGCCCACCGAAAGATCGATCTCGCCGACCATCAGCACACAGACGATGCCGAGCGAGATGATGCCGACCGTCGACGCGTCGAACAGCAGATTAGCGAGATTGTTGCTGGAGAGGAATGTCGGGTTGAGCGCGCCGAATACCGTCCAGATGATGACGAGGCCGACGACGACTGGCAGGGAGCCGAGATCGCCTGACCGTACCTTGTCGATGGACGAACGGATCGTGGCGGCGATGCCTGTTTCATGGCTGACGCGAACGTCGCTTCGGTCGAGCAACACGGCCGGCTGCTTCATGTCCTGGTTCATAGCTGGCCCCCTTCTCTTTGTTCCTGTTGGGCCTGACGCCGCCCGGCGCGCCGCGACACGGCATTTTCAGTTGCGCCGGTGATGGCGCTGACAAGTTCCTGGTTCGAGGTGTCGGGATAGAAGATGCCGTTGTTGCGGCCGAGGCGCAGCACGACGATACGGTCGGCCACGGCGCGCACGTCCTCCATGTTGTGGCTGATCATGAGCACGCCGAGCCCCTTGTCGCGGACGCGTTCGATCAGGTTCAGCACCTCCGCTGTTTGCGCCACGCCGAGCGCGGCTGTGGGCTCGTCCAGCATGATGAGCTTCGGCTCGAGCAACAGCGAGCGGGCGATGGCCACCGTCTGCCGTTGGCCGCCGGAAAGCGAGGCGATGGGAATGCGCACGCTTGGGATGCGCGCAGCAAGCTCATTGAGGAGTGTCCAGGCACGCACCTCCATCGCGGTCTCGTCGAGCTTCAGCGGGCTGAGCTCCCGGCCGAGGAAGATGTTCGCCACGACATCGAGGTTCTCGCACAGCGCCAGATCCTGAAAGACCGTGGCGATGCCGAGATCGAGGGCTGTGGCGGGATCGCTGAGCGTGACCGGCTTGCCTGCGAATGTGATCGTGCCGGCGCTCGGCTGGTGAACGCCGGCAAGGATTTTCACGAGCGTCGATTTGCCCGCGCCGTTATCGCCGACAAGCGCCACGACCTCGCCGGCATGTACATCGAGATTGATATCAGTCAGTGCCGAGACGGCGCCGAAATGTTTGGAGACACCTTGCAGGCTGAGCACCAGCTCGCCTGTCGGGGCTCTTTGACCGGAAGCGTCAATCATGTTTCGCCACTCTCTCGGTTTGCAGTGATGGTCGGTTCATTTCCGGCCGCCGAAGCGGCCGGAGCATATCGATTAGCTATAGTCAGCTGCCGATACCGAGCTTCTTGCAGCCATCCGCGTAGCGATCGGTGCAGAGCTGGTCGGGCGTCTGGATCGGCTTGCCGTTGACGGCCTTGTCGATGATTTCAGCCTTGAGATTGTCGGCCGTAACCAATGCCGGCGTGAAGAGCTTCGTCGGCGTGTCGAAGAGTTTCGTGTCCGCCTTCGGCGTTTCGCCTGAGAGCAATTCTATCGCGACATTGGCAGCAGCCGCGGCGACGATCTCGCTCGGCTTGGAGATCGTGTTGTACTGATCGCCGGAAATGATGAGCTGCAGGCCGGCGATGGTGGCGTCATTGCCCGTGATCGGCGGCACCGGATCGAAGCCTGCTGCCTTGAAGGCCGCCACCGCAGCGCCGCCCGTGCCATCATTGGCCGCGACCACGCCGAGGATCTTCTTGCCAAAGCGGGTGATCTGGCCACTTGCCCATTGCTGTGCCTTTGGTGGCGCCCATTCCGGCGTGTCGAATTCGGCGAGCACGGGATAGCCGCCCTCGGCGAGACCGGCATGGATGCCCTTCTTGATGAGGCCGGCCGCCGCATCGGTCGGCGAACCGTTGATCTCGAGCAGGCCGCCGTCACCGGCCTTGACGTTCTTGGCCTTCAGCTGATCGACGAGCGATTTCGCGATCATCTTGCCGATCTCTTCGTTGTTGAAGGACACATAGTAATCGGCAGGGGTCGACGGGATCGGGCGGTCATAGGCGATGACGCGAACGCCCTGGCTCTGGGCCATTTTGACCAGCGAGGCAGCGGCGGTGGAGTCGACCGGGTCGAGCACGATTGCCTTGGCACCCTGCGAAATCGCCGAGTTGAATTGCTGCTGCTGGCGCGAAGCATCGCCATTGGCATTCTGGTAGATGACCTTGCAGCCGGCGCAGAGCTTCTTCATCTCCGCCTGGAAACCGGGAAAGTCATGCTCTTCGTAACGCGTCGAACTCTGGTCTGGCATCAGGAAGGCGACGGTTGCGTCGGTCACCTTGGCGGATTGCGCGAATGCGGACGTGCCGCTCAGAAGACCAACCGCGAGCGCGGCTGCGCCAGCGATTTTCAGTGCGAGATGGTTCATTGGAAATTCTCCGTTCCAAATGGTAATGGTTTCCCTCGATCATCGCGGCCCTAAGCACGCGATGCTCTTGTTCGACGTCCCCTGGCGACGGTCGTCCGACCGTGGCAGCGGCTATTTTTCGGACAAACGATCTCCTTCGGGCGACAGAGGTGCCCGTTCGCTTGGCCTGAATTGTTGTCTCTCCTCCCTGTCCTCCCCTTGGTTAGGCGGCCTCCACCGCACGAGCATGCTGTGCCAACAGTGATCTGAACCGTGAGGGCGCCATGCCCTTCTGATCCAGAAAACGGCGATTGAAATTCGAGATATTGTTGAAGCCGGCGGCAAAGCAGATGTCGGTGATCGACATATCCGCCTTGCTCATCAGCAGGTGACAGGCGAAGTTGACCCGCAGTCGGTTGACATATTGCACCAGCGCCATGCCGGTGTGGCGGCGAAAGCTGCGCGAAAAAGCGCTCGGGCTCTGGCCCGTCAACTCGGCGAGGTCACATTCGCTGAATGGCTCGGTCAGATGTGCATTGATATAGGACAGCGCCTGATTGACACCCGCGGACATGAAGCCAGACGGATCCGGCTGGTAACCGGCGCTGGCAAGCGAGCGCGTATCCGAGGCACTGCTCATGGCGTCGAGAATGTTCATGAAAAGCTCGATACGGCGGATGCCGGTCGCCTCAACCAACTCACCAAGGATTGGGCCGACGATTGCGGCAGTCTCGGGCGTGAAGAGCGCACCACGGCGGCTCGTTTCCAATATGCCTGCGCAAGCGGACAGTTCCGGGAAGACCCTGCTCGCATCGGCAAAGAAGGATTCGGAAAATTGCAGGACGCGGCAGCGCAGAGGAAGGGTGACGCCGACCGGGACGTCGCTCACCCAATTATGCGGTAGGTTCGGCCCCGTCAGCACCAGATTGCCCGGCTCGAACTCGCCGATAAAATCGCCGACAAAGTATTGCCCGGTGGTCGCCACGACATGATGGATTTCATACTCGGGGTGAAAATGCCAGCGAACCGTGCGGTAGGGATAGCCATGCTCCCAGGCCTTGAAGGACTCGCCGCTGCCGATCGCAACAACTTCCAAATCGGGGTTCATCAGCCAGCCTCCTTTCGCCCGCCCGTGCTCAATCCGGTTGCGGGGCCTCCTCCCAGAGGCCATCACGTCTTCTATGTGGTAAATCTACGCCTCGTATTCGCCCCCCGCTACTACGCCCTGAACGCTCGGCCGATACTTTTTTGACATGAATGGCCCCTTCGTTGGCCAAATGTGCAGTGCAGTATGACAAACCGCAATGCGAGGGGCGTGGCGATATTATGAAGCGACTTCAATCCAGATCGTTGCGGATGCATGCCTTGAATTGTCCCGGCACGACTTCGCGCAACTCGGGCACTGTTGCTGCACATGCATCGAGAGCATGCGGACAACGCGTTCGGAAGACGCAGCCGCTGGGCGGGTTTGCCGGGCTGGGAATGTCGCCCTTCAGGATCTGGCGGTCGCGCCGGGCATCCGGATCGGGGGACGGAATGGCTGATAGGAGCGCGCGCGTATAAGGATGGCTGGGGCGGGCATAGAGATCGGCGCCCGCGGCGATCTCCATGATCCGCCCGAGATAGAGTACAATGACCCGATCGCAGACATATTCGACGACGGCGAGATCATGCGAGATGAACAGCATGGTCAGGCCGAGCCGCTGCTGCAGGCCGCGCAACAGATTGATCACCTGGGCCTGGATAGAGACATCCAGCGCTGAGACGGGTTCGTCGGCCACGAGAAACTCCGGTCCGAGCGCAAGCGCGCGTGCGATGCCGATCCTCTGTCGCTGGCCGCCGGAAAACTCATGCGCATAGCCATTGATCGCCTCTGCCGGCAGATCCACCTGCTCGAGCGCTGCTCGCGCCCTGTCGAGCCGATCCAGGCGATGGCCGATACGCTGTATCTTCAGGCCTTCCGTCAGGATCTCGCCGATGGTCATGCGTGGCGATAGGCTGGCGAAGGGATCCTGGAAGATATACTGCATGCGTGGCCGCATGCGTCGCAACGCTCCCGCGCGAAGACCGGTGATCTCGGTGCCATCGAAACGGACGCTTCCGGCGGTGGGCTCGACGAGCCTGAGGACAGAGCGCCCTATCGTCGTCTTGCCGCTACCAGATTCACCCACGAGCCCCACGACCTCCCCCTTGCCGATATCGAAGGAGATATCGCGAAGGACGGCAAGCTTTGCGCCTCGGGAGACATAGTCCTTGGCAAGGCGGCGCACGGAGAGAAGCGGTTCGGTCATCTAGATCTCCCGCCAGCGGATACAGCGGCTCGCATGCCCCGCACCAACAGTCTCCAGAGCCGGCACTGCTTCGGCGCAGGCGGCAATGGCGTGAGAACAGCGCGGTGCGAAGGCGCAGCCTGGAGGCATCCTGGTCAGTCCCGGCACGACACCCGGAATGGCGGCCAGCTGTTCGCCGGCTTGCCGCATCCGCGTTGCCTCGCCGAGGCGCGGCATGGAGGCAAGCAGCCCCTGCGTATAAGGATGCCTTGGATCGCGAAACACTGTTCCGACCGGTCCTTCCTCGACAATCCGGCCGGCATACATGACGGCGACGCGATGGGCGATTTCGGCCACCACACCGAGATTGTGGGTGACGAAAAGGATCGCCATGCCGCGCTCCCGTTGCAGCCGCTGCATGAGTTCGAGGATCTGCGCCTGGATCGTGACGTCGAGAGCCGTTGTCGGCTCGTCTGCGATCAGCAGCACCGGGTCGCAGGCGAGCGCCATGGCGATGGTCGCCCGCTGCCGCATGCCGCCGGAAAGCTCATGCGGATACTGCCGCACCCGCCGCTCCGCATCGGGGATGCCGACGCTCTCCAACAGCGTGATAGCCTTGCGCATTGCCGTCCTGCGGTCAGCCTTGCGATGGATGCGGATCGGTTCGGCGATCTGGTCGCCGATGGTCAGCACCGGGTTGAGGCTCGACATCGGCTCCTGAAACACCATGCCGATATCATCGCCGCGTATCGCGCCCATATGCCTGTCGTCCAGGGTGGCGAGATCGCTGACGACGCCTTGCTTGTCCCGCAGCCTGATACTTCCGGCGGCAATGACGCCGACATTGCGCGTCAGCAGCCGCATGACTGAAAGACTGGTAACCGACTTGCCGGAACCGGATTCCCCGACCAGCGCCAGGGTCTCTCCAGCGCCAATGGTCAGGTCGACATCCCGCACCGCCGTCAACTCGCCGCCACGGGTACGGAAGACGGTCCTCAGCCCCTTGATGTCGAGAACGGGTTCGGCGGCCGGCGTCATCATATCTGGAGCAGCCCCGTTTCCCGCAGGATCCCATCGATCCTGGCCGTCTCTTCCGCATTGAGCGGTGCGCGCGGACGCGGCATGATGGCGGTATCGATGATGCCGAGGCTTTTCATCGCTGCCTTGAAAGCGCCGATGCCGGACGCGCCGCCGCTGACGCGGCCCTGCGCCACCCAGACGATCTCGAACAGGCGGCAAAGCCGCTCCTGTTCGCGCCGCGCCGCGACCCAATCGCCTCGCTGTGCCGCATCCCAGAGGCGGACGTAGCCATGCGGATCGACATTGGCGATACCGGGAACCACACCATGCGCTCCCATCAGCAAGGCATTGTCGACGACGATCTCGGAGCCGGTCATCAGGAAGACGTCCTTGTGATCGGCGAGATCGAGCAGCGCGTAGCGGAAGTTGCCGTCGTCGCCGCTGGAATCCTTCAGCCCGATGATGGTGCCTTCCTTGGCAAGGGTCACCACCGTCTGGCGCAGCAGCTTCACATGCACGCAAACTGGAATGTCATAGGCGACAAGCGGCACGTCGACGGCGTCGCGGATATAGCGGAAATGATCGAGTATCTCGGATTGGCTGGTGACCGTGTAAAACGGCGCCGTCACGACGACGGCATCCGCCCCGGAAGCCCTGGCGATCTGCGAATGGGCGATCACGCGGTCGGTAGTCGCGTCGATAGTGCCGACCAGCAGCGGAACGCGGCCATTCACGACCTTGGCCGAATGTTCGATGATCTCCCGCCGTGTCTTCTCCTCATGGAAGACGACTTCGCTCGTCGAGCCCAGCACGAAGACGCCATGGCAACCGGCCTCGATCAGATGCTCCAGAACCCGCGTATAGGATTTGTAATCCACCGTGAAATCATCATTCAGCGGCGTTACGACGGGGGGCACCACACCCTTGAATTTGCTCATTGTCTCTTTCTTTCCTGGTTCAATGAAGCTCGGCGCGCGGATCGAAGGCATCCCTCAATCCGTCGCCGATGAAATTGATGGCAAGGACGGCAAGAATCAGCGCGGCGCCGGGAAACAGCCATTGCCAGGGATATTGTTCAAGGACGGCGGTGGAGCGGGCGGCATTCAGCATGTTGCCCCAGCTTGCTGCCGGCGGGGCAATGCCAAGCCCGAGAAAGGAGAGCCCCGCCTCCAGCAGGATCGCATTGGCAACCTGGGTCGTCGCGTAAACCACGAGAATATCGATACAGTTCGGCATGCCGTGACGCAGCAGAAGGTGCGGCAGCCCGGCGCCCATGCCGCGCGCGGCCGTCACGAAATCGCGTTCGCGCAATTCGAGCAGCCTTGAGCGCACCATGCGCGCAAGCAGCGGCCAGGACAGCAGCGATATGACCGTGATCGTCGGCAGGATACCGGTGCCGGTGATGGAGGCGAGCACCAGCAGGAAGATCACCGGCGGCAGGGTCATGACCAGATCGACGAAGCGCATGCTGAGCGCATCGGCCCAACGACCGGCAAAGGCCGAAATGGAACCGAACAGGAAGCCGATCAGCGCCGAAATCAAAGTGGAACCCGCAGCCACCATCAGCGAAATACGACCGCCTTCGAGGACTCTCGCAAAGACATCGCGTCCGACACCATCGGTTCCGAACCAATGCGTCGCATTGGGTGCGGAATTCATCGCCAGAAGGTCGATGTCGTTCGGCTGGAACCGCCACCACAGCGGATAAGACAGAATGAACACCAGCATCGGCGCGGCGATGCAGACGCCAAACAGCGCCGCTCCGTTCAGCCGGAAGCGGTCGAATGCGCGGGCCAGAGGGCCGTGACTTGGTCGTTCGGTTCGCGCCAGCATCGCTCATCCCACCTTGATGCGCGGATCGACCACCGCATAGGCGATGTCGGTCAGCAGATTGACGACGATGACACAGGCGCCGACGACCAGCGTTGCTCCCATGATCACAGGGTAATCACGGGTCGTGACCGCATCGACGAGCAGCAGGCCCATGCCGGGCCAGTTGAAGACGCTCTCGATGAAGATCGCCCCGCCGATGGCAAGCCCAATGGTCGAGCCGATGACGGTGACAACAGGCAGCAGGGCGTTGCGCAGAGCGTGCTTGACGATAACCCAGAACTCGACCACGCCCTTGGCCCGCGCGGTGCGCACATAATCCTGGTTGAGGACTTCGAGCAGCGAGGCGCGCATGTAGCGCATGATCAAAGCCGCCTGGGCGACCGCCAGAAGTGCGGACGGCAGGATGAGATGCCGGAGCAGGTCGCCAAGAGAGAAATCCTCGCCCGGCGTCAACATGCCCCCGGATGGCAGCCAGCCGAGACGCACGGCAAAGATATAGAGGCCGAGAAGCGCGCTCAGGAAGGCCGGGCTCGATATGCCGGCCAGCGCCAGGACGGAGAGCGAAACGTCGGTTACGGAATTGCGCCTGACGGCGCCGATGACGCCAGCGGCAATGCCGGCGACGATCGCCATGATAAGTGCGGAGCCGATCAGCAGGAGAGTCGGCCCTATGCGCGACAGCATCAGCGTCAGCACCGGCTGATCCAGCCGCTTGATCGAATAGCCGAAATTGCCGTGCAAGGCCTGCTGCAGCCACCCGATATATTGCACCGGCAAGGGCTGATCCAACCCAAGTCTATCGCGCAGATCGGCCATGGCAGCCGGAGACAGCGGCGTGCTCGGATCGATATAGGCATCGATGGGATCGCCTGGTGTCAGCCGCAGCAGCACGAAGACCAGCATGCTCAGCGCAATGAGCATGCCGATACCGATCGCCAGACGCTTGAGACAGGAACGAAGCATATCGAATCCGCGCTTGAAGGATGAGCCAGCCGCAGCCCGCGACCGGCCGAAAGCCTATTCGGAGAGTTTCCACGCTTCCGGATGGGCCACATACGGACCACCGCCGGGCGCGGGCGTCCAGATGAAGTCCTTTACCTTCGATGAAACGACACCATAGCGGTTCGCCACCCACATGGTCGCCCAGGGCAGATCCTTGTTCATGACCTTGCAGACATCCTGATAGCGCTGGTGGCGCTTGGCGACGTCCGTCTCGGCAATGGCGGCGTCGAGTGCCTTGGTCAGATCCGGCATGCGGGCACGCACGACATTGGCGCCCGCCGGCGGGATCTGTTTTTCGTTGAGCCCGGTATTGATGTTGCTCGGATCGGGGCCATTCTGCAAACCCGCATAGACAAGCTGGAACTGTGATGCATCAGCGTCAGGCTTGAGCACCAGACCGTTATAGGTCGGCGCATCGACCGCGCGCGGCACGACGTTGATCCCGACCTGCGCGAGCATTGCCTGCACCGCCGCCAGCACGTTGGTGGCAAGCGGGGTGTTGTAATAGGTCAGCAACGTAACCGGCTTGTCGCCGTTGATCTTGTTCCACCCGGCCTCATCCAACAGCTGCTTGGCTTTGGCAGGATCGTAGGGATAGGCCTCGATACCTTCCGGAACCAGCTGACCCGCCACATAGGCGCAATTGGCCGGCTTTGCCGCGCCGCCATAGAGGCTCTTGATGATCGCATCGCGGTTGAGGGCATACATGACGGCCTGGCGGACACGGAGATCCTTCCACAGCGGCGAGTCCTGGTTGAAGCCCAGATAGTTGACGACGAAGGAAGCTCCCTCGATCACCCGGAAGGATTTATCGTCCTTGAAGGTCGGCACATCGTTGGAATCGATGTAAGTGAACTGGATTTCGCCGGCGCGCAGCGCCGAGATCGCCGAAGCAGGATTGGCGAAATAGCGATTGATCAAACGATCGAGGACGGGCTTGCCGCCGCGATAGTCCGGATTTGCGGTCAGCTCGACATATTGATCCTGTACATATTTGACGAATTTGAACGGACCTGTCCCAATCGGCGAGGTCGACCACCAGGTGCTTTTCGCAAGCTGATCGGCGGGTACGGCCGCAAGCGCATGCTCCGGCAGCATCATTATCTTCGTCAGCGTGTCCAGGAGACTGGCGGAGGGAGCGGAAAGCTTGATGATCAAGGCATGATCGTCAGGCGTCTCGATCGCGGATAAAACCTTCAGGCGAGCTGCGAAGATCGAACCCGTCTTGGCATTGGCAGCAAGCTCGATGGTGAATTTGGCGTCCTTGGCCGTGAAGGCCTTACCGTCGTGCCATTTGGCATCCGCAAGCTTGAACGTATAGGTGAGCTGATCCGGGCTTACCTCATAGGAAGAGGCAAGCACGCCGACGATCTTCTCCAGCTTTTCGTCATAGCTGATCAGCGGCTCGAAATAGATGCTGAGCCAGGTTAAGCCGGCGGTCGCAGCCAGCGGATTGAAATTGCCTTGAAAGCCGCCGGGGCCAACGTCGAATCCACCAGACAATGTCGCGGCAGTTGCGGGCGCGGCCACACCACCTAAGACCGGCACGCCGGTGATCGACATCATCGCTCCCAGCGCGATTGCCGGCAGACAAAAAAGCTCCCTCATCATAATCCTCCTCCCTAGTTTTGGGTCGCTAACCCTTCTTGTTGTTGGCTATCACCCTCGAAATCCCCTCATAGTGGCGGTCGAGGCGCATGCGCACCTCCTTCAAATTCTTCGCTTCGACGGCATCGACGATCGCCTCATGGTCCCTCCACGTGGCCATGGGATCGGCATTGTCGAGGTCGAAGAAGTTGGATGCCTTGTAAAAAGCGAGCCAGAACACGTCGATCAGTCGGACGAAGGTCTCGTTGCCCTGGCAGCGAAACAGCAGCCGATGAAACAGCTGGTCGTCCTCGGCGAAGGGTTCGCCGCGCTCGGCATGAATGCGCATGCGGTCGACGGTGGCGCGCAGTTCGGCCAGATCCTCCGGCCCGATCATCTCAAGCGTCTTGCCGATGAGGCCGACTTCGAGTGTGCGGCGAATTTCCAGCACCTCCTCCATATAGCGCAGCGCATTGCCGAGCCCATAGGCGAGATTGTCCAGCAGCGGCCCAAAGGAAAACGCCCTGACGAAGATGCCGATGCCGCGGCGCGTCTCGAGCACACCCAGGGATTCTAGCGCCTTGATGCCCTCGCGCAGGGAATTGCGGCTGACGCCGAGCTGCGTCGCCAGTTCGCCTTCGGCCGGCAGCGGCGTGCCCGGTTCCAGACCGTTGTCGGCGATATAGCTGCGCAGGCTTTCCTGCACCGAAACATGCAGCAACGGCGCGCGCATCAAAGGCTGAATGACTTTGCCGACCATGAAACGGCCCCCCGAAGTATCGGCATTGATCCTATGAACTTGTAGGATATCCGTCAAGTAGATGAGTGCATGCACGAAGAGGCCGGATGGCGGCTGCCTGAATTCGCCTCCAAAGCAAAAAGGCCGGGCTATCAACCCGGCATCTTCCGCACCATTCGTTTCAGGGGATTATCCGATGGTCTAAGAACGCAGCGAGTCGAAATGCTGCATCATGCGCTCCGCATCGGGGCGAATGCCTGTGAACAGTTCGAAAGCCTTGACCGCCTGGAACACCGCCATGCCGCCGCCATCGAGAACCCGGCATCCCTTCTGTCTGGCAAGTTTCACCAGTTCCGTTTCGATAGGGAAATAGACGATCTCCGCGACCCAGAAGCGATCCGAAACAAGATGGGCCTCGAGCGGCAGGCCAGGGTGGGCGCCCATGCCCGTCGGTGTCGCATGCACGAGACCATCCGCCCCATTCAAGGCTTCAGCGAGGTTGTGACCGACGGAGAAGGAACAGGTGGCATGAGCCGCCTGCAACTGATCGGCAAGCGCATGCGCGCGGGACTGGTCCAGATCGAAGATCTCGATCGAGCGCGCGCCCATTTGCGCCACCGCATGCGCGACGGCAACCCCGGCGCCGCCCGCTCCCAACTGCACGACACGATCAAGCGAGACATCGCCAAGCCCACGACGAAAGCTCTCCGCAAAGCCCCACCAATCCGTATTGTGCCCGATCCTGCGCCCACCACGAAAGACGATCGTATTGATCGATCGCAGCGCCTGGGCATCCGGCGACAGTTCATCGACCAGCGCGACGGCAGCCTGTTTGCAGGGATGCGTGATATTCAGGCCGGCGAAACCCGCTGCCTCGGCCTCATCGATCAGGGCCGGCAGATCCGACACGGAAAGACCCCGTGCCTCAAGATCGATCAGATCGTATTGATAGGAAAGGCCACAATGCTCGCCTTCGCGCATATGCATGGCCGGCGTCAGCGAGCGGCCGATGCCCGCGCCTATCAGGCCGACATGAAGTTGACGCGGAATGATGGCTGCCTGAGTGTTCAATCTATCCTCCCGAGCGGCGAGTCAATGGAATATCTCGGCCCACAATCAAAATGTACGAACTAGTACGTAAAGTCAATGAACGCCGCAGAAACCCTATTCCGGGGTAACGTCGGTCGATATCCTCCGGCGGTTCAGATTCTCATGTAATCTCAGAGGAAGGTGTTCTTAAGAAAGCCAAGATTGCATCGACTATCAATGCCTTGTGCCGATTCTTTAATTCATCGGAAGATAGGTCGCGTTCGAAGATCGCCCCGAAGGTATGGCGGTTCGATACGCGGAAAAAGCATTGCGCACTGATCATCATGTGCAGATCGACCGGGTCCACCCGGCGCGAAAAGCTGCCGTCGGCATAGCCGCGCGCCAGGATCTCGGTGATGATGTCGATCACGGCGATATTCATCTCCGATAGCACGACCGAGCGTTTCATATGCTCGGCACGATGAATATTCTCGATGCTGACAAGGCGCACGAAATCGGGATTCTGATCGTCGTGATCGAAGGTGCTTTCGATCAGTTGGGCCATGGCCTGAACGGGCGGCATGTTCTGCAGATCGAGTTCGCTCTCCAGCGTGCGGATCTTGGTGTACGCCTGCTCGAGAACGGCGAGATAGAGCCCTTCCTTGCTGCCGAAATAATAATAGATCATCCGCTTGGAGGTCTTGGTGCGCTCGGCGATCTCATCAACGCGAGCGCCGGAAAAGCCTGCGGCGACAAACTCTTCCGTCGCGATCTTCAGAATATTTTCCTTGGTCGCGTCGGGATCGTTCTTTCGCGTAAGGCGCTCGATCTTGGCCGCTTGCGCTTTGGTCATGCCTTGCTCGTCTTCCTGGGTTCATCGATGCCCGCCATCGAAGATCAAAGCTTTAACACAGCCTCAACGCGAATGGGGAGAGCCTAACGCTTCGGCAGACCAATCGGTCGCAGATGCCGCCTCAGCGCTGCGATGCGGAAGATGGCGTTCGCCGCGCCATAGCCGCGATAGCCGCTGCGCTGGACGATCTCGAAGAAGAAGCCTTCGCCATAGGTCGGGCTGTAGAGCTGGAAATATTCGCCATGCTCGTCGCGATCGTAGAGAATATTATGTGCCTTCAGGCGCTCGGTGAAATCCGGGTCAAGGCCGAACCTGGCTTCCAGATCGTCGTAGTAATTCGGCGAGATCGCCAATGTCACGAAGCCGTTGGCCGAAAGGGCCGATGCCGTCGCGAAGATGTCGTCGGTCGCAAAGGCCAGATGCTGAATGCCCGAGCCGAATGTCTCGGCGATGAAATGGCCGGCCAGCGTATTGCGGTTCTCCGCACCGTTCAGCGTGATCCGCAACGTACCCGGGTCATTTTCGACGACCTGGCTTCGAACGACACCGGCCGGGTCGATGATGTCGACCATCGGCGTCTTATGCGCATCGAGTATCGCCGTATAGAACAGCAACCAGGTCAGCAGCTCATCATACTTCATGCTCTGCGCGACATGGTCGATGCCTGTCAAACCTACCGGCTGCAGATCGGCACTATCCTCGACGGGGTCGAACTCGATCTCCCAGATCCGCCCGAGCGGGCTCTGGCGATCGAGGAAATAGAGGATGCCGCCGCCGATCCCGCGTATGGCAGGCATTTCGATCTCGCCGGGATCCAGCGACTGCTCGAAACGCTCGGCGCCGAGCGCAACGGCACGCGCAAGGGCCGCCTGCGCGTCGCCGACCCATAGGCCCATCGCATAGGCCGATTGCCCGTGCAGCGCATAGGAAGCGCCGGCAAATCCGCCTTGATCCGCATTGACGACCAGATTGATGCCTCCCTGCCTGAAGACATCGACGCGCTTGGTCTTATGGCGGCCGACATGCCGGAAGCCCAGCCCGCGCAGGCGATCGGAGAGGGCCGATATCTCGGCTTCATCGACGGTGAATTCGATGAACGCCACGCCCTCGACTCCGGCACGCGGCGGCATGGGCGCCAGCGTCAGGTTGCTGCCGCTTACGGCGCGGCGGACCTGATCGCCTAGATAGACAAGGGAACGCCTCCCGTCCACGGCAATGGCCGTCGGAGAGCCGCCGCGGAACTGGTCGTTGAAAATCTCGAGCGAGAGATAGCCGTCATAGCCCGTCGCCGCTACCGCATTCATGAAATCGAGGACGGGCAGATCGCCCTCGCCCGGCATGTTGCGGAAATGACGGCTCCAATAAAGAAGATCCATATCGATCAGCGGTGCGTCTGCAAGCTGGATGATGAAGATCTTTTCCTTCGGGATCGACCGGATCGAATTGACGTCGATCTTGCGCGAAAGCGTGTGGAAGCTATCGAGGATGAGGCCGATATTTGGGTGATCGGCACGTCGGACAATTTCCCAGGCATCGCGGTGATCGTGAATATGCCGCCCCCAGGCAAGCGCCTCGTATCCGACGCGAAGACCGCGCTTTGCCGCCCGCTCCCCAAGCTCGAAAAAGTCGGCGGCAGCACGGTCGATGCCGCCAAGCGCCGCCGAAGAGACGTTCGAGCAAACAAGCACAAGATCGGTGCCCATTTCCTGCATGAGATCGAATTTGCGCTCGGCACGATCGAAAGTGCGGCTGCGCAACGGCTCGGGCATGCCCTCGAAATCGCGGAACGGCTGAAAGAGCGTGATCTCCAAGCCGTAATCCCTAACCATCTGGCCGACCTGGCGCGGCGATTCATCGAAGGCAAGGAAGTCGTTCTCGAAGATTTCGACACCGTCGAAACCGGCCTTGGCGATGGCGTGCAGCTTCTCTTTGAGATCGCCGCTGATCGAAACGGTCGCGATCGAGGTTTTCATTGTGTCATCCCATCCATTTGGCGATTTCCAACAAATTCATCCGCGATCGCGTGCCCCCGCTGCTGCTATGAGGTGCCGGCACAACGCACCGGCACCCGTTCATAGTCAGAGGGCGCGGTCGGCATGCGGCGTCGTAGCCGCGTATCGGCCTATATCCCTGCCGAGTTGGTCGATCGGTGTCCGATAGGTCTCTGTCGCCGTTGCCGCGGAGACGGCGGCAATGAGGGCAGTGATCGAGGTAAATGCTGCGACCGGCACCCAGCCCATCGGCCCGGTGCCCATTAAGGCGGCACTGATCGCAGGGGCGAAGCCGCCGAGCGCAAAACCGATCTGGGTGCCGACCGCCATGCCGGACAGACGCACGCGGGTGTCGAACATTTCCGCATAGAGCGCCGGCCAGATGCCGTTGGAGGCGCTGTAGACCACGCCCGAGAGCAGAATGCCGAGGACGAAGACGAGCGTGAGGTTGTTTTGGCTGATCGCCCAGATATAGGGCCAGATCAGAATTGCGCAGCCGATGGCGCCAAAGATGAAGATGGGCTTTCGGCCGATGCGGTCGGCCAGGGTCGCCCATAGCGGGATCGCACCAAGCGCCACGAGATTGGCGAGCACCAGCACGGTCAGCATGGTGGAGCGGTCGATATGCATGGTGTTGACTGCATAGGATAGGGTGAAGACGCTGAAGATCGTGCTGACGACCGAAATCAATGCGGCAAAGATGATGCGCAGGACATCGGCCCAATAGTTCGTCATCAGGGCGACCAGCGGCAACTTGGCAACCTCGCCCTTCTTAGTCTCTTCAAGGAAGGCTGGGGTCTCGGCCAGCGTGCGGCGAACCCAGAAACCGACGATGACGACGACGAAGCTCAGGAAGAAGGGAATGCGCCAGCCCCATGACAAGAGCGCGGCTTCGTCAAGCCTCCCCAGCGGTATGAAGACGAGGGTTGCAAGGATCAATCCGGCCTGCGTGCCGCTTAGCGTGAAGCTGGTGAAAAAGGCACGCCGATGCTCCGGCGCGTGCTCGAGCGTCATCGAACTGGCGCCAGCCTGCTCGCCGGCGGCGGAGATGCCCTGCAGCAGTCGCGCCAGAACCAGAAGCATCGGTGCCAATATGCCGGCTTGATGATAGGTCGGCAGGCAGCCGATGATGAAGGTCGAAAATCCCATGAGCAGCAACGTGAAGGTGAGCACCTTCTTGCGGCCGAACTTGTCGCCGACATGACCCAGGATAACGGCACCCAGAGGGCGCATGATATAGGCAACGCCGAAGGTGGCGAACGAGGCGATTGCCGCCGTCTGCGGATCTTCCGCAGAAAAGAATATCTTTGGAAAGATCAGCGCCGCTGCCGTCCCATAAACGAAGAAATCGTAATATTCGACAGCACTTCCAAGCCAGCTCGCCAAGGCGGCGCGCTTCGGCGTTTTATGTTCGACTGGTGTTTTCATCATCGTTCCTCCCCAGAACATTTCCGTTTCGAAGACATGCCGCATCCCTGAGCGCAAGCTTCGGCCGGCACCCTCCCGCGTGACATCCAAGATTGTCTTGGCAGCCATGGACGCCACCCATGGCAGCGTTCGTCACTCCTCGCGACAAATAATGTACGAACTAGTTCGTTTTGTAAAGTACCGCCGTTTGAAGCGGCTTGCCGGCCTATTTTTCCAGATTGGTCTATGCCGGCTCTGCCCTTTCAATCGGGCAGGTTCAGGCATCGGAATAGCCGTCTATGCATATGATGTTAACCGCTTTTGGGGCGATACATAGGCGCGAGGCAATCGCAACGCACCATAGCCGCAGAGACACTTACGGGCGGTCTCTCCGGTTAGCTGACGATGATGTGCACCGGCTCTCGATCGGAGCGGCCCGAAACTTATTTCACACTCTGAGGTGCATCCGTAGCAGGCAGACGAACGAGCTTGCCTTCCTCCGCCTTGTAGAAATATTGGCTCGCGATCAACCAACCCTTCAAGGGCCGTAGCGGTGGAATGCAGGTCGCCAGCATGAAGGGGCCGGTCACCAGAAACTGAACCCAGATCGGTGCGGAATAAGCGACCTCCAGCCAAACACCAAGAAGTACGCTCGGAATGCAGGCGAAGCAGATGACGAAGAAGGCTGGCCCATCGGCCGGTCGGCAAAGGAGTAATCGAGCCCGCACGCCTCGCACTCCTTGCGCAGAGTCAGGAACCCGTCGAACAGACGTCCCTGACCGCAACGCGGGCAACGGCATCTCAGTCCGGTCTGCAGCGGCTTCAGCGGGGGATATTCGGTATCCATGGCAATCTCGCTTTCAAACGGTAAGTCAGCGTTATGATGCATTCAATTTGAATTATTGCATGCATACAATGTAATTGCAATGAAAGAGAATTGTTTGTCCATTCGGCAGAATGACGCAGCGTAAATAGAGCGGAAGCGGGAGCAGAGGATTGCGTGTGCCGCCCGCAGTCGCGAGCCGCCTGTCCATCGCAGCGTTCGGGAAGCTGGGCGAACTCAGAAAAATGAGGCTGCCATCTCCGGCGGGCCTTCCAGGGCATGCGCCATGAAATCCAGCGCGCCTTGCAATCTTTCGCGTGAAATCGGGCCGCCGAGGCAGACCCGCACGGCCTCGGGCGCTGTTCCGTCGACCGTAAAGACATCGCTCGCCACGACGCCGATGCCGGAGTTGCGCATGTGGCTGCCGAACGTGGAGCGCGTCCAGCCGTTGGTCAGCGGCAGCCAGATATTGAAGCTTATCGGATCGGCATTGTAGCTGCCGGCCGGCAGAATATTGGCCACCATCGCCTGGCGCGCAGCCGATTCCGCGCGAATGAAGCGCAGAATGCCATCGGCGGTGCCGTCCTCTATCCAGCGGGTTGCGAGCGCCACATTCAGCGGTGAGGCCATGACATTGTTGGTTCGCATGGCGCTGACGAAGGGCCATATGGCTTTCGTATCCGGCGCAACGACATAGGCGAGGCGAAGCCCCGCACCGATACATTTTGCCAATCCGCCGATGTGCCAGGCCAGATCCGGCGCGATGGCGGCGATCGGCGGGGGACCATGCAGCGGAATGAAGCCGTAGGCGTCATCCTCGATGACCGGCACGTGGTATTCGCGAGCAATCGCCGCAATCGCCTCGCGGCGTTTCTCCGGAATGGTCAACGTCAACGGATTTTGCAGCGTCGGATTGAGATAGAGCGCTTTCGGCTGCAGCCGTTCGCAGGCCTCGGCGAAGGCGTCCGGCAGGATACCCTCTTCATCCATCGGAAGGCCCGCGAGATTAAGCCGGAGCTGGGCGGCAATCGAACGCATGCCCGGATACGTAATCCTTTCTGACAGCACCGCCTCTCCGGGCTTGGCAAGCAGACCGAATATGGCGAGCAAGGCCGGATGCGCTCCTGGCGTTACGAAGATGCGCTCCTGCGACGGCACAAGCCCGCGGCGGCTGAGCCAGGCGGCAGCCGCCTCCTTGTCCATGCTTGAGCCGCCGAAACCCTGATAACGCAGCAGTGAAATGAGATTGGTCGCCACCGCGGACATGCCTTCGCGCATGCGGGCAACAAGGTCCGGATCGTTCGGCTCCGGCGGCAGGTTCATCGAGAAGTCGACCATCGAGGTGCGGCGCGGATCGGGCGCCGCATCTGACACGAAGCCACGGCGCTCCTTGTCGGCGCCACCGGTCACGAATGTGCCGCGACCCACATGGGAATCCACCAACCCGCGCTTCTGCGCCTCGACATAGCCTCGCGCCACCGTCGTGAAATCGATATTGAGGCGCTTCGCAAGCTCGCGCTGTGGCGGCAGCCTGTCGCCCACCACCAGAACGCCGCTACGCAGATCCATTTCGATCAGGTCGGCAATGGCGATATATCGGGGATTTGAGGAGCGGCTGAGATCGGGATGCCAGTTCTTCATTTCATGCTCCGCGATGATGATCGGACGGGGAAAGAAATCCAACCGACATTGATCGTATATTGTTGCATGCGGCTCACGTCACGCGAAAACATCGCGTCCACTTTGCGGGCAACGAATGACCAAATGTCGCAGCTGGCATGTCGCTGACACGCTCCGTTCAGCGAGAGAACCCTAGAATTGAATGAACCAAAAACTAGATTGATGGCATTTCTGCACAGCAAGTTTGCGAAAACGCCGCTCAGACGGCGGCAGTCCCGGGGCAGCCCGGCGCGAGCCGGGATGCCATTCCTGCTTGGCCGGGCAACGATTTGGCGTTGCCTTGATAATCATTGCCCCTTTTGGGAGGCTTTCTCTTTCGCCTGATCGTCGACGAGTTCATACCACATGGCATTGAGGACAGCGAAAGCGGCGGCCAGAGGAAAGCCGAGAAGCCAGGCGAAGTACCACATGCGGAATCTCCTTGAAGGTTAGTAGGCGTGACCGCCCTTGTCATTGACCGTCTTCTCGTCGACCTTGCCCCACAGCACCCGATAGACCCAGGCAGTGTAGGCGAGCACGATCGGCAGGAAGATGCCCGTGACGACAAGCATGATGAACAGGGTCAGGTGACTGGACGACGCGTCCCAGACCGTGAGGCTGGAGCGCGGATCGAGCGACGACGGCAGGATGAACGGGAACATCGACAGACCCACCGTCGAGATGATGCCGAGGATGGCAAGCTTGCTGAACAACAGCACGGTCACTTCACGCCGGGCCAGCATGGCAAGCAGGGCGGCGGCCGCGCCGACGAAACCGAGAACCGGCGCGATCATCATCCACGGATGCGTACCGTAGTTGACAAGCCACGCCCCTGGACTGTGCTCGACGGTCTTGAGCAGCGGATTGGAAGGGCCGGCCGCATCGATGGCGCTGGAAATGCGATAGCCGTCGATCCCCGCCCAGAGAAACAGGCCGCCCAGTGCAAAGAGAACGATCACGGCCACAGCCGCCAGACTGCCGTAACGGCGTGCTCTTTCTGCGACATCGCCGCTCGTCTTTAGTTGCAGCCAGGCCGCGCCATGCATGGTGAGCATGGAGACCGAGAGAAGGCCGCAGAGCAGCGCATAAGGGTTCAGAAGCGCGAAGAACGACCCTTCATAGTAGATGCGCATGTCGTCATCGAAGCGGAAGGGCACGCCCTGCAGCACATTGCCGACCGCCACGCCGAAGATCAGCGAGGGAACGAAGCCGCCGATGAACAGCGCCCAGTCCCAACCGGCCTTCCAGCGGGCGCTTTCGCGCTTCGACCGGTATTTGAAGGCGACCGGCCGCAGGATCAACGCAAACAGAATGGCGAACATGGCAAGATAGAAGCCGGAGAAGGACACCGCATAGAGCGGCGGCCAGGCGGCGAAGATGGCGCCGCCGCCGAGGATCAGCCAGACCTGGTTGCCTTCCCAGGTCGGGCCGATCGAGTTGATGGCAATGCGCCGCTCCGTATCCGTCCTGGCGACGAAGGGAAGAAGCGTGCCGACGCCGAGGTCGAAACCGTCGGTCACGGCAAAGCCGATCAGCAAGACGCCAAGGAGCAGCCACCAGATGATGCGCAGGGTCTCGTAGTCGATTAATTCATGAAGGATCATGGCAGGTTACTCCGCAGCGGGAATGAGGGTTTGGGAGATGAGGCCGGCTTCCTGCTCGTCGTCCGCTTCCGGACCCTTGCGAATGCCCTTCACCATCAGGCTCATTTCGACGACGATCAGCGCGGTATAGATCGCCGCGAAGCCGAGGATGGTCAGAAGCACGGTGCCGGCGCCGAGATTGGAGACGGCAGCAGCCGTCGGCAGCACGCCTTCGATGATCCATGGCTGGCGGCCGAATTCGGCAACCACCCAGCCCAGTTCGATGGCGACCCAGGGCAGCGGGATGGCGAAGACGGCAATCCGCAGCAGCAGCGGATAGCGGTCGAGCTTGCGCCGGGCCGACAGCCAGAAGAACACCGTCATCAGCAGGATGAAGAACATGCCGAGACCGACCATGATGCGGAA
>NZ_JAAZQI010000026.1:0-80740 GCF_012275345.1 Rhizobium sp. SG570 | reverse complement strand
CGTTAGTCAGCCAGAACAAATTACTCATCAGTCAGGCTCCTATCCGCCCGTCTGAATCATAGCCGTCAATTCAAATCAATGGGTCCTGACCCTAGCGATCTGTCCTTGCTTGCATGCAACGGCCGCAAGCTGGCTGTCGCGAATTAGTTCCCCGTTCGCCCTATATGTAAACAGAGGGCCAATGGTTTGATCCGTGGCCAGCTCGAGCCTAGTTGGAGAAACCTCCATCGCAATGGCGCTGACACCCGCAACCAGTACCTGGTGAGGGAAATGGACCGCGCGCAGGCCACGCAACGCATGTGGCAGGTCTTTCTCGCCGTTATCAAAGGGGTCGTACCGCTGGATTTGGCTTCCGGCCGGAATCCATAGTTCGCCATATTGAAAGTCACGTTCCAATATGAAGTCCTGCCGCGCCGCTCGATTCAACGTTTGCTGATGTACTTCGTGACTGATGCCGATAGCGCCATAGATCAGAATGCCGGTCCACAGGTCGAGTGCAAGTGTGAGTGCTCCGAACGCCCACAGCCATGCCCGCGCCTTCTGGGAGGGTAGGCGACCCCTACTGCCGGCAATCAATCTCACCACGGCGCCGCCTACGAGGACAATCGTGCTCACAATGCCTAAGAACGGCAGAGCGAAGAGAATAAAAAGGCCCAATAGAGAAAAAATTGGCGCAAAGATCATGGACTATTGAACGGAAAGGTTTTGAACGTCATCCGACTGTCTCGACTATTCGACGCGGAATTTGGCTCGTCGCCATTTGGCGTGGTCACGCCAAGCTCCTTTTGAAGTTTTCGTTGATCCGCTTTCGACCTCCATTTGCAGGTCCTTGCTTCTCTTGGGGATGAGCACCTTGGCTCTCCTATCATGGGACTAGAAGGACGAGGTGATGCAATCTAACTCACGTCCGGACCGTCATAAAGATCGGTACAACCGCCAAACGCGTACTCACCTAGACATTGGATCATACCGGTATCTCTCCACGTTCTTTTACTCACTGGAATTTGGAACCGTCAGTCCATATGCGATGCGTTATGACCGCCAATCGTCTCGAAACCGCGACGGCAACCATCAAGACGTGCCATACTGACCAGCCGCTGCCTGCAATCGTGGTTCAGTATATGCCATTGTTGGCAGCCTTGATCGCTATGTTGTACTCCTCGACCATGTTGTCGAAGTAAGAGAGTTTGCCTTGCTTGAACATACGATAATTGCCGACCAGCTCGGTGAGCATGTTGGAGACCGTATCGGCGGAATTGATCCCAGAGGAATCGCCGCCAGGCTTGACCGCGGACTTGGCTGCGGCGACCTGCTTGCGCAGATCTCCCAATGTGCTCTCGAGCTGCACCACTTGGAGATCGGCGTTCTGAATCAACGCCGGATCTTGCGGATTGTCAGCCACACGGATCGTGCGCAACAACTCCTTGGCCTGAAGCAAGGCGAGCTTGGCATCATAAGCCAGCATATGGTTGTCATTTTTCAGGGTCGCTAGTTCTTCCTGATCCCGGCGCTGCAATTCGCCATCGAGCACGCCATTGAACCTGGTCAGCGACTCGTCTGCCGCCTTGAATTCTGCCAACATCACTGGATCCTGCTGTTTGCCGTATGCCAGGCCGTCGTCCTTGTACTTCTTGCTGTTGTAATAGACCTTCAAGTCGGCAAGGTGCGCCGCAACCTTAGTGGTAGAAGTGATCAAGTCATCAGCCGCGGCGTCAAGACTGGACGGTCCACCGGACATCGCACGCGCTGCTTTAAGCTTGTCTAGAGATTGGGGAATATTGCCATCATCGACGCCGCCGATGTTGTCGCTCGCCTTGGCCGAAGCAATGTGCGCTTCCCGGTACTGATCGTACAGCATGGTGAAACTATAATGGCCAATCAACCTATTGTAGGCGTCAACGTAGGTGTTGACCTTTTTCTGACCGCTGTCCTGCACCGCACTGACGTTGCCGCCTGTGATCACGTTCTGGTTAGATCCTAAGTTTTTAAAATAAGCACCAACGCCGAATATCGCCGCGGCCAGCAGCAACACGACCATCCTTTTAATTGAAGTCATCGAGATCTTCTCTTTTAGGTTAGACTGCTCCCCGATAGGCTGAATCGGGTGCAACCGTCAACTTTCAGAGCAGACCCGGATCACACGGGCTTTTGCTCATGGCTACGGCGAGACGTCCATGCTAGCGATCGGACGGGGGCGTCGCCTTAAGCTGGGACAGGGTGCGCGTCTGGCATCGTGTCAGCCTTCACGCGTTGATTGACATAGTGATCTGCCGCCATGTTGCGTTGGCGTTGGAGCGAATCTGGCGGTGATCTGCTGCGGTCAAGTGTTTGCGGTGAAGAAGAAAGAGATTGGCGACTTGGCCATGGGTCGAGATGAAACGCTGGCATTGCCGCGCCGACTTGAAGCGCATCATGCGCCGTTCCCGTCGTCGCACGGGAAGATGTGAATTCTCGGCGCGGTTGTTGATGCCTTTATGTGACCGATGCTCGATGCCCGGCATCAATTCGGACTTGGCGGCAGAGTAGGACTGCAGCTTGTCGGTGACCATAACCCGTGGGGTGGTACCCTGACCCTTGAGCAGTTTGCGCATCAGCCGAAGGGCGGCTCGCTTGTTTCTCCGGCTTTGCAGCAGGGCATCGAGGACGTAGCCGTTGGCATCGACAGCGCGCCACAGCCAGTATTTCTGCCCCTTGATCGTCACCACCATTTCATCAAGCTGCCATTTATCAGCAAATTGACCGCGGGACCGTCGACGAAGCTGATGAGCGAATTTGAGGCCGAACTTCGCAGCCCATTCCGAGACGGTCTGAAACGAGACCTCAATGCCGCGCTCGGCCAGCAGATCTTCGACGTCTCGAAAGCTGAGTGGAAACCGGTAATAGAGCCAGACCGCATAGGCGATGATCTCGGCGGGAAAACGGTGGCGTCTGAAATGAGCAGGAGAGATTTCGGTCATTGCCACCAATACCAACCCGTTCACCACAGACACGTTAATCCGACGCTACCGTCTGCCGCCCGTGCAGCGGACAAGGCCAGAGCCGCCGGGGCGTCGGCTCCGCTCCTGGGAGTTCCGCTCGGCGTCAAGGATAGCTATCTGACAAGGGGCCTGCCGACGAGCCTCGGCCTCGAGCCCCTTGCCAATTTCATCCCGCAGGAAGACGCGGCAGCCGTAAGCGCCATCAAGGAAGCCGGCGCTTTGGTATTCGGCAAGAATAACCTCGTGGAGGTGTCTTTCGGGCTCACTGGCCATAACGCCGCCTTCGGCCAGGTGAAGAACCCCGTGTCGCGTGATCGGGTCTCGGGTGGTTCGTCCAGCGGTTCAGCTGCATCGGTGGCCGCCGGCATCGTGCCGGCATCCTTAGGCGGCGACACCATTGGATCGATCCGCGTTCCAGCATCGCTATGTGGTGTGGTCGGTTTCAAACCGACGACGGACCGATGGCCGCGCGGCGGCGTCGCGCCGATCTCGCATACGCTTGATACGACGGGTGTGATCGCACGCGGCGTGGCGGACTGCGCGCTCGTAGACCAGGTCGTCACCGGCGGTTCGGTCCCGGATCTCTCGACTGAAGTCAGTGGCCTCAAAGGCGTTCGGCTGGTTTATGCGCCTCGGCAGTTTCTCGATCTGATTGATCAGGACCTCGAGACGCGCTTCCGCGAAGTGGTGAAGCAACTGCGGGGTGCCGGCGCCGAGATAATCGAGGTCGACCTCGGCGACGATTTCAGCGGTTTGGCCAGTTCCGCAACCTGGTGCATCATGTTCCATGAGACGATCGGCGCACTTTCCGAGTTTCTCCGACAACACAACGTTCCGCTGAGCTTTGAGGGGGTTGTCGACAGCCTGAAGCCCGAATTGCAGGGGGCATGGCGCTACATGATCCTCCCGGACGGTGGCGGCGCGACCTCGCCGGAAACCTATCAGGACGCACTCACTGTCAGCAGGCCTAAAGTTCAACGGCGTCTTAATGCGGCCTTTGCCGAACACGGAGCACAAGCGATTTTGCAACCGACCACGCCCTGCACGGCGCCGCTCATCGAACAGCAGGCGAAGTTCCTGATAGGAGAAAGGGAGGTCAACGATCTGGTTCTGGCAAACCATACGTTGGTGGCAAGCCTGCTAGGCCTGCCTGGCATCAGCATTCCGGCGGGCACCTCGCGCGGCGGCCTGCCGATCGGCATTGAACTGGACGCTCCGGCTAATGGCGATCGACATCTTCTGGGTCTCGCACACCGGATCGAAGGTGTGTTAGCTGGCAGCGTGATCGATTGAGCGAGGAAGGAAAGATGCGGTTCGAGAAGGGGCATAAGGCAGAGACACGGCGGCACATCCTCGCGGTTGCGTCGAAGCAGTTTCGCAAGGAGGGAATTGAAGCAGCCGGCATCGCCGGCATCATGAAGGAGGCCGGATTGACCAATGGCGCCTTCTATCCCCATTTCAAGTCGAAGGAGGAGCTTGTTCGCGAGGCGGTATCGTCTGCGGTAGGCGAGCTGCAAGAGCGGGTTGAAGAGAGCGTGCGATCCGGGGGCGACCTAGAGCGCGTACTTCGGACCTATCTCAGCATGGGTCACGTGAACAGTCCCGCATGTGGGTGTCCGTCGGCCTCTCTTTTACCGGAAATTTCCCGCCAGCCTCTATCGACAAGGCAGACATATGAAGACGGGATCAACAGTTACCTGTCCGTGTTGACGCCACTCATTGCGATTTCCGAGGCTGCTATCGCCCAACAACGAGCAACGGCGATTTTTACGCTCATGGTTGGGACGCTTCAATACGCACGGGCCGTAGCAGATCCTGTTGCCGCTGAAGCGATTTTGGAGGGTGGTGTCCAGGCGGCGCTGCTGCTTGGAAGAGAGTCATAAAAGTCCCGTCGTATGCGCGCTTCAACGGCCTATTGGCAGAAGACTGTTTCGCCGGTTCGAATACTATCAAGAGCAATCACCTTCGGTTGCTTTCGGCGATTGCGCTGCCCAGCGATGGTGTGAAGCCGGGAACGAACGTCAACCGGCCATGCAAACGATAGAAGCGTGAGGAAGAAAACTCGCGGCGGTGCTTACGTAGGTGAAGGGCCTAGTCTAGCGTCAAGCGTCTCGTGGACCCCTGTGTGCGGGCCGACTGCCTCAGGGACGCCGAGTAGAATGCTTCAGCGCCGGATACTCAAGCGTATATTAGGAGCATGGATTTTAGTCCTATGGATGCGGTGAGGTGAAACACTTTGCGTCTTTGCGTATTATCGATCGGCTAATGGGCCACGGGACAAACACCGACCGAATTTTTAAAACGGAGCGGGGCCAAGCACCTCAATCTGGAAGCGATCCCCAATTTGCACCATGTCTGCAACGCCGTCTTCTGCAATCATTCGTAATCCTTCCTCGCATCCACCTGGCGTCACGGCGAAGACCATTCGGATATCAGACTCCGTTCGGTTTCCCCAGGCGTGAGGGATGCCGCGCGGCAGCATCGCAGATTCGCCAGCAGCTAGATTGAAGATTTTTTCTCCCACGGCAACCATCACCGTTCCCTCAAGGACGACGACATATTCGTCTTCCTTGTTATGGAGGTGAAGAGGTGTCGCGTCTCCGGGGACTGAGATGATCTCGACGATTGAATATCGTCCATCCGTAGCTGCTGCCGATACTGGGATGCAAAATTGCTCTCCGGGACGGGCCACCATCCACCTTAGAGGAATCCTGTCAGTCATGATTTAACTCCTGAGATTGTTGACTTTTACTTAAACGCTTGTTTCGTCGCGCCCTGACCGGCCATCCGACGGAACTGTCGTAGAGCGTGCCCCTGGCCCCAGCGCCTACGCGCTGGCCATTCTTGCCAGGTCGACGAGGCTCTTTGCGACGACATCGGTCGATTCATCGGCCACCACGTCGGCCTTACTACTTGGCCCAACCTCTAGTGGACGAGGAACGAAAGCGGTTTTGAAGCCAGCTTCCTTTGCCGCCTTAAGATCCCACTCGTGCGCAGCAACCATCATGATTTCCTCCGGCCTGAAGCCGAGATATATGCTCGCCGATTTGTAGACCTCTGGAGCCGGCTTGTAGGCGCGAACCAATTCTCCGGTCAGCACCGCATCGAAATTCAATCGGCCACGCTTGGAAAGGGAGATAACTGTGGCCATTCCAGCATTCGACAGCGCCGATACGGTGAACTTACGCTTGAGCCGACTAATTCCTTCGGCGGAATCGTGCCAGGGCTCCATCTGTCCCCACACCGACATCAGTTTGGAGCGCTCATCCTCGCCGATGAAACCAGTTAAGTTTCGTTGATCGATGACCTTGTCGAGAGCCTGCCGGTAGATTTGCCCCGCGGGCATCCATGGCTGTGTTCCAGCAACTATATTCTGTATAGTGGCCGAGGCGCCTGCCGTCCATTCGAGCAGAAAGGCGTGCCAGTCGATTGACGGGCAGCCACGCTTCGAGATACCGGCGGTGGTGCGCATGAACGGGGTATAGTAATCGACAACCGTACCCTGAATATCAAAGGCAATCGCCTTGATGTCTTTGAACCCGCCGGAGACGTTGGAGACCTTCTGCGAAGGCTTCGAAAACGCGGGAACGGCAAGCGTCGAGAGTGCAGCGGCGGTGAGGAGACCGCGGCGTGTCGGCGAAAAGCTGGAGCTGCTGGATTTGATGGTCATTTGAAAAACCTGAGTTTGATTTGCGGAGTTTCTTGCTTCTGCGCATGTAGCCGTGCGGATCGTGAGCCAGGCACTGCGCAAAACACCCTGGTGCAGCGACAATCAATGAAACAAATCGATACGCACGGCCCCAAGTGAGAACATCATCAGGTGCTCGCCCTAGGGCCTATGAGGCGTAGATAACGAAATCACCCCTTCATTACGGCCGCCGCGGCTTTTCGAATGACTTCGAACACGACGTCCGGCTGCGAAAGCATAGGTACGTGGCTGCTCGCTGTCTCCACGAGGTCCGCGCCCATGCGAGCAGAGACCCAGCGCTGCAGATCTGGATGCACGGTGCGGTCGTCGGTGGCGAGCAAATACCAGCTCGGCTTATGCCTCCAAGCAACTTGGTCGATTGTCAATTTTTGTTGGCCTATCAGTTCCGCATCCGGCGCGAACTGTGTTGCCCAAACAAGCTTCTGGTCGGCTTCTGTCAGGTCGCCTGCAAGGAACTCCATCCCGCTGGACTTCAGCCAGACACGATTACCTTCCATCTCGAGGTGGTTGAAAATTTCAGTGGGATATTGGTTCAACTGGCCCTGCACGGTTTCGCCTGCATCAGGAGCCACGGCAGTGATGTAGACCAGACCAACAACACGTTCGTCCATCCCTGCGCCAGTAATGACGGCGCCGCCGTAGGAATGGCCCACGAGGAGAACAGGACCGTCGACGCGGTCCAGCGTCCGCTTCACGATCGACAAATCCTCGTCGTAGGAGTCGAGACCGTACTGAACCGAAACCACTTCGTGGCCCTCAGCCTGAAGTGCGGGAATGACTTTGTTGAAGCAAGAGCCATCGGCCCAAAGGCCATGGCAGAAAGCAATAGTAACTTTGGATGAGGTTGCAGGCATATTAGATTCTTCCTGATCTGGCCGCGGTTTAGCCAACCGCCCGCTAGCGCGGCGCCCCGGCGTGCGGTTGTTTGAAACTGTGTTATGGCCGTGAACAAAGCGGCCGGCCCAACTAGGAGTGGGTCATACCCGCCCCGCGTCGGCTTATTCCGGCGGGAGTTTTCGGTTGGATTTTGAGATCGACCGCCAAATTAGGGCGGTCCGCTAGGAGCGAGTAACCCCGCCATCCCAAAAGGACTATCGGGATGACGGGTCAGTTGGCGGTGCTCAAACTGAGGCCGTCAGAACTGGGTCAGGCCACCATCGATCACCAACTCAGCGCCGGTCGTGTATGACGAGTCTGCAGAGGCGAGGAAGAGCACGGCCTTTGCGAGTTCTGCAGCTTCACCGAAGCGCTTCAGACCGATCTTCTGCGTGATACCTGCAGCGACTTCCGAGAGGACGGAATCAGGCAGGCCGATCTTGCCGTAGAAGGGCGTAGCGATCGCGCCCGGGCTGACAGCATTCACCCGGATACCACGCGGCGCCAGTTCTGCGCCCAGGGTCCGGACCAGCGAGCGGGTTGCAGCCTTAGTGGCAGCGAGGATCGAGAGGCCGGGATAACCGATCGTGTTCAGGAACGAGGTGGTGACGATGATGCTACCGCCGTCAGAGATGATCGGAGCCGTCTTCTGGATCGTAAAGAATGTGCCGGTGAAGTTGAGCGCAACGTTTTCAGCAACATATTCTTCGGTTGCCGCTTCGAGCGGTGCGACAGTCGTGGCACCAGCGTTGGCGAATACGACATCGATGCGGCCAAACTTAGCACGGGTTTCTTCGACTGCGCGCTCGATATCGGCAACCTTGCGGATATCGGCGCAAACGAGAAAAGCGTTGCCGTCAAGTTCCTTACCAGCCGCGGCCAGACGTTCTTCGTGCGAGCCGACCAGAACGACATTTGCACCTTCCGCTTGGAACAGCTTTGCAGTCTCCAGACCGATACCCGAGGTGCCGCCTGTAATGAAAGCGACCTTATTTGCGAGCTTCATGTTTACCCTCCTGGGCTTGAAAAAGTTGAAAAACGAAAACAACCGCAAGTTCCTTCCTTCGAATTCGTTTGGGCTGACGAGCGGTTTGCTCGGGGGGGACAATGCATCTAATTGGAAAACACATGAATTATCGAAATGTGGACAACATCTAACTGGAATATGATTAAATGATGGGGCGCCTCACGGTTTTGCGGCAACCGCGAACAACGCCACCAATCCCCTCTGGCTTCGAGAAGTAATGCAGTCGCGGTGATGGCGCTCTCGGGTGAGGGAGGGAACATTGACCAACCAGATTTCCGACCTGCTGCCATGGGTCCCACGCAGCAAAGTTCGAAATCAAAGCCCTGGTCTGAAAAGATCGCTTGCAATTATGGCGCGAAAAACGCCACCGCGTCTTTGGACGCCCTGTTTTCGCGCAGGCTAAATTCGGACTCAGTTAAAGCCGTCTAAGACGGGCACTTGCGGACGAAGCTGAAGCTCGGCTTCTTTGCTCTGACCGATGGCACGAATCGCGTGGCGATGAAGACCCTAGAAAATCTGATATAGCAGTTCGCACGACAACATCCGCGATCTTAAACAACCGCCCATGGAAACGGCCATTATGAAGTTTACGGCCTGGACCACCAGTCCGTTCCAGGACGATTACAAATGTTGTCCTCGGCGCTGTCGCCGCTAAACCGATGGGATGCGCCCAAAATCAGCCAGTGCCGCGCGAAGTTTCGGTGTAGCGAAATCGAGGAACCGTCTCAGTTTGACGGGCATTATATTTTGCGAAAGATAGACCAGATTAACCGGTATCGGGTCGACTTCGAACTCTTGCAGGATATACTGCAGCTTACCTGCATTCACCGCGTCGGCCACGTCGTGCTCAAGTACGAGCGTCGCTCCAACACCGTCGATAGCTGCGTCAGCGGCGGCGTCTGGCGACGAAACAAGTAACCTTGGCACATCGGCGACTGTAAAGATGTCTCCCGTAGCAGGGTTGCGGAAGCGCCACGGCGACAGATACGGGCTGTCGAATATCACACAAGGATAACCACTTAGCTCCTCTGGCGTCTTGGGGACGCCGTGCGTCTCCAAGAAAGCCGGGCTGGCTGCGACCACCACCCGCAAAGTTCCCACTCGCGTCGCAACCAGGCTGCTATCGCGCAGGCGTCCGATCCGGATTGCGACATCTGTGTGTGAATCGACGAGATCGACGTTGCGATCAGACTGGACGAGCTTGATGCGTATTTCAGGGTATAAGCTGAGAAACTGAGTGATAATTGGCAAAACACGCAGTCGCGCAACCTGAACGGGCGTTGTCACAACAAGCTCGCCGCGTGGGGCGGTAAACTCGCCGGCAGCGCGTCGCTCCTGCTCTTCTACTTGCTCGAGGATACGCCTCGCGGAAGCGACGTATTCGGTTCCGGCGTCGGTCAATTCGAGCTTTCGGGTCGTCCTGACGAGTAGCTTTGTGCCAACGAGTGCTTCGAGGTCGTTGACGTTGCGGGTGAGGGTCGCGACCGGGACACGAATTTTCCTTGCGGCCGCCGACAGGCTCCCTTCCTCGACCGAGGACACGAGCATCGCCATCGCTTGCAGTCGATCCAAATGAATCACCAAAATTAGAAGTTTAATTGCGATATTAGCTTTTCCACGCCGTTTGGGAAACCGCCAGTCGGGTCTGTTCTTGTGCGGCAGCATTCAGCCAGCTTTAGGCCCGAGCCACGATGGCAGTGCGTATTCTTCCACGAGCAAAGTTCGTGTCAAATGCTTCGAAACTCATCAAGAGTGGAGCGAAAGCTGTCCTCGATCCGCGGCGGTTAACTGGCCACTGTTTTGGGCGGCTTGCGCGGTACCTTTAATGTCACCAAAGTTGACTCCGTGCGATTTTTAACGAAAATCTGGTTATGGGAGGAAAGACTAACTGGCGCAATTATAGCAACTGCTGAGTGCGGGGATCTACCATGGACCTTATTCTCTCCCTCGACGGTGCGGCCAAAAAGTCTCTGCAGGGTCAAATCTTCGACGAAGTCCGAACCGCGATCCTGGATGGTCGACTGCAGGCTGGCACCGGGCTCCCACCTACGCGCATTCTGGCCGATCAGCTTTCTGTCTCCCGAAACACCGTCATTAATGCCTATGAGCGGCTGGCATCGGAAGGTTATGTCGAAGCGCGCGGAACGGCCGGTATCTTCGTGACGTCGATCCCGCCTGACGATCTTCTCAGAATTACAGGTGATGATCTTATCCGGCAGCCTGTTAATGCGGAACCCCAGGGAATTGAGGAACCACTAATCTGTTTTGCCGGCTCCCCTGGCGGCGAGCGCCAAAACAGACCGAAGCTTGATATGTGGGTGGGTCGACCCGCCTCGAGTGCCTTCCCGATTACCGTCTGGAAACGCATTATCGGGCAGGTTCTTTCAGCCTGGACGAGACATCTCACCGACTACAGCGATCCGGCAGGTCTTCCGGAATTGCGAAAAGCGGTGAGCGAACATCTCACCCGTACGCGCGGTATGAATGTCGTTGCGGATCAGGTCATCGTCACCGCGGGGGCTCAAGAAGCGCTCAATCTTGTCTTGAAGCTACTGCGCGAGCAGACGCGACAGCTTTGCATCGAGGATCCGTGCTACGTCGGCGCGTCGATGCTCTTCCAAAAAGAGAAGCTGCCAATCCATGCCGTCCCGGTCGATCATGACGGGATCGTCACCGACTTGTTGCCGAATCCTTCGCGAAGTCTCCTCTACGTGACGCCGTCACACCAATATCCGACGGGTGTCATGATGTCGCTCAACCGCCGCCTGGCACTCCTCAAGTGGGCCGAGTCGACGGACAGCTATATTATTGAGGACGACTACGACAGCGACTTCCGCTACGACGGACCGCCGATCACCGCACTCTCCGGTATCGACAAACGGAGGTGGGTTTTTACGTCGGGTCGTTCTCAAAGTCGATCGGCCCCGGTATCAGGCTCGGATTTGCCGTCGTTCCTCGAGCCCGTCCGCGTCTGCGGTATCCCTAATCACGCCCGAATTGGGTTCCTCGTCAAAATTTGCCGGGGTGGTGCCGTATTCTCGATTTTCCGGATCGGGCGAACTCAAACCGCTCTCATCCGAATACGGCCAGTCATCGCGATTGTCTCGATCCTGATAGTCGCGATCATCTTCTTCTCGTGGCAGGATTTTGGATTTGCGAGGCCGCGTCATAGCTAATCTCCTTTGCTCCAACTCAATAAACCGGACAGCTCGAATTTAGTGGTGCTTGAAATACTGCACTTCACGCTCATGCTTTTCGGCCGCCTCGCGGCTCTTGAAGGTTCCGAGGTTTTTGCGCTTGTGCGTCTTGGGATCGACCTTGCGTGAGTAAAGACGATATTCACCCGATTTTAGTTTGCGGATCATGGCAGCTTCTCCTTCTAGGGATATAACTTCCAGGAGTAGCTCAGGTTCCGAGCGAGCCGATGTCGCTGACTATACGGCTTCTACCCAAAGTCGGAACGTTTGGAACGTCACGTTCACGAAATAGTCGCGTATCGGCTTGCGATCATCTGATGAACTGAGATCGCCGACTAAAGTTGTGGAGGCTTTTCGGGAATTGAGGGCTAATCTATCATCCTGATCCTGGCTTCACTGGAAAGGACTACGCTACATTCCGAATCGGGTCCACGCTCACAAGGATCAGTGTCAAGGTCGTGAAGTGATGAAGCGAGCGCCTCCAATTGCTGGAGATGGTGGTGCAAGAACGACAGGTCCGCTCAAGGAATTCTTTCGATCTTACTCGGATCGGGTTCGGCCGCCTGTGGAGACATCTAAAACCAGTTTGTAAGCCGTGCTGCGGCCACCGGCCTCCCCTTTGCGCAGGATGCCTTTAGCCAAGAGGTCTGCGATGTCACGCGAGGCCGTGTCCTGAGATGCACCCGTCAATTTTGCCCACTTGGTCGATGTGAGCTTCCCGTCGAAATTCCCTTCCAACAACCGATTGAGAACCTTGGACTGCCGAGGATTGAGATCATGCACGGCATGAGCTTGCCAGAATTCGTTTTTGAGTATGACATTGTCGAGGGTCAGCAATGCGGCCCCCACTGCATTGCCCAGACGATCCAGAAACCAGTGAACCCATTTCGTGATATCGAGTTCCTCTCTGGCGGTTATTGATTGTAGAGCTTCGTAGTAGCCAGTACGCGATTTCTCGATCGCTGCCGACATGGAATATAGCCGTTGAGCTCCGCCGCCACCACGCGCAAGGGCCATGTCGGCAATCGCACGGGTTATACGGCCATTGCCGTCGTCGAACGGATGGATGGCCACGAACCACAAATGGGCGATAGCTGCTTTAACGAGAGGATCCATCTCCTGTGATCCGTTGAACCAATCGAGGAAGGCCGTCATCTCCACCTCCAGGCGGTCGGCGGGTGGCGCAACATAGTGTACCTTCTCGTGTCCGAACGCGCCGGACACGATTTCCATCTGGCCACCGGAATCGTCCCGCCAGTCGCCGACGCGAAGCCTCTGTCCCCATTCGTTGCGGCCAGTTGGAAATAGGGCTGCATGCCATTGAAAGAGGCGTTCGGCCGTTAACGGCTTGAAACAGTCGATCGTAGCATCAAGGGTTATGTGAACGATGCCCTCGACTGAGCGGTTGGGGGTCACGAAGCCGTCAATGTCTATGCCAAGTCGCCTGGCCAACGACGACCTGACTTGTTGCTCATCCAGTCGTTCGCCCTCGATCGCCGAGGATTTGACAACGTCATCTGTCAGAGCTCGCAGGAATGTCGCTTCGCGGGCGCGAAAACCAAGACCTTCCACACGACCGATGAGGCGGCCTTGATCAAGGCGGACGGTCGTGAGACTGGTCGCAAGCTCGTCTGACTGCCATTGAAATGCTGGCCAATTGGGAGACTGCCAAATATATGTCATATCTTAAAGTAGGCCCTTATTGCGGAGAATAGCAAGCTTATTCTCCGCATTAATACGGAGAATAATGGATGTAATCTCCGCAAAGGCCGTCAGAATCGGAAAGGCACGAAACCGTCTACCGCAGGGTGATTGGATTTGCAGGCCAATCGGAGGCTCGATCCATCACTTCTTTGCACACCGTGAAAGCCCTCTCGAAGGGCATTTCAAGTTATTTCACAGCGCTTTCTGAGGCAGCCGAATTCTAGGCAATTGATTTATTTACATTGTGAGCGTTGATCATCGACGACATAGCAGGCCGCAAGTTCTTATCCCTTCAAGAGTAAAGAACCTTCCGCAGCCAGATAGCAGTTGCCAAGCTATATAGGATCAGCAGGCAGGAAGTATCTGCGGACACGAAATGTGTCGTCGTCCTCAGCCGTTACTTCCAGTACCTGGTTGATGAGATCATCGATGACTCCAATTTCGGACAAAGCCTCTTCAAAGAGCTCCAACTGCATATCGAGATCCATGCCCGGGGGCCCATTGAGACAAATGAGTCCGGCATGGATGGCGACATCAGCGTATTGACCCTTGGAGCCTGGGTTTTCTCTTGGCCCTCGAAAGTCGACTGAATTCTTCGTAACGAACGTCCAGTCACCATCGATGATGATCGGTTTCAGCTCCCAGTCCTTACGACCGGAAAGCCCCATCCATGTGATATGGCTGCTTTCTTCGTGACCGGTTTGAATCGCTCGTTTCGCAAGCTCCGGGCTCAGGCATTCGTCGACAAGGAATTTCATCCCGCCTTCCTGCGACGAGAAATCCGTCGATCAGTGACGATCACGGCCTCTTCCGGAATGTCTCCGGCCAAACGCGGCCGACCTCGTGGTGGATTCGCTTCCGCAAAAATCGATGCCAGCCGGATCTGGTGTTCGCTGAGACCGGGATAGGCCTCAAGGATGCGCTGCGTCGGAATACCTGCCGTCACCGATGCAGCGATGTCGTAGACAGGAATGCGGGTTCCCCGAATCACGGGGGCCCCGCCGAGAATGTCATCAGAAGCCGTCACTATATCACGCGCCGCCTCAAGTTCGTCCAACCGCTCGGCCGTCCTTCGTACGAAGGGGGCGAGGTCGATCGTCAGAAACTCGTTGTGGACCGTCCAGTCCTGAAGAAGCAGCAACGACCATTCGTTCATATGCTTGCCAAGCAGCCGCTTCTCGGCAGCGCGGATTGTATTCAACCGTTCCTCTGCCGTCAGTCGCTTCGCACTGTCAAAGTAGAACGAAATCATCCAACATGCCGCAGCGCGCACATGACGACCATTGTCCAGGGAGACGAATGAATCCGGGATGATATGCTCGTCGATCACGCGATTGACTTCACGAAGGCTAACTCGCGAGACCACGGCGGCCTCGGTTGCCTTCAGCATTTCTGCTATGGCCATCATGGCGATCTCCAAAAAAGTTTCCGATACGTCGGAATATATATTGAGCGCCTTAAGATTTCAATAGCGACGGAAATCATATCCGGGCGAGCCTCCCGGGCGCTCTCCTTCTGAATAGATTGTTCCTATTTTGTTCTTATGAAGCGGTGCTGGCATCGGAAGGCGTCAACGAGGCCAACTATGTCGAGGCTTTTGCAGTTATTCGTACGGCTGGTGAGGTCGCAGCGCATCCCTTTGGGAGCGTGCTCTATTCCACCGCACCCTGTCCCAGCTTAAGGCGACGCCCCCGCACCGATGAATTCGGGGGGAGGAACCACGCCGACAACCGAAATGAAATCAGAAAACTGCGAGCCAGCCTATATCCATTCTCAGGCAGCTGTCTTTGTATAGTCCGGCTTCTTCACGGGCTGGCTGAAAGAACGCTCTCTAACTCTGTCTTCCAACTGGAACCGCGACAAAAGTTGGTTGAGCGACGCAGCGTCGCGTGCGAGGCTGTGGCTTGCTGAGGTTTGTTCTTCCACCATAGCAGCGTTCTGCTGCGTTCCCCTGTCGATCTCGGTTACCGCACTGTTGATTTCGTGGAGTCCGGCTGATTGTTCATGGGATGCTTCGACGATCGCATCGACGTGCCTGTTGATCTCCTGCACCTCGGCTACGATGACTTCCAGTGCCCGGCCGGTCTCATCGACAAGCGTGACGCCGGAACGCACATGATTGCCAGACGTGACAATCAGCGCCTTGATCTCCTTGGCGGCCTGAGCGGAACGCTGTGCCAGTTCACGCACTTCCTGCGCGACGACGGCAAACCCCTTACCGGCTTCACCGGCACGCGCTGCTTCGACACCGGCATTTAGCGCCAACAGGTTCGTCTGGAATGCGATCTCGTCAATGACGCCAATAATGTTTGTGATCTCGTCTGAAGATCGCTCAATTTCTTTCATAGCGACTACCGCGTTGCGCACGACTTGGCCCGACTTCTCTGCGCCAGCACGAGCTTGAGCGACCAGATGCCCAACTTCTTCGGCACGTTTGCTGGAGTCCTTGACTGTCGTGGTGATCTGTTCAAGGGCCGCGGAGGTTTCTTCCACCGACGATGCCTGCTGTTCGGTCCGCTTCGACAGATCGTCAGCAGATGCACGAATCTCGCTCGCCCCGGCATCGACGCTGCGCGCATTGGCGCCGACATCGAGAAGCGCCTGCTTCAGGTTGGCCGTTGAGTTGTTGAAATTGACGCGCAAACCATCGAGCTGAGCCACGAACGGCACCTCGATCTGGTACCCCACGTCCCCTTCGGCAAGGCTGCTGAGGGCATGCGCCAACTGTTCCACGGCGAACTGGGTGTCGGCATCGTCTTTGGCTTTTTGTGTTTCGCGCGCCAATCGCTCCGTTTCCGACAGGATGCGATTTGCATCGGCCTCCTGCTCGAGCCGTAGGCGTTCGAGGGCGTTGTCGCGGAATACGGCCACAGCCGCTGCCATCTGGCCGACTTCATCGCGGCGGTCACGACCCTCGACCGGTGCTTCCGTATCCCCATTGGCCAGCGCGGTCATTCGTTCCCTCAGGCGCACAATCGGACCGGCAATCCCGCGGGACGATATCAGCACGGCTCCGAGCAGGCTGGCGATGAAGATGACGCCGAGCGTCACCAGCGAAGTCAGGATCGTTGAATTGGTCTGATCGCCGAGTTCGATGGACCGCGCTTTGATATTGTCCTTCATCGACGTTGTAAGATCGCGCATGTCGGACAAAAGCGGTGGCATCTGGTGGTCTGCCAAGGCGAGGGACTTACGTACTTCCGCCTCCGCAGTCCCGGGCTTGGTCGCAGCGTCCGTGATCGCGATGAAGGGTTTCGCCCTGGCGATATAGCCGTCGATCTTGAGGCCATCCTGAGGGCGCCCCTTCTTGGCCTGCTCCATGCGGGAGATCAGGCTCGCGGCATTTTCGTTGTAGAAGGCCGCGGCCGTTTTATAGGCAGGATCGGTCGGGGCATAGAACGCCATTTCATGGGCGGCATAGACAGTTGCCACCAGGCTTCGTGTCGCCGCGACCATATCGACCTCGGCTTGATTGTCCTTGGCGACGAACTCTGCGTAAATCCCATCTGCCCGCTTGAAATCGTTCGACAGGATTGATGCTGCTCCGATGCCGACCAGCGATACGGGAATCAGGAGCGACAGGACTTTCGTTTGGATACTCGCGTTTTTCAGAAATGACATCAGATCCACCAGGCTGTTCGGCCCGCCGCCACCATTCCAGATCTACAGAGAAATCACATGCGAGGTCAATGTTGTCGCAATGTAAGTTATAGATCAATATCGAGTGAAATTCAACGACGTCCCTATTAATTTGATATACCGAAATATATATTCATCACAAATCGTTGTTGACGGAGATATATACGTAATTATTGTTACAATTGAATATTAACAATATCACAACGAAAGCAATAGATTGAAATTTTTCTCATTAATACCAACTTAGTGCTTTGATATTTTCAAATCTCCCTGAGCAGAGTGTCAGCAATCCGGACGCTGAGGGCCGCACCTGTCAATGTTGGGTTCATACATGATGCCGACGGCATGACGCTGGTGCCTGCGATGAATATGTTGCGATGGTCGTGGGTGCGGCAATCGCGATCGACAACCGAATCCTTGCGATCGTCACCCATACGGGTGGTGCCCATGACATGCTGGCGGTTCTGCCACTTCACGTCGGTCGAAAGGACCTCCGCATCGAGAAGCTGGGCGATCTTGTTGAGATCCTCGAGACCTCGGTCGCGGCCCGCGTTCCAGTAATCAGTCACGCTGTAATAGAGAACCGGGACCGGCAGGCCGAGTGCATCGAACTTGGTCTTCGACGGCGTCACTCGGTTTTCGGAAAGCGGGAGCGGCTCAAAATCGATCGCCCAGTTGAGCGAACGGGCAGAATATTTTCGGATTTCCGCATCAAGCTTCGAGCCGAGCAGCCCCTTCTTAATGAACCCCTCCGTCATCTGGGCGGTCGGTACGGTGTTTCGCACCTTGATTTTGTAACTCGGATAATCCTTGCGGAACGCGCCATCACGTTGGTTAAGGTAGACGAGAAGTTCGGTCGGTCCCTCACCCGGCCACATGTCCTCCTTGGTCAACATGTTCATGCTGATCCCGGTATGATCCATGAGATTGCGGCCGACCTGATCGGAGGAGTTGGCGATGCCGTTTGGATATTTGGGCGAAGTCGAGATCAAAAGAAGCTTGGCTGACTCGATGCCATACGCCGCGAGCACGAAGTAGCGCGCTGTCAGCTTGTGCTCGGAATTATCCGGCCGCTTGTACCAGACGGCAGTGATCGTGCCGTCGTCGCCGGCCTCAATCCTGTAGACGACCGAGTTGTCGAGCAGTTTGGCGCCGCGCCTCTCGGCCTCGTCGATGTGAATAGAGCCATCGTATTTGGCGCCAATCGGACAAACGGGATTGCAATTGTTGTTGCCGCCACAGGCCGGGCGACGCCCATATGGACGTGACGCGCGGCCGTGAGGTTCCAGCACGGGGTTGAAGCCGCCGACCGAAAGCTTTTCGGAGATCTTCTGGAACATGTAGCTGGAATTCAGCTGTTTCATCGGGAAGGGCATAGAGCGCGGCGGCATCGGGCCGCCGCCCTGACCGCTTTCGTCCTGGCCATCGAGGCCGGTGACACCCAATTCGAGTTCTGCCCTGTTGTAATAGGCTTCCAGATCGTTGTAGCCGATGGGCCAGTCGCGTCCACGACCATAGAGCGACCGGATCTTGAAATCATTGGGGATCATACGCCAGAGCGCCGATCCAAAATGCCAGGTCGTCCCACCAACGACGCGCAAGTAGGACGTGTTGTATTTCACCGGCCCTTCATATTGCAGGTAATCGCCATAGGTCGAGGGGGCGTGCGGCAAGCTCGGGAAGGGGGAACCGGCGCCCTGCAGCTTGGCATTGGCAAGCGAAAGCTTCACCGGTGCGTTGCGGAAGGTTTCGACAATCTCGCGACGGTCGACGCGAGGACCGGCCTCCAAGATGATCACCTTCTTGCCGGCCTTGGCAAGGCTCGCAGCGACGAGCCCACCCATAACGCCCGAGCCGATGACGATCAGATCCGCATCATATGCGTCGTTAGCCATTATCTTTTCCTGTCAGATCTTGCTGTCGGGTTTCGGTCCCCAGGCATTCGGGCCGGGACCATAGGTCGGGATGGGAAGGATGTCCTTGGTCGGGCGATACATGAGGGCTTCACGATAGGTGATGAGCTCTGCGTCTTCAGGCTCGCCCACCACGCCGAGATACCAGGCAGAGACGATCTTCGTGGCTGTCTTCATCATGTCGGGGTCGGCGAGCTTCAATGCCAGAAAGGCATCCATATCGGCGACACCGGATTGCTGGACGACATGCTGGAGCGCGGAGATGTCGGACGAGAACGTCTTGTTGCGTTTTGCGAGCGCCGCCAGATAGCGGGCACCGAGCACCGGATCCAGCTTGTAACCCGTCAGAAACTCCGACAACAGAGTAAAACGTTGAGCCTCATCATCGGCTGCTGCGGCTGAGGAGGGGCTGATGAAGCAGGAGAGCGTCACCAGGCCGCCGACACCCACCGTGGCGCGCAGCAGCGCGCGCCTGGGAAGGGCGTGCCCCATCAAGGAGCCTGTTTGGGCACGTTCTGTGGTCATCGCTGAAGTCCTCGAAGGCAGTCATAAGCGGAAACGTTCAAATTCAGGCGGTTGCGGCGCGGCGCCGGCCACGTGCCACCGCCGAGACAATGAGCAGCAGCACGATCGCCGCGACGACCACCGCAGCCGGTGCGATGAAGGGGGCGGCCACGGCTATAAACGGCTTGCTGCCTCCTTCGCGAACGCGTGCCACATCCGCGGGCACCACCTTCAGGGCCGCATTGCCGAATTGGCTGAGAACGTAATTACTGACATCTGCGACATCCTTATCCGACAGCCTATCCGTGAAGGACGCATCCGTGCCGAAGGCCGGCATGAAGATGGTGACGCCGTCGACGGTACGGCTGAGCCCGAACAGGATGGTCGCAATCAGGTTCTCGGGGGTGTTGGCGCCAGTTGCGGTATTATTGTACAACGAAGGATAGCGCGCATTGCCGCCGCCATCAGCCTGATGACAATTGGCACAGGCACCGCTGAAAACGTGGAAGCCGTTTTCCGCGGGCGTTAGTCCCGCCGTTCCACGCAAACTCAGTTCCGTTGCGGATGGCTTACCGAAGGTATAGCGAGGTTGCTTGTCGCCGGATCCGACCGGCTTCGTGCCGCGCAGATAGGTAACCAGCGCTTTCAGATCCGGATCGGTCAGATGCTGCAGGCTGTGTTCGACAGCTTCCGCCATCGGGCCTGCCGCCTGCGCCTTGCTGGCCACGTGCCCTGTCCGCAGGTATTGGAGCAATTCCGCATCGGACCAGCCGCCAATGCCGCTTTTCTTGTCCGAGGTGATGTTCGGTGCAGACCAGGGACCGACGGTGCCGCCTGAAAGACCACTGCCGGCGTCCTCAGCCATGAAGAGATTGCGTGGCGAGTGGCAGGTGCTGCAATGCTCCAGCGCTTCGGCGAGATAGGCACCGCGATTCCATTCGGCTGACCGGGAGGCGTCCGGCTGAAGCCGGTCACTGGACAGAAACAGCATGTTCCACGCGGCCATTGAGGAACGGATGCTGAAGGGGAAGGGAAGCTCTGTTTCTTTCGAAGGCTGATCAACCGGCTTCACTTCGCTTTTGAAGTAGGCGTAGAGCGCCGAAATGTCGGCATCGCTGAGCTTCGCATAGGCCGTGTAGGGCATGGCCGGGTAAAGGTGCGTGCCATCCTTGGTGATGCCGGCCCGGACTGCACGCGCGAAATCTTGTTCGCTATAGTCACCGATGCCGTTGGCCTTGGATGGTGTGATGTTGGTCGACAAAATCGTACCGAGCGGCGACTGGATACCGTATCCGCCTGCATAGGGTTCTCCTCCGTCCGGCGCAGTGTGGCAAGCCGCGCAGTCCGCAGCCTTTGCTAGATATCGGCCGCGGGCGATCAACTCTGCCTGGTTGCCGCCTGCATCCTGGGCGTAGGCCGTGCCCACGAGGCTGCTCGCAGCAAGCAGGCCGATCAAGACCGACCGGACGGTGCGGGAATAGCCGGAGAAAAATGCTCTGACGGATAGGCTTTCGGACGAACCGCAGTACGGGGGCATACCAGATGCTTTCATCAGGCGTGAATAACATGTTGAGGAGTTTGCGCCTGCCTCCCACGCGCAAACCACCGCCTTGTCGTCGCGACACATAAAGACGCACATCAAATGGGATGCCGCATATCTCTGAAGAGACGAGCTAAAATGCTCTTTTACGATCCTTCACCGGATCGGAGGGCGAGACGATGTGTCGCTATGGGCGACTTGTCTAAGATAATACGCAGTTATATCTAGCTTTGAGAAGCGGTATTTTTTAAAAGCTGATTTCACCAAATATGAAAGCTTCCCATGAAGTTCGATCTCACAGACTTGCGAATTTTCCTGGCTGCCGTCGACAATGGTAGCTTTAGCGCCGCCGCCGCCGAGAACAACATTGTCGTGGCGGCGGTCAGCGCCCGTGTCCGCCGGCTGGAAGAGGCATTCCGTGTGGAACTATTCGAGCGCACCGGCCGCGGCATCCGCACCACACTTGCAGGCGATATGTTTGCAAGCCACGCCCGCAAGATTGTCGACGATGCGCGCCGGGTTGAAAGCGAACTGGACGAGTTCGCGGAGGGTCGGAGCGGTCGGGTACGGCTGTTATCGAACACCAACATGCTTGCAGAACACATGCCAAGGGCGCTTGGCACCTTCCTCGCCGCCAACCCTGACATCAGCGTCGATGTAAGTGACCGGCCCAGTCATGAAGTCGTGACCATGCTTAAGAACGGTGAAGCCGATATTGGTATCGTCGCCGCCTCGGCAGACATGACGGGTCTGGAGCGGTGGCACTTCGTGCCGGATCGTCTCGTGCTGATCGCCCCGCGCGACATTCTCATAACGCAAGCAAGCATCAATTATGCAAGGATCCTCGATTTCCCAATGATCGGCATGCCCGAGACGGTTGCTCTATCGCAATTCTTAGTCCGCCTGGCCCGGGAACTTGGCCGCAACATCAAGGTGCGTATGCGCATGAACGGTTTTGAAGGCATAGCTCGCATGGTAGAGAGCGGTGCAGGCGTAGCCATCGTCCCCGACAGCGCCGCGCAACGCTACCGCAAATTCATCGATTTCCGGATCTTGGAGATTGGGGAAGCCTGGGCTGACCGAATGCTCTTTCTGTGCGTGCGGCATGAACTGGAGCTCCCTGGATATGCGAGGAGGTTGTTGACACACCTTAAGAGGTACCCGCCAACCCGACTCGACGACGATGACAGTTAGCTTGAGCTGAGACCCAAGTTTCCTCCTGGATTTCGAAGAGCCTTTGGTTTTCCGACTCAAATCACGATGGCGGGCTGGTTGCGCCACCGGGATTATTCAGGGCAATCGGGGCTTATTACGCGACGGTGCACGCGCGGATCCCTTCAGCGACTCAAGATCTCTCCCAAGTACTACAACAGCGTCCAGGGAGTTCGGCAGGCACTTCTTAGCAGGCGTTCATGAAGCGTGAAATTGGAAGGGGCGAAAGCTCTTCGCCCGCTTCGTTGATCTTACTCAGCGAGGTCGCGCATGGCCCTGATGAGGTCAGACGGTGATGTCAGGTTGTTTGACCGAAGCCGGACGAGACGCTTGCCATTAAAATCAGGCAACTGCGCCGGTCACGGCTTTCCACTCCGCCATTGCGCGGATGCGGTGGATGGGGGTGGCGAGAGCGGAGTGCTTCCGGTGCGGCGGGACGAAAAGATTTCTGACTGCTGAAAAGACCGAGATGAAGTGTTGCAAGCCGCCGGCGGACCGGAAGCCTGCATCACTCGAATAGGAGGGGATTCAAGGTAACAAAGATAGGAATAACGCCTTGGTTTGCGGAAAGCGAGCCGCCCGATCGGCACATGTCGACCTCGAACGCAATCGGTAGTCGACGGTCTCTAACACATGCATGATGGAGCCCGCCGATCAACAGTTCGTTTTGCGCCCTGGCAAGATTTTTGTCATCGTGCCACCGGGGGAAAGTTCCCCCAGCCGCGATAACGAGATATCGACACGCTGGCCGGATCAATTGACCAACGAGCGACCGGTCCGTGTTAGTGGTTTTTGTTCGGACCCTTGCCGGTAGCGAAGCTGCAGGTCTTGATCTTGCATTTCGGATCGTCGCTAGTCGGCACGCTGGCATTGGCCATGGCGCCCTGTCCGAGGCATGCCGTCGAATTGGAGACCGTGCGGTAGTACATGTTCATACCCGCGACTTTCGACGACGGGTATTTCAGCACTATTGAGCCTTCCTTGGCGATTTTTTCATGCACAGTCGAGCAGCTCAGCGATTTGGAATTGTAGGACTCCATGGCCATCGCGTGGGTGGAGAACAGGCCAATTGCCGCGAACAAGATGATCTTCTTCATAAGGGTTTCCTTCAGTCGGTTCCGAAACTCTGTCGATGGAAACCCCTTATTCCTTGTTGCACATCAGATTTGTGACGGTTCGAGAACTCTGCGACTCTCGTTCTGAATTCTCTGTTCGCAATTGCGAATAAACGCTGCAACTGCTCAGAACCGGCCGAGCTTAAACGAAAAAGGCCCAGTGCGAACACCAGGCCCATTGCTCTTTGAATGGAGGTCAAACCAATTCAGATCGTATTAGAACGTCCGTTCGAAACGCAGGATGCCCGAGACGGTATCGTCGCCCGGCAGGTCGTAGTGAACGTAGGTCAATTCCGGCTCGATCAGGAGGTTCTTGACCGGGTTGAACTTGACGTTGGTGGTCGCCTCGAAAATCTTCGAATCCGTGTAGGCGAGCTGGAGGTTCCACTTCAGCTTGTCATTGACCGGCACGCCAACGCCGCCCCAAACTGCCCAGTCACCCCAGCCGCAATCTGCACCGTGAACAACGCCTGTGGACGTCGTGCAAGCCGAGACGTTCTGGTTCGAGCCGGCATACTGGTTGAGCTTGTCACCGTCGGTGTTCCAACCACCCATCAGGAAGGCGGAGAACACGCCGAAATCGGCGTCAACACGGGCCTTGATGGCGCCTTCTTCGACGATGGAGTCATAACCACCGACGACACGGAACTGCCAAGCACCGGCCTTATAGCCGACGCCGGCAACGACGTTCGGCGCGTAGTGGTCAGCCTCAGACAATTGCCAGCTTCCGCCATAGGCACTTGTGGTCGTTCCGGAATTGCTGTCTTCGAGCGAAATGACGCCTGTAAAGCCCGTGCCGCTATCGTAGTTGTAGGTGAGTTGGTTCAATTCGTACGGACCGTCATAGATGACGTCGTCCTGGATAACATCGCCGGCATAGCCGATGAACTGATTGTACTGTGAGTCCGTCTTACCGACCGTGAATCCGGCGAGAGTGATGTAGGACCACAGAAGGTTGGTACTTGTGGAGCCGCCGTCGTTCCAATCCCAGCGAACGATGGTCTCCGTCTTCAACGGACCATATTCGGTGTCGGTTGCGGTGTTGACGTTCAGTTCTGCGCGGGTGTGCCACTTCGTGCCGAAATTGCTGTCGCGATTGTATGGGTCTTTCCACTGACCTTCAGTACGAACCTTTCCGCCGATCCGCAGGCAGGTTTCCGTGCCGGGAATGAAGAAGTAACCAGCGCCGAAAGCATCGCAAATGCGAACATATTCCAATGGCTCCGGCTCAGCGGCGACGATGGCGTCGGCCGCGTGCGCACCGGAGACTACGCTGAGCGCAGCAGCGGAGCCGATAAGCAAACTCTTGATGTTCATGTTAACTCCATTCTTGATATGCACTTGTGCGATAATCGAACCGGAAAGTCTCATCCGAGACCACGTCTTAATCCGCAATCCGAAGCACCGTGACTTCTTCGCCAAATTGCCTTTGCCCCGGGCCATTTACAAGGAAACATCGATATGTGACGAAATGTGACAGCAATGTCATATTTTTGTGTTGCTTAAACGCCGCATCCGGCATCGTCATGTCTGGATGGCGCCCACTCCGCAAGGTGATTTATGCTCAGGACGGTGGCGTCCTTAACCGAACGCGATTTGAGGAGAGGTCTCGGTTAGGCTTTCACACATTGATCAACAAGGAGGGCACTGTAAACTTATCGGCCTGCGGTTAAAGGATGGCAGGGAGGCACGGCATCAGGCTACCTTGAGATGAGCGATGTCGCTCCACATCTGCATGGCCGTTGCTCGTAGTTCACGATGGTGGACGGATGGAATGTCGTGGCGGGGAACGTTGAAGAGGTTGGCGATCGGATCGTGGATGGAAACGAAACGCTGAAGCTGTTGCGCTGATTTGAAGCGCGTCATGATCCGCTCTCGCCTTCGGATTGGCTGATGGGAGTTTTCTGCCCGATTGTTCAATCCCTTGTGCGAGCGATGCCCGACGCCTGGCATGATCTCCCGCTTGGCTGCAGCGTAGGATCGCAGCTTGTCAGTGATCATCACACGTGGCGGGCGGCCTTGCCCTTTCAGAAGCTTTCGCATCAAACGCTTTGCAGCCTTGGTATTTCGGCGACTTTGCACCAGAACGTCAAGGACGAAGCCATCCTGATCGACAGCGCGCCAAAGCCAGTTTTTCTTACCCGCGATGGTGATGACAACCTCATCGAGGTGCCACTTATCGCCGAGCCTGCCCACCGATCGCTTGCGGATATCATTGGCGAAATGTCTGCCGAATTTCTCCGCCCACAGCTTCACGGTCTGGTGAGAGACGTTGATGCCACGCGCGGCCAGCAAATCCTCGACCATGCGCAGACTGAGCGGGAAACGGAAATAAAGCCACACGGCATGGGCAATCACGTCCGCTGGAAATCGGTGACGACGATAAAGAGGGGCACGGGCGAATGAGGGCATGCCGCCAAATCCCACATCTTGATCGACGTTCGGTTAACGTGACGGTGCCGCATGATCACCTTCCAAGCTATGGTGATCTCTTATATCGACGACTTCAAATTGCTGATGTTCCTTTCGATTTGCGCAATGCCGCTCGTCTTGTTGCTCAGGGATGCGGGCGCCTCTTCTACTGGGGACCATGGTGTTGCTCTGGAATAGGCGCACTGCTATCTGGACTCAACAAAGCTCAACGAAATGCCGGGCGAATTTCAAGCCCGCCCGGCGTTCGATGCGTCAGGGATTCATGGCTGCGAAAATTGCATCGTAGGTGCCGTCACGTTCCGCCCATCTGCGAGCATGGTCCTTCTCAAGCAGCAGCTCGCTCTTCGAATGATCCTGGCGATCAAGCATTCCCATCAGCTCGGCTATGTAAGTGCTTAGCGGCATTGCTCGAGGATCGGAGGCCTGGTCTGAGCCGGTCAGTTCGGTCTGCACGTATGGCGGCGAGAGCTCCAGGACCTCGACAGGCACCTTCCGGAGTTGGTGACGGACCGACGTCAACCAGGAGTGCAAAAAAGCTTTGCTTGCGCAGTAGGTCGGGAAGTCGGCGCGGGGAAGAAAAGCGAGCGCCGAGCTCGTCGCCATGAAGGTGGCATTCGGTCTGGTTTTGAGAATGGGAAGAAATGCCGCTGCCACTCTGATGACGCCCAGAATGTTTGTCGTGACGATTGCCTCGGCGTCCGAAGGATTCCAACTTGCAGATCGCATATCCTCTGCACGCGAAATACCGGCGTTTGCAATCACGACATTGAGCTCCGGAAATTGATTGAGGACCGCGCTCGACAGCCTGGCAAGAGAAGTTGGGTCATCGAGGTCAAGTGTCATGCCGACTATTCCAGGTCGGTTGGCTGCGATGTCGTCGAGCAGGTTTTGACGTCGCCCGGTGACGATTACACGGTTCCCTCGATCGTAGAACGCTTCAGCAAGCGCGCGACCGATGCCACTTGTGCCGCCGGTGATAAGGATGGTGTTGCCTGTCATCTGCATAGTATCGCCTTTCGATTTGGCCGATAGGATCGACGGCTCGTCGATCGAGTGGATTTTCAGAGAATGAATGTAGAGGTAGTAGGATGAGGCTCTTGCAGCGTTTCGCCTTTAAGAGGTGCGGCCTAGCCGCACGGACCTCAGCAGAGCCAGCGCTAACAGTGTGGAAAGAGCACCAATGGAGAAAGCCGAGGGCGTTCCAAACCTTTGCACTGCAAATCCGACTGTCGGGCCAGTCACGCCAAGCGCGATGTCGGCAAAAGCGATAAAGTTTCCGACCGCTCGTCCACGTAGTTCGGGTGCAACAGATCGGGTCGCAAGGACGCCCATCGCTGGAAAAATCAATGAAAATCCAAATCCCGTCAGGGTGGCTCCAAGAACCGCAAAGGCTGCGTTTGGAGCGAGCCAGATGGTGACCTGTCCAAGCGCCTCGAACACCAATGAACCGATGGCAACGCGCGCCGCGCCAAATCTATCTGGCAGTCCAGACGCAACAAGTCGAACCAAGACATACGCCAGACCAAAGCCGAACAGCGCAGTGCCGGATTGGGCCGCCCAGTTCCGTTCCGAAAACTCGAGAGCGAGAAACGCAACGATGACGGCAAACGGGACCATTGACAAAGCCAGGATCACGCCCGGACGCCAGATCAGCGCAAGTACGCGATGGAAAGGTACTCGATCGCCTCCAGCGGCCGCGACTGGAGACATCATGACAGCAATTGTCCCGGCGAGTAGCGGCGCCACGACGACGGCGCAGCCAACACCCACGAATCCGAGGGCGGACTGCAACGCCAATCCCATAGGCGCTCCCGAACCGAGGGCGGCATAGATCGCAATACCGGTCCACGACATAACCTTGCCGGTGCGGTCAGCACCAAGGCGCGCTATACCCCAGCTCATCAGCCCGGTAAGAAACAGGCTTTCGCCAAGTCCCATGACAAGCCTTCCGAAGATCAGGATGGCAAGTGTTGCGTCCGGTCCAATAGGCAGGGAACCCGCAAAGAGATACGCGAGGCCGGACAGAGCAGCCACCGGCAGGCCGATAAGTACCGCTCTCCGCGGTCCGTGCTGATCGCTCAGCGTCCCGGCTCGATGGCGTGTCGCAAGGGTTGCAAGTGACTGGAGGCCGATCGTCGCGCCAATGGTTGCAGGGCTGCAGCCGAGGTGGTCGCGCATTTCAATCGGGAGTGCTGCAAGCGGCAGCCCGACCGCGAGAAACCCCAGGAAAACACTCCCGACAATTGGCAACAAGCCGGTGACGGACGTGTGGTAAACGGGTTCTGATGATTGAATTGTTGTCATTCCATAGCTCCTTGGATGACGGGACTGCCCAGCTGGGCTCCTCCCGACAAAGGATGCGTTGGATGACGGTAACGCCTACGGCTGCTGCTATAGCAACTATGAATTCGCTATACTCAAGGCCGTTCTTGACTGTCAAGTCCTCACAATGGAAATCGACCAAAACGTGTTGGCTAGGCTAGCGGCCTTTCCGAGGACATCAATGGCCTAGCGCGGGTTCCTGTGGTCTGGCGCTGTTTAGCCGAGATGACGCTGAACCCATTGCACTTCTTCCGATGCCGTCCGGCCGAAATGACGCTTGAAATCGCGGCTGAACTGCGCAGCGCTCGCGTATCCCACGGATGTCGCAACCTGTGAAATCGTTGCACTCTTGCGGGCGACCATCAACCTGGCTTCGTGGAGCCGCAGGGCTTTAACATACTGCATCGGACTGCTGCCTGTCAGGTCTTTGAAATGCACATGGTAAGAGGGTACGCTCATGCCGACTGCGCTAGCCAAATCGGCAACCGCGATCTCGGAACTGAGGTTTTCTCTCAGCCATGCCAGGCTCTGGATGAGCTTGCCCGATACGCCTGTCTGCTGGAGGGCAGCAACAAGCGCGCCGCCCTGCGGGCCAACAAGAACCCGGTAATGCAGTTCGCGCAGCAGCGCGCTTCCTAGCACCTTGGTCTCGACGGCACTGCAAAATGCTTTCAGCATGCGCTGGAGCACATCTTCGAGGTCCGTCGACATCCTGCTTGATTGCAAGCTCTTGACCTTGGTGCTTGCCAACTTCGTGTATTTCTCGACCTCAATGGCGATCTCAGCTGCCATCTGCATATCGAACTCGACATAGACTGCAAATAGTGGCCGTTCCGGGCTCGCCTGTGAGGTCATCCTGAACGGTACGGGCAGCGAAACGGCGAGATAATGCTCTTCGTCATAGGAATAAACTTCCCCGTCCAGCATGCCTTCCTTGCGACCCTGCAATACAAAGACCGCCCCGGGCTTGTAGAGAACGGGGACATCGTGAAGCTCGGCTTCCGAGCGAAGGATCCGCACCGACGCAAGTCCGGTAGGATTATAACCGTGGCGCGGGGCCAGCCGCGACGCTCGTGAAACAAGCTCACCGCGAAGGCGCTCTCTCTGTGCACAATTCATAGGATTTGGCAACATATTAAAAGGTTTCGCAATCGATAAGTAGTCCTTCAGATATTATTTGTCATGAACGAGTTCAACCATGAAAGGTGAAACATTATGTTGAAGAAGACGTTTTTTATCACAGGCGTAAATTCCGGATTTGGTCTGGCCATCTCGTCCGCGGCCGCCGCCGCCGGCCATACGGTCATTGGCACTGTGCGATCTGAAGCGTCGCGTAGCACACTTGCTGAAGCTCTCCCTGCTGTGCGGACTGTTCTGTGTGACGTTACCGAGTTCGACCGCATCGATAGTGTCGTACGTCTTGCCGAGGAAGAACATGGACCGGTCGACGTCCTGATCAACAATGCAGGTTACGGGCATGAGGGTGTCCTCGAGGAGTCGCCGATTGAGGAAATGCGGCGCCAGTTTGACGTCAACGTATTTGGTGCTGTCGCAGTGGCAAAAGCATTTTTGCCGAAGTTCCGCGAACGACGTCGCGGCTTTATCGTGAACGTCACATCAATGGGGGGGATGATCACGATGCGGGGCATCGCGTATTATTGCGGCAGCAAGTTCGCCCTGCAGGGCATATCGGAAGTGATGCGCGCTGAAATGGCTCCTTTCGGTGTGCATGTGACCGCGGTCTGCCCAGGGTCTTTTCGAACAGACTGGGCTGGTCGCTCGATGATCCGCACGGAGCGTTCGATCGCCGATTACGACCAACTTTTTGATCCGATTCGAGAAGCAAGACAGGCCGTGAGTGGCAAGCAGCTGGGGGATCCCGCCAAGCTGGCAACGGCAGTGCTTGAGCTCGTTGAAAACGACAATCCGCCAACGCAGCTTTTGCTCGGCAGCGATGCTTTGAAGCATGTTTCGGCCAAGATTGAGCGACTTCAGGAAGAAATTGCAGCCTGGAGGCACGTCACGATTTCAACCGACGGCTGAGTAATCGGAGCTATATGGGACACATAGACATCATAAACCTTCCCAGTCCTTCTTCCTTCGATCACTCAGTGCGTCAGCTCAGTTCTCGGAGGCAGCTAGAGCCGGTTGCAGGCTGGGCATGAGATGGAGATTGACGGGCGACATGCTGGGCGGCGATTCACCGCCCAGAGATCCTGCTTTCAAGCGATCGTTAGTTGAACGTCAATATTGCCACGCGTAGCATTTGAGTAAGGGCACGTTTGATGGGCCGCGTGGACAACACGTTCAGCGTCTTCACGAGAAAGGCCAGGCGCGTTCGTTACGAGCTCTACCGTCAGACCGTAGCCGCCGTCCGAGCTTGGTCCAATGCCCACGATGGCTTTGACTGAGGCATCCGCCATGTCAATCTTCATTGTCCGAGCGACAAGTTTGAGGGCGCTCAGGAAGCATGCCGCGTACCCTGTCGCGAACAACTGCTCGGGATTGGTTCCGTCCCCTCCAGATCCACCAAGTTCTGTTGGCGTCGATAAACGGACGTCAAGACGGCCGTCCTCTGTTCGGGAGCTGCCATCGCGTCCGCCGCTGGCGGTCGAGGAGGTCTTGTATTTTACTTCCACGGACATACGAAAATTCCTTCTACTGATGGTCAATGACGACGAGCTTCTTAGAGCTCACAATCTACCTACTACATGGTAGACTAGATTCAGTCAACGCGCGCTTGGTTCCGTCTTCGCGGCGGCGCTTTACGGCTCGAAACGACGCTTATGCAAGTGCAGCCAAATCAACCTCTTGACAAACTTCCTACTGGAAGGTAGATAAACTGTATGAGCAATCTTCTTACGACATCCGACGAGATCATCAACTGCACCAAGCAGTTGATCATCGCTGGAGGCTACAACGGCTTCAGCTATGCAGATATTGCTGAAGTTGTTGGAATCCGCAAGGCAAGCATCCATCATCATTTCCCTAGCAAGGTCGATCTGGTCCGTAAGCTGGTCATGCGGTACCGTGAAGACGGGGAGGCGGCTGTTGCTGCGCTTGAGCGCAACACCCAAAATTCTCTCGAGACCCTTAAAGTCTATGCAGGACATTGGGCGGAATGCATCGAAGACCGCAGCAGGCCGTTCTGCGTATGCGGATTGCTTGCTAGTGAACTTCCAGTCCTGCCGCCGGAAGTGGCTGCGGAGGTTACAAGCTTCTTCCGCTTCCTTTCCACGTGGTTGACATCGATCATGGAAAAAGGAGCGGCCGAAGGATCGCTCAGGCTTTCTGACACACCTTCTGTAGAAGCCGAAACGTTCATCGCATGTATTTATGGGGCGATGCTCTCAGCGCGTGCCTACAATAAGCCGGAAGTTTTTGCCACGGTCATGACGCCTGCTTTGAAGCGCCTGTCTCCGACATCCAATTAAACCCAGCCGGGGCGATACGTCGACCCGGCTAATTTCAACCCTAGATAACTACCAACTAGTAGGAAGTCACAATGATGAAGAATATTCTCCCCGCGCTGATGCTTGGTTTCGCCGGAATGGCAGCCACCGTCGCTCTGCCAGCGCACGCTGAAGACAAAGCACCGCAGGTACACATCCGCGGCAGCATCATCAGCTATAGTGGTTCAACCCTTCAGGTAAAAACCCGCGAAGGCGACACCGTCGCCGTTGCTCTTGCCGACGGCTGGAAAGTCTCCAGCGTGGCAAATGCCAAGGTCGAGGACATCAAGCCCGGCGACTTCGTCGGCATTGCATCTCTGCCCAAGGATGGCGGCGGTGACGGCGCGCTTGAAGTGCTCATCTTCCCGCCAGCACTGAAAGGTGCCGGTGAGGGAAGCTATGGCTGGGATCTCAAGCCGAACAGCAGCATGACGAACGCGACGGTGGCCGATGCCGTCAAGGGCGTTGACGGTCGCACCGTAACGATGTCGTACCAAGGCAAGGAAAAGAAGATCTCGATCCCGGACGGCACTCCAGTCGTGACGTTTGCTGCCGCGACCAAGGATGACCTTGTCCCGGGCGCCGTGGTTTTCATTCCAGCTGAGAAGGCCGCAAGCGGCACCGTCGCCCATCAGGTGCTGGTTGGCAAGAACGGCGTGGTCCCGCCCATGTGATCACGCTGTCGCCGGCCGGTCCAGCCGCCCCATCTGGACCGGCCGGCGCCGTAAAGCAAACAAAGCCGTCAAGATCCCGCCGAGGACGCTCCATGACCGACACCGCCAACAACGACAATATCCACTACCCACGGACGGTCTATGTCCAGCGCCATTCGGTTGTGACCCGAGTGACGCACTGGTTGAACGTCCTCTGCCTCAGCTTTCTGCTGTTGAGTGGCCTTCAGATATTCAACGCTCACCCCGAGCTTTATTGGGGACATTATGGTGCTGACGGTGACCCAGCAGTCCTGACGATAGGATCCTCCGGGCAAGGCGACGGTCTTCGCGGTTTCGTCCGGGTGGCCGGTGTCGAAGTGTCAACAACAGGTGTGTTGGGCGTTTCCAGCTTCGAAGGGGAGCGGACGCCAAGAGCGTTCCCGGCGTGGATAACTATTCCATCGTTTCAGGACCTTGCGGCCGGGCGACGCTGGCACTTCTTTTTTGCCTGGCTGTTTCTGATCAATGGCCTTCTTTACCTCGGTTTCAGTTTGCTGAGCGGTCACTTTCACCGGGACATCACCCCAATCCGCAGCCAGCTGTCGCCACAGCATCTCTGGCAGGAGGTTCGGGATCATGCCCGCCTGCGCTTTCCCAAAGGACAGGAGGCCAAGAGGTATAATGCGCTACAGAAGCTAACTTATCTGGTCGTCATTGTCGTTCTACTTCCCCTGATGGTTCTGACGGGTCTGACGATGTCGCCGGGCGTCGATGCTGCATTGCCGGCACTCGTAGACATCTTTGGCGGTCGCCAGTCGGCTCGTACCATACACTTCATCACCGCGTCGCTCTTGGTTTTGTTCGTCATCGTTCACATTGCCATGGTCGTGCTGTCCGGCACTTGGAACAATATCCGTTCGATGATCACCGGTCGCTACGCCATCCAGGAAGAAGGTCCAAACACATGAGCCGCATCCTCACTCGCCGCAACTTCCTGATCGGATCGACATTGGGCATCAGCGCAACCGCACTAACTGGCTGTGACCTGCTGGATCAAAATGCCGGCATAGCCGAGGTGCTTAAGTCGGCGGAGCGACTAACCATGACGGGGCAAAGGCTTCTGCAAGGCCGCAACGCCTTGGCGCGCGAATTCGCTGAGACCGATATTTCCCCGTCGTTTCGCGTCAACGGGACCAGCGCACCTGACAGCGAAGAATATGCCGCACTTTCTGAAGCAAAGTTCGCAAACTGGAGACTGAAGGTCGAGGGGCTTGTGGAGCGGCCACAGGAACTTTCGCTCGCAGACCTCAAGACGCTACCGGCACGGACGCAAATTACACGTCATGACTGCGTCGAAGGGTGGAGCGCCATAGGAAAATGGACCGGCGTTCCCCTCGCAAATGTTCTCGCACTGTCAGGTCTCAAGTCCACGGCCCGCTATTTGGTCTTCCATTGCGCCGACGAGTTGCAGAAGACCCTGGACGGCAGCGGCCGGTACTACGAAAGCATCGATCTCGTTGACGCGTTTCACCCGCAGACGATGCTTGCCTATCAGATGAATGGGCAGGATCTGAGTGTCGGCCACGGGGCGCCCCTGCGTCTGAGGGTGGAGCGGCAGCTGGGCTACAAACAGGCCAAATACCTGATGCGCATCGAAGCCGTCGACAGTTTTGCGGGCTTGTGGGGCGGGAATGGCGGTTATTGGGAAGATCGAGGATACGAGTGGTACGCAGGCATCTAGGCAAGCTCACAGCGCCTGCCGTAGCTCGCTTGTTCCAATTTCATTAGCTTCACGGGGAAGTGTCCATGTTTGCAAGAGATCCGGCTCACGCAATTGAACTGATCGACGAAGCATTCCAAAATGCGGATATCGATACGCTCGTCAGCCTGTATGATGACAAAGGCGTTCTAATCTCGACAGAGCTGGTGCCGGGTCAGGAAATCCGTGGCAAGCAGGAACTGCGCGCCTTTTATTCGCGTGTGCTTCGACCGAGCATGTTTACTGTTACCCAGATCAAGACGCATATCGTCGAAGCTGATGGTATCGCATTGCTAACATCGAAGTGGAGCCTGGCGCGTGAAGGCGCTCAGACTAAAACCTTCATCGCCACGGTCGTGTTTCGACGCCAACCCGATGGGGGCTGGAAGGATCTTATCGACACCAGTCCCGCGACGCTTGGAAGTTTTTGGCAACTGGACGAAACCGAGTCTTGATCGCTCGGCTTGGCATTATTGCCAACGAACAAAGTCCAGCGCGCACGCGCACATTAACCTCTGATGACGAGGATTAAATATGAACAGGTCCAGACGGGTGGCGAAGATCGCAGCGATCTCACCGGTAGCCGCCGCCGCAGCCGTGTATGTCGATCATACTTTCTCGATCGACTCTGATCCGGATAATCGGTGGGTAGCGAAACGACAATCGGACATGACGGCCGCTTTGGACAAAAGACGCGCTCTAAAAAGCGAAGATTTATTTTCCCCTGACGTCACCGCCGAACGCACTGCTTCGGTCTCGGCTGCCGGAAAGGAAAGTACCCCGCTGAAGTTGTCGGGCGAAAGCCAGAGGATTGGGGAAGGAAACTGGGACGAAGCCGTCCCGTTCGGGAAGCATTTCGGCTACCTGTAGACAAGCCGCCGCGGGTGAATGCCGTCTCTCCCGGCGTGCTCGATACGCCCTAGTGGGATGCGGATCCCGACAAGCAGAAGCAGGAGATGTTCAAGGAGTTTGCCGCCAAGACGGCGGTCGGCCGAAGCCCGGCATGACGCGTCGCTGATATCTGATCGTTCAATCGTCTTGCAAGGAAAGTTCCGGTGTCCCGATCTCAACGTGAACGTCTCGATGTGCAATTACGCAGCATGGCTGCCCAACCCAGACGGCAGATCCCGGAGTTGTGGCAGGCGTTCGAGAGACTCATGGCCACAATGCCGGCGCCAGATGGCGTCAGCGTTGGCGAGACCGCGTTGGCCGGGCGGCGCGTCTCGGACGTGCCGTAGCCGATTTCACTTTCGCCCTTCTCGGGGGCAGAACAAGATTAGTGCGAAATCGTACGCCAATCAAATTCGTCCATATTTTCGTAGTCTTAGGAGTCGTTTCCGGCACCCGTCGAAAGCTGGCTCAGACCTGAGCCATACCCCCATCAACGGCTATTTCCGCACCGGTGGTATAACTGCTCTCGTCGCTCGCAAGGAAGAGGGCAGCTGCCGCTACCTCATCAGGTCTGCCCATACGCCCGAGAGGTATCATACCAGACAGTGCGTCTCGAACTTCCTGTGAGGTACTTGCCATCATCGCCGTATCGGTCGGTCCAGGGCTGACAACGTTGACGCGAATGCCTTTCGGAGCAAGTTCGTTTGCCCACGTGCGTGTGAACGATCGGACTGCGGCTTTGGTCGCACCATAGACACCATAGCCTTTGGTGCCTATATCGCCCGCAATGGAACCAATCAGCACAATCGCTCCGCCGGGCTGCATGATGTCGATGGCACCCTGCGCCGCGAACACGAGGGATCGGACGTTCAGGCCGAATGTCCGATCGAAATGATCCTCAGAAATGTCTCCAAGGGGTGCATATTCCGATAGGCCTGCATTGAAGACGAGCACATCGATGCGGCCATGTTCCGACCGGATACGCTCGAAGACGCGCTGAAGATCAGCGTTGTCGCTGGCATCCGCCTGTATTGTGTAGATGTGGCCGGTGCCGGCTGATTCAGGCGTGCTCTCCGCGTCCTTGCGGCTGGTTGCGTAGACCTGCGCTCCCTCTCTGGCGAACCTTTGAGAAACGGCTCCGCCGATACCACCGACACCGCCAATCACCAGGGAAATCTTGTTTGCTAATCTGGTCATATGAACTCCATCAACACTGATGAGGCCAAGATATATTCTCTATACCTACGGTCAATTACGCACTATCTGTAAAGCAGATATCGAGGAGTATACCTATGTCCGCAATGAAAGAAGGTGCGCTCATCAAAGCTTGCTCGTCTCAAAGCCACAAAGCTGTCTCCGCCGAGGCGTTGCTTGACGTTGAGAAGGCGCGGCCCGTGCTCGAGCAGATCGCCAACAAGTGGTCGGTCCTGATCCTGACCGTCCTGTGTACTAGGCCGTCACGGTTCAACGAGATCATGCGGCGCCTGGACGGGATTACGCACAAAGCCCTCGCCGACGCATTGAAGCGCTTGGAGCGCAATGGACTCGTTCGCCGTGAAGTGCTCACGACAACGACACCGGTCGGCGTCGAATATACCATCACCCCGCTCGGCCGCTCCCTTCAGCAGCCGTTCGAGGCGCTCTACGCTTGGTCCATGACCTACGGTCCGGAGCTGGAGCGCGCGCAAGAAGATTACGATCGGGCTCGAGACTAGCTCGGCTGGCATCGGCCAACATTCGATTGCTCAGCCGGGCCGCTTATCACGCGGCAGCGTTCACGAGATGGTCCGACACGGTCGAGATGAACGCGCGAAGACGCTGAAGACGTCTTAGGTCTCGGTGATATCCCATCCAGATGTCTCGGGCCGGCGGCGGCGTCGGCAGTTCCAGTCTGCGGATACCCGCGATCTGACTGCCGACCACGCGGGGAAGGACGGCGATCCCGACGCCTTGCCGACACATGCGCCCCTGGACGTTGCGGTTGTTCGATCGCAGGACGGGCCTCGCGTTGGGGAAACTCTCGATGAGCCAGGCGATATCGGGGAACTGCCCGGTTGACGTATCGTGGGTGATCAGCCGGAAACCAGTCCCGTCGCCATATTTGGGATCAGGCGACTCCTCGGCGATGTAGGCACCGTATTCGAGCTTGAAAAGCCGCCGTTGAACCACATCGGCAGTGTTGAAGGGAACGATACGAAAAGCGATGTCGGCCTCCCGCTGAGCGAGGTTGAACAGGCGCGTGCCGGTCAGGATCTCGACGTCGACATTGGGGTAGGCGTTCGAGAAATCCGCCAGAATGGGAGGCAGGACATAGGCCCCGAACCAGTCCGCTGACGAAATGCGCAGACTGCCTTTGAGATTCTGCTCCTGCCCCGCGAGCCGGCGCTCCATGGCGAGCGCGCCCTCTTCCATCTGCTCCGCCAGCGCGATGATCCCGTGGCCCTCTTCGGTCAGGACAAGACCGTCCGCAGTCCGCTGGAAGAGCGTGTGACCGATCGCCTGCTCAAGTGCGCGCAGGCGCCTGCCGACGGTCGGATGGCTTGTCTGAAGAGAACGCGCGGCGCCGCCGAGCGTGCCGGATCGCGCGACAGCAAGAAAAATTCTGACGTCACTCCATTCCATCGCCACACCCTCACAAAACTGAACACCGAGAATACAGTTCTGTCACTTAAAGAACAAATCTAAACACCTAGATTTTTGTCATCGTCTGAGGGTGCCCCTCCTGCAGATTCGACGACTTTCATGAGGTCGTTTGGATGAAGGAGACGCGCCATTGGCGTCGTCTGAAAACAACTCGGAGAAAAACCAATGAAAACTTGGCTCATCACGGGCTGCTCAAGCGGCTTCGGCCAGCGGCTCGCACTCGCTGCAGCACAGCGCGGCGATCAGGTCATCGCGACGGCACGCAATGTCAAAACGATGGTAGAAATGGTTGAGCCTTTCGACGGCCGCATGATCACCTTGCCGCTCGACGTGACGGATGCGGCGGCAGCCAAGACCGCGGTCGAAAAGGCGGTGGAGACATTCGGCGGCTTTGATGTGCTCGTCAACAATGCCGGCTACGGACTGTTTGGTGCGATCGAGGAAGGCACCCCAGAAGAATATCGGCCGATGTTTGAGGTGAACGTCTTCGGTCTGATGGAAACCACAAGAGCAGCCCTGCCGATCCTGCGACGTTCTGGCGGAACGATCGTCAACATGTCGTCCGGCGCAGGCATCGCGGGCAGCGGCGGTGCGGGATATTACAATGCCGCAAAGTTCGCCGTGGAAGGAATTTCCGAAGCGCTCGCCGGCGAGCTGAAGCCGTTCGGCATCCGTGTGCTGATCGTCGAGCCTGGGCCCTTCCGCACCGATTTCCTTGGCCGTTCAATCACGATAGCGGCCAACGAGATGCCGGAATATGCCGCGAGCTCGCGCAAACACTATCGCGAAACCAACAACGGCAATCAGGCGGGCGATCCCGATAAGGCGATCGCGGTGATCCTTAAGGCAGTCGATGCCGATGACGCCCCGCTTCATCTGCCGCTCGGCCCCGCGGCGCATTCGATCGCCGAGCGAAAACTGGCTTCTTTCCGGAGCGATATCGATGCCTGGCGCGACATCACGATCGCCACCGATTTCGACCAGCCCTGAGCGCTGGCCGCTAGCCCTGTTTGAACTCAACATCGACTGGAAAGTCATCATGATCGCAACTTTGAAGGGGTTTACCCAGCAGCTGGTGCCGGTGAACGGCATCAAGATCAACGCCGTCACGGGCGGCTCCGGTCCCCCGATCCTTCTGCTTCACGGCTGGCCGGAAACATGGTGGGAATGGCACCATGTAATGCCGCTGCTGGCCGAGCATTTCAGCGTGGTGGCCATTGATCTGCGCGGCGCGGGCTTTTCCGACTGCCCGCTTGACGGCTATGACAAGGCGACGATGGCGCGAGATGCGCACGAGGTCATGGTTGCCCTTGGGCATAACCGCTACGCCGTCTGCGGCCATGACATTGGCGGAATGGTGGCACTGCCCCAGGCCGCCATTTATCGGGAGGCTGTCACCCACCTGGCGGTGCTCGACGTTCCGCTTCCCGGCTGGACGCAATGGGAGGCGACGACGGCAAGGATCTGGCACTTCAGCTTCCATATGAACCGGGATCTACCGGAACGCCTGATCCATGGCCGCGAATATGATTATGTTTCGGCCTTCATGGCGGAGCGGTTCTACGATCACAGCACGTTCAATCCGGCGGACATCGAGATCTACGCGAAAGCGATGGCCCTTCCTGGCCGCACGCGCGGCGGCATGGAATGGTATCGCACCCTTGCCGCCGACCATGCGGCCGCACTCGAGTACAAGAAGCGACCGCTCGAGATACCCGTGCTCGGTCTCGGCGGAGAGCAGCGCTTCGGTCCGCATATGGTCTCGATGCTCAAGGAGTTTGCCACCAATGTCATGGGCGGTTCGATTGAGCGGTGCAGCCATTATGTCGCGGACGAGCGGCCGGATGAAGTCGCGGCCGCTCTGATCGATTTTCTCAAGCCCAATTGAAACTCTGCGACCGCCTGGCCGCAGGCCGGGGGATCGCGACATTGCGGGTGAGTCGCGCCCGCACCCATCGCGTTCGATCGATTAAACATGAAAGGAAAAGTGTCATGACCGCACCTCAAATTCGCGGCGTCAACCATATCGGCATCACGGTGCCCGATATCGAAGCAGCAAAATCGTTCCTGGTGGAAGCTTTCGGCGGCCAGGTGATCTATCAATCGTTCGGACCACAGGATCCGCCGCGGCAGGGACCCGAATTCGAGCTGGCCACGGGTGCTTTCCCTGGAACGGTCGTACACGCGCAGGCGATGGTTAAAATTGGAACCGGACCTGACATCGAGCTCTTTGAAATGCACGGCTCCGAACAAGCCCAGCCGGTTCGAGCGAGCGACTTCGGCATTACCCACTTCGGTGTCTACACCGACGACATCGACGCATCGGTAGAGCGCTTCAAAAGGGCTGGAGGAACGTCTCTCACTGCGCCGCGCGCTATCCCCTATGCAACCGAGAAAGGTCCTGGAAACAAAGTCTGTTACTGCCGCATGCCATGGGGCACGACGATTGAGTTTATCACCACGCCCGACCGCATGGGCTATCGCGACCAAACGGATCTGCGTAGGTGGCAGGACGAGGAATGAGGGTGAGCTTTGAGAACATAACGTTTCGCCACAGCTTTCTGTCGGGATGGCTGCGGCCTCGGCGCTGGCAGGTTGCGCCTCTACCTCCGGCACCGGATCAAGACCGATTTCGCAACACAAATATGAAGGAACTACCGACCATGTCGATCTTCAGCAAAGCAGCCGTTGGCCTTACGGCCGTACTTTTGTCTTCTGCCGCCGTGACTGCGCCCGCCTTAGCCGACGCGCGAAATATCGTGCTCGTCCATGGTGCGCTCGTGGATGGCTCCGGTTGGCGCAGCGTTTATGACATCCTGATACGGGACGGCTATACTGTCAGCATTGTCCAGCAGCCACTGACAGGCTTGGACCAGGACGTCGCAGCCACCAAAAGCGTGCTTGAGCAGCAGGACGGCGACGTCGTTCTTGTCGGTCACAGCTACGGTGGTACTATCATCACGGCGGCGGGCGATGATCCTAAGGTCAAGGCACTTGTCTATGTCGCGGCGCTGCAGCCCGAAAAGGGCGAAAGCACCGCACAGTTGCTCCAATCGATGCCTTCACCGACCGATGATATAAAGCCGACCAAGGATGGCTTCCTGCTTGTTGACCGGGCAAAGTTCGCGTCCGATTTCGGGGAGGATCTGCCAAAGAATCAGGCCGAATTCATGGCCCGATCTCAGATGCCGGTCGCCGTGGCTGGCGTCAATGCGAAGGTTTCGGTTGCCGCCTGGCACAATAGACCTAGCTACGGAATTGTGGCGAAGAACGATATGACGATAAACCCCGCCCTGGAGCGGTGGATGTACAAGCGCGCTGGTTCAACGGTGACAGAGGTAGAGGGCAGCCACGCTATCTATATCTCGCAGGCCGCTGCAGTCGCAAAGGTTATCGAGGAAGCAGCCAAAGCTGCCAAGTAGCGGCGGCATGCATTCTGCATAATGCGCCTGTCTCGATAAACTTGCTAGCTGCGTCACGTCTGGGACGCAGCCGTCTCTGGCTCAACGATGAAGAGCGTCATCGGCTGAGTTGCCCTGACGCCTTGTCCAGATGCCACTCCGGCGGGCGAAGTGAAGGACTGTCCGACATCGCTGGCCGTTTCAACTTTTTCATTCAGCGGCCCTTAAAAATTCGCGACGCTTGTATCAGTGCCGCTAGCAACCACCAACGATTGCGAGGACCACTATGGATCGAGAGATCATCATACCCGACGAGATGCAGGAGATCGTCAGCCGAGCAGGCTATGCTCCCGCGGTTAAAGTTGGAGACACAATTTACGTCGTCGGCCAAGTCGGGCGGACCAAGGATCTCAAGATTGTTCACGATCCTTTAGAGCAATTCAGAGCTATGTGGGACAATTTACGGATTGTCCTCGAAGCCGCTCAATGCACGTTCGATGACATCGTGGAATTGACAAGCTATCACGTCGAAATGTCCAAGCACATGGACGTGTTCCGGACTGTCAAAAACGAGGTGTTTCCGAAGGGAACCTATGCGTGGACCCGGATAGGTGTCTCTGAGCTCGCGCACCAGGGACTCCTCGCTGAGGTGAAATGTGTTGCCGTAAAGCGATGATGGAACCCATGTGTCGCGAACGAACCTTTCCACGCTGAGCATAAAAGATACAGCAGCTTAGTGTATCGGAGGGGGTGGACTTTGGTTCGATTCCCTTCAAGGCGAACGCCCCTAAAAGCAATCCCTAGTCGAATCGCCGATGTGGCGAAGGAACACGGCCTTCCCACTAAGAAAGCCGTGCCGAATAGTTAGTAGCATTCAGAGCTGAGGCCGCATCGCCCGTGTCGAGCTGACGTTTTCAAGCAGGGATGCGATGTGAAGAATAGTCGATTCAGCCTGCCACTTGCCTACGATCTGGACGTTGATCGGCAATCCTTCCTTGCTTGTTCCAAACCGCATCGACACGCCTGGAAGACCTGTAATATTGAGAGGCACGGTAGCGCCCTGCAGGTAGGTTGCGTCGACTGTCTTGCCGTCGATCACAAATTCCTCGACGCCATGCTTATGCGCCGGGATTGGCAAGACGTGAGTGATCAGCGCGTCATAGCGTAAGAAGTAATCGGCATAGCCATCACGTAAGCGCTCGGCGGCCTGTTCGGCGTCGATGTAGTCATCCATGGAGGTGTCCGGCAGGGACAGCATTGTCTTTGCCATCTTGTAAAGTTCGTCTTCCCGACGACCAGCGGTCGCCTCACGGAAGGCTGGCTTCATCTCCATGACGTGGAGACGGTTGAAGACGTCAAGCGCGAAGTCCTTCTCCAGTGCGGGGATTCCGACATGCTCGACCGAGACACCCAGGTCTTTCAACGCCTCGGCTGCAGCCTTAACTGTGGCGGCAACTTCCGGATGGACAGGGCCGAATCCCGGTCCGACCATCCAACCCACGCGAAGCTGCCGATATGGCTGCCGGCCAATGCCTGCGTCGAAAGGAACCGTGCTGGAGGCGAATGCATCTTGCCCGTCCGGGCCTGCCAGCTGCGTGAAGGCCAGTGCGATGTCACGCACCGAACGAGCCATTGGGCCAACGTGCCAGAAGCGACGCGGCGCACGTGGCCAGATGCCTGTCATCGGCACGCGCCCATGGGTCGCTTTCATCGAGGTGATGCCGGTCTGCGCGGCGGGACCGCGGACGGAGATTGCAAGGTCAGTTCCCAGGCCGATCGGCGACATGCCTGCAGCAATGGCTGCGGATTCACCGCCGCTCGACCCACCTGGCGTGCGCTCCAGATCCCATGGGTTGTTGGAGCGCCCGGACAGCAAGTTGTCGCTCTCGATCCAATAAGAAAATTCCGGGAGGTTGGTCTTGGCAAGAAGGATGCCACCTGCCTGCTTCATGCGGGCGACACTTGTGGCGTCACGGTCTGGCGTACGACCTTTGAAGATCGGCGAACCACGCTGCGTCAGAACGCCGGCTGTGTCGATCGAATCCTTGGCGGTAAACGGCACGCCGTGCAGTGGGCCGAGTTCCTCCCCAGCAAGGACTGCGGCTTCTGCTCGGCGGGCGGCTTCAAGCGCTCCATCGGCAACAGTCACGATTGCATTGACCTGGGGGTCGACCGCCTGGATGCGGTCGAGATGTGCCCGAACGACTTCGACAGGCGATACGTCTTTATTGCGGATGAGTTCGGCCAGCTTAGTGGCATCGGCGAAAATCAGTTCGTTGCTCATGGCGTTCTCGCTAACTAACGGTTGGTAGGCAAGTCAGAGCTAGTGCTTTACAAATCCTCCGTCAAGCCCTATCTAACATTTGTTAGGATGAAGCGGAGTTTGTGGATTATGTCCGGGAATGCGAGGGAAGCCATACTGGCCGCAGGGCGTTTAAGCGCTCAAGCGCACGGCTATGGGGGGCTCAACATGCGCGAGCTAGCGGCCGAAGTCGGTATCAAGGCGGCCAGCATCTATCACCACTTTCCAAGCAAGGCCGATCTCGCAGCCGCGATCGCAAAGCGCTACTGGCAGGACACGAAGGCGTGGCTCGAAGAAGTTGCCGACATAAAAAGCGATCCGAAGGCTGCTCTCCGAAAGTATCCGGAGACGTTCCGGATGTCGCTGGAGAACGGTAATCGCCTGTGCCTCGGTAGCTTCCTCGGCGCGGAGTACGACGATCTTCCTGAACAGGTCAGGACAGAGGTGCAGACCTTCGCTGACGTCAATATCGCCTGGCTAGCGGAGCGGCTGCTCGATGCCGGCCTGACGGATAAGAAGGGAAGCGATGCGCGGGCAAGGTCAATCTTCGCCGCGATCGCGGGAGCGCAGCTCCTTGCCCGCAGCAGGTCCGACATCTCGCTGTTCGACGCAATGGTCGAAAGCTATCAAGAGGCAGGCTTGTTGCCAGGCGGATAGCCGAACTGCTCGATCGAGATCAGCTATTTTCAACGTCGATCGAGCACATTTTCGGGCGGAACTTCGCTCACCTCGTTTGTTGCCGCATAAATCGGAGATTACAGCAAAACGCCTCGTGCTTGTGGCTCTCCTGACTTCGAGACTATCGATGACCCATATGATTCTCGCGACAAAATGATGAGTGCATCGTTCGGAAGTGGGCGGGCAAGATGTTTTGCCTCGTCCCACGGCGCCCGCATCCATATGTCGGTCTCTTCCTTTGTCAGGAGGAGGACCGGCATTGCTTTCTCGTGGATCGGCTTCACGAGATCGTTGGGATCCGTGGTTAGAAAACCATAGAGATCGTCGGTCGTGAGCCCGTCCCGAACCTTCCAGACGCTTTTCCACTGTGGCACATGGATGCCGGCAAAGAACATCAGCGATTTTGCTTCATCGCGGGCAAACCAGGCGTTGGGTACATTACCACCTTCCTGTTTGCTCGCCGGATCCGGCTCGGCGAAGCTGGTGACTGGGACAAGGCATCTGTGTTCGACGCCGAACCATCGCGTCCACTGCGGGAAATTGAGCTTACGCACGTTTGTCGTGCCGCGGTCCGCCTCCATGCGGATCAGCTCCTCGAGATCAAATGGCTTGCCCTTGGCCGCGAGCTTCTCGGCCTTGGCTTTGGCTGCTTTCTCGAGTGAGGCGTGCGATGACAAAGGTCGTCTCGATCTATCTTCCGGATCTGCCGACGGAGCGCATTCGTCGCGCCGATCCCTCCATTTCGCCTGAACAGCCGATCGCCGTGATCGCAAGGAGCCAGAGCGCAATTAGCAACGTCAGTTTTGTTCGAGAAGTTGGATCCGGCGCGCTACTGTGGATTGTGATGTATCCAGCGCAAGTGCCGTCTGCCGAAAACTACCGTGCGCGGCGGCCGCGATAGCGCAGCGAAGGCACCGAAGATCAAACGTGAGGTCCGGCACGTCCATCCGATCTTCAGTCACGCCTTGCTCTCGGCGCTTTTCGCTAGCGAAATCGCTGTGGTTCGCTCTTCGATTGCTCGGACCACAGCGATCATATCGTCGCCGCCAAGGCCCAAGGCTTCCGTCTCCGCGTAGAGCGTGAAGCAGGCGTCCATCTGAGGCGAGGCTATGGCTGCCTCCCGGGCAGCTTCAATGACGAGGCGACTGTTCTTAAGAACGTCGGAGATCCCTGCCTGACGCTCAAAATCTCGACGCATCACCTTCGCAGCCTTGATCCGCGACACGTCGCTCGCCATCGGGCCGGCGTCAAGAATGGCTATGAAACGGTTCAGATCGAGACCGTTGCGCTCGGCAAAATGCGCCGCCTCGGCGAGGCCCGTTACCATGGTGATCAGAAACACGTTCACCGCGAGCTTCATGCGCAGAGCGTTGGGTGCCGGGCCACAATCGAAGACTTCCCGACAAAGCGGTTTGAGTAGAGGCCGTATCTCGGCCAGGTCCTCTTTCTCCCCCGCCAGCATCCCCACAAGTTCACCGGCCTCCGCAGGCTTGCGCGACCCCGAGACTGGTGCCTCCACATAGCGCCCGCCTTCCTTCTTGATCTCGTTTGCCAACGCAAATGAGTAGCCGGGGCGCACCGTGCCCATCGCGACGATCCGGCGTCCGGCCACACGTTCGGTAAAATCGGGTAATCCGCGGCCAAGCACGGCGTCGGTGGCAGCCTCGTCGGCAAGCATCAGGATAACCGTCCCGGATCGTTCAAATACATCGGCAGCGCTGGGTGCAGCGATCGCGCCGAGTTCCACCAGCGGCCCGCAACGCTCGGCAGAACGGTTCCACACGATCAGTTTCGTTCCCGCTCGGACGAGATTTAAAGCCATCGGCAATCCCATTGTGCCTAGCCCAATGAACCCGATCGACGTCGACTTGTTCATCCTGTGTCTCCTGTTTTCTCAGGAGATTAATCCGTCCCAACAAATTCGAAAATTTGATAAGTTTGAATTCCAACTTCAAGGAATCGGGTAGATGGTGCCACAGTTCGACATTGAAGCGCTGCGTACGATGATCGTGGGCACCGACCTCGGGAGTTTCGCGCGCGCCGCTCTACATCTCGGCAGATCGCAGTCAGCTGTCAGTATGCAGCTGAAGCGCCTCGAAGAGCAGGCAGGTCATGCCCTGTTCCACCGGCGCGGTCGCGGATTGGTGCCAACGGAAGCAGGCGACACTCTCCTCAGTTACGCGCGTCGGATCGTAGCTATGCATGATGAGGCAGCCATGGCGTTGGGTGCATCGGTGGCACCGCCAACTATCCGCCTGGGCCTGCCACAGGATTTCTTCGAAGAGGTCATGCCCAGTGCTCTCGCGACCTTCTGCCAGAAACGACCGAACGTGCATGTCGCGGTTCGTGCAGGCAGAAACTACGCGCTCGAAGACGAAGTAAAGTCCGGGCGGCTCGATCTTGCTCTCGCTTTCGCAGGCATGGATCGTCCGGGAACTGGGGAACTCCTGGCGACGATGCCGATGTTTTGGCTTTCCAAAGATGAAGACAGTGAACCGCTTCGCGATGTCTCTGGCACTCTTCCGCTTGTGCTCTTTGATCATCCCTGCCTGTTCCGGCAGGCTGCACTTCGCTCGCTTGATGAGGCTGGCATCCGATGGCGCCTTTCCCTTACCACGCCCAGCCTGCCCGGTGTTTGGGCGGCCTTACGGTTTGGATTGGGCGTCACCGTGCGCACAGCCCATGGCGTGCCGCCCGGAATACGTCGGCTGGACAATTGCTTGCCGGCACTGCCGCCGCTTGAGTTGCGGATGTTGAAGCAGGACCATCTGCCAAAAGCCGCTCAGGATCTCGCACACATCCTCAAGGCTACGATCGAAAATCCAGGCGTGGCTGCCCAACTGCCGACACGGTGAACGGTGCCACGCACGTCCCTGCTGCCAAGGCTCACGGTGCTCGATGACTGCCCGGATATCTACCTCTGCCCCTTGGCACCGGCTATCGCGGCGATTTCCTCTCGGAGCCATCTATGCGGGGCATCCTTTTCGCGACGGCGATGCCATGTCTGGACGAATGGAAAGCTGCTCAACTGGAACGGCAGTTCGCTGCACTGGAGGCCTCCCTTTCCCAGATACTCAATGCTGCGCTTCGCTGCGGTCAGCACGAGATCGCTTCCCCTGACAAGGTCGGGTGCGGCAGACCAATGTGGAAGCTGAACTGCGATGCGGCGCTTGTAACCAAGACGAGCAAGCGCGTCGTCGACCTCACTGTCGTCTTGCAACGCAACACTAACCCGCACATGAGGACGGGCGAGATAATCATCGAAGGAAAACGCGCCACACGCGCTCGATTCATCGAACAGGCAAGCAAACGTCTCTTCAAAGAGCAGTGCACTTCTGAGGTCGGCGTGCCCAGCCTGCTTGAGGATGGGATATACCCCAACCGCCAGATCAATCTCCCCGTCTATCAGCGCGGCAAGCGCGCGTTCCCTGCCGTATGATACGATAGAAAGGTCCACCAACGGTGCCGACTTTCGAAGTCGCGATACGAGGGTGGGCAGGAGGATTGCCGCTCCATAGTCCGACAGAGAAAGACGGAAATTGTGGTGGCACTGCTCCAAGTTGAAGGACGGCTGGGCGACCATGGAACGCATCAGCGCAAGGGCCTCAGCCAGTGGCTCAGCGAGTTGAAGCGCCCGCGCTGTTGGCTGCAAGCCGCCTTGGCCTCTCACCAGCAGCGGATCGTTGAAGATGTCTCTTAACCTCGCCAGAGCGTGGCTGACCGCCGGCTGTGAACGGTTGAGTCGCAATGCTGCGCGCGAGACATGTCGCTCCTCGATCAGCGCCTCGAGGAACGGCAGCAAACCCAAATCGGATGGATGGAAATTATTCGTCTCCTGCATAATTCCTATAGAAATCTTCGATTTCCATTCGATCTGTCAATGATGCAAATTGAGGGAAAAGGAGAATTGAACATGATCCGGTCGCCCGAAACAGATGTAGGATTGTCCCACGTAGCGCTGGTCGTGCGCGATCTCGATAAGAGCATCGCCTTCTATCAGGAATTTGCCGATCTTCAGGTAATTCATCGCCGAACCGCAGGCGACGATATCGAAGAGGTCGCGTGGATGGCGGATGGCTCGCGCCCGTTCGCGCTTGTCCTCGTTGCATCTACGAATTTGAATGATACGCCACTCGGACCATTCGGTCACATAGGCATTGCGTGTGCCAAGCCGGGAGATGTCTCGCGCCGTGCGGCCGAAGCTGAGCGCCGCGGCATCCTGCGGTCTGCCCCGCGCAATGATGGGCCGCCGGTCGGCCTCTGGACGTATATCTCTGACCCGGATGGCAACACGCTTGAATTGTCGTTCGGGCAGGAAATAGCATTCAGTATCAGCAGTGGCCACGATGCTCTCGAAGTGTCGCCCCGAACTTGATCCGGAAGACCGAAAATCGGAAAGTAGCGAGCAGCGTAGCCGTCGTCGCCTCACAGATGGCTTTTGTCAATCACGGCTGCAGCGTGCCTTCTGTTCCGGTCGCCAGCCAGCATTATTGGAAACTTCTAATGGCTCTCCCCAAGCTACGCGTCGCACGTCCCACCGACGATATAGAAGCGCTTATTCGTTTTTATGGAGACGGCCTCGGGCTGGAAATTTTGTATCGATTTGAGGACCACGATGGTTTCGACGGCATAATGCTCGGACATGCGGGCGCACCTTATCATTTCGAGTTCACGAAGGCGCATGGACATGCCGCAGGTCGTGCGCCGACACGAGACAATCTCCTCGTGTTCTACCTTCCGGACCCTACAGAATGGCAGGTTGCCGTCGAAAGAATGGAAGGAGCCGAGTTCAAAGCCGTCGCGGCGTTCAACCCCTATTGGGATCGCTCAGGCCGTACCTTTGAAGACCCCGATGGCTATAGGGTTGTGATCCAGCGAGCTGATTGGCATGCCTGACGGAGCAATGCCTCTGCGGAGCTCCCTTGCTTCCGGCAAATGAATGAGGAAGGGACAATGACGACAATTAGACGCTCCCGGCCCGACGAGGGCGATCGCGCAGTGGAAATTTGGCGTGGCGCGGTTGATGCAACACATGACTTTCTCTTGCCGGAGGATCGCCTTTCCATCGAAGAGATGGTGCGTGGCTTTCTGCCCCACGCGCCGCTTTGGCTTGCCGTGGATGCTAATGACTATCCGCTAGCCTTCATGCTAATCGACAAGGGCCACATGGAGGCGCTGTTCGTCGATCCCGCATGTCGAGGAACTGGAATTGGTGCCGCACTGGTACGCCACGGCCTTACACTTCATCCTAAAATGACAACCGACGTCAATGAGCAGAACAGTCAGGCGGTCGGCTTCTATGAAAAAATGGGCTTCAGGCACATCGGTCGTTCGCTGCTCGACGGGCAAGGCAAACCTTATCCTCTCATCCACTTGAAGTACGGTGAATGACCGCAAGCTTTCATATCTCACAACCTCAAGTTATTTGGAGTCGCGTCGTGGCGGACCACTAACACCCGGCGCGCACCATGAGGCGGTCGCAGTCCAGGTGAGATACTGACCAGTGTCGGGACCCGCCCGAAATCTGGTCATAAATCGGGCTAAAAAGCACTATCGATCCCGATGGGGAACCTAACGCACGGAGTTATAAAGAATGAGCAAGTTGAAGATAAGGCGGAAGTAAAGACAAAATGACCCGGATGTTCACACGACGGACTACATTTCTGACCCCTCTCATTGCATTACCTTGGTTGTTGGAGGTTGGCGCGCGCGCAGATGACGGCCGAAGCATTGTCGAAGACCAGCTCCGGGAACTCGAAATCCGCAGTGGTGGTCATCTTGGCGTTGCGGTCCTGGACACCGCGACCGGTCAGGTAATCGGGAACCGTCTCGATGAACGCTTCGCTCTGTGCAGCACGTTCAAGGCTCTGGCTATCGCGTTCACGCTCGCTCGCGTTGATCGCGGAGAAGAGAAGTTGGATCGAAGAATCTTCTTCGGCGAGAAGGATCTGGTTATGCCTTTCAAGGCGACCAAGCCGCACATTGCTGACGGGATGACCGTCGAGCAGCTCTGCGAAGGGGCGGCAATTGTCAGCGACAGCACCGCGGCAAATCTGCTGATGGCCAACTTCGGCGGACCTTCTGCATTGACCGCCTATCTGCGCTCAATAGGTGACCAGATAACCCGTATCGACAAGACCGAACTGACTCTCAATATCGTCAAGCCGGGAGAAACGCACGACACGACTTCGCCGCGCGCGATGGTCGGCACACTGCAACGCATCGTGCTGGGCTCCGCTCTGTCGCCGACGTCGCGGGCGCACCTGACCGAGTGGATGATGGCGTCCAGAGATGCGGCCGCACAGCGCCTGCGGGCTGGTTTGCCGGCGGGGTGGCGGATCGCGAACAAGCCCGGGACGTGGGAGGGAATAGCCACCAACGATATCGGGGTGATCTTTCCACCCAATCGCCCTCCCATCGTCGTCGCGGCCTATCTCGGCAAGGCACGTGGTTCCGTGGTAGAACAGGAAGCCGTTTTGGCCCACGTAGCACGCATCGTTACGAGAAACGCATAATCGAACGGCCTGCCAGCGGCGGCGGAACGGCCGCTGTCGATCAAGCAAGCGTCACCTCAGCCGGCGCGGGGCAGAATGTGCGCTTCCGAAAGCAGCCAATCCGCAAACGCCTGTATCGGACCGTCACTCAACCGGATCGGCTCTGGGAGGATCAGGCTGAAGGTCTTGGAGATCGACTGGCCTTCAGGCCAGGGCGCGACCAGACGACCTTTCGCCAATTCCGTCTCGACATAGAGGTGCGGCACCAGTGCGACGCCAAGTCCCGCCAAAGCCGCCTCGATCAGCATGATGTGGAGGTCGTAGCATGGGCCGATCGCGGGATTGGTGAGCGTGATTCCGGCTTCCTGCGCATAACGCTGCCAGGCATCCGGGTTCTGGCGACGGTGCAGACGTGGCAGGCGGTCGAGCGATGCCGCGTCTGCGGCTTTGTCGAGAAGCGCCGGATGACAGACAGGCACCAGCGTCTCGTGCAGCAACCGGTGTGTCCTCATTCCGGTCCATGCGGGATGCTCGTAATGGATGGCAGCGTCGAAACCGCTTCCGGCGAGCACGAATGGTTCCATTCGTTCGGCAAGATGCACGATGATGTTCGGATGGCGCTCCTGAAATCGTCCAAGGCGGGGAATGAGCCATCGCGTGGCGAAAGTCGGGATCGTCGCGATATCGATGCTGGCGCCATCGCTGGGCTGCCCCATCAGATACTGGCTGTCACGCTCCAGCCGGTCGAGAGACTCGCGAACCTGGGCGGCATACCGTTCCCCGCTCGGCAGAAGCCTGACGCGGTTGCCGACGCGTTCGAACAGCGTCACGCCGAGGAAAGCCTCCAGCCGACCGATCTGCCGGCTGATTGCTCCTTCGGTCAGTGCCAGCTCGTCCGCTGCGCGCGCGAAGCTGCCATGACGCGCCGATGCCTCGAACGCCATGAGAGCGGAATTGCTGGGAATTTTACGGCGCATCCGCGGTCTCCGCAGGTTTGATCGGCATTTGATCGACCCAAGCTTGATATTAGATCATTGAAGGGTGACGCAATATCGATATTTAATAGATTGCTCGCCTCTTACAATGATAAAATATCAATGACTAACGAAGCCGGAGGCGCTGCGCGGCCGGCCGGAGGCGATAAGATGATCTATACAGTTGAATGCAGCTTTGCTGACCCGCACAGCAAGGCGGAGTGGAACGCGTTTTACAGCCTGGACAAGCTGCCTGCCCTGATTTCTGTGAGCGGCTTTCACACCTCACAGCGTTTCAAAGCGTTGAGCGGTGGCTGTCCCGTCTACCTCGCTCTCCATTCGATCGAGGGCCTCGATATTCTGACCGGCGAGGAATATAGCCAGAAGGGCGGCGGCAACTTCGCCCGCTGGCAGCAACACATCACCGATTGGCACCGGAACCTGTACGAGGGCGTGGAGCGCGCCCCGGCCGTCGGCGAAACCGAATATCTGGTGCTGAGCACAACAGGCCCTCAGCCGCTGCGCGAATTGGGCGTAACGCCCTATGCAATGCATGCGGTCGCCATGGAGAAGTTCCCGGAACATCGCTGGCTCGCGAAAGCAGGTGGCGACATGATCGGCGATATCGGGCATCTGCCGGACGATGTTCACGTCTATGTGCCGATGACGCCGCAATTGACGAACGGCGATGACGTCGCCTCCGCCATAGGTTGCTCTGACGACTGCTACACTTCTTGAAGGGCTAGAAATCTCAATGCCGGGTGTAATTGTATCGTGAGCGGTCGGTCCTGTTCCCAACGTCATCAATCCGAAGATCGCCGCTTATCGAGGTTTTCGGAGGCGCCGAATGTCGATATTGCAAAAGAAATGAAGCTGCTCAGCCGCGGCGTCATGCGTCTGTCGCGATAGTAGACGAGCCACATGGGGCGCTCGCCGAGCCGCCACTCTGTCAGGAGCGGGGTAAGGCTGCCTGTTTCGAAATCTCTCCTCACGAGGATTTCCGGCTGCATGATGATGCCCAACCCAGCCCGGGCTGCCGCGCGGACGGCCTGACCATTATTGACGGTGATCATCCTGACTGGCAAGACCTCAGGGCTCTCGTCGTCTCTCGTAAATCTCCATACGGAACGAGCCGACGGCGCAAAGGCGACAGCTTCGTGCGATATCTATGCAGAGGGGGAAGCCCTGGGCCTGGGCGACGACGATATGATGACCGTGGTTCAAGCGATTGAAGAGCGACCCGCCGCACTTCCAGCAGAGATCAGCTCAGATGGATTTCGCCCCCAGCCTGCATCCGAAAGTCCGGCCACGATCGACTTAGATTCCGCCTGTCTCACGTGCAGATGCGGTACTGGTTCTTCATAGCTGACGCTATAACCTTCGCCCATTCTCTCAATGCGTGCAAAGCCACGCTCGCCAAGATGCATACCGGCGATCAGAAGCCGTTCCGCACTGACGATATCCAACAGTCTCGATCGCGTCGACGCTGCGAGATTGCTATCCTGGTCGAATGCAATCGAAACATCCGGCCGCGGGATCTGGATATGGGGGAAATGGACGATGTCGCCCCAGATCAACACGCTTTGGCCACCGCACTCAAGATGATAGCCGGTATGCCCTGCCGTATGACCGGGGAGCGGAACAGCCGTCATGCCGGGAAGCACTTCGCCGGTCTCAAAGGTTCGCAACCTGTCACGATAAGCGTTAAACGCCCGACGGGCGAAATGGAAGTTGCCCTGAGCGCGTTCTGGCGCGCGACCGAGATTGCCGTCATCCTGCCAGAACGCGATTTCCTGCTGATGAACGAGGAGCTCGGCGTTCGGGAATGCGGCTTCACCTGAGGAGTCGATCAGGCCGCCAACATGGTCGGGATGAGCGTGCGTCAGCAGAACGGCGTCAATATCAGCGGGGTGGATGCCTGCAAATACGAGATTGTCTTTCAGCCGCCCGCCCCATTGTTTGAAGCCGCCCGCTCCGGCATCGATCAGCACTGTGCGGCCACCTTCACGCACAAGATAGCAGTTGATGTGGACAGCGGTATGATCCGGCATCCCTGCATTCTCCTGCATTTGAGAGGCGTCGTCAGCATCGATATTCGAGAGCAGGTCGAAACCGGCATGGAGATAACCGTCACTGATGGCGGTGATGGTCAGCTCACCGATAGTCTGGTTTGGAAATTCGGATACGGTCATGATCGCCTCTGGCGTGGATTCAGTTGCGTGCATGGATGCTCGACGCCTCATAGCCGAAGCAGCGAATGCGCGCGGTCAGATGGAGGCTATCCCCGATGGCGCCGTCCAGTTCTTCCATGAACTGATCCATCAGCGCCGCTGTCCGGAAAGGTTCGAGGCGATACTGGATCTCGACAAAGGCCGGATGACCCCGGCCATGCCGAACGGCGACGAAAATGACATGCACATTCGTCAAGGCAGCTTGAAGGATGCCCGTACACAGTAGCGTGCAGCGCTCCGTGAGGGCTGCGAGCGTATCGTCCGGCGGCATTCTGTCTTGCGGGATGTACAGGGTGACATTCGGCATCGGCGTTCACCGCGCGCTCGCAGAGGCAGCGTCATCGCCGCTCGTCAATTGCGGCGTCATCGGCGCATAGACGTGAATGTCGTCCGGCAGATGCCCGATATTCGGGAATATGTCGCGCGCCCCTTTCGCAAGCCAACGATGCTCGGGGAGTTTCTCCATGGCGACTGCCCGCATGGCAAACGGCGTCAGGCCCAGATCGTGCAGCGGCTCGGGTCCTTTTGCGCTCAGCACTAGGTATTCGGTCGAGCCGACAGCCGGGGCACGCTCGATACCGTCGTAAAGGTTACGGTGCCAGTCAGTGATGTGTTGCTGCCATCGAGAAAAATTGCCGCCTCCCTTCTGGCGATATTCTTCGCCAGTCAGAATGTCGAGGCCGTTGATCGAATGAAGAGCGAGATAGACAGGGCAACCGCCAGTCAACGCCCTGAACCGCTGTGATGTGTGGAAACCGCTCACCGAAATCAGGGCGGGCAGCTTGTCCAGGCTGTAGAACTCGTTCCATTCCGTCTCGGTGTGGGGATCAGCAAAACTGCATTCAACCGTATAGATCATCGTACCACCTCCGACCGCGCATTTCGTGCCGGCCTCACTTTCATTGATGTTTGATCAAGTTAAGCTATTGTGAGCGCCAGCAATAACGATTTGGAGTCATGCTTCGATGATCTTATATCAAGGTGAGGGAACCAATACGCCAATCGAACCCTTAGGAGTGCACTCATGCGCCGCAAGATCCCCAGCAATTCGGCTCTTATGGCGTTCGAAGCGTCGGCGCGTCATGGCAGTTTTGCACGCGCGGCCGACGAACTGGCTCTAACGGAAGGCGCGATCAGCCGGCAGATCGGTCGGCTGGAGGCTTTCTTGGGTGTGACGTTGTTCGAGCGCATCGGCAACCGGGTCAAGCTTCTGCCAAGCGGGGAGCGGTATGCCGCGCAGGTTCGCGAGTCCCTCGACCGCCTGGAGCGTGACAGCCGGTATGTGATGGGGCAACCAAGCGATGGCGCCAGCATCGATATCGCGACGATCCCCACTTTTGCCACACGGTGGCTTATTCCTCGCCTTGGACGGTTTCGTGAGCGCCACCCGAATATCGTCGTGCATCTTGCCGAGCGAATGGAACCGTTCGTGCTCGCCGGAAGCGGTTTCGACGCCGCCATCCATTTCGAGCATCCCGCATGGTCCGGGATGAGGACACACCGGTTGCTGCACGAGACGCTGGTGCCCGTTTGTCATCCGGCGCTTTTCGACAAAGCCGTGGGCGCGGTGTCGCTCGACCAACTGCCCCGTCTTCACAGGCGCCAGAACCCGGACGCGTGGCAACGTTATGCGCAGGAGACAGGGATCACGCTCACCAATCCTGCGATCGGTCCATACTACGACCTCCATATTATGCTGATCGAGGCCGCACTGGCGGGACTTGGCGTTGCTCTGGTGCCGCGGCTATATGTCGAGACGGAGTTGGCGGAAGGGCGTCTAATCGCTCCTTGGCCCGAAAGCCAAGCGATTTCCAAGACGTTCAGCCTGATTCTCTCGGAGCCCATCCGGTTGAGTGACGCTCCGATACAGGCTTTTGCAGACTGGCTGCTTTCCGAAACTCATCGATTTGATTCCTTCGCGCATTATGACGCAGGGCGTTCAATCACTTAGCGTACCCAAAGCATGATCGCTGGTTCGATTTGCATCAAGAGCGTAATCCACAACGTCAGCTTTCGGCATTAAAACCGAAATCACATGCAGCGGGAGTCATCTTGCGCCGGGGAACAGAAGTTCCATCGGATAAGGAAGGGCGAGTTTCGGCATTTCATTTAAGGAAGTGTATTTGAGGCCGACGGTCTCAGGATCGGTAAAACTACCCGGCTCGCCGCTTGTTAGGCATTCAAAGAGGACTACCAAATACTCGACCCGATCTCCTTTCGGATACTCATATCGGAAATCCTTGCCACCAAACACCGCCAGAATTTTTGAGCTGGTGACTGTCAGCCCGGTCTCCTCTAGGACTTCGCGGGCGACAGCTTGTTGTGGTGTCTCACCCGGCTCGATAGCACCGGCGGGAAGGCTCCACCCTTCGCCGCGACCTTTGCGTTGGAGAAGCAGCCGTCCTTCGGCGTCGGAAATCACCGCTGCGACGCTCGGCAGCATAATGAGGTCGTGACCGATCTTTGCGCGGAGGGATTTAATATAATTCAAGGGCCTGATCATCCGATATCGAAGTTGCTGCACCTATGCATAAACTAAAGCTGCTCGCAGCTGCAATCGGTCTTGGCGCTTCGACGCGAACGTCGGCAGCACCCCGAAAGGTTTCACGCCTCCAGGGTCGCCAAAGGCTTGCTCCACCCCAGCCCAATCCAGACGGAGCAAGTCACTCTCTCTTGGGCCATCCGCGGGCAAGTGGCCGCCCCCTTGCGTTCGTCAGCCTGCGGCCATCGCGCTTGTAGCTCTGATTGCCCCGGCCGATTGATGGCCAATCAACTCGGCGTAAAATCCTCCCATTTCCACAAGGTCATCATGTGCTCCTCGCTCCACGATCCGCCCACCGCGCATCACCAGAATTTCGTCGGCTGCGCGGATCGTCGAGAGACGATGCGCAATGATGATTGTGGTTCGATCAACCATCAGTTCGTCAAGAGCTTTTCGAACGTGGGCCTCGCTTGCTGCGTCCAGATGGGAAGTGGCCTCATCGAGGATCAGGACAGGAGCGTTTTTGAGGAACGCCCGCGCGATGGAAATTCGTTGTCTCTGCCCGCCGGATAGCTGCACGCCACGCTCCCCGACCGGCGTTTCCAGTCCGGCAGGCAGGGAGCTCACGAAGTCCGTCAGAGCTGCCCGCTCGATCGCCTGCATCAACTCTTCATCGGTTGAGTCTGGCCGGGCGAGCCGGATGTTTTCCGCAAGGGTGGCGTTGAAGAGATACGTGTCTTGCGCGACGAGGGCGATATGCTCGCGAAGGCTATCGAGTGTGATGTCCCGCAGATTGTGACCGTCGATTGTTATGCGTCCTTTTTCCGGATCCCAAAAGCGTAGCAAGAGGTTGGCAATCGTCGTCTTGCCTGCACCCGATGAACCGACGAGGGCGATGCGTGCGCCGGAAGGTACTTTGAAATTGATGTCCTTCAGGATCGGTTCGCCGCTCGTGTCGTAGGAGAAGGTGACGTTCGAAAATTCCAGTGTCGACCCCCCGACCGAGTCTGGTAGTTGGCCCGGGCCGTCGGCGACCGGAACCGGCTCGACATTCACGGCATGTACCCGGCGTGTAGAGGCGATTGAATCGGCGAGTTGTCTTGCCGCCTGCGCGAGTTCCGATACCGGTACGAACGCCGCCGCGGAGAGGAGAGCGACAAGCGGCAGATAGGTTGGCTCAAATGCGTGGGTGTGGATCAGGATAGCAGACGTGATCAAAACGGATGCAGATCCAAGCGCTGATATCATCTCCTGCTTGGCAACCTGAAACGACAGATCGGCGTTCAGCGCAAGTCGGGTGCGTTGATACTCCGCCGTTTGGTGTTCGAAGGCGCCACGGCGGTTGCCGATCGCCCGAAACGCGATGAGCTCACCGAGACCTTGTACGGTGTCGACAACGAACGCATTGAGGCCACCGAGATCCTTGCGCGCTTGATTGCCGAGGCTGTCAACCTTGCGTCGTTCAAATACTGGTGCAAGAGCCGCGTAAAGCAGGAACGGCAATAGGACTACGGCAGTCGGCCAGGCAATGAATGCGAGGGCGATCAGCACGGACGTCGGCACCAGTATTGCCACCATGGCTGGAGCGACGACATGGGCAAAGAAGTACTCGACCGTTTCAACGTCCTGGGTGCCGAGCGACACTAGATCTCCAGTTCGTCTCTTGAGAAGATACGCCGGCGCGAGCTTCTCCAACACCCTGTAGAGATCCACACGCATCTGGGCGAGCAACCTGTAAGCCATGTCATGCGATCGCCAGGACTCGTTCCACTGCAGGAATGCAGCAACCGGCACCAGTATCGCCATCCAGACGAGATACGATCCGTAGGAGGTCCCGGTCTTGATCGTCGCGACCGTCAGAGCGCTGAGGGCGCTGACCCCGACGAGGGCGTAGACGCGACCGACACCGGACGTCACCGTCAAGATCAATTGCTTGCGCCAAGGCCCAATGAGGCTGAATAGCGTACCCAGCGTCTGGAACGCGGAGAGGTTCGCAGCAATCTTCTCACCTTCGGTCGTCTGAAGTTTCGCAGCAGCCTTGTGGGCGACGCCGGCTTCGACCTTGTCCTGCCGAGTTGAGGCTGGGGCAAAGTCCAACACGGTATCGCGTTCGCTCAACTCGATCTGTTCAGCCATCAGGTCGCGGTACGCGCCATCCCGGCCAATCAGCTCGGCATGGGTGCCGATGTCAGCGATATGGCCATCGGACACCACGAGGATGCGATCTGCGTTAATGACGCTCGACAGCCGGTGCGCGAGCACGATTGTCGTCCGCTTACGGGAGAGATCATCGAGAGCCGCCTGGATGATGGTCTCATTTTCCGCATCGACAGAAGAAAGCGCTTCATCAAGGATAAGGATCGGCGCATCTCTCAGGACCGCGCGCGCGATCGCGATACGCTGTCGTTGCCCGCCGGACAACCGGAGACCGCGCTCTCCGATCACCGTATTATACCCGTGGGGCAGGGCGGAGATGAATTCATGTGCATTGGCGGCGTGAGCTGCCGCCTCGACCTCCTCAGCGGTTGCGCCGGGACGCGCAATACGGATGTTGTCTTCGACTGTGCCGTAGAACAGGTATGTATCCTGCTGGACGACGGCGATCTGATCGCGAATATGGTCCGCTGAAAGCGTAGTGACGTCATGACCGCCAATGCGGATCATGCCGGTATTTGGGTCGTAGAACCGCAGCAGCAATTTGACGATCGTCGATTTTCCGGAACCACTGTAGCCGACGATCCCGATGCGCTCTCCTGCTTTGACGTCGAAGGAAATGTCCTGCAACGCGGCGCCTCGCTCGTCGGAATAGCTGAACCGGACGTTCTCGAAGGCGATAGACGGTTCCAGGTACGGGCTGTCGGCTGTTTCTCGCGGTGGCCTTGGCGGGGTTGCATCCAGCAAGCTCTTGATCCCGACCGCCGCAGCATTGGCCATCATTCCCCGGTGGAGCAGGGAACGCAGATCCCGTAAGGGGCGGAACACTTCCGTGCCCGCCATTAGAACGATCAGCAGCGCCTCGATGCTCATTTCCCCATGACTGACGCGCCAGGCACCAAGCGCGATGGCCGCGGCGGCGCCGCCGGCAATGGCGAGGTCCGTCAGGGCCCGGCTCATCAAGCTGGCCTGGAGCACGAACATCGTGCTATCTGCCAGCTGGTTTGCCTTGACGGCCAGTCGGTCGCCAAAAGCGCCGCTCTGGCCAAACGCTTTGAGTGTCGGCAGACCTTGCACGGCATCCAGAAAATCGGCGCCGAACGCCTTGAACGAGCGAACTCTCCTCAACGTTGATTCTTCGCCGATCCGTTTCAGAATAAGGGGAAGGACGAGTGCAAGGATAGCCGCAATAGAGATCACCGCTGCCACGGGAATATCCCAAAACGCAAGAATGCCGAAGAGCAGTATCGGGGCCAGCAACGCGATTGCCAGCTGCGGCAGAAACTGACCAAAGAATGTTTGGAGCTGCTCGACGCCGTCAATGGTCGATAACGCGATGGTTCCCGTCCGCCGTTCCGCCAGCCATGCCGGGCCGAGCCTGACGATCTGATCGTAAAGGCTCAGCCGCACTCGATCCTGTATGAGTGCAGCCGTGCGATGCGCAAGAAGGGCCCTCATGTACTCGAGCGCCATTCGCAAAGAGATCGCGACGATAAGCAACACGATCGCCATCACCAGCTCGCTCAGGGGAGCGCCTTCGAATAGGCGGGCAATCAACCATCCGAGGATAATGAACCTGGCGATCCCGAACATCAGGGATATGAACCCCAAGCCGATGGCGATCGCGATACGGGTTCGGAAGCCCTCAGTGGCTTTCCAAAGTTGCGCGTCGAAATGCATGATGAAGAGTCCTGGCAAAGTTTCGTAGGCGTAGTGTAGACTACGTCGTTGAGGCTTTCAAGGCGTAATACGTAGTATAGACTACGAAGATGCCAAACGCGTCACGACGCATTATCCCGAGTGATATCCTTGAGCATGGCGGGTGAATTGCTGCCTGCCACCAAAAGCATTCGGCGATCAGCGATCGCGGTGGCGAGGTCGTGGTCGTGAGTGATCAGCAGGATCGCGAGCTCCTCTTCGTCGGCCGCTTCGCGCAGACATCGGATGACCTGTTCCTGCACAGGCGGATCGAGGCGTGAGGTGGGCTCATCCGCAATCAGCATTTTTGGTTTGGTGGCAAGGATGCGAACAAGCGCCAAACGCTGGGCTTCGCCGCCGCTGATCTGGTGTGGGCGCCGCCGGAGAAGGTCACGTCGCAGACCGAAACGTTGCATCAATCCGGGTATCTCGTCGAGCACGCGCTCTCCGTCCGGAAGACCACGCAGATCTTCGAGACTCCGTCCCAGGGTCTGCCAAGGCGAAAACACGCGCGTCGGATCCTGATGAAGCTTCTGAAACCCTCTGGCGCCCGCGGTGCTCGACCGTCGGATCGCGCCACCCAGAGGCGTGGCCTGGCCGAGAAGTGTTTTCCCCAAGGTTGTCTTGCCGATACCACTCTTGCCCATGAGCGCCGAGATATGACCGGCATGGCAATGAAAATTCAGGTCGTCCGCGAGAACGCGGTTGCCAACCCCGATGGAGAGATGGTCGGTCTCAACGATTTTCGGGGTAGTGGAGCGCGCGTACGGTCTTCTCTCCCACGTGGCAGGATCGCTTGCGAGATAGCGACGGGCATAATCGGTCCGAGCGTCCCGCAGAAGCAGTTCAGCGGGTCCAGTCTCGACGATCTTGTTTTCGTCGAGAAACGCTATCTGATCGGCGAGCGATCGCACGAGGGCGATATCATGCGTAATGAGGAGAATTGCGCGGCCGCTCCCACGCAGAGTCCGGAACACGTCCGCCACAACCTCGCGCCGATCTGCATCGAGGCCCTTGGTCGGTTCGTCGGCGACAACTATTCCAGCGCGGGTCACCGACGCAATCGCGGCCATCACCCTTTGCGCCATGCCGCCCGAGAGCTCGAAGGGCCGCTTGCGATGGTGCTCCGGGTCGAGATGCATCGCAGAGAGAGCCTCTCGCGCATGCTTCAACGATGCCGGAGCGGTGATCTGCTCGGAAACCTGGTCTTCCGCAGCAAGCAGTGGGGCAAGGGCGGTGAGAGGCTCCTGCGGCAGAAGAAAAACATCGGTGGACCAAAGCGAACGGAGCGCCTGGTTGTCGCCGGCGTCATATGCGCGTCCGTTGATGATGATGCGGCCGGACACCGAAACGCCGCTTGGGACGAGCCCCATGATTGCGCTGCCAATCAGGCTCTTGCCGCTTCCGGTCTCTCCAAGGACCGCCAGGATATTGCCGGCGATCACGCTCAAGGAAACCTTTTCGACGATAACACGATCGCGCGTTGCAATCGTCAGGTTCTCAACGACGAGGTCGGTCACTCAGTTGATCTCCTCGATACCCTGGCGCCGCGCGCTGTAATATTCGCCGATCAAGGTCGCTGACAGAGTGCAGACCAGAATGGCGGCGGCCGGCGCCAGAACCATGTGCGGATAGGTCCGAAAGAAGGTCATGGTCCCGGCTATCATCGCTCCCCATTCGGCGTCCGGTGGCTTGAGGCCGAGGCCAAGAAAGCCCACGGACGATATGGTCAGGACGTTCGCTCCAACACTGAGCGCTCCGAGCGAGAAAAGGTACGGGGTGACAGCCGGCCGGACATGGGTTCGGAATATGTAGCGGGACCCGAAGCCGAGCAGGCGCGAAGCCTCAACATGATCGGACGCCAGCTCCCGCGCGGCTATGGCGGCGGTCAGGCGCGCGAAGCCTGGCCATTGCGACATCCAGAGGCCAAACAGGATCGGCCCGATACCCCCACCTAGCAGGCCCGAAACCAGAATCACAAATAGCAGGCTGGGGCAGGCTATGATCACGTCGGCCAGCCGCATGATGACCTGCCGTGTCCAGCCGGGACGGAAGGCAGCCCAAAATCCGAGCGTCAGACCCGTCGCCAGTGAAGCGATCACACCAGCAAATGCGATGCCGAGCGAAACCCGTGTCCCAGCGACCAGCCGGGCTGCAATCGAACGTCCAAGATTATCGGCGCCGAGAAGATACTCAGCTGACGGCGGCGCATAGGCGGCGCTTAGGGCCTGGCGGTTAGGATCGACGGTCAGGAGAAGTGGGCCGAACAGGGCCATCAGCAGCATAAGCGCCAGGGGCACGAAGCCGAAAACGACAATCCGCAGTGGCGGAAAGCGGTGCAGCGACGCTGCAATTTCATCGGAGGACGAGAATGTCATATCCCTTACCTCACCTGCAACAAGCGCGGATCGAGTAGCCGAACCGCTATGTCGCTCAGGCCGTTGATTGCCACGACCGAAATCCCGATAAGCAAGCCGGCTCCCATCGCCATGGGTATGTCGGCCGCAAGAACGCTTTCGATCAGCCTTGTGCCAAGTCCGTCGAGGTTAAAGAGCACGTCGATAACGACGAGACCGCCGATCGTATGCGCGACCAGCGGCCCGAAATAGGCGATGACTGGAACCAGTGTCGGCCGCAGCGCGTGTCTGAGGACGATCCGAAGCCAGCTTTGCCCCTTGATGCGGCCGTAGGTTGGATAGAAATCCTGCATCGTGCGGACGACGGCGTTGCGGGCAACGCGTGAAAGCTCAGGCAGCAGCGCCAGTGCAAGCGTGCAGGAGGGAAGTATCATGTGGCCCGGCAGATTGGTGCCGGCGGCCGGCAGCCAGCGGAGACCAATGGCAAAGACCGTGATCAGGATGATCCCGAGGAGGAACGAAGGTATCGATGACAGGATCGCCGAGACGACGAGAAAGCCACGATCGACAACGCTGTCCCGCCGCATTCCAGCTGCGAATCCTAGCGCCAGGCTGAGAATGAGCGCGAGACTAACACCAATGAACGCGATGCTCATCGTCGTCTCAAAACTTCGCCAGACTTCAGGTCCAACGTCACGACCGCTGATCATCGATCGGCCAAGCTGTCCGGCGAACACCGATCCGACCCAGCGTCCGTATTGAAGGACGATTGGCTGGTCGATCCCGGTCATCTGGCGGGCGTGATCAACGGTCTGGAGGGAGATCCGCTCGCCATAGCGGGCCTCCGCAATCCGGAACGCGATATCGCCGGGCGCCATCTGCACTGCGACGAATGCGAGGCTGGCGACGGCAAGTGCGACACCTGCCGCTGCCACGAGATGGCCAAAAATCGCACCGGCAATCCCGCGGAGGGCGGACATGCTCAGCTAGCCCATTTGACGCGATCAATCCAGAAGCTGACCTCAAGGGCGTCGATCGGTACGCTATCGAATGCGACGCGATCCGAAACCGAAACGTTATAATCGTACCAGACCAGCGGTACGACGGGCAGATCGCTGTTGATCAGGACCCGGATCTTCTTGCGAGCCGCGGCACGTTCCTCGTCGGTGCGAGCCGCAATATACGCGTTGAGAGCAGTTTCCATGTCCGGGTTGTGGTAGTTAACACCGCTCCATACCGCGTTTGCCGCGTTGCTCTCGGCATAATCCAGCATAAGTGTGGCAACCGGATCGGGCACCGCACCATAGTTCCTGCGCGTGAGACCGAACAGAAAGTTGCCCTTGGACACGGACTCCAGGACCATGCTCTGGTCTCCGTTCTCGAGCTTGACCTCGATGCCGACATCGGCAAGCTGCGCCTGGACAGCCTGCGCCAGAGCTGCCACTTCCGGCTGCTTGCCGACGATCATCGTGAACGAGAACCGCTTGCCATCACGCGTGAGAATCCCATCCGGGCCCTTGATCCAGCCTGCGCCGGCCAGCAGGCGTTTGGCCTCTTCGACGTTTTGTTCGATTGGCGGCAGGTCAGGATCGTACCAGTCGGGAAATGCGGCTGACAAAAGCTGATTGGCGGCGGCCTTTGGATTGCCAAAGAGGGCCTTTGCAATCCCCTGGCGATCGAAGGCTAACGAGATTGCCCGGCGTTCGGCAGGGTCATCGAACCGGAGATCGCCGGCATTGACGAAGATCCCGTTGATGCGGGCCGTCTGTACCTGCTTGACGCGGACCCTTCCGCTGCCCTCCACCCGATCGCGCAATGCCTGTGGCAAGCCGAGCACCAGATCGGCCTGGCCCGCCTCCGCCATGTTGGCGATGGTATCGGGCGAGGTAGCGCCCGTGAAATGAACTTTCGAAATGTTGGCCGGCGTTCCCCAGTAGTCCGGAAAGGCTTCCAGATCGACGGAAGTCTTGCCCTCGATCTTCGTGACCTTGTACGGGCCTGTTCCGATGATCTGCTTGACTGTTCCGTCCGCGGCGAATGAGGCTTTCGCTAGAATGACAGCCGGGCCGTCGGTAAAAAACTCCGGCACCAGGCTGAAGGGCTGCTTCAACGTGACGACCACGGCCTGACCGTCGACACTAACGGAGGATATTGGCAGCTGTGGCACCATCTCGGTGTTGTTGCGCGATTTGCGCATCACTTCGATTGCATCGCGAACGAGCTCTGGGGTAAGCGTCGAACCGTCGTGGAAGCGTACACCGTCACGGATGACAAACGACCACTTCAGCCCGTCGTCGCTGACAGACCAGCTCTTTGCGAGTTCGGGTACGAGCTTGCCATTCGGATCGATCGTTACCAGCGTCTCTGCGACCCGCAACCGGCGGAAATGATAGCTGGTATCGGCCAGTTCAAGACTGGTGATCTGTCGAGGGGATGTGATCTGAAGGACGCGTTCCTCCTGTGCCCAGGCGAGGCGCCCCAGCACGGTCGTCGCAGCGCCGAGCACGACGGAAGCGGTCAGCACCGCTCTTCGGGAAATCATGGAAAGGCTCCTCGGTTGGACTCGACATGGCGCCATGCCCGAACCAATCCTTCAGCCTCCTCCGACACGTCGCTACGCGCGGAGCGGTCTCATGAAACCGTACTGGTCACTACACAGCGTAGTAGCAACTACCATTCATGATAAAACCAATCAAGTTTAAAGTTTTGGTGTAGGGGGGCTTCGCGGACATTATCTGCCGCGCCGCAGGAGCCGACGCTATCCAATTTGTAGTGCTGATGACGCGCCTGATGAACGGATTAGACGCCGCGGTCGAGCTCGTTTCGAAAATCCCGCAGGCGGTGGGCCGTCTCCATCGCCCGATCCGGTCCGAGTTGAGTGAGCGATAGAACAAGGGTTTCGAGCGCGAGCAGGATCGTGCCATAGAAAGTCATGTTGCCGACTTCGGTGCGAGGCACTTCCAAGACAACGTCGGCGTCTTTCGCCAGTCGACCAGTCGGGTTATCGGTGATGACGACAAGCTTTCCGCCGACACGCTTGAGTTCCTCCTTGATAAGCAGGCTTTCCTTGTGGACCTTGCCGTAGGCCAGGAGGACGACCGCGTCCCCCCTCTGCAGGCCAAGCAGAGCGTCGGCAAAGGCATGGCCGGTGCCTTCCATCGCAAAACCCACCCGGCCTATGCGGCCGAGATGGGTTGCCGTTTGCTGTGCCAGCCTAACAAGTGGGCCGCTTCCGAAAAGTCCGATCCGGTTTGCCCCGTCGAGCAAGCGCGCCCCGGACTCAAACTGTTGCGGCAATGACGGGCTTGAGAGACGCTCGAGCGTCTTGGCGTAGGCTTCGACGACGAGCTGGAGAGGCGGTCCGCTGGTGTCCTGGGTTAACTCCCTCAACGTAACGCCCACCTTCTCCACCGGCGTGCGACTACCCTGATCGAGTTTCTCCGCGATCACGGTCTTGAGATGCGGCAGGCCGTCAAAGCCAAGTGACTGTATCGAGCGAATAACAGTCGCATCGGACGCATCGATCTTGGCGGCCAACTCGAGCGCGGAACTAACAAGCACCGCGTTCGGATAGCGCTCGATATAGTCGAGAAGCCGGGTCGCAGCCGCGCTGAGAGACTGTCTTTGCTGCACTTCTAGCATGCCAATTCCACTGTCGTTTCCGGTGTTTTCTTACGAGCGAAGCACAATAAGCTAGCTCTTAGAGGCCATGAATTCCAGCTCCTGGACCTTATTCACCGTTTGCCCCTTCGTTTTCTCCACCGTGTTCCTAGCCCGCGTTTCGAATTAGATCCGGTCCATCATCGCTCCTGGACCTGTTTCTATGGGCTTGCAGCATTTCCTCGAGGCGCACGGCGATTTTGTGCGCTCGTCGATAGAAGGCAGCTTCCGGCATGCTGTAACGATCGATGTGTGTTTCGAAATTAAGGGGTGGCTCATATTTTGTCGCGGCTATCGCGCGCGTCATGCTCTCCCAATCGATGCGACCATCGAACGGCAGCATATGATCATCCGTCGCACCGAAGTTGTCATTGATATGTGTTGTGATGAGACGGTCGCCGAACTTTTCCAGAACGGAGCAGCCTCCGGGCTCAATCATCTCCCAATGACCCGTGTCGAGGCACAGGCCGAGAAATCCCGGTGGAAACCATGCGAACAGCCGATCGTACAGCAGCAGGAAGCTCTCCGCGGAGGCACAGAACAAAGTCTCGACCGCAATCTTCACTCTTTTCTCCAAGCAATAAGGCTGAAGCTCTTCGAGTGACATCCGCAGTGGGCGGAAGAAGGCTTCTTCTCTCTCGGGGGAGAGAAATACATCGTCGGTGATGTCGACATGCAGAACGATATCAGGCGAGCAGAAAGCCGAGGCGAGATCCACACGGTTCTTGACCAATTCGACACCGCTTTGTCGCTGCCATTCGTGGGGAGATAGTATGTCCCTTCGCGTTTCCCTACCGATACGCCCGTTCTTGCGCCAGCGAACCTCACTGATCGGATTGCGGCCGTTGCTGCCATGGACCGACTTCGCTTTAAGCCCGGAGGCCCTCACCATGTCGGAGGTGAAGGAAATCTCGGCGTCGCTCAGCATGTAAGAGTTGCCTGAATCGGGGTTCCAATTGATGTGCGTAAAGCCCGCTTCCGCGATGAGCTGCAAAGATTTCTTGATACCCTCATCATACCAGCGCTCTTCCTCCGGCCACTGCCAGATCGTTATGCACGTATCCATCGGCGGTCACTCCTTAACTTGACCTATAGAATGTGAAGCACGGCCTAGCTGACGCGGCGTGACGGGATGGCTTCCTCGAGATCGAAATCAGCCATCCGAACGGAGTCTCGATAGGCCTCAAATATCCGCTCGATACGATGGTGGGCGGATGTGCTGAGCAGTTGACGTGCCTCCAGCCAATCGTCGTTGTAGACCGTGTCGAGATACTTTTCCCCTGCATCGCAAGCGAGGACGACGATGGTGCTTCCCGGCTTCAACAAAGGCAGACGCCTCAGGGCGACATAAATGGCCATCCCAGCGGTTCCGCCTACGAGAAACCCGGTCCTTCGGGTGACGGTGCGGGCCGTTGCAAATGCGTCAATGTCCCTGACGGTGAGTTCCTCATCGATCAGCGTATGATCAACGTTCGGACCGACGCAAAATCCGGCCGGGGCGCCTGCGCCCGTTTGCCAATGCTGATGGGGAGCTCCACCAAAAATTATCGAACCCGCAGGCTCAACGCCAATGCTGACGACACTTGAGCCAAGGCGCCGTAGCTCCTTGACCGTCCCACAGAGCGTGCCGCCCGTTCCAACTGCCCCGACCAGATACTTAAGATCATCACCAAGGTCGCGGTGCAGTTCCGTGGCAAGACCCACATAGCCCAGATTGTTATTGGGGTTATGGTGTTGGTCTGGCCAGAAAGCTCCCTCTGTCGCGGCGATTTCGCTTGCGACGCGCATGCGTTCGACCGTGCTCGCCGTATCGCTCTTCTGGCCACCCACGAACCTGAGTTCCGCGCCCAACGCTTTCATCGCGCTCAGTTTGGCGCGCGAGGCATTGTTATCGACCACCGCAATGAACCGATATCCACGCTCTATAGCGATGAAGGCAAGGCCAGTGCCCGTATTGCCAGAGCTCGACTCGACGATCTGCCCACCAGGCTTTAGTAAGCCATCCCGCTCGGCCGCAAGGATCATTTCGCGCGCCATTCGGACCTTGCACGAGCCGGTCGGATTGAGTTGTTCCATTTTTAACAGCAGGCGGCTGCCCGAACCTACGCGCGCAAGTTCGAACAAGGGCGTGTCCCCGATCAACTCGGAGCCAACTCGGGCGATGCGCGTCTGCATTCGTGGATTTTGATATGTCATTGTTCGATCCTCCAAACGAAGCGCTCCTGCCGCCGCGACACAACCACCTTTGGTGGAAGGGGAAGCTGATGAAACGAGCTTTCGTTCTTGTCCATCTGATAGCCGGCCGTATTGGGGTAAAGGATGAGATCGCCATAGCGTGGCCGAGCTTCGAACGAGACTTTGCGCCACGTCAGAATATCGTACTCCATGCAACTGGACCCTCCGATAGCAGCACGTGTCAGCTCTTGCGGGCGCTCCGGCCCCATCTGAATCAGACGCGGGGAAGGAAGGAACTCGCTGTTGACCCACTGAGCCGACATACTCATGCTGAGGCCGGCGACGGTGACGATCCCATAGTCCTGGTTCTGTTTGTATCCTTGCACCGGGAATGCCGAAATCCCGGCACCATCCAGCAAGGCACGACCCGGCTCCAGGAAAAGCTCGATCTGGTGGCTTCGAAGGCGGGCGGCCAAAGTCTTTTCGTCCGAAGCGCTATCAAGGATCGCGTCGAGCATCTTTGCGCCTGATGGCGATTGGAAAAACGGATAGAAATGCGGGAAGGATTTGTTGGCGTGAAAGAGCTCCGGCGAGCAAGAGTCCGTAAAAGCCGACCAATCCTGCTCAGAAACAAAACTGCAGGCAATGCCGCCGCCGATCGATATCGCGGAGGCTCTCAAGCCCATTGCTCTCGCGTCAAGGCATTTTTGGATCAAGGCGTGAGCAAGCGCGGCGCGCGGCCCCACGGCATAGCCATCGAGGTGGAAGGAAAATCCCTCCATTACAATATTCGGATTCGCTTCCACGCACCGGGCGAGGGCAAGGCCGAGATCCCGCTCAGTCAGCCCGAAGCGACTGTCTTGGCTCATCGGCGGCAGCACCCGAAGCAGGATTTTCAATGGGGTGGACCGGCGCGCAATCTCAATCGCCCGTTCGAGTTCATCCAGAGCATCAATGGCGACTATGGCGTGGTGTCGGGCGGCCAGCCACAAGAGGTCGTTGCTCTTCGCCGCGCCTGTGACGCCGATAGCGTCTCCTCTCAGTCCGTTGCCAAGAGCATGGACGAATTCCGGAACGCTCGCGACGTCGACTCGACCATCAAGTTGAGCAATCTCGCGGAGCCACGCCCCGGCCTTGTTTGCCTTTTTGCCGAAATATACGTGCCCTTGCACGTTGTGTCGGCGCAGCACATCCTGGAACGCTAAAAGGTTTTCCGTAAAGCTCTCAGGGTGAACGAGATGAAAGGGTCCCTGGACGGTACAAGCGATCTGCTGCAAAAGCGCGGTATCCTGCCGTATCGCTACGGCCCAATCTCGTTCCACTGCCTGCAGCGACGGACCCACTAGTTCCACAGCTCGATCCTCCTGCCGCGGCCGGCCGCAATCGCCCTGGTGGCGAAAGCATGCGCGATCGGGATATCGGTAATCACCATCCCGCTGTTAAACGCGAAGACCTTGTCCTCTTGCCTGTGTCTTCCTGGCTGTCGCCCGGCTATGATCTCCGGCAGTTCCGCGTCCACATCCAAGTTACCTGTGGGCGCAGCAAGCCTCCGGTGCTTGTCAAACATCTGAGTTTGGTTTGTCGCGATGGTATAATCGGCTTGTGTTATCGCCCCGTCCTCAACTCCCTTGCTGGCAACCGATATCAACAACCCTCCTGGGCTTAACCATTGCGTCTGAACTCTCGGATGCGCCGCACGCCCCGAGGCCGCCACGACAATGTCGGACGCCGCAACGGCTTCCGGCACATCGTCGACAAGTTCGACATCGCGGTCGGGAAAGTATTTTTTGAAAGTCGCAAGACTGAGAGCAATACCCTCTGGATGCGTGCCGAAGAGGCGCAGTGTCTCCAGCTTGGGCATGGCGGTCAGAAGATAGGGAAGGGTGTTGACACCCGAGCGGCCGCTTCCGATCATCAGCGCCGAACGCGCATCCTCCTTGCCGCAATACTTGGCGATGATTGCCGTCGACGCGGGCGTACGATGACCACCCACCTTGAGGCAGTCCATGAATGCGAACGGCATTCCGGTGGTATCGTCGTATAGGCTGATCGTCGGGAAGTACTTTTCATAGTTTGTATTCCCCTGCCGATACGAGGTTTTGAATGCCAGCATCTCCGTGCCACCGTCGTAGCCAAGCATAGAATAGGAGAGCGAATCCCGTTCATTCGGAAGCGGCAGCATCAGTTTTGTCGGGCAACCGGATTGTCCGTTCGCAAAGGATAGGTAAGCCTCCTCGACCACCTGAATTACCTCCGCAGGCGTCAGTTCGATATCGGCGAGTTCCGACCGGCTTAGAATGTGAAGGGCGGGCGTATGAAGATAAGACTTGGTCATCTGCTGTTTCCTCTTTCATTGGGATCGGGCGGAAGATTTTTCTATTCGCGAGCGGGACTGGCGTTCAGCCGGGTGTTGCGCGACGGGCGGTAAGCCTCTCCGAAGGAGAGGTGAACCTTTCCAGTGGAGAGGCATAGCCAAGTCGTTCTAGTGAGACGTCACAGCCGGATATTGCGGGGCTGAAAATGTGGCGCGTGGTCTTGATCGGGAAAAGGCTGCCGCTGCGAGCCATTGCAAAGATGTGCTCCGGTGTAATCGTTTCGCCCTCACGCCACGCTGTCACCCGAACTTCGTCATATCCCAGAAAGACGACGGGCAGAAAAGCTAGCCTCAGGCGCCTTGCGACGGTCAGTCGATGATGTCCGTCCATGACGAAGAGCGCATCTTTGTGCGCCGTGATTGGCTCCGTCCATCGTCCGTCAGCGAGAATTTTTGATTCGAGTTCTTCAACCCTGGAAGGATCTACTTCTTCAGTCGGAATCAGTCGCTGTGGGTCGAAAAGGCAGTATGGAGAGGCCATTTTGAGCTCCTTTCTCCATGCGGACGGGTATGAGCGGTCCCTTGCTCACTTCGAATTCAGTCAGTCTCGCAGGACGGCGATCGAGCGTTCGACGCGCCAACACACCCAAAACCGCCGGCAGATTTCCGTCGCCGCAAAGGCGCCGCACAGAACGATCGGCAGCATCCGAAAACCGAAAACCGCAGAGAGGGTGATGATGAGTATCCTCACGTCTCGCCCAAGACGAAAGTAAGCATGACGATCTTTCGACCGCATCCAGCTGTCGTAGAGCAGACCCGTGTAACTGCTGGCCGAGACGGCGACCAAAGCGCATAGCGTGATAATGAGGTATTCGTCACCAAAAGGAGACGACCTCAAAGGCCAGACAAGCGCCAGTAGCATTGCCGCATCGAAAATCCGGTCCAGCGTCAGGTCCAGCCACGACCCGAATGCCGACTCCTTTCCCTGCAGCCTCGCTACTTCGCCGTCGGCCTCATCAAGAATGCCTCCAATCAGCCAGCACACTCCGCCGGCCGCCAGAGCCAGCGACCCCCCATCCAAAAAGAGAAGAACTGCGAAAAGCGCGAAGAGGGCACCGGCGAGCGTCACGTAATTGGGATGGACCCCCGCTGCAGCAAGCGGTTTGGACGCCAGATGGCAAAGATGGCGGACTATCAGACGGGACACGGGGCCGTCCATCGATCTTTGGGACGCCCGAACCTCCAGGGCGCGTTTGACACCAGCAATCAGGTCGGGAGCCAACCGCGCAACGTCCATCGCCTCTTGCCGACGCAAGAAGAGGAAGAGCGCATCTTGCCCACGCTGGTTGGGAAAGGCATTGCAAAGTATGACCTGCGCGCCGTGCTTCCCACAGGCTGTTCTCATCGATTCGAGCAGGCTACGGTCCGGGGCCCCGCTCTCCCTGTTACTTTCCCACGCCGTCTGAATGTCGGAGGCATCCAGGGGCGCAAATTTCGTCAGCATGGCGAGACCAGACTGATAGACAATCATGAGCGACTGCCCGTCCCGCACGAGCAAATCATCGATGGGGCCGGAGACTATAGAGAAGCTCAGCCGCTCGGCGAGCAACCGGCATTGTTCCTGGATCTGCGAGGGGAGGCGATCCAATCCAATGACTGCCACGGAGACTGCGGAGAATGAACGCCGCAGAACCTGCAGATTGCGCCCAAAACATGAAAAACCGTAAACGCGAGCAAAAAAGTAATCCGAGATCAACCGCTCGTCGGAAACTTCTTGGAGATCGATGACATAGATTGCCGTTTGCATGTTGGACCACCTAAACGGAGATAACCGAATGCTGCTGGTTGACGTTACGGAGGACGGCCGCGGCGTGCTCTTGAATGCGCGCGACCACGGCCGCCCCGATATTCTCCATCGATTCACTCGTCTGTGCGCCAACATGCGGCGTACAAATCACGTTCGGCAGCTTGAGGAGTTCGTCGGATGGATCGAGGGGCTCGAAATGGAACACGTCGAGCCCGGCAGCAGCAACTTTGCCTGACCGTAGCGCCGACAATAGTGCGGACTTATCGAAAATGCCGGCACGCCCGGTGTTTACGAGGACGACACCGTCCGGCATCAGATTGAACTCAGCCTCTCCGATCATGCCCTCGGTTTCCTTGGTGAGCGGAAGGTGGATGGAGAGCGCGGAACAATTTCTCAGCAGATCACCGAGGTCATTGAAAGACGCTCCTGTTTCGCGCGCCGCGGACTGTTTCTCACGCTTCATTGGTGAGCGGTCGAACACCGAGACATTGAAGCCCAAGGCTGCACTGCGCTTGGCCATGATCCGGCCGATCTGACCGAAGCCGAGGATGCCAAGCGTATGGCCTTCGATATCCCGAGCCAAGCCTTCGTATTTTATTGCCCAATTGCCGGCCCGCAGCTCCGATGCGAGCAGCGGCAGGCGTCGCCAGGCACAAAGAAGCAGGGCTGCAGAATGATCAGCAACGGACCTCGAGGCGGCTGGGGTCGAGTCAACTGTGATACCCCGCCGCCGCGCTGCGCTCATATCGATGTTGTCGAAACCGGAGCCTGCTTTGATGATCAGACTCAACTGCGGCGCCTGTTCGATATCGACGGATGTGATCTCGACGTGACTGCGCAAGACGACAATGTCGACGTCATCAAGATAACTGTTGAACCCGCCGCTTTTGACCTGAAACACCTCGTGGTCGACGCCAAGCTCTTCAATCATGGAGTGATGGTAGTGGCCTAGGAGCAAAATTTTCATCGCGCCCACCTTCAGATAGAGAAAAGACTGCGCTATGCGGTGTGCACCTCGGCAGCTTCAGTGAAACGTTGAAGTGGTGCCGCGAAGATCCTCTCAGCAATTCGAAGATCCTCGGCGCTGTCGATTTCGTACCATCTGAGGTCATCGCATCGCGCCGCTGCCATTCGCAGCCCCCGCCGCTCGATGAGGTTGGCAAAAAGTTCTTCTGTGTAGGCTTTGACCGCACCAGTTCCAATCAATTCATCGAGGAAGGGAACGATCTTGCCCCTGAGGTCCGCCGAACTCAGGCGCATCAGGTTCATGGTCTTGAACAACTGTGGAGAACCATCGGAAAGGTTCGCGGCAGTTTGTTTCATTCGGACCTCCGCGATATAGCCGTTGTCCGCAAGCACGACGGCAGATCCTTCCATCGAAGCGTCAAACGGGGCTACAGCCGAGGTGTTCGGCACATCGCTAGTCGTCAGATAGTGAAGCGCATTGATTTCGAAGAAGACGTCGCCCTCTAAGAGGTAGCAATCGCCCTCGAGAAGAGCCTCTCTCGCCAGCCAAAGCGAATATGCGCTGCCCGTCCTGTCGAACACTGCCGACTCGACATAATTGATCTCAAGGTGTCCAAAGCGCGACCCGCACGCATATTGGATCGCATCCTTGCGGTAGCCGACGACGATGGTCACCTCTTCGACGCCGACTGCCTCAAGGTTTCGTAACGCGTTATGGAGGATCGGAGTACCATTAACCTCGACCAGGGGCTTCGGTCGAAGGTCGGTCAGTGGGCGCAGCCGCGAGCCGAAACCGGCGGCAAGAATGACGGCTTTCTTTGGACGGTAGTTGCTCATGTTCGTATCCCTTCTCGATTGGAGGTACATCCGGATCATTTCCACGCATTGAGAAACTCGACGAGCCGCGAGAGGCCGGCCTCAAGCATTTGTGGTGGGATCCCATAGGAGAGGCGCAAGCCCGACGGGTCGCCGAAGGCGGTTCCAGATACCGCGGCGACACCCGCTTCGGAGAGGAGCGCGTTGACAACCTCGTCGGCGGTCTCGGCGTCCCCGGTTGCCGACTTTTTCAATAGCTCCGACAGGTCAAGGTAAAAATAGAAGCCGCCTTGTGCCTCGGGCACGGGAACACGTTTCAGCGACGCTAGAACACCGAGCCCGATCTGCCTGGCTGAGGCGAGCTGCGAACGGAGATTTGCTTGATAGACGCCATCGTCTCGCCGCAGATGAGCAAGGACAGCATGCTGCGCGATAACATTCGGATTCGAAGTCGTGTGAGACTGAAGGGCCTTAACGGCGATGACCACGTCCTTCGGCGCTGCGAGATACCCGATACGCCAGCCCGTTAACGCGAGCGACTTGCTGAAGGCGTTGATGATCACAGTATGCGAGCGGACTTCCGGCACCAGCGACACGATCGGATGATGGGTACGACGACCGTGCACAAAGTCGCCGTAGCATTCGTCGAAAATGATCCAGAAATTGCGGTTGACGGCGAGTTCCGAGATCGCAACGAGGGTCTGCACGTCATAGACAGCGCCGGTTGGGTTTGCGGGTGTGTTGATGACGATTGCGCGCGTCCGCTCGGTGACTGCAGCCTTGATGTCCTCAATTCGAGGTACGTAGCCGTTTGAACGGGTCTCGACAAAAACGGGGGTCGCACCGGCGATCATGACCTGAGCCGGGAATGTCGTCCAATAGGGGGACGGAATGATCACCTCGTCTCCGGGGTTGAGGAGGGTCATGGCTGCATTGAACAGCGCCTGTTTCGCGCCGCTCGTGACCGCTATCTCGTCGGGCTGCCAGAGCTGGCCAGTGTCAAGCGAGACCTTCCGAGCCAACGCTTCTCGCAATTCGGCCAGCCCGATCGTATCCGTATAGCGATTAATGCCCTTTTGGATTGCCTCGATAGCCCCATCACGGACATTCGGTGCGAGGCTCGACCAGATTTCGCCGGCCGTGAGATCGACGATTTCTTTTCCGGCATCCGCGGCGGCTTTTGCGGCCGCCCTGGCCGCTGCTGTGCCGGATGACTTGAACAAGGCTGTTCGTTGCGCAAGCATCTGCGCTTCCTCCTATGGGGATTTCCTGAAATGAGGTAGATCGCTGATGTCTGGCGGCCTTACGTGTGCTGCGGAAGATATCTATCTTCGGCGGCTGAGAGCTCGTCATAGCGGAGAAGACCGAACACTTCTTCCAACGAGGCGACTTCCCCCTCGACACCTGCAATGCTTTCCTCGGCCATAATGCGCCCGCAGGTGGTCCGCATGGCAGCTGTTGCCGCTCGCATGTTGTGGTTCGCCCAGATCACAGTGGAAATTTTCGCTTCGCGGTAGGCGGAAACGGGAGTTTGATAGTATTTCGTCGGCACGATAACGACCGGGAGCTTTCCGGCCCACTGGCGAGCGAACTCGAGGATTTCCGTCGCGTCGCTCCTTCGTGAATGAATGAGAACCGCGTCTGCCCCCGCATCGGCGTAAGCATGGCCCCGCGTCAACGCTTCATCAAGCCCGTAGCCCGCGATAAGAGCTTCGATTCGGGCGACGAGGACCATCGCCGGTACGCTATCTTTAACCGCGCGGAGGCGCCCGGAAAACTCGTCGATCTCAGCGAGGGGGTGCCGATTGCCGACAAAACTGTTCATCTTCGGAAAGCCTTTATCCTCCAGGCAAACCCCGGACGCACCCCTCTGGTGAAGTTTTGCTGCAAGCAGACGGGCGTTGTTGAAGTTTCCAAAGCCGGAATCCCCATCGACGAGGATCGGCAGTCCGCTGGCGTCTGCCATGCGCTCGACCACATCAACCATTTGCGTCCAGCTTGCCTCGTTGGCATCCCGGTAACCGAGGCTCGACGAGATCGAAAGCCCCGACGCCCATAACGCCTTGAAACCGGCTTGCGCCGCCACTGCGGCCGAAAGGCCGTCGTGCGCTTCCATTATGAATTCAAGTTGCTGGGATCGTATGAGTTCATGCAAGGGGTCGATCAATGCATCGCCCAATGCAATCGTATCGTGCAGAGAAGAAAGCTGTTTGTTCATTGCCACGTCTCCTTCAACTGCAAGGACGATGTGTGACAATTAGATGAAAGACAACAAAAAAATTTGGTGAAGGCTCAAAATATTGTCGTTATTTCAACGAGATAGCGCGGATATATCGTTTCATTCCTGATATTTCGTCGCCATTTTTGGCATATAGCGAAGGCCCTTCAACGGTTTGCAGCTTATACTGGATAAATTTTGTCAATATTTTCCCGATATAGCAAGCAGGGCGCGAATAAAGCTGATACCGTATTATTTTCCAGATTGCGTCGCCGGGGGCGCTCCAGTTCCTGCGAGGAGACGACGCGCGTTCGGAGGGTAGTCGAAATGCAGCGACATCAGGCCCTGTTCCCTGGCCACGAAGACCTGAGCGACGATCACGACAAAGCGGGCCAAGTTTATTCCCGGATCAGATCCGTCCTGATCTCATATCGGGTTCCGCCTTCGAGTTTTCTGAATATTCGCACGATTGCAAAAGCTCTGAATGTCAGCCCTACACCCGTCAGAGAGTCGTTAATTCGCCTGGCAAACGAAGAACTCGTCTTGCAGGCGTCCGCCGGACGGGGCTACTTCTCGCGGGTTCCAAGTGTTGAGCAGCTGGCGGCCGAGTACGAGGCAGCATTCTCAATCATTTGCTATGCCGTGCGCAAAAATGCCCAGGATTTTTCGTTGACCGGGCTTCGGATGGTCCAAGACGAACAGGCGCTAGATCCAGCAGAAGAAACTGCGAGGGATGGGGTCTGCAAGTTCGTCATATTTCTCGAAAGTCTCTACCAGAGGCTCGCTGCCATCTCGGGAAACTCGATCCTACAAACACACGTGCAGCAGTTCATCGATCGAACGAGCTTTATTCGAGAGTTTGACCTTCTCAGGCCCCATCGACGGCATCAAATTATCGAAAACATGATGCATTTCATTGACCTGCTTCAGGCCGGGCGTATTGAGGAAGCTATCGCAAATCTCGAACAGCAACTCATTGCGAAAACAAGGTTGCTTCCCGAATTGGTACATGGTGTCATACAGCGATCTGCCGCCGAAAATAAACCGATCGAGGCACTTCTCCACGAAAGTCCTTTGAGAGGATGATCTAATTGTCCGCGTATCTGAAAGCCAGTCCGGATCGCGCACGTCGGAAGGTTCGCGACGACCTTGAAATCGCGACCGCGATCATGACCTACGCTATCCGTAAAAACCTGGGAGGATTCCATTTTTCTGGTATTCGGATTCCCTGGATCATCCAATCGTGGCAAGCCGACGAAAAGTTGCCGGACGTAGAGACCTTTGCGACCGAAGTAGCTACCTTTCAAGAGCATTTGCATGAACGAATAGCGTCACTCGCTCATAATCAAGCGATGGTCCGGCAAATGTGGAAACTGAACGAAAAGACCCGCCAGTTTCGAGAATTGGAATTGCGCAGGCCGGAGACAGCGATAGATATCCTCAACAAGACAGCGGATTTGGTGAACGCCCTGTTCAACCGAAACGCAGAGCTCTGTTCCACCATCCTGTTGCAGTGCGCAGAACGGCGCTACAGTTTGCTTGTTGAACTCGTGTCGCCGGATAAGTCCGTTAAGCTGCCACGGCTTGACGCGCTTTTGTTCACTCAGCCGAAGAGCTCCGGCAGCCGGAACTGATCGACCGCACCATGCGCGTCATTCTAAACCTCCAACGAGCCAAGTGGCGGTAATCGCTCAAACATTGAGGTGCTGCGGTTAACCCGAGACCGGTCTATGGTTCGAGTCCCTTCAAGCAAAGTAATTGCGCCTCTTGATTTGGCATTTCCTGCCATTTGATTTTCCGAGCATCTAAAATCTCAGCGAGCGGCCACGTACACGGGATGCAGGTCCCTGTCCGGATAACAGTTGGGTGCGTATCTTCAATGTTGAGAAGACGTTGATTTAAGCGCCGGTCGATTACCCCCTCGCAAAATCGCGGGCAGCTTGAATGAATGCGCTAAACGCAGCCGGCGGATTCTTCCTGCCGGGGTAGTATAGGGCTAATGGCGCCAGTGGGGGAGTCCAGTCTTCGAGAACGCGCACCAGTCGCCCGGCCGCAATGTCATCGCGCACATCTGCCTCCATAACGTATCCCAGGCCCACTCCATTTTGCGCCGCTATCCTGACAAGGCTTGACTCGTCGAGAGTTATTGAGCCTTGCACATCGATCTGGACAGCGTTCCCATCCTTTTCAAATTTCCACCGAAACAAGGCGTTGTTGGGCAGGCGCGCACGGATGCAGCGAAACCGATATAAGTCGGCTGGCACGGTTGGACTGCCATGAGTGCGCAGGAAGTCTGGTGATGCGACAACGGCATTACTGCGCTTGGTACCGAGTGGCACAGCGATCATGTCGGTCGGCACCAGATCGGCCGACCTCAAGCCCAGGTCGAACCCCGCCGCAACAATGTCAACGATCCGTCCCTCTGTGACCAGATCGATATGCACCTGAGGGTAGCGCTGCATGAACGACAATATGAGCGGTTCCATCACCTCGCGTGCTGCTGTTGCGAAGGCATTAATTCGCAATGTACCCGTCGGAGTTTCCTGGAGCGATTGGACCATGAGCATAGCATCGTGGATGTCCATCATTGCCGGTCCAACCCGCTCGGCAAAGGTTTTTCCCGCGTCGGTGAGCGAGACGCTACGCGTTGTGCGGTTGAACAGGCGAACGCCGAGACGCTGCTCAAGCTTTGCAACGGCATTGCTTAATGCGGTGGTGGACATGCCGAGCTCGAGCGCGGCAGCCCTGAACGAGCCGAGGCGCGCGATGCTAAGAACGGCGTCCAAATCGACAAGTACAGAGCGCGTCATTATCCCTCTTTTCGCAACGTCTCATCCTCCTTTATCCTAGTTATCGTGTCAACCAACTCGTCTTAGATGACCTCCATCGACCTCTTATGGGGGCGGCGCCCTCAGCAGGCAGAGGCTGGAACTAAAATTGGAGGAACCAATGACGATCAAACTCCCCAAGGCCATCAAAGCATATTTCGAGGCCGACCGGACAGGCAGCCCGGATGCCATCGCTGCCACATTCACCGAGGACGGCATCGTGAAAGATAAAGGCCTCACGCACCGAGGCCGTGATGCCATCCGCGGATGGATGGCTGATGAAGCTCAGCAATACAGCTACACGGTGGAACCCTTCCTCATCGCCACCGCAAACGGGAAAACCCAGGTAACGGCCCATGCGGTCGGCGACTTCCCGGGCAGCCCCATTGATCTGCGCTTCTTGTTCGCCCTCGCGAACGACAAGGTCGCCGAGCTGGAGATCACCGTATGACACCGTTCCTCACCTTGCAGGGCCGTCGCGCCCTCATCACTGGCGGCACTTCAGGGGCCGGCGCTGCAACCGTGGCGCTGTTCCAGGAGCTCGGCGCCCGCGTACTGACCACCGCTCGTAAGAAGCCTGCCGACTTCTCCGGAGCGGCATTCGTCGAAGCCGACCTGACCACCCCGATGGGGGTACGGACCGTCGTCGACGCGGTGCATCGGGAGCTCGGCGGCCTCGACATCCTCGTGAACGTGCTGGGCGGCTCTTCGGCCCCGTCAGGCGGCTTTGCTGCACTCACCGACGAGGAGTGGGACAAGGAGTTCAACCTCAACTTCTTCCCGGCAGTCAGACTGGATCGAGCTCTCATCCCCGGGATGATCGCTCAGGGAAGCGGTGTGGTCATCCACGTCACCTCGATCCAGAGAAACCTTCCGCTACCGGAGGCGACCACCGGCTATGCTTCGGCCAAGGGAGCACTCAACACCTATAGCAAGAGCATCTCCAAGGAGGTTTCTCCAAAGGGCGTGCGAGTGGTGCGGGTCTCTCCGGGCTGGATCGCCGACCCGGGAGCCAACGGCCTAGCCCTGCGCATCGCCGCGGAAGCCGGCATCGAGTATGACGCCGCAGTGCAGGTGATCATGAACTCGCTCGGCGGCATACCGCTCGGAAGACCGGCCAAACCGGAAGAGGTCGCCGATCTGATTGCATTCCTTGCATCGGATCGAGCAGCGTCGATTACCGGAACCGAGCACGTGATTGACGGCGGGACCGTGCCGACCGCTTGATGGTTCAGGTCAGCTCACACTATTGCAGCTCAGGCGGGTGCGTCCCACCCGCCGATCTGGGAGTAGATCGCGTCACGCAAATGCCGCACGTCGCGGTTCAACGCAGCGAGTTCCGGTGGTGTCTGGGTCGAGGCTGCAAGCAAGCTATCGCTGAGGCAGCCGGCCCTGACGTCGCGAAGGCTCAGCGGGAGCCGATAATAGAGCCATACCGCATGGGCAATGATCTCAGCAGGAAACCGGTGGCGTCTGAAGTGGGTATGCGGAGCGTTGGTGCATCGGTCGCTGAAAGAACGGACTTCTGTCTTTGATGCTCTGGCTACGCGGTGACGGTTTTGCAGCGGACGGATTTCGGGCGTGCGCATGCCAGCATTCGATTGAGGACGGCACAGCC
>NZ_JAAZQI010000025.1:0-90340 GCF_012275345.1 Rhizobium sp. SG570 | reverse complement strand
GTGGCTCGCACCGCCGATATCCTGGTGGCGGCTGTGGGACGCCCGGAGATGGTCAAGGCCGATTGGATCAAGCCGGGCGCAACGGTCATCGATGTTGGCATCAACCGCATTGCCGCACCGGAGCGCGGCGAGGGCAAGAGCCGGCTGGTCGGCGATGTCGCCTATACCGAAGCCTCCGACGTCGCCGGCGCCATCACCCCGGTTCCGGGCGGTGTCGGGCCGATGACGATCGCCATGCTGATGGCCAATACCGTCATTGCCGCCCATCGGGCCGCCGGAAAGCAGCCGCCGAAGTTTTGAGCCCGCGTCAGTCGGCCGGCGCGACGCCGGTCGAAGCACGAACGATCAGCTCCGTCTTCCAGAGTTCCTGCGCCGGAAACGTCTCGCTATGCTTGATCTCGCCGATCAGGCGTTCGGCAATGCGTATGCCGGCGGCGCGCAGCGACGAGCGTGTCGTCGTCAGCGGTACGGTGAAGCTTTCCGGCTTGAGCAAGGTCAGCACGTCGTCATGGGCGATCAGCGATATATCCTCGCCCAGCTTTAGCTTCGCCTGGTTGATGGCGCGAACCGCGCCGAGCGCCAGCACGGTGCTGGAACAGAGAACTGCCGTGGGGCGCTGTTCGAGCTGCAGGATGCGCTCCATCTCGAACAGGCCCTGCTCATCGGTCATGGCAGTGTGACTGACGCGGGCTTCGTCCAAAGCCAGACCCCACTCGGCGAGCGCCGCCTCGACGCCGTTTTTCCGCCGAATGGCGAAATCGAGATAGATGGGGCCGTTCAACAGCGCAAAGCGCCTGTGCCCGAGCTGCAGCAGCAGCTTCGTGGCGTCATAGAACGCGGCTTCATTGTCGATGTCGAGGTAGGGATAATCCGGTTCCGAGCCGATGGACCGCCCATGCACGAGGAAGGGCATGGAGAGCGTTTTCAGCATTTCCAGGCGGGGATCGTGGCCGCGCATGTAGTTGACGAACAGGGCATCGACATTGCCGCTGGCCGCCAGCCGCTTCAAGGCACCGACTTCGTCATTTGGATCCGCGGGCGTGAGCACGAAATGGAAATCGTGCCGCAGGGCCTCCTCGCCAAGCCCGGTCAGGAACTCGCTGAAATGCACGTCGGAAGAATTGCCTGGCGATGTCGGCATGACCAGCCCGATCGAGCCGGCCTTGCCCGTCGCGAGCCTTTGCGCCGCCTTGTTGGGCCGGTAGCCGGTTTCCCGAACCGCTTTGAGCACTCGCTCGCGGGTCTCGCGATTGACTTCCGGATATCCGTTCAAGGCGCGGCTGACTGTCGTCTGCGACAGCCCCAGCATTTGCGATAGCTGTTTCAGATTCACGTAATTCGGCTCCCAACTCCTCGCCCGCTAAGATGCCAACGTAACCTCCCGCGACGTCCACGGCTTCCAAAGCGCTTTCAAATATGTAGCAGGCGACGCGCCTGAAACAAGACAATTAGCAAAATATTGGGGCTTATTTTATGCTGCAGCGCGAGAAATGCTATGTATATTAGCCAAAATCCGAAAATCACTTGACTTTGTCCCGTCCTCAATGGATGAGAGAAGCAGCCAAAGCGCTTTGAGGAATGGAGCGCGCAGCGCGACAATGTGTTTCGGCTCGTGGATTTTATGTTTGGGAGGACAACCACATGAAGAAGTTGTTTTTGATGACTGTCGCTGTCGCCGCTCTGGTGGCGGGTACAGCGATGGCGGCCGATCTGAAGTTCCAGCCCGGTCAGGACTCCAAGTTCAATTGGAAGAGCTATGACGAATTCAAGGCCGCTCACGCCGATCTGAAGGGCGAGACGCTGACGATCTTCGGCCCCTGGCGGGGTGAGGACGAGGCACTCTTCACCAGCGTCCTGAATTATTTCACCGAAGCGACAGGCGTAAACGCCAAGTATTCGTCCTCGGAAAACTACGAGCAGCAGATCGTCATCGACACGCAGGCCGGTTCGCCGCCAAACGTTGCCATCCTGCCGCAGCCGGGTCTTTTCGCCAACCTGGCCAGCAAGGGCTATCTGACGCCGCTTGGTGACGAGCTGGGAAGCTGGGTGAAGACGAACTACGGCGCCGGCGACAGCTGGGTCGGCTACGGCACCTACAAGGGCAAGGACGGCAAGGACGCCTTCTACGCATTCCCCTACAAGGCCGACCTGAAGTCCCTTGTCTGGTACGTGCCTGAGAATTTCGACGAAGCCGGTTATAAGGTTCCCACCACTATGGAGGACCTTTTCAAGCTTTCCGACCAGATCGTCAAGGACGGCGGCACGCCCTGGTGCATCGGTCTCGGTTCGGGTGGCGCCACCGGCTGGCCGGCAACCGACTGGGTCGAGGATCTGATGCTGCGCTTGAACGCGCCGCAGGATTACGATCACTGGGTCGACAATACGCTGAAGTTCAACGATCCGAAGGTCGTCTCCGTCATCGAGGAATTCGGCAAGTTCGCCAAGAACGCGAAATATGTCGCCGGCGGCGTCGCGGCGGTTGCTTCGACCGATTTCCGTGATAGCCCGAAGGGTCTCTTCACGGTTCCGCCGAAGTGCTATCTGCACAAGCAGGCCTCCTTCATCCCGTCCTTCTTCCCGGAGGGCACCAAGCTTGGCCAGGATGCGGACTTCTTCTATTTCCCGCCCTATGCCGCGCATCCTGAACTTGGCAAGCCGGTCGAGGGTGCTGGCACGCTTGCTGCCATCACCAAGGACTCGAAGGCTGCCCGTGCCTTCATCCAGTTCCTGCAGACGCCGATCGCCCAGGAAGTCTGGATGGCGCAGTCCGGCTTCCTGACGCCGTACAAGGGTGTCAACACGGCGGCCTATGCCAACGATACCCTCCGCAAGGAAGGCGAAATCCTGACCACTGCGACGACATTCCGCTTTGACGGATCGGACCTGATGCCGGGCAAGATCGGCGCGGGCTCGTTCTGGACCGGTATGGTCGACTTCGTCGGCGGCAAGTCCGCCAAGGACGTTGCCGACGAGATCCAGAAGTCCTGGGACGCCATCAAGTAAGACATCGCAAGCCAAGCGTCGCCGGCAGATACCGGCGACGCCATGCACCATGTTACGGCGCGCCCGCGAGGCGCGGTCGATGTCGGGCGGGTGGCCTCAAGCAGGTAAATTCGGGAGGGAAGGATGTTTTCGCAGATACTGTCGGCGATTGGGGCCATGATATTCGGCGTTGCCTTTTGCGCCGCTTATTTCTGGTTCTCCAACAAGCTTCTGGACATAATTTTTCCGGCAAAGGAGGGGACCGAGGTCCATACCGCCGCCGTCAACCTGACCCGCCGCGGCCTGATCCGGCCCTGGCTCTTCTTGGGTCCGGCGCTCTTCCTGCTGGCCGTCTACCTCGTCTATCCGGTGGTCGCGACCCTCATCCTGTCCTTCTACGGGCCTGACGGCAATCAGTTCGTCGGCGGCGCCAATTATCTCTGGGCCCTCAACGACACTGAATTCCGCCAGTCGATCTTCAATAATATCCTCTGGCTTGCTGTCGTGCCGGCCGCCTGCACCTTCTTCGGCCTCGTGATCGCTGTCATGACCGACCGTATCTGGTGGGGCAACATCGCCAAGGCCGTCATCTTCATGCCGATGGCGATCTCCTTCGTCGGCGCCTCGGTCATCTGGAAATTCATCTACGAATATCGCGGCGGCACCGACGCTCAGATCGGCCTTTTGAACTCTGTCGTCCAGTTGTTCGGCGGCACGCCGGAAGTCTGGATCACCATTCCCTTCTGGAACAATTTCTTTCTGATGGTCATGCTGATCTGGATCCAGACAGGCTTTGCCATGGTGATCCTGTCGGCGGCGCTGCGCGGCATTCCGGAGGAAACCATCGAAGCTGCCGTCATCGACGGCGCCAACGGCTGGCAGATCTTCTGGAAGATCATGGTGCCGCAGGTATGGGGCACGATCGCCACGGTCTGGACCACCATCACCATTCTCGTGCTCAAGGTTTTCGACATCGTGCTCACCATGACCAACGGTCAGTGGAACACGATGGTGCTCGCGAACCTGATGTTCAACTGGATGTTCCGCGGCGGCGGCGATTCCGGCCGAAGCGCGGTCATCGCCCTCGTCATCATGGCGGCTGTCACGCCGATCATGATCTGGAACATTCGTCGTGCAAACGCAGAAACGAAGGGGCGCTGACATGCTTGGAAATCTCGGTCGCATCGGTCCCGCCCGCATCTTCGTTCATGCCGCGGTGTTGCTTATCGTCCTCCTCTGGCTGCTGCCGACGCTCGGCATCTTCGTCACCGCGCTGCGCGACAAGGATCAGATCGTCGTCTCCGGCTGGTGGACAGCTTTTTCCGGCTCCTCGCAGACCGCCGCCGTGCGCCTCGATGGCCCGGACAAGGCAAAGCAGGACGGCGCCAACTATGTCATCGCCGGTACGGTTGCCGGAGAAGGCAACAGCGGTAACGGCAGGATCGAGTCCTTCGGCCTGCGCGTGCAGGAACCGTCCACCTACAAGGTCGGTTCGTCCGCCGATCTCGGCAATGGCGAGACGCTCACCGTCAATGCGGACGGCAGCTATCGCTACCAGAAGAACGGTCCTTTCGGTGCCGATGCCCGCAGCAAGCGCATCTATCTGACCATCGCCACGCCGCCGCAATTCACGTTCGATAATTATCGCAGCGTGCTGGGCGGCGAGGGCATCGGCCAGTCCTTCATCAATTCGCTGACGGTGACGATCCCGGCAACGGTGATCCCGATCCTGATCGCCGCCTTTGCCGCCTATGCGCTGGCCTGGATGGAGTTCCCTGGGCGCGCCTTGTTGATCGCGCTCGTCGTCGGCCTGATCGTCGTGCCGCTGCAAATGTCGCTGATCCCGCTTCTGCGCATCTATAACGAGATCGGCCAGATCTTCGGCGTGCCGTCCAAGACCTATCCGGGCATATGGCTGGCGCATACGGCCTTCGGTCTGCCGCTCGCCATCTATCTGCTGCGCAACTACATTGCCGGCCTGCCTAAGGAGATCATCGAATCCGCCCGCGTCGACGGCGCCAGCGATTTCGACATCTTCGTCAAGATCATCCTGCCCCTGTCCTTTCCGGCGCTCGCCTCCTTCGCGATCTTCCAGTTCCTCTGGGTATGGAACGATCTGCTGATCGCCATGGTGTTCCTCGGCACGGACAAGGATCATCTGGTCCTGACGGCGGCCCTGAATGCGCTGCTGGGCTCGCGCGGCGGCAACTGGGAGATCCTGACGGCATCCGCCTTCGTCACCATCCTTATCCCGCTCTTCGTCTTCTTCGGTCTGCAGCGCTATCTCGTGCGCGGTCTGCTCGCCGGGTCGGTGAAGGGGGGCTGATCCAAGACTATTCCATTCTAACGGGACCTATTCAGCATGAGCATTGCCCCTCAATCGATTTCGGCAGTTGACAAGGACTGGTGGCGTGGTGCGGTGATCTATCAGATCTATCCGCGCTCCTACCAGGACTCCAATGGCGACGGCATCGGCGACCTTAAGGGCATCGCCATCCGCCTGCCGCATGTCGCGGCCCTGGGTGTCGACGCAATCTGGATATCGCCCTTCTTCACCTCGCCGATGCGCGATTTCGGCTATGACGTCTCCAACTATGAAGACGTCGATCCGATTTTCGGCTCGCTCGCCGATTTCGATGCGATGATGACGGAAGCCCACCGCCTCGGCATCAAGGTGATGATCGATCTCGTGCTGTCGCACAGCTCGGATCGCCATCCCTGGTTCGTCGAAAGCCGCTCGAGCAAGGACAATCCCAAGGCCGACTGGTATGTCTGGGCCGATGCCAAGCCGGACGGCACACCGCCCAACAACTGGCTGTCGATCTTCGGCGGCTCGGCCTGGGCGTGGGATCCGACGCGCATGCAATATTACATGCACAACTTCCTGACCTCGCAGCCGGATATGAACCTGCACAATCCGGAAGTGCAGGATAGGCTGCTGGACGTCGTGCGTTTCTGGCTCGATCGTGGCGTCGACGGTTTCCGCCTCGATACCATCAACTTCTATTTCCATGACAGGGAACTGCGCGACAACCCGGCGCTGGAGCCCGCGCGCCGCAACGCCTCGACCGCGCCGGCGGTCAATCCCTATAATTTCCAGGAGCATCTCTACGACAAGAACCGCCCGGAAAACCTGAAGTTCCTGCAGCGTTTCCGCGCCGTCCTCGACGAATATCCGGCGATTGCCGCCGTCGGCGAAGTCGGTGACAGCCAGCGTGGTCTCGAGATCGTCGGCGAATACACGTCCGGCAATGACAAGATGCACATGTGCTACGCCTTCGAGTTTCTGGCGCCGGATGCGCTGACGCCCGATCGCGTCGAAGAGGTCATGAAGGATTTCGCCGCTGCTGCCCCCGAAGGTTGGGCCTGCTGGGCATTCTCCAACCATGACGTCGTGCGCCACGTCAGCCGTTGGGGCAATCTGGTCGCCGATCGCGATGCCTTCGCGAAGCTCTATGCAGCGCTGCTGCTGACCCTGCGCGGTTCCGTATGCATCTATCAGGGCGAGGAACTGGCACTCACCGAAGCCGATCTTGCCTATCAGGATCTGCAGGATCCCTACGGCATCCAGTTCTGGCCGGAATACAAGGGCCGCGACGGCTGCCGAACGCCGATGGTTTGGGACAGCCAAGTCGCACAGGGCGGCTTTTCCACAGTCAAACCATGGCTGCCTGTGGCCGTCGAGCACATCCTGCGCGCTGTCAGCGTTCAACAGGGCGACGAAAATTCGGTGCTGGAGCAGTACCGCCGCTTCCTCGCCTTCCGCAAGCAGCATCCGGCCTTTGCCAAGGGTGAGATTGCCTTTGCGGATCCGCAGGGCGACATACTCATCTTTACCCGCACCTACGACGGCGAGACCATTCTCTGCGCGTTCAACATGAGTCCCGCCGAAGCGATGGCGGCCTTGCCTGAAGGGAACTGGCAAGCGTTGACCGGGCACGGCTTTACCACCAACAACTACGGCAACAAGATCGATATTCCGGCCTGGAGCGCTTATTTCGCGCGTCTTGCCTGAGCCCTTGGGAGGAGGAAGAATAGATGACGGGACTTGTTCTGAAGGATATAAGAAAATCCTACGGCAGCGTGCATGTGCTGCATGGCATCGATCTGGAGATCAATGAAGGCGAGTTCATCGTCTTCGTTGGGCCGTCCGGCTGCGGCAAATCCACATTGTTGCGCATGATCGCCGGGCTCGAGAGCATCACCTCGGGCGACATGCTTATTGCCGGGCAGAAGGTGAACGAAGTACCGCCCTCCAGGCGCGGCATCGCCATGGTCTTCCAATCCTATGCGCTCTATCCGCATATGACTGTCTACGACAACATGGCCTTCGGCATGCGGATTGCCGGCGAAAACAAGCAGGAGATCGACCGTCGCGTCCGCGCGGCGGCCGCCAGCCTGCAACTTACCCAATATCTCGAGCGGCTGCCCAAGGCCCTTTCGGGCGGCCAGCGCCAGCGCGTCGCGATCGGTCGCGCCATCTGCCGTAACCCGAAGGTCTTCCTGTTCGACGAGCCGCTGTCGAACCTGGACGCCGCCCTGCGCGTCGCCACACGCATCGAGATCGCCAAGCTCAGCGACTCCATGCCCGAGACGACGATGATCTACGTCACGCACGACCAGGTGGAGGCGATGACGCTTGCCGACCGGATCGTGGTGCTATCCGCCGGCCGCGTCGAACAGGTGGGTGCGCCGCTCGAACTCTATGAGCGCCCGGCCAACCTCTTCGTCGCCAAGTTCATCGGCTCTCCGGCGATGAACATCATCCCGGCGACCGTGACCGAAACCGGCACGACGACGACCGTGACGCTGAAGGGCGGCAAGTCGGTGACGCTCGACTTGCCGACCGAGGCTTCCGAGAGGGGTAAGCAGGCGAGCTTCGGCGTTCGTCCGGAAGATTTGCGCATCGCGACCAACGAAGATTATCTCTTCGAAGGCGAGGTCGCCATCGTCGAGGCGCTCGGTGAAGTGACGCAGCTCTATATCGAAGGTCTGGTCGATGGCGAGCCGATCATCGTCAAGATCCCCGGCATTACCGATATCCACCGCGGCCAGAAAATGCGCTTTGCCGCCGACAGGCAGAAGCTGCATCTCTTCAATGCCGACGGCCATACCTATCGAAAGCAGTAGCAGATTGCGCCTATGAGACGACGCCGGCTCAAGCAAAGACGAGCAACAAAATTCAACTTGAGCTGGCGAACTCAAACTTTCTGTTAAAGACCCGCTGATAGTCTTGTCTTCGTAATATACGTCAGGGGTTTACTAAGATGGCTGCTTTCGGCAGGGCTAATTCAGGCCAACATTTCCTCAATAAAGAAGAATCCTTCATGTATGACCGCGAAGTGCGGTTCCGAATGGAGGATACGATGAACGCCGCGCGGCTCGAATACACGGAAAAGGGTGTGATGAACCTCGCGTCGCGCCGCTGCGACATCACCCGCATCTCGCAGAGCGGCGCCATCCTGGCGATCCTCACTCAGTATAATCTGCCGAAGCAGTTCTATCTGGATATCCCAGACGCGCGCATCACCAAGGTTGGCTGCGTGCTGATGAAGGTCTTCTCCAACAACACGGTGGAAGTGCGTTTCCTGCGTCTGCTCACGGAGAAGGAAATGAACAAGATCTTCGTCTACAGCACGCACCCCGCCCATCGCGACCGCGTACTCGACATCCGGGCCTAGAGCAATTCCAGGAAAAGTGCGTAGCGGTTTTCCGTCCGGAATTGCGCAAAAACAATAAGCTAGAGCGGTTAGGCGATTCCGTGAAACGCACAACCGCTCTAGGCAGCAAAACCGGTCGACGGTCTCCGCAGCCAAAGGGCCGAGACATAAAGCACCCGCAACGCTCCTACCTCTGTTCGCTACCTTGAAGTGGCGGACGTGAGGCTTGTTTCCATTTCCGGTCTTTTGACCCGGTCGGAAAAGCCTTGAACTGACTCAGGCAATTTGATTATACGCCTCGGTCATTGCTGCGCGGCATCTTCCTGCAGCCACAGGCGTCTGTCGTGTGGCAATGGTGCATAATCGTGCCACGCGGCCAGCTTGTCGTGGTAAGCCCTTCTGTAGGCCTGATGGTCTAAGAAGCCGGTATTCTCCTGAACAAGCTCCGTACCAATGTCGTAATAGATGTCGAGATTGTTCAAGTCAGGCACCGGGGTCTTGCCACGTTCGCTCTCTGCCTGCATTTGCCAGAAAAGCTCTTCGAGACGGCGGGCCAGCGCCGGAATGTCGCGCAGCGCCGATGTCTCCCGTTTAGCCTGCAGGATCTCCCTGACCTTCGCGAGGCTCCGGGGAATTTTTGCAAAGCCGACGGCCTTGTCGATGTAGGATTGCGGGTCCGAACATATCAACTCCGGCACGCCGGCAGCTGCAACGATGCTGTGGCAGAAGCGCGCAGCAAAGCTCTTGCCGGGGAATGTAAGGACAGGCAACCCCATGGTCAGGGCATCGGCTGCGGTCGAATGCGCCCCGTAGGGAAATGTGTCGAGGAACAGATCGGCGAGCGAGATCCGGGCGAGATGTTTGGCATTCGGTGCCTTGGGCGCGAAAATGAGGCGCTCCGGCGCAACGCCGGCATTCTCGGCCACCTGGCGCAGGCGCTTATCCACATCGTCGCCGCCCGTGAGCAGCCAAAGCACGCTGTCGGGCGTCGCGGCAAGGATCTTCATCCAGTACGCAAAGGTTTCCTGCGTGATTTTCTGCATGCCGTTGAAGCAGGCAAAGACGAAAACATCTTCCGGCAGCCCTGCCTCTCTGCGTGACGGCTTTTCGGCAATCACCCTCTTGCGATCAATCGGCTGGTTACAGGCGATTCTGAGCACTTTCTCCGAATAGTAAATCTCGCTCTCAGGCGGGATAATGTGTTCGTCCGCAATGATGTAGTGATGGAACGGACTGCCCATCGTGCCTGGATAGCCGCAGAAGTTGACGATAACGGGCGCCGGCCTGTAGGCGAAGATCTTCGTCCGCGCATGCTTGGTATAGCCGTTGACATCCACCAGAATGTCGATGTCGTCGTCGGCGATCTGCCGAGCCGCCTCGGCGTCATCGAGCCCGGCGATATCGCGCCAGCAATCGACGACGGCCTTCATGCGCGTCTGCGTCGGGTCACCCGTCACAGGGTCGCCGCAGTAGTAGGCGTAGATTTCAACGCTGCGTTTGTCATGCAGTTCCAGCACTTCGCGGAGCGCAAAGCCGACCGCGTGATCGCGCAGGTCCGAGGAAACATAACCCACACGAAGGCGCTGGCCGGTTCCTGTCTTCTGCTTTGGCGTCTTGCGCGGGAAGCCGCTGGTATCCGGACGTCCGACGAAAGACTTGTTGTAGCGATAGGCCTTTGCGAGCTGGAACAGCGGATCGTCGGAAAAGCAGGCAAGCGTCAGGGGCGACATCGCATCGAGCAGTTGGCGCATGGACACATGGTCCGATGTCACCAGAGTCGGCCATTTGCACTGGCGCTGGCGCAGCGCACTCCAATGTTGTCCAGCCTCGGTCTTATCAGGCCGAAGTTCGATTGCTTGCCACAAAACGGCTTCCGCATCCTCCATCAGGCCGGCGTTCTCCATGACACGGCCGATGTGCTGAAGTGCCAACAGGCGATGCGTGAGCTTGTCTGGCGTGCTGTCCGCGGTCATGTCCACGAAACTCCGCCATTGCAGGATTGCCTGGGTGGCGATGCCGCTATCTTCCAGCGCCCGCCCGAGATTGATGTGCGCCGGACCAAAACGCGAATCGAGCTTGAGGCAAGCGCGCAAGGCATTAATCGATCCCGCCACGTCGCCCAACTGCCGCAAGGTAACGGAATAATTGAAATAGACGAGATGCAGGTAGGGATGGGTTTCGTTGAATGCGATCCAGACCTTATAGGCCTCTACCGCCTCGATCTTTTGTTCCGCACCACTTCGGGCTTCTGCGAACTGGAACAGCTCGTTGAAAGGAAGGCGCTGAGTGCGCGCTAACTCCAGAATTTCGGCAAGAGACCGAGCGGAAACTGTAGCTGATGCATTGTTGGTGACCATGGACATCCCACGAATTGGCGGCAGGCATTGCAACCATTTAAGAAATGGTCATCAGTAGTGTTAACTGTGCTAGCTTGCCTTGAACATGTCACGCCATGCCTCCTGAAATCGGTGGAGGCCCTGCCAGCCATCAACAGATTTATGCGGTCTCGAACTACGCCGGGAAACCGCGTGCAATCCTGACGGTGGCTGCGAGTCCTCGGTCACACGTTCTCGCCCGGGCCAGGGTCGAGCCGGTCCCTTGTGCGATTTTTGAAGCACGGCTTCGAGATCGTGAACTGGTCAAAAAGCGCGGATCAGGCACTCACATAGTTCGAGATGACGGCCGCGATCTGATCTGGACTGAGATACCCCATCTGGGATTTCATGAGAGTGCTCAATTGTGTGCTCGACAGGCTCGCTATGTCTTCCGTGGATAGTCCCGCCACGCCGTTCGAACTGAACGACGCGATATCGCCGGTTGAGAACGTCGCCAGCTCTTGCGTCGACAGTGCCGCAACTTGCGCTGACGTCAGCCCGCTCACCTGGCTCGTGGTCAAGGCCTCGGCCTGTGCCGTCGTCAGGGAGGCGATGGCCCTGGTACTCAATCCCGCGATCGCCTTCGAATTGAGGGCGACGATATCATCCGTGGTGAACACGGCGATGTCATCGGTGTCCAGTGCAGCGAGCTGCAATGCATTCAGTGCATTGATCTGCGATGTCGACAGAGCCGCGATTTGATCGGTGCTCATCGCTGCGATCTGATTGAAACCCAGCGAGGCGAGCTGGCTGGTCGACAGGGCTGCGATCTGGTCGCTCGTCAGAGCTGCGACAAAGGTCGTGGACAGACCCTGTATCGAGTCCGAGCTGATCGCCGCGAGTTCGGCGGTGGAGAAGGTTCCCAGATCTTCCGTCGTCAAGCCTGCTGCACCTGAGGAACTCAAGGCTGCGATCTGGGCGGTCGACAGCGCCTCAACTTGCTCGATGCTCAAAGCCCCGACCTGCACACTGCTGAGGCCGGCGATGCTCGCTGTGCCCAGCGCTGCGATTTGCGCGGTGGAAAGCGATGCGACAAAGTCCGTGGACAACCCCTGGATGGAGCCGGAGCTGATCGCGGCGATATCGCTGGAGGAGAACTTTGCGAGGTCGCTCGTGCTCAGCCCTGCGATGCCTGTCGAACTCAAGGCGGCAATTTGGGCCGTGGAGAGCGCCTCGATCTGCTCGACGCTCAGGGCGGCAACCTGTGCACTGCCCAGGCCCGACACGCCCGCCGTGCTTAGCGCCGCCACCTGCGCCGTTGACAGGGCTGCGATATCGTCGGTGCTGAGGACAGCGATCTGTTTGGATCCGAAAGCACCGATTTGAGCTGTCGTCAAAGCCTCGACCTGGTCGGTGCTCAGAGTGGCGACCTGCGCCGTCGTCAGTCCCGCGATGCCATCCGTGCCGAAAGCGGCGATCTGCGCCGTTGACAGCGCTGCAATAACGGCCGTCGACAGACCGGATATGGCGCTCGCGCTGATCGCTGCGATATCGGCGGTCGAAAAAGTCCCGAGAGCGTCGGTTCCGAGGATCGCAATCTGCTTGGAACTGAGGGCTGCCACCTGGGCAGGCGTCAAGGCCTCCGCTTGGTTCATGCTCAGCGCCGCTATCTGGTCGGTGGACAAGCCCGCAATGCCGCCTGTGCCAAGTGCCGCGATTTGCGCGGTTGTCAGCGCCGCAATAACGGCTGTGGACAGGCCCGATACGGCGTTCGAACTGATCGCCGCTATGTCGGCGGTCGAGAAAGTGTCGAGATCATCCGCCCCGAGGGCTGCGATCTGCTTGGAACCGAGGGCGCCGACCTGGGTCGGCGTCAAGGCCTCGGCCTGATCCGTACTGAGCGCGGCCATCTGGTCGGTGGTCAGGCCCGCGATACCGGACGTGCTCAACGCTGCGATCTGCGCCGTCGACAGAGCCGCGATCCCTTTCGTACCGAGTATCACGGTTTGTTTGGAACCAAGCGCCCCGATCTGCGCCGTCGTCAAAGCTTCGAGCTGGTCGGAGCTCAAAGCGGAGATCTGAGCCGTGGTCAGGCCCGCGATACCGGCAGTGCTGAGCGCCGCGATCTGGTCTGTCGAGAAGGCAGCTATCGTAGCCGTGGACAGGCCCGCTATGCCATTCGAATTAATCGCCGCGATATCGGCGGTAGAGAAGGTCTCAAGATCGTCCGTTCCCAACGCTGCGATCTGGGTCGAGCTCAACGCGGCAACCTGGGGTGTCGTGAGGGCCTCGGCCTGGTCGGAACTCAGAGCCCCTATCTGAGCCGTGGTCAGGCCGGCGATGCCGGCCGTGCCGAGGGCAGCGATTTGCGCGGTCGACAGCGCAGCGATACTTGCGGTGCCAAGGGCGGCAATCTGGGTGGAGGCGAGGATAGCAACCTGCGCGGTGGTCAGGGCCGCGAGCTGGCCGGTGCCCAAGGCGGAAATCTGTCCTGTCGTCAAACCTGCGATGCTGGCTATGCCCAACGCCGCGATCTGGTCCGTCGAGAAGGCGGCAAGCGTGGCCGTGGACAATCCCGATATGGCGCTCGAACTGATTGCCGCCATATCGGCGGTCGAGAAAGTCTCCAGAGCATCCGTTCCCAGGGCCGCTATCTGCTTCGAGCTCAGCGCGCCGACCTGCGTAGCCGTCAGGGCCTGGGCCTGATCGGTGCTCAATATGGCGATCTGCGCGGTGGTCATGCCCGCAATGCCGGCCGTGCTGAGCGCCGCGATCTGATCCGTCGTCAGGGCGGCGATGTCATCTGTGCTGAGGGCAGAGACCTGCTTGGAGCTGAGAGCGCCGATCTGGGCTGTCGTCAGGGCCTGCGCCTGACCGGTGCTGAGGACGGGAACTTGCGTGGTGGTCAGACCCGTGGTGCCGGATGTGCTGAGTGCGGCGACTTGCGCAGTGGAAAGCGCAGCGATAACACCCGTGCTCAATGCCGCGACCTGGGTCGGGCTCAGAGCCGCAATCTGCTTGGTAGGCAGGGCATCGACCTGACTGGTGGTCAGGACCGCGATCTGCCTGGTGGAAAGGCCGGTGATCCCTGCCGTGCTGAGTGCGGCGATCTGCGCCGTCGACAGTGCGGCAACGGCCGCCGTGGACAAGCCCGATATGGCGCTGGAGCCGATCGCCGCGATGTCCTTGGTCGAGAAGACAGCTATGTCGTCGGCTGTCAGGGCTGCAAGCTGCGTAGAACTGAGGACGGCGACCTGAGCAGTCGTCAACGCCTCGGCCTGACCGGTATTCAATGCCGCGATCTGTTTGGTGGTAAGGCCGGCGACGCCGGATGTACTGAGCGCGGCGATCTGCGCCGTCGATAGTGCGGCAATGGCAGCGGTGGACAGGCCGGATATGGCGCTGGAGCTGATCGCGGCGATGCCATTGGTGGACAGAGCAGCTATGTCGTCCGTCGTCAGCATTGAAAGCTGGGCCGAATTCAGCGCCGCGATCTGCGTCGTGGTGAGAGCCTGAAGCTGGCCAGTGCTCAAAGCGACAATCTGCCTGGTGGTCAGACCGGCAATGCCGGTGGCACTGAGCGCGGCGATCTGCGCCGTCGACAGCGCGGCAAAGGCGGCCGTGGACAGGCCCGATATGACACTCGAGCCGATCGCCGCGATGTCCTTGGTCGAGAAGGTCGCGATGTCGTCCGTACTCAGGACTCCAACCTGTTTGGAATTCAGAGCGCCCACCTGGGCAGCCGTCAGGGCCTCGGCCTGTGTGGTGCTCAGTGCCGCGATCTGTTTCGTGGAAAGGCCGGCGATGCCGGAGGTGCTTAGAGCCGCGATCTGCGCGGTGGAAAGCACAGCGATAACGCCTGTGCCCAAAGCCGCGACCTGTGTCGAACTCAACGCTGCAATCTGCTTGGTAAGCAGGGCACCCATCTGATCGCTGTTCAAGGCGAGAATCTGGTCGCTTGTCATCCCGGCAACGCCGGCGGTGCTGAGGGCGGCGACCTGGTTTGTCGACAGGGCTGCGACGGCAGCCGTGGACAAGCCCGAAATGGCAAGCGAACCGATCACCGCGAGATCGGCGGTCGAGAAGGTTGCTATATCTGCCGTGCTCAACGCGGCGAGCTGGGTTGAACTCAGTGTTGCGACCTGGCTCGTCGTCAGCGCTTCGGTCTGTGCCGTGCTGAGGGCCGCAATCTGATCGGTGGTGAGGCCGTCGATGCCGGCGGTGCTGAGTGCCGCTATCTGGCCGGTGGAAAGCGACGCGATAGCTCCCGTGCTCAACACGGCGACCTGGCTCGAGCTCAGCGCCGCAATTCGCGCCGTGGACAAGGCGGCAATCTGCGCCGTGGACAAGGCGGCGACCTGATCGGTTGTCAGGCCTGCAATGCCGGTCGTACTCAGAGTTGCGATCTGGCCGGTGGAGAGTGCGGAGATGACGGCCGTGCTCAGGCCGGGGACAGCGGTATTCGAAATCGCCGCTATGTCAGCAGTCGAGAACGTGGCTATGTCGTCTGCACCCAACGCAGCCATCTGGGTCGAACTCAGCACCTTCACCTGCGCGGAGGAAAGTGCCTCGACCTGCGCCGTGCCAAGGGCGGCGATCTGGCTCGTCGTCAGACCCGTGATGCTGAGTGTGCTCAGGGCGGCAATCTGGTCAGTGGAGAGGGAGGCTATGACATCCGCATCCATAGCGGCAATCTGCGATGAACGCAGAGCCGCCACCTGTTTCGTGACCAGAGCATCGACCTGGCCGGTACTCAAAGCATCGATCTGTGTCGTGTTGAGGCCGGCGACGCCCGCTGTGCTCAAGGCTGCGATCTGCGCGGTCGACAGAGCGGCAATCGCAGCCGTGGACAATCCCGATATCGCACCTGAACTGATCACCGCGACATCGGCGGTGGATAGAGCGGCGATATCATCCGTCCCAAGAGCGGAGAGCTGGGTGGATTTCAGGGCCGCGAACTGGCTCGTCGTCAATGCTGCCACTTGATCGGTGCTCAGAGCGTTGACCTGATCTGTGGTCAAGCCGGCAACACCGGAGGTGCTTATGGCTGCGAACTGCGTTGTGGAAAGCGAGGCGATGACATCCGTGCTAAGCGCCGCGATCTGCGCCGAGCTGAGCGCCGTGACGCGCACCGTGGGCAGGGCGGCGATCTGCGCCGTGCTCAGGGCCGCGATCTGGCTGGTCGTCAACCCGGCAATTCCGACCGCGCTCAGAGCAGCGACCTGATTCGTCGAGAGCGCCGCGATGACGTTCGTGCTCAAGCCCGATACGGCCTTGCTTGAGAGCGCCGTGATCTCCTCGGTCGAGAAGGTGGCGATATCATCCGTTCCAAGAGCGGCAATCTGGGTAGAATTCAGCGCGGCAACCTGGCTCGTCGTCAATGCCTGCATCTGCGCCGTACTCAGCGTGTTGATCTGATCGGTCGTCAGACCTGTAACGCCGGATGTACTCAGTGCCGCAATCTGCGCCGTGGAAAGGGATGTGATCACGCCGGCATTCAAGGCGGAGACCTGTGTCGACGTCAGCACTCCAATTCGCGCAGTGCTCAACGCCGCGATTTGGCTGGTGCTCAACGCTGCGATCTGACTGGTGGTCAGGCCGGCGAGCGCGCTTGTGCTCAGGGCGGCAATTTGCGCCGCAGAAAGATCTGCGATGACGCCGGTGCTCAAGCCCGCGGCGGCTTTGCTTGATATCGCCGCTATATCCGCGGTCGAGAAGGCGGCTATATCATTCGTCCCGAAAGCGGCCATCTGAGTTGAGCTCAGTACCGCGACCTGGGTCGTGGTCAGCGCCGCAACCTGGCTGGTGCTCAAGGTCGCAATCTGGCCGGTCGTCAGGCCGACGATCGCACTTGTGCTCAGCGCCGCAACCTGCTCGGTGGAAAGCGATGCAATGACACCGGTGCTCAGCCCGACTATGGCTTTGCTTGATATAGTTGCAATATCGGCGGTCGAAAACGTGGCTATGTCATCCGGGCTCAAGGCGGCAAGCTGTGTTGAACTCAGCACCTTGACCTGTGAGGACGACAGCGCCTCGGCCTGCGCCGTGCTCAACGCCGCGATCTGGCCTGTTGTCAGGTTCGCAACGGCACTGGTGCTGAGGGCAGCGATCTGTGCGGTCGAAAACGCCATGATGTCGTCCGTACCCATGGCGGCAACCTGCGCTGCTTTCAGGGCGGCAGCCTGGGTGGTCGTCAAGGTGGCGACCTGCTCCGTGCTCAGGGTAGAGATCTGGCTCGTCGTCAAGCTTGCAATGGCACTTGAACTGAGGGCGGCGACCTGTGCGGTCGAAAGCGCAGCAATTTGGCTCGTCGTCAGGCCGACAGCCGCGCTTGTGCCCAACGCGGCAACCTGATCCGTGGAAAGAGATGCAATAACATCGGTACCCAGGCCTGCCATGGCTTTGCTGGAAAGCGCCGCGATCTCGGCGGTCGAGAACGTGGCTATGTCGTCCGCACCCATGGCGGAAAGCTGGGTCGAGCTCAGTGCTTTTACTTGAGCGGCGGAAAGCGCTGCAGCCTGCGTCGTGCTCAAGGCGGCGATTTGGCCAGTGGTCAGGCCGGCGATGCCAACCGTACTGAGCGCGGTGACCTGTTCGGAGGAGAGGGATGCGATGACATCCGTACCCAAAGCCGCAATCTGCTTGGAACTCAGCGCGGCGACTTGGGTCGTCGCCAGGACGGCCGCCTGTGTCGTGCTCAGCGCCGCGATCTGATTGGTGCTCAGGCCTGCAATCCCGGTCTTGCTCAAAGCAGCAATCTGGGTGGACGAGAGGGCTGCTATGACGTCCGTGCTCAGGCCCGATATCGCTCTGCTGGAAATCGCTGCGATATCGGCGGTCGAGAAGGTCGCGATATCGTCCGTTCCCATGGCGGAAAACTGTGTCGAACTCAGTGCCGCGACCTGCGCCGTCGTCAACGCCTCGGCTTGCGCCGTGCTCAAGGCGGCAACCTGGGTCGTCGTCAGGCCGGAAAGACCGGTTATGCTTAGGGCGGCAATCTGTGCGCTCGATAGCGCCGCGATTTCGGTCGTGCTCATGACCGCGACTTGCGCCGCCTTGAGGGCGTTGACCTGTGTCGTCGTCAAGGCTGTGACCTGCGTCGTGCTCAAAGCAGCAATCTGGGTCGTGGTCAGGCCCGCGACTGCGGTCTTGCTCAGGGCGGCCATCTGCGTGTTTGACAGCGCCGCGATGTCATCTGTGCTCATAACAGCGACTTGTGTCGCCTTGAGAGCGCCGACCTGCGTCGTCGTCAGGGCAGCGACCTGCTCCGTGCTCAACGCTCCTATCTGGGCTGTCGTCAGACCGGAGATCGCACCGGTGCTCAAGGCAGCGATCTGATCGGTCGATAGGGCCGCGATAACGGCCGTGGACAAGCCTGGCACCGCCGAAACGGTGATTGCCGCCATATCCGCGGTGGAGAATGTAGCGACGTCATCCGTCCCGAGTGACGCAAGCTGGGACGAACCCAGCACCTTGATTTGCGTGGAGGAAAGCGCCTCGGCCTGATCCGTGCTCAGCGCTGCGATCTGGCTCGTCGTCAGGCCGGCGATCGCACTCGTACTCAGCGAAGCAATTTGTGCGGTGGAGAGCACCGCAATATCGTTTGTCCCCATCACCGCGATTTGCGACGCTTTGAGAGCAGCGATCTGAATTGTTGTGAAGGCGGCGACTTGAGCCGTGCTCAGTGCTGCGATCTGGCTCGTCGTCAGGCCGGTAATCCCACTGCTGCTCAGGGCGGCAACCTGATCGGTGGAAAGCGCTGCAATGGCGCGCGTATCCAGGCCCGATATCGCTTGGTTGGTGATCGCAGCAATATCATCGGTGGAGAAAGTCGACACGTCCGCAGCGCTTAGAGCCGCCAACTGCTTTGAGCCAAGGGCTTTGACCTGAGACGTGGTCAAGGCTTCCGCCTGATCTGTCGATAGAGCGCTGATCTGCGCTGTGGTGATCGCGGCGATCTGAAGCGTGCTCAGACTTTCGATGTCCGAACCGGTAAGAACAGCGAGCTGATCAAGCGTCAAGCCGACGATGGCGTTTTGTGAAATGGCGTTCAACTGCTGCGAACTGAGGACATCAACGTCTTCCGTATCCAACGCGGCAATTTGAGCCGAAGAAAGGACGCTAATCTGCTTTGTAGACAGTGATGCTACGTCCTCCGTCGTCCAGGCCTTAACCGCAGCAGTCGAAAGAGACCTGATCTGAGTGGTGCTTAGGGTGGTGACGATCGAAGTCATACGTGCAGCTCTTAATGTTAGCTAATACGGAAAGCCATTCACCCGATAACCAGCATCGCGTGAATGTTCGGGGCCCGAAAACTGACAGTCATAAAAATTCACAGCCTGACAAAGCGGGTGTAGTCAGACTAGCTTGCCCGAACCTGAGGTTGGTGTACCCAGCGGGATTTCACCCGGCGACGTCGAGCAACGTTCCATTTGGAACGTGCCCTCCATGCTATCCGGAGCGAGGCTGCGTGCGCTCGTTGGACACGCAGCGAAATATGGAAATATAAGGCGAAAATCGCCGGACGTGGCAGGCTTTATCGGAGAAGCCATCGGGCTTCTGCCCGAACCAACCGATAAAGCCGCCGCCAGTCTTCTTTTGAGCAGACGTTGCTTATCGCCCGCTGCTGGCGCTTCACGGCGCTAAGCCGTGAGACGCTTCAGTGGAACAGGACGCTTGCGCCCTGATCGGCCGGACCCGCGGCACGGCGGAACGGGGCGAAGAGCTCGCGCCCCATGCCGAATTCGTTCCCGGAGAGATCTGCGGTGACCGGTTCGCGCTCGGCCATATCGGCAGCGTCTACCAGCACCTCCAGCGTGCCGGCGATCGCGTCGATGCGGATGATGTCGCCCTCCCGGATGCGGGCGATAGGGCCGCCTTCGACGGCTTCCGGCGTGACATGGATTGCGGCCGGAACTTTGCCGGATGCGCCGGACATACGGCCGTCGGTCAGAAGCGCCACGCGGAAGCCGCGATCCTGCAGCACGCCGAGCGCCGGCGTCAGCTTGTGCAGCTCCGGCATGCCGTTGGCCTTCGGGCCCTGGAAGCGGACGACGGCGACGAAGTCGCGGTTCAGCTTGCCGTCCTTGAATGCCTGCTGCATCTCCAGCTGATCGTGGAAGATGACGGCCGGCGCTTCGATGATGTGGCGTTCCAGCTTGACGGCGGAAATCTTGATGACCGCCTTGCCGATGTTGCCGCGCAGCATCTTCAGGCCGCCGTTGCCCTGGAACGGTGTCTCGATGCTCGCCAGCACCTTCGGATCGGCGCTCTTTTCAGGTGCCGGTTCGCGCGCGACATTGCCGTCGGCGCCGAGCTTGACGTCGATGGAATAGGAGCTGAGGCCATGACCGTAGACGGTGCGCACATCATCGTGAAGCAGCCCCTTCTTCAACAGCTCCTTGATGAGGAAGCCCATGCCGCCGGCGGCATGGAAGTGGTTCACGTCGGCAAGCCCGTTCGGATAGACGCGGGCAAGCAGCGGGATGATGTCGGAAAGCTCCGAAATATCCTGCCAGGTCAGCACGATACCGGCGGCGCGCGCCATGGCGACCAGGTGCATCGTGTGGTTCGTCGAGCCGCCGGTGGCGTGCAGGCCGACGACGCCGTTGACGATCGAACGCTCGTCGATCATCTCGCCGGCCGGCGTGAATTCGTTGCCCATGGCGGTGATGGCGAGCGCCCGCTTGGTGGCCTCGCGGGTCAGGGCCTCGCGCAGCGGCGTGCCGGGATTGACGAAGGACGCGCCGGGCATGTGGAAGCCCATGATTTCCATCAGCATCTGGTTGGAATTGGCCGTGCCGTAGAAGGTGCAGGTGCCGGGGCCATGATAGGACTTCGATTCCGCCTCCAGCAGTTCGGGGCGGCCGACCTTGCCTTCGGCGTAGAGTTGGCGCACGCGCGACTTCTCGTCGTTCGGCAGGCCTGACGTCATCGGCCCGGCCGGAATGAAGACGGCCGGCAGATGGCCGAAGGAGAGGGCGGCGATAACGAGGCCCGGCACAATCTTGTCGCAGACGCCGAGGAAAACGGCCGCGTCGAACATGTTGTGCGACAGGCCGACGCCGGCCGACATGGCAATCAGGTCGCGCGAGAACAGCGAGAGCTCCATGCCCGGCTGACCCTGCGTGACGCCGTCGCACATGGCAGGCACGCCGCCAGCCACCTGGGCGATGCCGCCGGCCGCCGCTGCTGCCTCGCGGATGATCGCGGGATAGGTCTCGAAGGGCTGATGCGCCGAGAGCATGTCGTTATAGGAGGTGATGATCCCGAGATTGGGCACGCGGTCGCCCGCCAGTGCATCCTTCTCGGAGGGGGAACAGACTGCGAAACCATGCGCCAGGTTGGCGCAGCCGAGCACGGAGCGCTGCGCACCCTTCATCGCGGTATTGCGCAGGCGGTCCAGATAGCGCTCTCGCGTCGGCTTCGAGCGCTCGACGATGCGTGCGGTAATCTTGGAAATGCGGGCGTCAGCGGCCATGGTCGATCTGCCTCCGTCTGTTCTGCGCGATGCCCCGGAAGATCGGCTTCGATCTGCTTTGGTACAGGGCGTGGCGCGTGGTTCGAATGTCAATGCGATGCCGATACGCCCTTGCGGGCGCCCGGCGCAGCAGCTGTTGCTGGTCTTTCAGAGTTCTATGACGAGGCCTGTCGGCTGCGTCAGGGAGCCCAGTAAATCTCGACTGGAGAGGCGGCCCGGCGCAGCACGGCGCGGATCGGCATCTCGGTTTCTTCGCCCGGCGCTTCCGCCTTGGCCAAAACGTCCTTCTTGCCCTCTCCCTCGATATGGAGCACCAGCAATCGGGCATCCTGAAGGCTGGAGAAGGTAAACGTCAGCCGCGGCTCACCGGCACCTTCCGCTTCCATCGTGATGATACCGCGCGGTGTCTTCGGATCGAGAGCGGTAAGGAGATTGCTGCCGCCCGGAAAGAACGAGGCCGTGTGGCCGTCATTGCCCATGCCGAGGATGGCGACATCGAAGGGCTGGCTGACGACTTTGGTCTTCTCCGTGGCGATGGCGGCGGCCTCCTCGACGGAAGCCACGGCCTGATAGAGCGGGAGGAACTTGGCCGCAGCGGCCTTGTCCCTCAGCAGGTTTTCCTGGACGAGCAGGTGGTTCGAGCGCGGATTGTCCGCCGGCACGAACCGTTCGTCGACCAGGGTGATGGTCACCTTGCCCCAGTCAATCGAACGCGAGGACAGCACCTGGAAGAAGGCCTTCGGCGTCGAGCCGCCGGAGACCGCTATGCTTGCGGAGCCGCGCGCGGCGATGGCGGCCGAGAGGGTCTCGGTCACCTTGTCCGCGAGCTTGCCGGCGAGTTCGGCGCCATTGGCGAAAGCATGCATATTCGCTGTCATCGTTGTCGTCCCGGATTAAATATCGTCATGCCAGGTGCGGCCGTCGCGCTCGATCAGCGCGATGGCCTGGCTCGGACCCCATGTGCCGGCCGTATAGCCCTGCACCTGCTGACCGGCCTCTTCCCAACCCTTGAGGATCGGATCGACCCACTTCCACGCCGCTTCCACTTCGTCGCGGCGCATGAACAGCGTCTGGTTGGAGCGGATGACGTCCATCAGCAGGCGTTCGTAGGCATCCGGATTGCGGACGTTGAAGGCCGAGGCGAAGCTCATGTCGAGCGAAACGTTGCGCAGGCGCATGCCGCCCGGACCGGGGTCCTTGATCATCAGCGACTGCTTGACGCCTTCGTCCGGCTGCAGGCGGATGATCAGCTGGTTGGCGACGGTGCGGCCGGCGGCCTGATCGAAAATATTGTGCGGGATCGGCTTGAAGGTGATGACGATCTCCGACATGCGGCCGGCCAGACGCTTGCCGGTGCGGATGTAGAAGGGAACGCCGGCCCAGCGCCAATTGCCGATCTCGGCCTTGATGGCGACGAAGGTTTCGGTGTTGGAGACGCCGCCTTCGAGTTCATCGAGGTAGCCCTTGACCGGGCCGCCCGAGGATGCGCCGGCGCGGTACTGGCCACGAACCGTCGCCTGCTCGACGTTGGAAGCGTTGATCGGCTTCAGCGCGCGCAGCACCTTCAGCTTCTCGTCGCGCACGGCTTCGGAATCCATCGAGGAGGGGATTTCCATCGCGGTCAGGCAAAGGAGCTGCAGGATGTGGTTCTGCACCATGTCGCGCAAGGCGCCGGCGGTGTCGTAGTAGCCGGCACGGCCTTCAAGGCCAACCGATTCCGCAACCGTGATCTGCACGTGGTCGATGTGATTGGCGTTCCAGAGCGGTTCGTAGAGGGCGTTGGCGAAGCGCAGCGCCATCAGGTTCTGCACGGTTTCCTTGCCGAGGTAATGGTCGATGCGGAAGATCTGCTCTTCCTTGAAGACCTTGCCGATCGTGTCGTTGAGCTGCAGGGCCGAGGCGAGGTCGCGGCCGATCGGCTTTTCGACGACGATACGGGTCTGCTTGGTGATCAGCTTGTGGTCGTGGATCTTCTGCGAGATGTCGCCGAAGATGCCCGGAGCGACGGCTAGGTAGAAAGCGCGGACGCGCTCCTTGCCCTCATCGAGAATCTTCTTGAGCTGATCCCAGCCGGCATCGCTGCGCGCGTCGACCGGAACATAGAACAGACGGGCGAGGAACTTCTTGACTTGCGCCTCGTCATATTCGCCCCCCTTCAGGTGTTCCTTGAGGGCGGCGTCGGCGAATTTGCGATATTCCTCGTGCGAAAGCGCGCTACGCGAAGCGCCGATGACGCGGGTCGGTTCGGAGAATTGGCCTTCGATCTGGCGATGATAAAGAGCGGGCAGAAGCTTGCGCTCGGCAAGGTCGCCACTGCCGCCGAAAACGACATAATCAAATGGTTCAACGGGAATGATTTGGCTGCTCATGAGGTATCTCTCAATCGGTCTTGGTTGAGGCCCCTTTTAATCTAATCGATTTAAAAAGGCCAGTGTGCATCGCAAAATTCAGACTCGGCTTTTTATAGCGGATTGCCGGCGGAAGAAATCCATCTTCCGATTTTTAGAACCTGTCGCGCAACGCAAACCACGAGAGCGCCAGGAAAAGCAGAGGCGCCCGCATGCGCGCGCCACCGGGGAAAGGTGGAACATTCAGCTCCTTGAAGAGGTGAAGCTCGTCCGCATTCCCGAGAACTGTTTTCGCATAGAGTTTACCGCAATAGTTTGACAGCATGACCCCATGCCCGGAATAGCCTCCGATCGAGGTGACGCCCGGCATGACCTCCCGCACGAAGGGCTGGCGCGGCATGGTGATGCCGACCGATCCGCCCCAGGCATAATCGATGTTGATATCCGCCAGGGCCGGATAGATCTCGGCGATCTGCCGGCGGATGTGCTGCGTTATGTCGCGTGGATTGTCTGATGTATAGGCTTCGCGCCCGCCGAACAGCAGGCGCCCGTCTTTCGATTTGCGGAAATAGCGCACCACGAATCGCGAATCCGCGACGGCTTCGTTGCCGGGAAGCACGGTCGGGAAGCGATCGAGCGGTTCGGTGGCGCCGATGAAGGAGCGGATCGGCATGACATGGCTCGCGGTCACCGGCTCGAGGTTGTCGATATAGCCGTTGCAGGCGATCAGCACCCGTTCGGCGGTTATTTCGCCGCCGTCCGTCTGGATGATGGTCTTGCCGCCCGATTGCCGGAAGGCCTTCGCCCTGGTCATTTCGAAGAGGGAGGCGCCTGCCTCGGCGGCGACCCGCGCCAGGCCGATGAGCAGTTTCAGCGGGTGGATATGTCCCGTGCCCATGTCCCTGACGCCGTAGAGATAGAATTCGGAGCCCAGCCGTTCCTGGGTCTCGGTCCGATCCATGAATTTGACGTGCGGATAGCCGTAGCGCGTCGCGGCGATCTCCGCATTTTCCATATAGGCGTGCTTGTAGCTCGGCTTGTGCGTGACATTCATCTGGCCCGGCAGGAGGTCGATGTCGATACCGTGCTCGGAGGCGAAATCGAGAAGATGACGCTTCGCATCCTCGGCAAGATCGAAAAGAGCCTTCGAGCGCTCGTAGCCGATCTTCTCTTCAAGCTCCTCGGGCCATGAGCGCTGGCCGGTACCGAGCTGACCGCCATTGCGGCCCGAAGCGCCGTCGCCGAAGCGGTTGCCGTCGATCAGCACCACTTCGGCACCACCCTTGGCGAGATTGTAGGCCGCCTGGAGGCCGGTATAACCGCCGCCGATAATGGCGACATCGGCCCGGCGCGAACCATCGAGCTTCGGATAGATCGGGCGTGGGCCGACGGTTGCTTGATAAAACGAAAGTCCCGGCGCGATCGGGCTCTGCCATGTTTCGTGCAGTGTCATGGGCGATCCCTTCACACGTTGAGCAGAAGGAATTCCCGCTCCCACGGGCTGATCACCTGCATGAAGGTTTCGAACTCGCCGCGTTTGACACCGGCATAGATGTCGATGAATTCCTTGCCGAGGACCTCCTGGAAGGCCGGCTCGCCCTCCAGGAGCGCGATGGCTTCAAGCAGGCCGCGCGGCAGGTCGATCGAGCCTTCGTTGGCCGAATCCTCGGTCGGTGCCGTCGGCTCCACCTTCTTCATGATGCCGAGCAGGCCGGAGGCGAGCGAGGCGGCGAGCGCGAGATAGGGGTTGGCGTCGGAGCTCGGCAGCCGGTTTTCGACGCGGCGGGCCTGCGGATCGGAGACCGGCACGCGGAAAGCCGTGGTGCGGTTGTCGTAGCCCCAGGCATTGTTGACCGGGCAGGACATGTTCGGCGCCAGCCGCCGATAGGAATTCACATAGGGCGCAAGCATCGCCAGCGCATTCGGCACATAGCGCTGCATGCCGCCGATGAAGTGGAAGAATTCCTGCGACGGACTGCCGTCCGGATTGGTGAAGACGTTCTTGCCGGTCTCGATGTTCACGACCGACTGATGGATATGCATCGCCGAGCCCGCCTGGCTCTGCATCGGTTTGGCCATGAAGGTGGCATAGATGCCGTGCTTCAGCGCTGCCTCGCGAATGGTGCGCTTGAACATGAACACCTGGTCGGCAAGCTCGATCGGGTCGCCATGGCGCAGGTTGATTTCGAGCTGCGCCGGACCCTCTTCATGGATCAGCGTGTCGATCTCGAGACCCTGCTTCTCCGAGAAGTGATAGATATCGTCGATCAGCTCGTCGAACTCGTTGATGCCGGCGATCGAGTAGCCCTGACCGCCGAGGATCGAGCGGCCGGAGCGACCTTTCGGCGGATGCAGCGGATAATCGGGGTCGTCATTCTTGGCGACGAGATAGAATTCGATCTCGGGCGCCACCACCGGCTTCCAGCCCCGATCGCGATAGAGTGCCAGAATCTGCTTCAGCAGGTTGCGTGGCGTATAGGAAACCGCGTGTCCTTCGGAATTGACGATATCGCAGATCACCTGCGCTGTCGGGTCGGTTTCCCAGGGGACGACGGAAAGCGTCGAGAGATCCGGCACCAGCTTCAGGTCGCTGTCGCGCGGCTCGTAGCGGAAGCTCTCGGTTTCCTCCGGATACTCGCCCGAAATCGTGTGGCGGTAGATCGCGGAAGGCAGTGCCAGCGACGTATTGGAGGTGAATTTCGAGGTCGGCATCATCTTGCCGCGCGGCACGCCCGCAAGGTCCGGAGTGATGCATTCGATGTCCTCGATCCCGCGCGCCCGCAGCCACTGGGCCGCTTCCTTCCAGTTTGCCACGCCGCGTGCCGATCTCAGGCTAGGAGGTACCGTAGGGACTTTCGAGACAGGCACGGAAGCTTTCAGCGGGGTCTTTCTCGCAGGCATAAAACACCGTATTTGGATTGATCGGTGATTGCATCATAACCGCAGTTTGCCAATTGGCGAGGGGGAAAACCGCTCGGACTTTCGCCGTATGATGGAAAAATGATCAGTGAGCGCGGCGAATGATTAGGGGTTGAAGCGTGGTCGGCAGGTATGATGTGATCGTTCTCGGAGCGGGCGCGGCAGGCATGATGTGCGCCATCCGCGCCGGCCAGCGCGGGCGTTCCGTCGCCGTGCTCGACCATGCCGCAGCACCCGGCGAGAAGATCCGCATTTCCGGCGGCGGCCGCTGCAATTTCACCAATATCCATGCCGGCCCGAAGAACTTCCTGTCCGCCAATCCGCATTTCGCCAAATCGGCGCTGGCTCGCTTCACGCCTCGGGATTTCCTCGCCATGGTCGAGCGCCATGGCATCGCCTGGCATGAGAAGACGCTTGGCCAGCTCTTCTGCGACAACAGCGCCAAAGACATCATCCGCATGCTGACCGACGAGATGCGCGCGGCCGGCGCGCAACTGTGGTTGCGCACGGAAACAGGCGGGGTGGAACAGATTGACGGCGGCTATCGCATCAGCACTTCGGAGGGCACCTTCGAGGCATCCTCGCTGGTTGTCGCGACCGGCGGCAAGTCGATCCCGAAAATGGGCGCGTCCGGCTTTGCCTATCGCATCGCCGAGCAATTCGGATTGCCGCTTGTCGAGACGCGGCCGGGCCTGGTGCCGCTCACGCTCGATCCGCAGCTCCTTCAGCGCATCGCGCCGCTTTCCGGCATCGCCGCGCCTGCCGAAATCCGCCACGGCAAGACGGCATTTCGCGAAGCCCTGCTCTTTACCCATCGCGGCCTCAGCGGGCCGGCCATCCTGCAGATTTCCTCCTACTGGCGGGAAGGGGAGGAGATTACCGTCGCGATCGAGCCTGACGTCGATGTCTTTGCACTTCTCAAGAAAGCAAAGCAGGCCAACGGCCGGCAATCGGCGCAAACAGCCCTTGCCGAGCTCCTGCCGAAGCGGCTGGCGCAGCACTTCGTCGAGGCTGAGGGCGTGTCAGGCAATCTGGCTGATCAGTCCGACAAGCGCCTGGAGCAGCTTGCGGCTGCCATTCAGTCCTGGCCGGTAAAGCCGTCCGGCTCGGAAGGGTATCGCACTGCGGAGGTAACGCTCGGCGGCATCGATACCAGCTGCCTCGATTCGAGGACCATGCAGGTGAAAGCCGCGCCCGGCCTCTTCTTCATCGGCGAGTGCGTCGATGTGACCGGCTGGCTCGGCGGTTATAATTTTCAATGGGCATGGGCGTCCGGTCATGTTGCCGGCGAGGCTGCGTGAGCCTCCATATTCAATGCCTTGTGCGCTCCGTCAGAAAATGGAACCGGCCTCTGGTTCTCGCGTTTTCCTTTCCTACATGTTTACTGAATACATTGGCAGTTGCCGAACAGACTATTTGCCGGTTATCGTGTCAGTGCGAAAATGGGAATATGCTCATGAACAAAACCAATCGTCGTGCTCGCGCCATTGCAATCGCTCAAACCCGGGATAACGCCAAGCTCCTGGCCGCGAGGCTTTTGATGCTGGCGATGGGTGCTACCGCGGCCTGCATCGCGTATCTGGCCGTGCGCGGCTATTGAGTTTAGCCGCTTTAGATGTCTTAGCCGTCATTGTCATGGCGGCTTTTGTCTGCGCGTCAATATTCTTTTCGACGCCTTCTTACTCGCATCTGTTCAGCTACGAGGCGCCCCGCCGGTGCCTTATCTGAAAATTAATCTATCAGACCGACAATTCCCGCAGTTTTATGGGGCGCTCGTCTGCGAGACCGAGCCGATGCAATGATTGCTTCCTGACACCACTCAGGACCCCGCCTGCGAAGATTTTCAAGATTGACGAGGATACGTCCGGCCAGCGCTGCGGAGGCGTCGGCGAGGGGAGCGGTGAGAGGTCTGAGCCACCATGTTGATTGATAGGATACTGTCTCGTTTCAAGATCAAGACGAAGGTTCTCATATTCGTCCTGCCCTTCGTCATCAGCATTTCCGCCGTCGGGCTCACCGGGCTCTATGCTTCCGGCCTGCTGCAGGGACGCATGGAAATCTCCAACAGCGTGCTGCAATCGCTGACTGGCTTCAAGAATCTCTATGGTTCCATGGATGACTTCCTGCGCATCACCAATGCGCAGCAACGCGACAAGCTCTACGGGGATATCAAGTCCCAGCAGGGCGTGCTCAATGCGACGCTCGGCCAGCTCGGCGCGGATTCGGAGGGCCGCGACAATCTGACCGACGCAACCGCCAAGACGGCCGACACGGCCAATCTCGTCGGCAGGCTTTGGACGCTCCACGAGCAGGAGGTTGCGTTCCGCAAGACCATCGACGACGCACAGCGAGCCTTGATCAGCGCCCGTTTCAACGTCAATTTCAACAGCCAGCAACTGGAAGATCAGATGCGGCAGGATCAGGCCGACGCGACCTCGACATTGCGCGCCGCGGACCGTCTGCTGAAAGGCGGCGATCTGCTTGCCTCGGTTGCTGAGGATTTCAACAAGGGAGCGACGCCGGCCGACAAGGTCAAGCTTCTCAAGGACCGGCTGCCGGATCTGAACAAGGCCCTGCGTTCCATCGACCTTGCGCTGCCGCAGAACCAGAAGAGTGTCGTTCAGTCGCTGACGAGCACGATCAAGGATCTGACCACTTTCACCGAAAGCACCGATGCGCCGACCGATGACACCATTACCAATATCGGCCGTCTTCTCTCGCGCTTCCGCCAGACATCGACCTATACGCAGCTGACGGCGACGCAGATGATGCGTCAGGCGACCACGACCTTCGTATCGCTGGATGCCCGCGTCGCGCAGACCAATTCCGTTCTGCAGGATACCCGCCGCCTCGAAGATTCGGTCTACTCGCTGCAGCTCGTCCTCGCCGAGTTCAACGCCAATACCAACAAGGACAATCTCGTCCGCCTGCGCCAGGAAATCGCAAAGCTCGGCGGCGATATCGATACGCTGAACCAGAGCGCCAAGAGCATGGATTTCGCCGGTGATATCGATGCGGCCATCCGCCCGGCGATCAAGTCGATGGACGACGCCGGCGGCAAGCTGGTCGATACGATCACCCAGCGGGTTGCCGAATATGCAAGCGCCCGCCAGCAACTCGACCAGGTGTGGAGCCAGCTGACCGCCTTTGCCGAGACGCAGAAACAGAGCGCGGGCTCCGAACGCGACCAGGCGAACTACATATCCGTCCTGGCGACGGCTTTGGGTATCATCCTCTCGGTCGCCGGCGGTATCGCGCTGGTCCTCACCCTGCAGCGTCCGATCGGCCAGATCACCGCCGCCATGCGCCGGATCGCCGATGGCATGCTCGAGACGGCGATTTCCGGCGAGCAGCGTCACGACGAAATCGGCGACATGGCTCGCGCGCTCGGTATCTTCAAGGAAAACGCCATTTCGAAGATCCGCATCGAGGAACAGAGCGACGAGGAGCGCGCTGCCTCGGAACACGAACGTCAGCGCAACGACGTTGAAAAGCGCGAACTCGACCGCCAGATCGATTTCGCGGTCAGCGAGCTTGCAGCCGGTCTCGAACGCCTCGCGCAAGGCGATATTTCCGCCACGATCGAGACACCCTTCATCGGCCGCCTCGAACAGCTTCGTCAGGACTTCAACAGCTCGCTGTCGCGCCTGCAGGAGACGCTGAGCCAGGTCCGCAGCAATGTCGAGATGATCCAGAGCAACGGCAACCAGATGGCGGCCTCCGCCGAGGATCTGTCGAAGCGCACCGAGCAGCAGGCGGCTTCGCTGGAGCAGACCGCCGCCGCCGTCGACGAGATCACCGTCACCGTCCGCTCGTCCGCCGAGCGTGCCAAGGACGCGGATGCCATCGTGCGCGAAGCCAAGCGCAGCGCCGATGACAGCTCCGTGGTCGTCGGCAACGCCATCGATGCGATGGCACGCATCGAGGGCGCCTCGCGCCAGATCGAGCAGATCATCGGCGTCATCGACGAGATCGCGTTCCAGACCAATCTCCTGGCACTCAACGCCGGTATCGAGGCGGCGCGCGCCGGTGACGCCGGTAAGGGCTTCGCCGTTGTCGCCATGGAAGTGCGCGAGCTGGCGCAGCGCTCGGCCGCCGCCGCGAAGGAAATCAAGGGACTGATCAACAAATCGACCCAGGAGGTCAATTCCGGCTCGCAGTTCGTGCAGGAGGCCGGTTCGGTCCTGGCACAGATCAGCAGCCAGATCGTCACGATCAGCCAGCATGTGGAAATGATTGCCCGCGCCAGCCACGACCAGGCAAGCGCGCTGCAGGAGGTCAACGCCTCGGTCAACCACATGGATCAGATGACGCAGCAGAACGCCGGCATGGTGGAAGAGACCACGGCGGCAAGCCGCGAGCTGGCCACCGAAGCCGACGCGCTGTTGCATCTCATCCAGCAGTTCAAGATCGAAGCCGGATACAGCTCAGGCTATATGCGGGAAGAAGCGGCCTGACCGCAGCAACCATCATCATCGCAGGCGGACCGGTTGATCTCCAGCCGGTCCGCTTTTTTTGTCGCCTTGTAAGCGGCATACAGACGGTCGAGCACACGCCCGCCCCAGGTGAATAGCGGCCAGGGATCGTGCCCATAGTCGAGGTAGAACAGATCCTCGTTGCGGCGCCATTGCTCCTCGCGCGCCCGGCATTGTAGTTCGATGGCCTTGGCCAAAGCGATGCTGTCCATCATGAGACATCTCCATGTTGTGGGCATCTCTTCAACTACACACAGAAACTTGCTTTATAAACAGCCGTTTTCGCCCTATGTTTTTCAATTATGAAAAACACCACGTGGGATTCCTATCAACTTTTCCTCGATGTCGCCCGTGGCGGCGGGCTGACGGGAGCGGTCGCGACCAGCGGTTTGAGCCCGGCAACGATCGGCCGGCGCATGCTGGAGCTCGAAGGGCAGATCGGCCGCCTGCTTTTCGAGCGCAGCCAGGCCGGCTACACATTGACCGGCGATGGCCAGGCGCTGTTCGACCAATTGCTGGAGATGGAGGCCGCGGCTCGCAAGGTGGATAGCTGGCAGCGCGATGCCCAGGGCGGCGCGGTCGTCCGGATTGCCGCCGGCACCTGGGTCGGCTGGCTGCTCAGCCAGAACATGCCGGTGATCTGCTCGGAGCGGGACGGCTTTCGCATCGATCTGCATCTTGGCGAGCGCCGCGCCAGCCTTGCCCATCGCGAAAGCGATATCGGTATCCGCGCCTTCGAGCCGGAGGAAGCCAATCTTGCCGCTATCAAGACCGGCGATGTCGCCTATGCCGCCTATCAGGCCCGCAACATGCGCTTTGCCGGACCGCAGCGCTGGATCGCCGTGGCGGAAGACGAGGCGGTTTCGGCCTATCTGCGCTGGCCGCATCAGAACCGGCGGCAGGAGATCGCCTTCACGGTCAGCCGCCCGCGGTCGCTTCATGATCTGGTGCTGGCGGGGTCTGGCATCGCGGTTCTGCCCTGCTTCGTCGGCGATCAGGAGCCGAGGCTGGAGCGCGTCGGCGAGGAAATAGCAGCCCTCCGCCACCGGCAATGGATCGTCATGAACAATGCTGATCGCCATCGCCGGGAAATCCGCACCGTGGTCGATCGCATGACCCGGCTGTTGAAGAGTCATTCGGAGCTGTTTGCCGGCAAGCGCCCGACCTACGCGTGAACCGGCGGCGATGAACCGCCGGTCTGCTCTTGTTCAGCGCGCCGCGTCGCCCCAGCGATATTCGACGGTGGCGTCATCCAGCTTGGCTTTGAGCTCCGGATCGAGCTTGAGATCGATGGCGGCGAGCGTGTCCGTCAACTGATCCGGGCGGCTAGCACCGATGATGGCTGACGTAATGACCGGATTGGCGGCGACCCAGGCGACGGCGAGCTTGACGAGCGACTGGCCTGCGTCTTCGGCGATGCCGCGCAGCTTCTCGATCGTCGCGAACTCGCGTTCGTGCCAATAGCGTTGCAGGTAGTTGGTACCGGCGCTGCGCAGCTGCGGGCTGAAGCGGCCTTCGGTCGGTGCGACATCGTGCCTGTGCTTGCCGGTGAGAAGGCCACCGGCGATCGGATTGTAGGGGATGACGGCGATGCGTTGTTCTTCGGCAAGTGGCAGCAATTCGCGCTCGATTTGGCGGAACAGCAGATTATAGCGCGGCTGCACCGAGACGAAGCGGGCGGTGCGCAAAAAGTCAGCGCGGCCAAGCGCCAGGGCCAGCCGATAGGCCAGGAAGTTCGACACGCCGACATAGCGGGCCTTGCCGGAGCGTACGATGATATCGAGCGCTTCCAGCGTCTCGTCGATCGGCGTTTCGCGATCGTCGGAATGCAGCTGGTAGAGGTCGACGTAATCGGTGCTGAGACGCCGCAGCGAAGCGTCGATGGCATCGAGAAGGTGCTTGCGCGACGCGCCCTGATCCCAGGATGACGGGCCGACCTTGCCGACGGCTTTGGTCGCGACGATGAAGCGGTCGCGCTTGCCCTTCAGCCAGCCGCCGACGATCTCTTCGGTGCGGCCGGCAAGCTGCTCGTCGCCGCCAAGCGGGTAAACGTCGGCCGTGTCGATGAAGTTGACGCCGGCGTCGGCCGCCTTGTCGAGAATGGCGTGGGCTGTGTCTTCCTGCTCGATCTGCAGGCCGAAGGTCATCGTGCCCAGGCATAGGCGCGAGACGCTGAGGCCGGTATTGCCGAATTTTTGGTACTGCATGATGCACCCTTGAATTATGGGTTGGGTTTGCCCGCTGGGCAGGGCTGCGAAACGGGCGTGAGACTATTCTAGGAGTGAGACGCTACGATGTTAGCAAAGCTAGTTTCCGCATTCACGCAGGAAGCGGATCTTGAGTTCACAATCGCGTGCAAGCAGGAAGCGTCACCCTTTGCAATGCCGTTTCTCGGCAAATCCGCCAAAGCTCGCAATGGCTTGCTTTTCCCCCTTGTGGCGTTCCGATTTCCTTTCTAGTCTAACGGGAAAAACAGAGGGTTGGGTGTCGCCAAGATGCCCTTGAACAAAACAGGAGTGACTATGAAGTCCATGTTCGCACGGCTCGCAGCAACGGCTTTCGCGGTCGTTTCGCTGGCGACGGCCGCTCAGGCAGAAGACAAGGTCGTCAATATCTACAACTGGTCGGATTATATCGACGATTCGATCCTGACCGATTTCACCAAGGAAACCGGCATCAAGGTCGTCTACGATACGTTCGATCAGAACGAGACGCTGGAAACCAAGCTTCTGGCCGGCAAGACCGGTTATGACATCGTCGTGCCGACGGCATACTTCCTGCAACGCCAGATCAAGGCCGGTGTCTTCCAGAAGCTCGACAAGTCCAAGCTGCCGAATATTTCGAACATGTGGGATACGGTGCAGCAACGCATCGCCACCTACGACCCGGGCAATCAATACGCCATCGACTACATGTGGGGCACCAGCGGCGTCGGCTACAATGTCGACAAGGTGAAGCAGATTCTCGGCTCCGACGAAGCACCTGATATCGACGTGATCTTCGATCCCAAGCTCGCCGCCAAGTTCAAGGATTGCGGCATCTATATGCTGGATTCGCCGACGGACGCCATTCCGGCCGCCCTGCGTTATCTCGGCCTCGATCCGAATTCGACCAAGGCCGAGGATTTCAAGAAGGCCGAGGCGCTGCTGACCTCGATCCGGCCCTTCGTCCGCAAATTCCATTCCTCTGAATATATCAATGCGCTCGCCAACGGCGATATCTGCATCGCCTTCGGCTATTCCGGCGATGTGCTGCAGGCACGCAACCGAGCCGTAGAAGCCAAGAACGGCGTGAACATCGGCTACTCGATCCCCAAGAAGGGCGCGCAGATGTGGTTCGACGTCATGGCGATCCCGGCCGATGCGCCGCATGTCGCGGAAGCGCACGCCTTCCTCAATTACATCATGAAGCCGGAAGTCATCGCCAAGGCCAGCAACTTCGTCTCTTACGCCAACGGCAACAAGGCGTCGCAGCAGTTCGTCAACAAGGACGTGCTTGAAGATCCGGCTGTCTACCCGACGGATGAGGTCAGGAGCAAGCTGTTCACGCTCACCCCTTGGGATCCGAAAACACAGCGCGTCGCCACGCGCTTGTGGACAAAGGTCACCACTGGCCAATAATTCGAAGAGGCCCGGACGGCAACGTCCGGGCCTTTCCTTAGGAGGATAAGGTAAGAATGAAGAGCGTGCCGGGTAGGGGAAGAGCCGGTGCTAGAGCATTTCCAGGAAAAGTGCGCAGCGGTTTTCCGTCCGGAATGCGAAAAAACAAGATGGAGCGTTTTCGCGATTCGAAGAAAAGCGGAAATGCTCTAGGACAGCCCGCCCGGCATCCATTTGGGGATAGATGATGAAGTCACTCGGTAATATCCGGCGTTCCTTTGCTCCTTGGAGCGACCCTTCGGCCAAGCCGTACATTTCCTTCAAGAACGTGACGAAGAAGTTCGGTGATTTCACCGCCGTCGACAATCTCTCCCTGGATATCTACAACCGCGAATTCTTCGCTCTCCTCGGCGCATCGGGCTGCGGCAAGTCCACGTTGCTGCGCATGCTGGCGGGCTTCGAGCAGCCAACGACGGGCGAGATCGTGCTCGATGGCCAGAACCTTGCCGGCACGCCGCCCTATCGCCGCCCCGTCAACATGATGTTCCAGTCCTACGCGCTGTTTCCGCATATGTCGGTGGAAAAGAATATCGCCTTCGGCCTGCGCCAGGACGGCATGCCGAAAGCCGAGATCGACGATCGCGTCGCGCAGATGCTGAAGCTCGTAAAGCTCGAGCAATTCGCCAAGCGCAAGCCCAACCAGCTTTCCGGCGGCCAGCGCCAGCGCGTGGCGCTGGCCCGCTCGATTGCCAAGCGTCCGAAGGTGCTGTTGCTCGACGAGCCGCTCGGCGCGCTCGACAAGAAGCTGCGCGAGGAGACGCAGTTCGAACTCATGGATCTGCAGCAGAGCCTCGGCCTCACCTTCGTCGTCGTCACCCATGACCAGGAAGAAGCGATGACCATGGCGGACCGCATCGCCGTCATGAGCCACGGCAAGGTGGTGCAGGTGGCGACACCGGCGGAAATCTATGAGGCGCCCAATTGCCGCTTCGTCGCCGACTTCATCGGCGATGTGAACATTCTCGACGGCAATGTCACCTCCGCGCAGTCCGGCATCGTCGAAATCGCTGTCGATTCCGCCCTCACGCTGCGCACCGCCTCCAGCGAGGCACCGGCCGCGGGAAGCCGCGCCAGCCTCGCTATCCGGCCTGAGAAGTTGAGGGTCACGCCGCGCCCGCCGGCCAACGCGTCGGTCAATGCCACCGAAGGCGAGATCTGGGATATCGCCTATCTCGGCGACATGACCGTTTTCCATGTGAAGCTGAAGAGCGGACAGGTGCTCAAGGCCTCGTCGCTGAACGCGGTTCGCGCCGTGGAAGAACCCTTCGCCTATGACCAGAATGTCTGGGTTTCCTTCGACGAAAATGCCGGCGTATTGCTGAAGGACTGATCATGAGAGCGCTCGGTTCCTCCCTCTATCAGCGCCTCGTCATCATCATTCCCTATGCTTGGCTGCTGATCTTCTTTCTCGCGCCCTTTCTCATCGTCTTCCGCATCTCGCTGTCGACCAAGGCGCTATCCGTCCCGCCCTACGATCCGTCGTTCGCCTGGGCCGACAGCTTCGCCGACTGGTGGGACAAGCTGCAGACCATGTCGTTCGACAACTACGTATGGCTGACCGGCGATCCGCTCTATATGAATGCCTACATTCAGAGCCTTCAGATTGCCGGCATCTCGACGTTGTTGACGCTGATCATCGCCTATCCCATCGCCTACGGCATGGCGCAGGCGCCGCGCACGATCCGGCCCACTTTGCTGATGCTGGTCATCCTGCCCTTCTGGACGAGCTTCCTGATCCGCGTCTATTCCTGGATGTCGATCCTCAGCACCACGGGTCTGCTGAACCAGCTGTTGATGGCGCTCGGCATCATCCACGAACCGCTTGTCATCCTCAACACCAATACGGCCGTCTATATCGGCATGGTCTATTCCTATCTGCCCTTCATGATCTTGCCGCTCTATTCCGCGCTGGAGAAGATGGACGACACGCTGATCGAAGCGGCGCAGGATCTCGGCTGTACGCGGATCGGCGCCTTCTGGCGCGTCACCTTTCCGCTCTCCATTCCCGGAGTCATTGCCGGCTGCATGCTGGTCTTCATTCCAGCTGTCGGCGAGTTCGTCATTCCCGACCTGCTCGGCGGCTCGGAAACCCTGATGATCGGCAAGGTGCTCTGGACCGAATTCTACAGCAATACCGACTGGCCGCTGGCATCGGCGGTGGCGACCATCCTCCTTCTGGTATTGGTGGTGCCCATCGTCTTCTTCCAGCATTTCCAGGCTAAAGCCGACGAGAAGGGGAGATAGTCAATGATCCGCTGGTCTCGTTTCAACATCGTCTCGGTCACCCTCGGTCTGGCCTTCCTCTATCTGCCGATCCTGCTGCTGGTCATCTACTCCTTCAACAGGTCTCGGCTGGTCACGGTCTGGGGCGGTTTCTCGACGCAATGGTATGTGCATCTGTTCAGCAACGACACCATGTTGAGCGCCGCCTGGCTGACGGTGCGCATTGCGCTGCTATCGGCGACCATCGCCACCGTGCTCGGCACTATGGCGGCACTCACCTTGGTGCGTTACACGCGTTTCCGCGGCCGAATCCTGTTTTCGGGCATGATTTATGCGCCGCTGGTCATGCCTGACGTCATCACCGGCCTGTCGCTGCTGCTGCTGTTCGTGGCGTCCGGCGTCGACCGCGGCTTCTGGACGATCGTCTTGGCCCACACGACACTGACCATGTGTTTCGTCGCCGTCGTCGTGCAATCGCGCCTGCTGACTTTCGATCGCTCGATCGAGGAGGCGGCGCTGGATCTGGGCGCTCCGCCGGTGCGCACCTTCTTCGAGATCACTCTTCCGATCATCGCGCCGGCCGTGTTTTCGGGCTGGGTCCTGGCTCTGACGCTTTCGCTCGACGATCTGGTAATCGCGACCTTCGCGTCCGGCGCCGGTGCCAAGACGCTGCCGATGCTGATCTACAGCCAGGTCAAGCTCGGCGTCACGCCGGAGATCAACGCCATCTGCACCATCCTGATCGGCGTCGTCGCCATCGGCGTCATCTGCGCTTCCATTGCGACCAAGCGTCGCGAGGTCCAGCGCCAAAGGGACGAGCACGCGGCGGCCGCAGCTTGAGACAAGGTTGCGTGGAGCGGATTATTGCTCTTGCGGCTGGGCCGGTTTCTGCAAAAGCGTCGTCACAGGCGAGACGACCGGATCCGGCCAAGTGCCGCCAATGAAGAAGGGCAGCATCGGCAGCTCCTCCGAATCGGCGGGCGCGGTTGCGTCGATCGCGCCTGACAGCGCCAGGCCATTGCTGCGGAAGGGAACGACACCATTCAATGTCACGGTTTCGTTCCGCCCGGCGATCGTGGCGTTCTGGACCTCGGCCGATCCCTTTGCGAAGCTTGCATCGACATTGATGCTGTCGAAATCGAAGGATCCGCCGGCAATGTCACTCATTCGGAAGAAGGCTTTTTCCGCCGCCAGACCCCGGAAGGTCGATATGTCGAATTGGCGGAAGGAGCCGGTGGTCGACTGGAAATGCATCTTTCCGGCGACGTCGCTGAGCGTGGCGACCCAGATCGGCTTGGAGGTGCTGAGCGCGAGGTCCAGCGACCCTGCTGTCATCAACGGCAGCGGGCCTGGCAGCTTCAACCGGGTAAAGAGCCCGCCGAAATCCGCATTGCGGATGGATATCTGCAATTTGCCGCCGCCATCGAAGTCTCCTGGAGCGACCTCCAGATGGGCGGTCAGCGAGCCCCCCTCGAAGCCGCTGTCGCCGATGTCGAATTTCGCCTTGCCGCCGGCGACGAGCAAGCTCGCGCCGATATTGTCGAACTGGAAGGGGCCGAGCGCCGCCTTGTTGGATGAAAGCGTCATATCGAGATCGAGCCGCTGCAGCGGATTGCCGTTCAGCAGCGCATCGAAGGCGGTCTCGGCGGCGAGACGCATGGAGAAGGCGGCCAGGAACGGATTGAGGTTCATCTGGTCGAAGGCGAGCGTGCCGGAAATCTTCGGCTTGCCGGCCGTGGTGTAGCTCAGATCCATGACGCCGGAGGCAGCGGAATCGTTGACCTTGAAATTCAGATTGTTGAAGCGCAGGCCGTTCTCGATCGCTGCTATATCGGCGTTGAGCGAGACGTTCTTCAGCGCATCGGCGGCCGGCAGGTGCTGTCCGCTCCACGCCAGGAAGGAAGGCACGTTGGGCACGCTGAGCTCGAGATTGCCGGCAAGCGTCGAAAGATCCGAGATGCTGGTGACGCCCGCATAAGTCCAGCTGATCAGCGGCGAAGAGAAACTGGTCCTGGCATCAACGCTCTTGCCGGCGAAAAGCAGCAGAGGCTGGGTGGAATCGAAGTTGAGCTTGACGTCCTGCCCGTTGAAACGGGCGAGAATGACAGCCGTCATCGGGCGGGACAGCCGTGGCCACGATATGTCCGCATTGACGCCGTTCATCTTGTAGACGTTGCCGCTGCGATCGTCCGTCATCTCGACGCTGCCATCCTCGATGGTCAGCATGCCGATGGCGGCATCCTGGTCCTTGGGTATCGACACACCTTGGCTGGACGAGGACGCGTCCACCTGCTCGATCGCCTTGGAAAGGCGGCCTTCGTTCGTCCAATCGATGAGGCCGTTCTCGTCGCGCCGGATGTAGAGGGTCGGGCGCAGGAAATGGAACTCATGAAAATGCGCGCGTCCGCGGATGGCTGAAAGCAGCGAGAAATCCGCCGATAGGCTGTCGACATGGCCGAGTACCTTGCCGTTCTTCGTCGGCTCGCGGATCGTAACCTGATTGAGCGTCACGCGCGGCGTCGGCCAGAAATCGAGAGTGGGATCGCCCTCGATCTGGGCGCGGTATCCCGTCCATTCCGAAAGCGCCTTTTCGATGCCGGAGCGAACCAGCCCGCTGGAGATCAGGAAAGGCGCCGTCGCTCTGAAGACAGCAAAGATGATGAGGATTGTTAGAAGAATGATACCGGTCGTGCGTACGACGCTCGGCAGCCAGCGCGAAGCCGATCGCATCGTCAACCACCATTTATTGTTTCTCGACGCTCTCATATCCCGTGGAAACTCTCAAACTGATAGGGACGATCTGCCTATGCTTGCCGGATATAGGAAATGTTTAGCGGATGCAAACATTGCACACTGGAAATGCCCACAACTCCATGACTTTATAGTGCGCTGCAACATTGGTATATAAGGCGAGAAGCAGGGAGGGAAATATGCAAGATCAACAGCCACTTTGGACGCCATCGGAAGAATTTCGTCGCCAGAGCCCGATGTTTTCCTTCACGCAGGAATGCAACCAGCGTTTCGGCCTGTCAATGTCCGATTTCGGCGGCCTGCATGCCTGGTCCATCGCCGATCGCGAGAACTTCTGGACAGCGGTCTGGGATTTCTGCGGCATCAAGGGAAAGCGTGGAGAGAGGGCACTGATCAATGGCGACCTCATGCTGGAAGCCCGCTTCTTTCCCGATGCCGAACTGAATTTTGCCGAGAATCTGCTGTCGAGAAGCGGCGAGGGCGATGCGCTGGTGTTCTGGGGCGAGGACAAGGTGCGCGATCGCTGGTCGTGGGACCGGCTGGCGGCGATGGTATCGCGCCTGCAGCAGGCCTACCGCGCCATCGGCATCGGCAAGGGCGATCGCGTGGCGGCAATGATGCCGAACATGCCCGAAACCATCGCCTGCATGCTGGCGGCTGCGTCGATCGGCGCGATATGGTCCTCCTGTTCTCCGGATTTCGGCGAGCAGGGCGTCATGGATCGGTTCGGCCAGATCGAACCGAAGCTTTTCATCGCCTGCAGCGGCTATTGGTATGGCGGCAAGCTGCAGGATGTCACGTCGAAGGTCAGCGCCATTGCACAGCGGCTGAACGTGCCCACCCTCGTCGTGCCCTATGCCGGCAGCGCCGACGCGGTCGTGGCAGCGACGCCTGATGCGCGAACCCTTGATACGTTTGTCGCGCAGTTCGAGGCGAAGGCGGTCGAGTTCGTCGCGGTGCCCTTCTCTCATCCGCTGTTCATCCTGTTTTCCTCCGGCACCACCGGCGTGCCGAAATGCATCGTCCATTCCACCGGCGGCGCGCTTCTGCAACTGATCAAGGAGCATCGGCTGCATTGCGGCGTCGTTCCCGGCGAAAAGGTCTTCTATTTCACCACCTGCGGCTGGATGATGTGGAACTGGCTCGTGACCGGGCTTGCCGCCGGCGCGACGCTCTGCCTCTACGACGGATCGCCCTTTGCGCCCGACGGCAACATCCTGTTCGACTATGCGCAGGAAGAGAAATTCGCTCTGTTCGGCACCTCGGCCAAATATATCGACGCCGTTCGCAAGAGCGGCCTGACCCCGAAGACGTCGCATGATCTTTCAAGCCTGCGATTGATGACCTCCACCGGCTCGCCGCTGTCTCCGGAAGGCTTCTCCTTCGTCTATGAAGGCATCAAGGACGATGTCCAGCTCGCTTCCATCTCCGGCGGCACCGATATCGTCTCCTGCTTCGTGCTCGGCAATCCGCTGCAGCCTGTCTGGCGCGGCGAGATCCAGGGACCAGGTCTCGGCCTTGCCGTCGACGTCTGGAACGAGGACGGCAAGCCAGTGCGCGGCGAGAAGGGCGAGCTGGTCTGCGCCAAGTCCTTTCCCTCGATGCCGGTCATGTTCTGGAATGATCCAGAGCGCGCCAAATATCATGCCGCCTATTTCGAGCGTTTCGACAATGTCTGGTGCCATGGCGACTTCGCCGAATGGACCGAGCACGGCGGCCTGATCATTCACGGCCGCTCGGACGCCACGCTCAATCCCGGCGGTGTGCGCATCGGCACGGCCGAGATTTACAATCAGGTCGAGCAGATCCCGGAGATTCTGGAGGCGCTCTGCATCGGTCAGGATTGGGACGACGATGTCCGTGTCGTCCTTTTCGTCCGCCTCGCCGCCGGCGCTTCGCTGACGGAGGAGCTGGTCAAGGCGATGAAGACGCTTATTCGTACCGGTGCCTCGCCTCGCCACGTGCCGGCCAAGATCATCGCCGTTGCCGATATTCCGCGCACGAAATCCGGCAAGATCGTCGAGCTTGCGGTGCGCGATGTCGTGCATGGCCGGCCCGTCAAGAACAAGGAAGCGCTTGCCAATCCGGAAGCGCTGGATCTCTTCGCCGGGCTGGAGGAGCTGAAGAATTGAGCCGTACCCTAAAACTGAGGGGCAAACGATGACCCCCCTCTGCTAACTTCGCGTTAAGAAAGATTGGTCAAAGGTAAAAGCCGACTTGAGACCGTTCGCATGAGCTATGAGCGGATTGGAGCTTCCCCTGGCTCCCGAGACATGAAGTTAACCGACTCGAGCTTTCGTTAGGCAGCATCAACTTCAAAGGCAGCGCGTTCGCTGCCTTTTTTTCGTTCCGTCGCACGCAAATACGCGCCCGCTCTGTACATTGGCCTACCGACCAAGTATGTGCAGGCTTGAAGAAGAGGCCTGCGACGTGCGGGCCACGATGATCCGTGCCGCTTGGCACGCGAAGAATTCCGAAAGACAAGATATGACCGAATTCGAAGGCATCGTTCCTGCGATTGCCCAGGCTTTGGCAAAGCGCGGTTACGAAGTGCTGACGCCGGTGCAAAAAGCCATGCTCGATCCCGACCTTGCCGGCAAGGACGCGCTGGTATCGGCCCAGACCGGCTCCGGTAAGACGGTAGCCTTTGGCCTGGCGCTTGCCCCAACCCTGTTGGATGGCGCAGAGCGCTTTGGCCGCGCCGGCACGCCGCTGGCCTTGGCGATCGCGCCCACCCGCGAACTGGCGCTTCAGGTCCAGCGCGAGCTGGAATGGCTCTATGAATTGACGGGCGCCACCATCGTCTCCTGCGTCGGGGGCATGGACATGCGCACCGAAAAGCGGGCGTTGGAGCGCGGCGCGCATATTGTCGTCGGCACGCCGGGCCGCCTTTGCGACCATATCCGCCGTAATTCGCTCGATATTTCCGAGCTGAAGGCCGTCGTACTGGATGAGGCCGACGAGATGCTCGATCTCGGCTTCCGCGAGGACCTTGAATTCATCCTGGAAACGTCGCCGGCCGAGCGGCGGACGCTGATGTTTTCCGCGACCGTGCCGCGCTCGATCGCCAAGCTTGCCGAGAATTACCAGCGTGACGCGGTGCGTATCGCCACGGCTTCGGAAACCAAGCAGCATGTCGATATCGACTATCGCGCCCTGACGGTGGCGCCGAGCGACAGGGAAAACGCCATCATCAACGTTCTGCGCTACTACGAAGCGCAGAATGCCATCGTTTTCTGCTCGACGCGTGCAGCCGTCAACCATCTGACGGCGCGCTTCAACAATCGCGGCTTCTCTGTCGTCGCCCTGTCGGGTGAGCTTAGCCAGAGCGAGCGCACACATGCGCTGCAGGCCATGCGCGACGGCCGCGCCCGCGTCTGCATTGCCACCGACGTCGCTGCCCGCGGTATCGACCTGCCGGGCCTCGATCTGGTGATTCACGCTGATATACCGACCAATCCGGAAACGCTGCTGCATCGAAGCGGCCGCACCGGCCGTGCCGGCCGCAAGGGCGTCAGCGCTCTGATCGTGCCGCTCAGCGCCCGCCGCCGCACCGAACGCCTGCTGGAGGCAGCTCGCCTGCGCGCCACCTGGGCGAAGCCGCCGTCGGCGGATGAAGTGAACGAACGCGACGACGAGCGTCTGCTCGCCGATCCGATTTTCTCCGAACCTCTACGGGATGAGGAGCAGTCGCTGGTAAAGCGGCTGCTGGAAAGCCATGGCGCCGAACAGATCGCGGCCGCATTCCTGCGTCACTATCGGGCGCGTCACTCCGCGCCGGAAGAGCTGCAGGACGTGCCGGCTGAAGGCGAGCGCAAAAAGCCTCGCCGAGACGATTTTCCTGTTTTCCGCGATGACGCGCCCGGCTCTTCTTCCTCTGGACGCAACGATTTCACCGACGGCGTCTGGGTGTCGCTTTCTGTAGGACGCAAGCAGAACGCCGAGCCGCGTTGGCTGATCCCGATGCTCTGCCGCAACGGCAACCTGACCAAGCGTGACATCGGCGCGATCAAGATGCAGCCGGAGGAAACCTTCGTCGAATTTTCACAGGAAGGCGCCGAGCGCTTCCTTGCAGCTATCGGGCCTGACAAGACGCTGGAAAGAGGCATCCGCGTGAAGCCGCTCGCCGGAGTGCCGGATTTTTCGCAGGCGAGGAGGGAAGGGGATTTCGAGAAAAAGAAACCCTTCGCCGATAAGGGCGCCCGCCCCCAGGAGGGCGGCAAGCCGAAATGGAAATCCGACCGCAAACCGGAACGGACGCAGGCAGGCGAGAGCGTTGCTTCGGAACGCCAGGATAAGAAGCCCTGGGTGAAGAAGCCCGGCAAACCGCATTTCGCCAAGAGCGATGCAGCCCCGGCGCCCGGCAGGCCGAATTCGCGAGCCAAGCGCAAGGCGACGAAGGTTCGGGGGGAGTGATTTCCGCTGTGCCGCGCCTGGGTCAGGCGCGGCGCATGCCGGCGCGATACGAATTGAGCTAGGGGTAGGCATAGAGAGAATGTCCGGCCCGCGCCATTTGCAGGCGCTCGAAGACTGAGGCAGAATGCCGCCATCGAATATGCGGCAGGATAGGCTCATGCTCATTGGTTCATGTCATTGCGGCAAGGCAAGTTGGACCCTCGAGGGTGATCCAGGCTCGATCACGGCATGCAACTGTACCCTCTGCCGGCGCTATGGCGCGTTGTGGGCCTATGACTACGAAGGAGAGCGTATCTCCATCGCCGGACAGACTGCCTCCTATACGCGCGCCGCAGAGAAGCACCCCTCTCTCGAAATACTATTCTGCCCAGCCTGTGCCTGTGTATTGAGTTGGCGCGGCTTGAGGCTTCAAAGCGACGGTCGCCGGCGTATGGCCGTCAACCTGCGGCTTGCACCACCGGATCTTGTCTATGACTTGCCGATCGATCATTTCGATGGGCTGGACACGTTTGAAGACCTACCTTCCAAAGGCCGCTGTGTGCGTGATCTCTGGTTTTGACAGCGGCAGCACCGCCGAAGGTTACGATGCACCTTGGCTGCAGCTATTGCCCGATAGTGGTGCGTTTCCACCACCATCAAACTAAGATCATCTTCAATTCGCCAGCACCCTCGGCGACGGGAAGGTGATTTCCACCAGCGTTCCTTCATTGGGCGCGGAGTTGATCGAGAAGCTCGCCCGGTTGGCGTCGACCATGGCTTTCGTCAGCGGCAGGCCGAGGCCGGTGCCGTCGCCGCGCTTGCGGGAATTGGTCGACACCTGTCGGAAAGGCTTCATGGCCTGTTCCAGTTCCGAGCGTGTCATGCCGACGCCCGTGTCCCGGATGCGCAAGACAACGCTGCCATTGCCTTCATAGGAGGTCGACACGACGATCTGGCCGCCTGAAGGCGTGAAGCGGATGGCGTTGGACAGGATATTCAGCGCGATCTGCTTGATCGAACGCTGGTCGGCCACGACATTCGGCACGGCTTGCGACAGCGCGGTGCGGATGATGACGCGCTGGCTGTTGGCCTGTGGCTGCACCAGCGAGACCGACTCGGTGATCGCCTCGTTCAGGCCGACCGACGCGAATTCCAGATCCATCTCGCCGGCCTCGATCTTGGAAATGTCCAGCAGATCGTTGACGATGTCGAGCACATGCCGGCCGGAGCGGCCGATATCGGTCGCATATTCGATATAGCGCGAATGGCCGATCGGCCCGAAACGCTCGCCGGCCATCATGTCGGAAAAGCCGATGATGGCATTGAGCGGCGTGCGGATCTCGTGGCTGACGCGGGCGAGGAAATCCGTCTTGTGGGCATTGGCGGTTTCGGCGGCGCGTTTGGCGTTGCGCAGCTCTTCTTCAGTCCGCTTCCATTGCGTGATGTCGCGGATGACGGCGCAGTAGCCGTTGGAGGAATTGAGCCTGCCCATGGTCATGAACAGCGGCACGAAGCCGCCAGACGCCTCGCGGCCGATCACTTCGCGGCCGTCGTTGAGCACGCTTGCGACGCCGTGGCCGGAAAGGCCGCTGAGATAGTCGAGCACCGCCCTCTGGCTTTCATGGGCAAACAGCATGGTGAAAGGTTTGCCGCGGGTTTCCTGGTCGTCGTAGTTGAAGAGCGCGCTCGCCGAGCGGTTCACCGAGCGGATCTCGCCCTCCTGGCCGATGATGATCACCCCGTCGGTCGCCGTTTCCAGCGTCGAGCGCAATTCCTCGATCTCGACCTGCAGCTTGGCGACCTTTTCGAGGATGCGTTCGGGGCGGGCTTCCTCGGCAACCGGTTGCGGCGGGGCGGACGGCTCGCTCTTCTCCACCGGCATCAGTGCCAGCATCAAGGCGGTGCCGTCCTCCCAGCGGATCGATTGCAGCCGCGCGGTGACCGGCACCAGCGCGTCGTCGGCGCGCACGACCATCATCGTGCCCGGCTGCTCGGTCTTGCCTTCCAGATCGTTGCGCTGCAGGAGCGCGTCCAGACCGCCGACGTGCTCGAGATCCGTCAGGCTCTCGTAACCGGTCAGCCGCAGAAATTCCGGATTGCCGTGGATCAGCCGATCGCCAGCATGAACGAGGATGGCCAGCGGCAACTGATCGACGATCTCAGCCGACAGGCCGGTGTGCATTTTTATGCGCGGCGGAATGGCGGTGCTCAGAACATCAAGCGGATCGAAATCCTCTTCCGGCTCGGCTGAGGCGCCTTGCGTTTCGGCGGGAGGATTACCGGTGGCGGCATCGTCCGGCTCCTCCGCAGCGTCGGCGGGTTCCTGGCTCGGTTCGGATGCCAGTTCGCTCGCTTCCGCCGCAACGTCGGCATGCTGAGCGTCGACATTGTCGTTTCCGACGGTCGTTTTGGCCGTGTCGGACAGGATTTCGTCAGCCGCGTTCGGTTGCGGCGCGATATCGACGCTTTCCTCAGATTGCTCAGTGGGCGGCTCAGTGCGCTTGCCGAAGGGTTCGAGCTGCCGAGCGATTTCCCGAAAGGCGGCCTGCTCGCTTGCTGAAAGGCCGGCCGGTGTCAGCGGACGGCGCTCGTAGAGCCGGATGACCTTGTCCGACTCGCGGCGGTTCGGCGTGTCGGCGATCTGCAGAGCCGGTGGCTCCTCGCTTGTGGTGGGGGCGTCTTCAATCGTTGCATGGCCGATATCCTCGGCTTGTTCGGTCGCGGCTGCGTCTTCCTGCTCGGGAGCTGGATGTTCGGTCGCCGCCTCTTCCATCTCCGCCGTTTGGTCGATAGCGGCAGGGGGCGTGGACTGGTCGTCCTGCTCGCCCAGGGTCATTCCACGCTTCGTCGGGTCTTCGATGGTATCCGCCAGACGGACCACGCCGAAGCCTCTGAAGCCGTCGAATTCGCGGCTGCGCGTATAGGTCGGCAAGGCGGCCAGGTCGACCGGTACCATCAGACCCGTGCCTTCCACCGGCCAATAAATCGTCCGACCCGACCAAGTGTCGCGCCGCGCCAGCAGTTCGGCGATCTTGCCGTCCGGATCGAGATTGAAGCGGGCGGCGACATCGGTAAAGGCGGCGCCTGCAAGCTGCGCCGCGTGCGGTCCCACAGCATCGGCGAACTCACGCGAAACCTCGCTGAAGTGGCCTGCGGCATCGATCTTCCACACGAAGCGGGTGGCGCGGCCGTTGCGCTTGAAAGTGAAGCTCTCCGCGTGATCGTCTTGGGCAGCGGGCGCTTCGGACGCGGCGGCCGGCTCGGCGCTCACATCCGTTGGGGCATCGGCGATATGGTCTTCGCCGTCATCTGCCGCTTCCATATTCGGTTCGTCGGATTGGGCGGCCGCTTCGATATCGGCGTCGCTTGCGCCATCCATCAGGGCTAGCGCATGTGTGTCTTCCGCCGCGCTATCGGTGGCCGGAGCTGCCTCGGCCTGTTCGTCCGGCTGATATTCCGGCGTCTCGTCCAGTTCCTGAATATGCGCCACCGCATCGATGACGTCGCCGAAGGGCGCTGTCGCAGCGGGGGTGGGCGCTTCCTCCAGGGCCGCACCTTCCAGTTCCCGGCGAGCCTCTTCCGCCTGCGGTTCGGCCGAAGCCGACGCGGCGCCGAGGCTACCTGTCGGATCGAGGTGACCGAGGGCGGTTTCGACGACGAACAGCAGGTGCAGGGCGGGGATTTCCGACAGCTTGCCGATAGCGGCCGGCAGATAGCCGTGACCGGTCGGGATCGGCCGCTTGATCAACCGGTCCGGCTGCGCGCCGGCCATGGTCGTCAGCATTCTCGCCGTCTGCGGCGTGACGCCCAGCGTGCCGAAGCGGGCGGATGCGGCGATCACTTCGCCGTCGCGGCCGACGACGGCCATGTGGGTATCGGGGTCGTCGAACCCGTCGATCATGCGCTTGGCGCATTCGGCTGATGCCATCGGCTTGGCCGAGACCGGCGAGGAAAACAGGATTGCTTCCTCGTCCGCCTGAATGCGGATGAGTTCGACCGCCGCGTTGACGACCGCACGCTGGAAGCCGGAGGCCATGCGGATCAGGAAGGTACGCTGGTCGCCAATGCCGCCAAGTCCGCGCGCCGTCGCTTCGATCTGGCGGAACGAGACGTCGCCGGGCTTCGGTCCCTGATCGAGGAAATCGTAGATGACGTCGTAGCCGAAGAGGTTGGCGCCGGCGCCATTGGCCCACAGCACGCGATCCATGCCGGTCGAGAACATTACCATGGCTTCACCACGGGCAAAGCGTTCCCGAACGCGCGGATGCACGGCAATGTCAATGAACGGATATTGAACTGCGGGCATATTCCAACCTGTTTTGCGGGCGTGACCGCCTCTCGTGTTTTAACGGTTTATTAATAACCGTACCCCGCTTTTGGGTCCAGCAAAGGCCCCATCTTTCGGCCGGAAAGGTTAATGCGTTGTGCGTCGCACAATTATGTTGCACTGCACAATTTTTTATATTATATAAGCCTCACACAGTTCACGAAGGGTGCCTCGAAGAGGACCCGTATAGGAGCGTAATCATGGCTACTGTAAAGAAAGACGACGTTTTTTCAACGGCTGCATTCGATCCTTCCAAGGTCTCCGAATCCTTCCGCGAATTCGCGGAAAAGGGTGCTGCCCAGTCCAAGGAAGCCTTCGCTAAGATGAAGGCTGCCACCGAGGAAGCCGGCAAGACCGTCGAAGCGACGGTGCAGACTGCACAGGCTGGTTCCGTTGAGATCGGCCTCAAGGCAATCGACGTTCTGCGCACCAATGCCGAAAGCTCGCTGGCACACATGGAAGCCCTGCTTCGCGTCAAGTCCGTTGCCGAACTGTTCGAACTTCAGACCTCCTTCATCCGCAAGCAGGCCGAAGTCACCATCGAACAGGCCAAGTCCATTCAGGAAACCACCAAGAAGGTTGCTGAAAAGCTGGCAAAGCCGGCCAAGGATGCAGCCGAAAAGGCAATGGCTTCCTTCAAGGTCGCCTGATTTCCCAAAAGCCTCCCAAGGCATGAACGTCCCGTTTTCAGGTGAAAGCTCTGAAGGCGGGACATTTCGTTTAGGGATGGTTCCTGTTCGTGCAAATGCTGGCGGCGCACCACCATCCGGATATCTTTGAAGCTTTTTTGTATTGCGGGGAGATAGGACTTGAAATAATTTCAAAGTCCTCGTATGTCACCCCCGTTCGCGGCGACGCGAGCATGTGCGGTTGTAGCTCAGTTGGTTAGAGCGCAGGTTTGTGGCACCTGAGGTCGGAGGTTCGAGACCCCCCAACCGTACCATTCTCTCCCCAGTCGATCAGACATGATAGCTCTCCCGGCACCGGCAGAGGGCTATTCCTTGCTTTCAGGTTTCTTTACGACATGCCCCGGCGAGATCGGATCGCTTGCGGGAAAGGTTTCCTCGAGCGCCTCTTCGAGGTAGTCGTCCTGTTCCTTGTGGTCTTTCTCAGCCTGCTTCGGTTTCTTTTTCTCGCTCATCATCCTTACTCCCCAAAGTGCTCCTGAAATAACTAGACCACGGGATGCCCTTGTCCAGCGTAGCCTCATCTGAGCGCCGTGTCGCGCGCTTCTTGGGACTCACCGGGAGATGCTCTTAGAATGTAATCCGCGACACGATCGTAGCGCGGCCACGTGGTGGTATTGCGGGCGTCTCGGGGGGAACTCTGAATGTCTTTCGCACGGCGCGCGGCGCGGCGCCGGGGATGGCGTTTTCGACTGCGGCGATATCCTCGGGTTTGAGTTTGGAGGCGCTGCAGGCACCCTGTTTGTTCCAGAGGCTTTCGGCAATGCTGCTACCCACCGCGGCGGTGATGGCTGTTCCGGCTATATCGTTCTGCTGAACTTTATTTGCTTTCACCATCCCCCGGATGGCCTCGCCGAGTATCTTGGCGGAATCCTCGAACGACACGTTGCGTACCTGGTCGAACCGCTTGCTGTTCTCGCCATCCACAATGCAATGGTGCGCCGTGAACAGCCAGTCGTGGATCATGTAGGCCGGCGCATAACCCCACGGTGACAATCCTTTGAAGACCTGCGCGATCTTCGGAATAGAGCCACCGTCCGTGTACATCAAGCCGGGCTGGATTTCGGCGCCGGGTAGAGAGCGATCAGCTCGGCGGAACGTCAAGGGATCGGCAGGATCGGGAACGAAGACGAACTTGCCATCTCCGCTGGAATCACCCTCGCCAACCCACATCACGAACAGGCTGCCGGTTAGCGTCGCCGGAGCAAGCTGTGAAAAGTCGACAGTCGTGCATGCGTTGAGACCAACGGCAAGCGCCGTGAAGAATACCCCGCCTTTCAGCATCAAGCGCTCCCTCGGAATCTGCTCGGATGAAATGAAAGCCTGCCACTCTACTTATGCACGAGCTGGCCGCATGCGCAAATAAAACCGAAAGTCTTGCACGGCGAGGACACGGTGCCGGCTTCCGACGATGGACCAGCGAGATTTCCCATGGAACCCTGCCTGCTCCCGACCGTTAGCCAATATCAGCAACAAGACGGAAGGAACTGGCATGTCCGTGCCGCGCGAGCCGATTCCCGAGACGCCACCGATGCCTGATCCGGGTTGGGCACCGAAGCCGCCGATTGAGGAGCCGGATCCGGATAGGATGCCGGATGAAATTCCCGTGCCCAATCCTGATGAGAACGAGGAGCCGCCGAAACATGCTTAGGGCGAGGCGGGCCTTTACAGGAACATCCGCCGTTCTTCGCTGACCAGTTCCTGCAGGAAATCCGACACGGTGCGCACTCGCACGAGATCGCGGGCACTTTCGTGATAAACAGTCCAATAGGCGCGCTTGATGGAGATATCGGGCAGGATGCGAGTGAGTTCCGGGAATTGCCTGGCGATGTAATCGTGCAGGATGCCGATGCCGGCGCCGGAGCGAACCGCTTCCGTCTGGCCGATGGAGGTGGAGATTTCGAAAGAGGCATCCCAGCTGCGCATGATCTCGCCGGAGAAATTCAGCGAGGCGGTGAAGATCAGGTCCTCGACATAGCCGATGCGCGGATGCAGCTTCAGCGCTTCCACGCTATCGGGCAGGCCTGCCTGCTCCAGATAGGTCTTCGAGGCATAGAGGCCGAGCGTGTAATCCGTCAGCTTGGAGGAGACCAGGCGGCCCTGCTCGGGGCGCTCCAGCGTGATCGCGATGTCGGCCTCGCGCTGTGACAGCGAAAAGGAGCGAGGCACCGGCACGAGCTGGATGCGCAGCTCCGGATAACGCGCGATCAGCCGTCCGAGCCTGGGCGCCAGGAAGGAGACGCCGAAACCGTCCGGCGCGCCGATGCGCACCGTGCCGGTAATGGCGCTGTCAAGGTGGCCGACGCTTGCCTGCGCGCGCAGCATCTCGGTTTCCATGCGCTCCGCCGCATGCAGGAAGATCTCGCCCTCTGCTGTCAGCTCGCAGCCATTGGTGCGGCGCACCAGCAGTCGTGTCTTCAGCCGCTCCTCCAGCGTCGTCACCCGCCGGGAGAGCGTGGCATGGTTGACGCCGAGCCGCTTGGAGGCCGCCAGAATCTGCCCCGTGCGGGCGACGGCGAGAAACATGCGGACATCATCCCAATCCATATGCACATCCAGGGCTTTAATTTTTGCACAACGGTTGCTTATAACAGCTCATTGATTTGTGCAAATTGAAGTGCGATCCTGTATACATCCAAGAAAACGAGGAGGCACATCCATGCAAGAGATCGGTCATTTCATTGGCGGCAAGCACGTCGCCGGCACCAGCGGACGCACAGCCAACGTCTACAATCCGGCAACCGGCGAAGTGCAGGCGACGGTAGCACTCGCCAGCGTCGCGGAGATCCGCGCAGCGGTCGAAAATGCCAAGGCAGCGCAGCCCAAATGGGCGGCCACCAATCCGCAGCGCCGCGCCCGCGTTTTCTTCAAATTCGTCGAGCTTCTGAACAAGCACATGGACGAGCTGGCCGAGATGCTCTCCAAGGAGCACGGCAAGACGATCGAGGATTCCAAGGGTGACATCATCCGTGGCCTGGAAGTCTGCGAATTCGTCTGTGGCATTCCGCATCTCGCCAAGGGCGAATTCACCGAGGGCGCCGGCCCGGCGATCGACATGTATTCCATCCGCCAGCCGGTTGGCATCGGGGCCGGCATCACACCGTTCAATTTTCCGGGCATGATCCCGATGTGGATGTTCGCTCCGGCGATCGCCTGCGGCAACGCTTTCATCCTGAAGCCTTCCGAGCGCGATCCTTCCCTGCCGATCCGCCTGGCCGAACTCATGATCGAAGCCGGCCTGCCGGCAGGCATCCTCAACGTCGTCAACGGCGACAAGGCTGCGGTCGACGCCATCCTGGCCGATCCGGATATCGCTGCTATTTCCTTCGTCGGCTCCACGCCGATCGCCCGTTACGTTTACGGCACGGCTGCCATGAACGGCAAGCGCGCCCAGTGCTTCGGCGGCGCCAAGAACCACATGATCATCATGCCGGACGCCGACATGGATCAGGCCGTCAACGCCCTGATGGGCGCCGGCTATGGCTCGGCCGGCGAGCGCTGCATGGCGATTTCTGTCGCGGTGCCGGTCGGCGAGGATACGGCCAACCGCCTCGTCGAGAAGCTGGTGCCGAAGATCGAATCCCTGCGCATCGGTCCTTATACCGATGACAAGGCCGATATGGGTCCGCTCGTCACCAAGGACGCTTATAACCGCGTCAACGGCCTGATCGATCGTGGTGTCGGAGAGGGCGCCAAGCTCGTCGTCGACGGCCGTGGCTTCAAGCTGCAGGGATATGAAGACGGCTATTTCGTTGGCGGCTCGCTGTTCGACCACGTCACGCCGAGCATGGATATCTACAAGACCGAGATCTTCGGACCGGTTCTGTCCGTCGTCCGTGCCAAGAACTATGAAGACGCGCTCGACCTGCCGATGAAGCATGAATATGGCAATGGCGTCGCCATCTACACCCGCGACGGCGATGCTGCCCGCGATTTCGCCTCGCGCATCAACATCGGCATGATCGGCGTCAACGTTCCGATCCCGGTTCCGCTCGCCTATCATTCCTTCGGCGGCTGGAAGGCTTCCAGCTTCGGCGATCTCAACCAGCACGGCACGGACTCGATCAAGTTCTGGACGCGCACCAAGACGATCACCGCCCGCTGGCCGTCCGGCATCAAGGATGGCGCCGAATTCGTCATGCCGACGATGAAATAAGGATCGCCATTATCGAATGATTTCAACCGCCGTCCGACATATTTCCGGGCGGCGGTTTTTTGTTGCGATTGTTTTGGGTAGAGTGAGCTTGTCTACGCCATTGTTTTGCTCTAGAACAAAACAAGAACAGTGGGAGGACCGCATGGTGTCCGTGACCTATCAGATCGACTATCTTGAATTTCCGTCGAAAGATGGCCTGAAAACCCGGCGCTTCTTCCAGGAAGCTTTCGATTGGAGCTTTGTCAGCTACGGGCCGACCTACCATGTTATCGAGGCGGCGGGTATAGACGCCGGCATCGACGGCGATGCGGGGGAAGCGGCCGGCGCGCCGCTGCCTGTGGTGCGCACCACCGATCTGGAAGAGGCCCAGCGCGCAGTCGAATTCGCCGGCGGCGTCATAACCCGTCCCGCCTTCGATTTCCCCGGCGGCCGACGCTTTCACTTCCGCGAGCCGGGCGGCTGCGAAATGGCCGTCTGGGTCTCCGCGCCCTGAGCACCAGGCCAGTGTGGCATTAAGGTTGCAGCTACGGGGGCTATTTGCCCCCTTGGCGGGGCGAATGCTGCCGTCGGATATTTTTCCGTTGATCGGCGCTTATTTTCCTGCTCTCAAGTGCAACGGTAAGGCGAGTGATGTGGTGCGCAACACATCTCCCTGCGGCCCGTGCTCATGTGGAGTGCCTCCGGGAAACGCTCGTCCTCTCGTGGGGTAGGGGACTACAATATGGCAACTGTCGAGCAAAGCTATCCGTTGGGCGGAAAGCCCTTTTTCCAAAGGGCTTCCTTCACGGGCAACGCCTCCGAATATTTCGGCATCTGGATCGTCAATATTCTGCTGACGATCGTTACGTTGGGCATCTATTCGGCCTGGGCAAAAGTACGCCGCAACCGGTATTTTTATGGGAATACCGCCCTTCTGGGCCACAGCTTCGAATATCATGCCAAGGGCAAACAGATACTCATCGGCCGGCTGATCGTGTTCGGCTTTCTTATCGTGGTGAATATACTTTCACACGTGGCGCCGTTGGCGGTGCTGGCGATCTGGCCTGTCATGCTTGTGGTATTCCCATGGTTTCTCATGCGCGGACTGAGGTTCAATGCGCGCGTGACAAGCTATCGCAATGTGCGCTTCGATTTCGTCGGGACCTATGGCGGCGCGTTCAAGGCGATCTTCCTGGGTACCCTGGTAACGGTGATATCGGTCGGGCTGCTGTCTCCGGTCGCAACCCGCTGGTTCTATAAATACGTCTTCGACAATCTGCGTTACGGAGATCGACCCTTCTCGACCGAGCCGCGATTGGGCGCGCTGTACGAGGCGTTCATCACCGTAGTCGCGATTGTGATCGCCGGCCTCGTGATCTTGGGACTTTTCGGTGCTGCCGCAGGCGGTTTCAGCGGCAACTCGATGGGTCGGGGAATGGGTAGCATCAGCCTGTGGCATTGGATGATTGTGCTTATTTTCCCGATTTACATATTGGCCGGCCTCTACTATCGCGCGACGGTGCGCAACATCATCTGGTCGGCCGCGATGATCGATCATCGCCATCAGCTCAGAAGCGATCTCGGTCGCCGGCGCTATGCGTGGATTGCGATTTCCAATGTCGTTGTCACCTTGGTAACCCTCGGATTGATGCGCCCCTGGGCGGCCGTGCGCATGCAAGTTTTTCTTACCGAGCATACTGCTGTCCATGTCGACGGTGAAATCGGCGTGGTCTTCGACCAGATCCGCTCGACCGGCAACGCCATCAGCGCGGAATATCTCGATGTCGATGGATTCGACTTTGGCTTCTGATCCGCAAGCGATCGCGACGGGCATCTGGCATCCGCCGCATTCCAGCCGGGAGGTTCCGGCCCGGCTGTTGGATGTCGGCGGATCGCTCATCGTGCTGTCTGACGAAGAGGGAGACGCGAGCAAGCGGCTTGCCTGGGGCATCCGCTCCGATATCGACGTCAGCCAGCGCGTGGGCTCCATCCCGCGCCGTATCGTGTTCGGAAACGAATCGGTTTTCGAAACCCGCGATAACGACGCCGTCGATGCCTATCTGCAAAGCCGCGGCGAAAAGCGCAGCAGCTTTGTTCATCGGCTCGAGATCGTCCGTTCCCGGCTGATCGCCTTCGCCCTGGCGGTATTCGTCCTGGCCTCGATCATCTATCGTTATGCCCTGCCGGCCCTCGTGGAAGTCGCCGTCCTGGTAACGCCGCCGGTGGTGCCGGAGATGATGTCGGCGGGAACGCTGAAGACATTGGATCGAGTGACCTTCGGCCCCAGCAAGCTTCTCGAGGCGCAGCAGGCGGAAATTCGCGATGATTTTACCAGGATAGCCGCGAACGCTGAGGGCGGTGCGGGCCGCTATCATCTGAATTTCCGCGATGGCGGCCTCATCGGCCCCAACGCCTTCGCGCTGCCGGACGGCAATCTCGTCCTGACCGATCAGCTCGTCGAGCTGGCCGGCGGCGACAAGGAGATGATCACCGCCGTGCTCGGCCATGAGATCGGTCACGTCGAATACAAACACAGCCTCCGCCAGCTGTATAGGGCCGCCGGTGTCGCCGGTCTCGTGTTGCTGATCGCCGGAGACGTGGGCTCTGGCGTTCACGACGTATTGACACAGGGCGGCGGCCTTCTTGCGCTTTCCTACTCCCGGCAAGCCGAGGCGCAGGCCGATCGCCGCTCGGTGGAGCTGATGCTGGCCGCCGGCAAAGACCCGGCAGCGTTGTCGCGCTTCTTCGATCTCCTCGAAGCCAAGCTCGATGATCATAGTGACACCAGCATGCTGTCGACCCATCCGGGTACGCCGGAGCGCAAGCAGGCGATCCTCGATTATGCCAGGGAACTGAAGGAGAAGCAGGCGAGGACGGGCGGATGAGGAGGTCGGCGCCGTCAGAATAACGTGAATATGAATTTCATATTTTGGAATTGTTCAAAACTAAGAAAGTCTCTATATACGGATCGACCCCCTAAGCAGCCTCGATTCCAGGAGATCGGCATGCGCTTGACGAAACAGACCAATTACGCGGTGCGCATGTTGATGTATTGCGCCGCCAACGACGGCCATTTGAGCCGCATCCCGGAAATCGCCAAGGCATACAGCGTTTCCGAGCTTTTCCTCTTCAAGATTCTGCAGCCGCTGACGAAGGCAGGTCTCGTCGAAACCGTACGCGGCCGCAACGGCGGCGTGCGCCTCGGCAGGCCTGCGACCGCCATCAGCCTTTTTGACGTCGTTCGTGTCACCGAGGATAGCTTCGCCATGGCGGAGTGCTTCGAAGAGGGCGTGGTGGAATGTCCGCTGGTGGATAGCTGCGGTCTCAATACGGCGCTGCGCAAGGCTTTGAACGCTTTCTTCGATGTTTTGACGGAATATTCCATCGACGATCTGGTCAAGGCGCGTCCGCAGATCAACTTCCTGCTCGGCCTGACTGATCTGGATCACCGGGCGATCGCCAAGAAGCCGCGGATCGCCGCTCCCGCAGCCTGATCGCCCTTCGCGAATTCCATCATGTTTGCGATCCGCAGTTGCCTCCGGCCGCTGCGGATTTTTGTTGGTATTGCCTCCTATCGAGGCAATAGAGGGTTAGCCGATTGCAAGAGTAAAATGTCAAATCATTCTGAAACTGCTAAATCGGCGCAAAATTTTGCCAGATTATTACCAATTCAAAGGCTTTTTTGTCCAAAAATTTCCAAACTCCATAATTTGGAAAAAATTTAGGCGGCGCTTGTTGCTTTCAAACTTAAAATAAAGTTCCATCGGCCCGATCCGGAAGGGAACCTCTGGGGTGTCCACGGCTTCAAAAGAATAACAAACCTGGGAAACGATATCATGAAAAAGATCTCTGTCCTGCTGGCAGTGACAGCCTTGACTTCGGTCATGGCGACGTCCGCCTGGTCGAAAACACTCGTTTATTGCTCGGAGGGCTCGCCGGAAGGATTCGATCCGGGAATTTATACTGCCGGTACCACGTTCGATGCTTCTTCGCGTACGGTCTACAGCCGCCTCGTCGAATTCAAGCACGGCAGCACCGAGGTCGAACCTGGCCTTGCCGAAAGCTGGACCGTTTCCCCCGACGGCAAGGAATACACCTTCAAGCTGCGCAAGGGTGTAAAGTTCCAGACGACCGATTTCTTCACGCCGACGCGTGACCTCACTGCCGATGACGTCATTTTCTCCATCGGCCGTCAGATCAGTGCAGACGGCCCCTGGGCCAAGTATGTCGCCGGCGGTTCCTACGAATATGCTGACGGCATGGGCTTCACCAAGCTGATCAAGTCGATCGACAAGGTTGACGACCTTACCGTAAAATTCGTGCTGAACCATCCGGAAGCCCCGTTCCTCGCGGACCTCGCTATGGACTTCGGCTCGATCCTGTCGAAGGAATATGCAGACAAGCTCCAGGCCGACAAGAAGATGGAGCAGATGAACCAGCAGCCGCTCGGCACCGGCCCGTTCACCTTCGTCGCCTACCAGCCGGATGCCGTCATCCGCTACAAGGCAAACGAGACCTATTTCAAGGGCAAGGAAAAGATCGACGATCTCGTCTTTGCGATCACGCCGGATGCATCCGTCCGCGCGCAGAAGCTGAAGTCCGGCGAGTGCAATATCATGCCGTACCCGAACGCGGCCGACATCAAGGATCTGAAGGCTGACAAGAATCTCAAGGTTCTCGAGCAGGCCGGCTTGAACGTTTCTTACCTCGCCTACAACACGCTGATCGCGCCTTTCGACAAGGTCGAAGTGCGCAAGGCGCTCAACATGGCCGTCAACAAGCAGGCCATCGTCGACGCCGTCTTCCAGGGTTCGGCTTCGGTTGCGACCAACCCGATCCCGCCGACCATGTGGTCCTATAACAAGGACGTCAAGGACGATAAATACAACCCTGACGAAGCCAAGAAGATGCTTGAAAAGGCTGGCGTCAAGGATCTCAGCATGAAGATTTGGGCGATGCCGGTGTCGCGTCCCTACATGCTGAATGCACGCCGCGCTGCCGAGCTGATGCAGGCTGACCTTGGCAAAATCGGCGTCAAGGTCGAGATCGTCACCTATGACTGGGCTCAGTATCTGAAGCTTTCCTCCGCCAAGGACCGCGACGGCGCGGCCATCCTCGGCTGGACCGGCGACAACGGCGACCCGGACAACTTCCTTGACACGCTGCTCGGCTGCGATGCCGTCGGTGGCAACAACCGTGCGCAGTGGTGCAACAAGGAATTCGACGACCTGGTGAAGAAGGCCAAGCAGACGGCCGACGTCAAGGAGCGCACCAAGCTCTACGAACAGGCCCAGGTCGTGTTCAAGCGTGAAGCACCGTGGATGACCATCGACCATTCGGAAGAGTTCATCCCGATGACGAAGAATGTCACCGGGTACTTCCAGGATCCGGTCGGCGTTCACCGCTTCGACGGCGTCGATATCGCCGAATAACAAAAAGTCTGTGAGAATGCCCGGCTAGAACCGGGCGACCCGGCGGTCAGGCAATCTGCCTGACCGCCGGAAAAATTTGGACAACTGTCATGTTGCGATTTCTTTTCAGCCGTCTTGCGGTGCTGATCCCGACATTCCTCGGCGTATCGATCGTCGCCTTCTCTTTCATCCGTCTGCTTCCCGGCGATCCCGTCATGCTGCTGTCGGGCGAACGCGTGATGTCGCCGGAACGCCATGCCCAGATCTCGCACGATCTCGGCTATGACCAGCCGATGGTCGTTCAGTACGGCAAATACATCTGGAGCGCCTTGCACGGCGACCTCGGCACCTCGATCACCACCAAGCGTGACGTGCTGACCGACTTCTTCACCTTCTTCCCGGCAACGCTCGAGCTGTCGATCTGCGCCATGATCCTGGCGATCTGTCTTGGCATTCCGGCCGGCGTTTTCGCCGCCGTCAAACGAGGGACATGGTTCGACCAGACCGTCATGGGCGTCGCCCTCGTCGGCTATTCCATGCCGATCTTCTGGTGGGGCCTGCTGCTGATCATCGTCTTCAACGGCTATCTGCACTGGACGCCGGTTTCGGGCCGCATCGGTCTCATCTACTTCTTCAAGCCGATCACCGGCTTCATGCTGATCGACAGCCTGCTGTCCGGTCAGAAGGGCGCTTTCTGGTCCGCGCTCAATTCGCTGATTCTGCCGACGATCGTTCTCGGCACCATTCCACTTGCCGTCATCGCGCGGCAGACACGTTCGGCCATGCTGGAAGTGCTCGGCGAGGATTATGTGCGCACCGCCCGCTCCAAGGGCCTGTCGCCGCTGCGGGTCGTCTCCGTGCATGCGCTGCGCAACGCCATGATCCCTGTGGTCACCACCATCGGCCTGCAGGTCGGCGTGCTGCTCGGCGGCGCCATCCTGACGGAGAGCATCTTTTCCTGGCCGGGCATCGGCAAATGGATGATCGACGCCGTCTTCAAGCGTGATTATCCGGTGGTGCAGGGCGGCCTGCTGCTGATTGCCGGCATCGTCATGCTCGTCAATCTGGCTGTCGACGTGCTCTACGGCTTCGTCAATCCACGCATTCGTCATTAGGAGCGGCTCATGAGCACGGTTAGCGTCAAATCCGACCGCCCCTCCGCTCTGGCGGAGTTCTGGTACTACTTCTCTCGCAACAAGGGCGCCGTCATCGGCCTTGCGATCTTTCTTTTCGTCCTGTTTCTGGCGATCTTCGCCGGCCTCGTCGCCCCGCATGATCCCGATGCCGCCTATGGCAGCGACATGCAGCGCCTGCCGCCGTTCTGGGCGCAGGGCAGCAACAGCAGCTTCCTGCTGGGCACGGATGCCAACGGCCGCGATCTCCTGTCGCGCCTCATCTACGGCACACGGTTTTCACTGTTCATCGGCCTCGTGGTCGCCTCGCTTTCGGCAATCGCCGGCATTCTGATCGGCCTCCTCGCCGGTTATGTTCGCGGCCGCACCGATACGATCATCATGCGCATCATGGACATCATCCTGGCCATCCCGTCGCTGCTGCTTGCCCTGGTGCTGGTGGCGATCCTCGGGCCTGGCCTGACGAACGCCATGATCGCGATCTCCATCGTCAACCAGCCGCATTTTGTGCGCCTGACGCGCGCATCGGTCATGACCGAACGCGACAAGGAATATGTCATCGCCTCGCGCGTCGCCGGTGCCGGTCCGCTGCGGCTGATGTTCAAGACGATCCTGCCGAACTGTCTGGGGCCGCTGATCGTACAGGGCACGCTCGCGTTCTCCTCTGCCATTCTCGATGCCGCGGCTCTCGGCTTTCTCGGCCAGGGCGCCCAGCCGCCGACGCCGGAATGGGGCACGATGCTCGCGGACTCGCGCGAGTTCTTCCAGAGCAACCCCTGGCTCGTCACTTTCCCCGGTCTCTGCATCCTGATCACGGTCCTCGCCATCAATCTGATGGGCGACGGCCTGCGCGATGCCTTCGACCCGAAGCTGAAGAGGTCGTAATGGCGCTTCTCGATATTGAAAATCTCACCGTTGAATTCCAGACCTCGTCCGGCCTGTTCCGGGCGGTCGACGGTGTCTCGCTCACCTGCGACAAGGGAGAGATCCTCTCGATCGTCGGTGAATCCGGTTCCGGCAAATCGGTCTCCATGCTCGCCATGATGGGGCTCTTGCCCTGGACGGCGAACATCACTGCCGACCGCATGATGTTCGATGGCAAGGACCTGCGCGGCATCTCCGCGCGCCAGCGCCGCAAGATCATCGGCAAGGACATGGCGATGATCTTCCAGGAGCCGATGTCGAGCCTCAATCCGTGCTTCACGGTCGGCTTCCAGCTCGGCGAGACCCTGCGCATCCATATGGGTCTCGACCGCAAGGCGCGCCGACAGCGTTCGATCGAGCTTTTGAATCTCGTCGGCATTCCGGCGCCCGAAGATCGCCTGTCGAACTTCCCGCACCAGATGTCGGGCGGCATGAGCCAGCGTGTCATGATCGCCATGGCGCTCGCCTGCAATCCGAAGCTTTTGATCGCCGACGAGCCGACCACCGCGCTCGACGTGACAATCCAGGCGCAGATCCTCGATCTGCTCGCACGCCTGCAGCGGGAGCACGGTATGGCGCTGGTGCTCATCACCCATGACATGGGCGTCGTCGCCGAAACGGCTGAGCGCGTGCAGGTGCAGTATGCCGGCCAGAAAGTGGAGGAACAGCCGGTCAAGGCGCTGTTCCGCGATCCGCATCATCCCTATACGGCCGCGCTTCTCTCGGCGCTGCCGGAGCGTGCCGTGGTCGGCGAACGCCTGCCGTCCATCGCCGGCGTCGTCCCCGGTCAGCACGATCGGCCCACAGGCTGTCTCTTCGCACCGCGTTGTTCCTTCGCCACGCCCGAATGCGACAAGGGCGTCACACGCCAGGGCGTCGATCTCGGCAGGACCCTTTGCAACTATCCGCTGGAACATGGCAAGCCGCTCGGCCATCCCGGCATTGCCGCCACGCAAGCAGCAGGAGGTGCGGCATGACCGGCGCTGTTCTCGAAGGGCGCGATCTCGCCCGTTTCTACACCATCAAGCGCGGCAGTTTCAAACCGGAGGCGACCGTCAAGGCGCTGAACGGTGTCAGCTTCAGCCTGCAGTCGGGCCGCACGCTCGCCGTCGTCGGTGAATCCGGCTGCGGCAAGTCGACGCTCGCCCGTCTGGTGACGATGATCGAACACCCGACATCAGGTGAATTGCTGATCGACGGCAAGCCGGCGAAGCTCGGCGATCGCAGCCTGCGCAGCGCCGTGCAGATCGTCTTTCAGAACCCCTATGGCTCGCTCAACCCGCGCCAGAAGGTCGGCTCCATTTTGGAGGAGCCGCTGAAGATCAACACCGATGACGATGCCGCCACCCGCCGCCGCAAGGCCGAGGAGATGATGGCGCGCGTCGGCCTGCGCCCGGAGCATTACGACCGTTACCCGCATATGTTCTCCGGCGGCCAGCGTCAGCGCATCGCCATTGCGCGCGCCCTGATGCTGCGGCCGAAGGTGCTGGTGCTCGACGAGCCGGTTTCCGCGCTCGACCTGTCGATTCAGGCGCAGGTTCTCAACCTCTTGATGGATCTGCAAAAGGAGATGGGTCTTGCCTATCTCTTCATCTCGCACGGCCTTTCCGTCGTCCGCCACATCGCCGATGACGTGATGGTGATGTATCTCGGCCGACCGGTCGAAACCGGCACGGCCGAAGAAGTCTTCAGCCGCCCGCGCCATCCCTATACCGCGGCACTTCTGTCTGCGACGCCGATCGCCGATCCGGAGCGCGAGAAGAACCGCATCCGCCTGCAGGGCGAACTGCCGTCGCCGCTCAACCCGCCGACCGGCTGCCACTTCAACCCGCGCTGCTGGCGTGCGCAGGACAAATGCCGGCAGACCGCGCCGGAATTGACCGGCGAGGGAACGCATAAATTTTCCTGTTTCTTTCCGCTGGATTGATCCAAGTTGTGAAACAGGCAGGTCCGGCTTTCCCGCGCCTTTTTGCCCGGCACTGCCTCCGTCCCAGTTGCAGATGCCGATTGGCTTGCTCACCCTAACCCTCTTCCCGCGTGCGGGGAGAGGGCTAGGGTGAGGGGCCAGGCACTTGGATGCGTCAACGGCGGAACCCGCCTGACTGTCATTATCGGCCATGGTTCAAAGCAGAAAACAATATGAGTGAAATATCCAAGATTCCCCTTGCCATCATCGTCATGGGTGTGAGCGGCAGCGGCAAATCCTCGATCGGCGAGGGCGTGGCGGCTCGGCTCGACATACATTTCATCGAGGGCGATGCGCTGCATCCGGCGGCCAATGTCGAGAAGATGAGCAAGGGCATCCCGCTGACCGACGAGGATCGCTGGCCGTGGCTCGAAAAGATCGGCCAGGATATCACGGCAAGCCTTGCCAAGGGCGAGGGGATCGCCGTTTCCTGCTCGGCGCTCAAGCGCATCTATCGCGAACGCCTGCGGGCTGCTGCCGGCGGCCATCTCTATTTCATCTATCTTGACGGCTCCAAGGAGCTGCTGACCAAGCGCATGGGCGAACGCAAGGGCCATTTCATGCCCGCCTCGCTATTGGAAAGCCAGTTGCAGACGCTGGAAGTGCCGACCGGCGAGCCTGGTGTCGTCACCGTCGATATCGACGACACGATCGACGGCATTGTCGAAGCTGCTCTCAAGGGCCTTGCGGCAATCCGCTAGGCTGAAGATCACGGCGCGAATCGATCCGGCGCATAGGCCGAAATATCGATGAAAGGCTTCTCGCCGGTGATGAGCTCGGCGAGCACGCGGCCGGTCACGGGGCCGAGCGTCAGGCCGTGATGCGCATGGCCGAAGGCGAACCATAATCCCTCGTGGCGTGGCGCCTTGCCGATAATGGGCATCATGTCGGGCGTGCAGGGGCGGGCGCCCATCCAGGGTTCGGGGTCGAGCCGTTCGCCGAGCGGGAAGACGGTGCGGGCGACGGCCTCGGCGCGGTCGAGCTGCACCGGCGTCTTTGGTGCGTCGCGCAGCGCGAATTCCGCCCCCGTCGTCAGCCGGATGCCGCGGCTCATCGGCGCGAGCAGATAGCCGCGTTCGGCATCCAGCGTCCAATTGTTGAGAACGGCATTGCCCTCGGCGGCATAGTGCATGTGATAGCCGCGCTTCACGCCGAGCGGAAAGGCATAGCCGAAGCGTTTCGTCACCAGGTCCGCCCAGGGTCCGAGCGCGACGACGACATCCTCCGCCTCGATAGACCCTTCCGCCGTCACCATTCTCCAGGCCGAGCCGGATCGGCCAAGCGAGACGGCGTCCCCCGTCGTCACGCGGCCGCCGATGCTTTCGAAGTAACGGCGATAGGCTGATGTCAGCCCATGCGGATCGACCACCGACCATGGATCGCGCCAGCGCAAGGCGCCGGCGAAGCTGTCTTTGAGATGCGGCTCCGCCGTCGCCACGTCCGCGCTGGTCAGCGCATCGTAGGCGATGCCGAATTCGCGGTTGAGACGTTCGGCTTCGGCAAACTCCGCGTCGCGTTTCTCGTTCGAGCGGAAGAGCTCCACCCAGCCGTTCTTGCGGATCAGCTCGTTGGCGTGGGCGGCTTCGATGAGGTCGTTGTGTTCGCTCACGGAATGCTCGATCAATGGTGCATATGCGCGCGAGATCATCTCATGGCGCTTGGTGTTGGAATTCCACCAATAGCGGGCAAGGAAGGCGATCTGCGCGGGGAGGGCGCGCAGATGGTAATGCGCATCGACGCGATTGTTGAAGGCGTAGCGCAGCAGCAGGCCGAATTGCTGCGGAAAGCCGTAGGGCACCACGCCCTCGCGCTGGATGAGGCCGGCATTGCCGAAGGACGTTCCCTGGCCGGGCTCCTTCCTGTCGACGAGGACGACCTGGCGTCCCCGCCGCTGAAGGTGGATTGCCGTCGATACGCCGACGATGCCGGCGCCGAGAACGATTGCGTCCTTTGTCATTTTCCCCTGCTATCCGCATGTTCATGGCACTCAGCGCGATCTCACGGAAGGTTTGATATCGTTGCGTGGACTGCGCCCTAAGCATCGAAAATGCCTGCCAAATTTCAGCGGCGCAAATGAAAAATGCGGTCAGGCCGCAGTCTGTCTCAAGCAGGCGTTCTCGGCGCGGATGCGGATAGTGAGAATGATGCCGTTCAGCAGCGAAAAGATCGCTGCATAGAGCGGCATGCCGAAGCAAAGCGGCAGCACCGCTATCTCGGCGACGACAATCACATAGTTCGGATGATTGAGGAAGCGATAGGGCCCATTCGTCACAAGGGGCGCTCCGGGCAATATGATGATACGCGTCGTCCAGCGCTCCTTGAGCGTGGCCAATACCCAGAGACGCAATCCCTGAAGCACCATGAACAGGAGGAACCAGACGGGATCGACCGGCCGGCCGGTGGCAAGCAGCCACAGGCCGACGAGCCATGCCGCATGCATCGCCACCATGAAGGGATAGTGCTCCCCCGCGCATTCCCGGGCGCCGCGGGCAAGGAGGGCGGCGGTGTTGCGTCTCGCATAGGCCAGTTCCGCCAGCCGCTGCAGTGTCACGAAACTCAGAAGAGCGATCGATGGCCACAGCATCATGCGACCCTCTTCAGCGTGATGCAGCTCGCCGTAAACCCCGGCCCCATCGCAACCAATGCCGAACGTTCAGGCAATCCAGCGGCGATCGCGCGTTCCAGCACGAACAATACGGTGGGGGAGGACATGTTGCCGTAATCACCGATCACCTCGCGTTCTATATCGAGCGAGCCGGGCTCGATACCGAGCGCGCTTTCCAGCGCCGCAAGCACCCTGGCGCCGCCGGGATGGCAGATGAAACGGTCGACATCCGATAGCGAGAGCCCGGCTCGATCGAGAATGCCTTCAATCGCGGCTCTGACATGGGTCTCGGCAAAGACTGGCAGCGATTGCTCGAGGACGATGCCGAAGCCGGTGTCGTCGATCTTCCAGCCCATGATGCCGAGACTGTCGGGGAAAAGATGCTCGCCCGTCGATTCGATTTCGGCGATGCCACCATCTCCGGCCCTCAGGACGCAGGCCGCCGCCCCGTCGCCGAACAGGGCCGTGGCGATGATGTTGGGTCTGGTCAGCTCGTCCAGGCGGAAGGCCAGCGAGCAGAGTTCGATCGAGACGAAGAGGACGACGGCGCCCGGCCGGCTTCTCGCCATTTTCGAGGCAATGGCAAGGCCGGAAACGCCTGCCGCGCAGCCGAGCCCGAAGATCGGCACCCGCTCGATATCGCAGCGAAAGCCGAGCTCGCCGGCGAGCCGCGCTTCGAGGCTTGGTGTCACAACGCCGGTGGAAGAGACCGTGACGATGCAATCCACCTGATGAGCTTCGATCCCGGCGCGTTGCAGCGCCCCTGTCGCGGTCCGCCGGAAGAGCTCGGTTGCGACTTCGACATAGGCTGCCATGCGATCCTGCCAACCATGCGGCTGTTCGAACCAGGAAAGCGGCCGCGCCACATGGCGCTTGCGGATGCCGGTGCTTTCGAAGACGCGGGCCAGATATTTGAAATCCTGGAATCGCTCGGAAAACAATCGGCCCGCCGTTTCGGCGGCCTCCGATTGGAGAATGATGTTGTCGGGGGTTGCGACGGCAAGGCTTAGAAGTTTGACGGTATCGATCACGAGTTTCTCCTGCTGCCCTTGGAGGGCGTGCCCTGTGAAACACGCAACGATCGACATCTATTCGATGCCGGGGCGGTCACAAAAGAGTGACGACCGCCAAAGGTCTGAAGAAAAAATATTCTCAGGCGATCCGAATAAAAGCAGCAGGCGGTGTGTTCTCTCCTCGCAACATCCATTTTGCCAAGGAGACATTCCATGACGACCACCGCATTCCGCCTGGCTTCCATTGCCCTCGGCGCAGGCCTCGCCCTCAGTGCTTTCACCGTTCCGGTTTTCGCAGCCGGCGACAATTCCAGCACGACGCCGACCTGCAAGAAGGGCGAGATCTACGACCAGAAGACGAAGAAATGCGTCAAGCAGCAAGGTGCCAACGTCACGGACGAAAACCGCGCTGACTATGCATATTCGCTGGCCAAGAAGGATCATCGCTATCAGGAAGCGTTGGCGGTCCTCGATACCATGCAGAACCCCAACACAGCCGAAGCGCTGAACTATCGCGGCTATGCCACCCGCAAGCTCGGCCGCACCGATGAAGGTATTTCCTACTATACGAAGTCCGTCGCCATGGATCCGAAATACACGCTGGTCCGCGAATATCTCGGCGAAGCCTACGTCATCAAGGGTCAGATGGATCTCGCCAACGATCAGCTGAGCACGATCAAGGCGCTCTGCGGCAACACGACTTGCGAGGAATACCGCGATCTTCATGCGGCTATCCTGAACCCGTCGAGCCTTTGAGGTCGGGATCGGTTCAACGACAAATGTCATGAGCAGGGAGCTTTGCGAGAAATATGGGAACCATGCCGGTCGCTCGTACCGCAATTTCTGCTTATAGTCTGATAGCATCGGAGTCGCCGAGAAGGCCGGCGGCTCCTGCAAGCGCTGATGTCGCGGAGGATGCCATAGCGAGCGAAGAGGATATCAGGGCGGGCCTGTCCCAACATCTGACGCGGCTGTGGCGCTATGGCGTGGTGCTGTCGCGCCAGCGTGACGTGGCCGACGATCTTGTTCAGGCGACCTGTGTCAGGGCGCTGGAGCGGGCGGCCCAGTTTACATCAGGCACGAGGCTGGATCGCTGGCTGTTTGCGATCCTTCATTCCATATGGCTGAACGAGGTTCGTTCGCGGCGGGTGCGCCTGGGACAGGGCTTTGTCGATGCCGATGAGACGCTGGTTTTCGACGGCGCGCGGGAAACAGAGACGCATATTCTCGCCGGCCAGGTGTTGCGGCGGGTGCAGGCGCTTCCGGAGGCGCAGCGCACCGCTGTATTTCTCGCCTATGTCGAAGGACTTTCCTATCGCGAGGTGGCCGACATTCTGGCTGTGCCGATCGGAACCGTGATGAGCCGGCTGGCGGCGGCGCGGGCAAAGCTTGCTGAAGGCATGGGGGCGATGGACGACGGACGGCCTTCGGGGGGCGGGCGACTGGGGAACGGAAATGAGTGAATTGAACAAAGGAAACATGCCCTCGGACGAGCAGCTCACCGCCTTCATTGATGGCGAGCTGGATGCGCCCGATCGCGAAAGGATCGAACGACTGATCGCCGCCGACGAGCGCGTGGCGGAGCGATTCGATCTCCTGTCGCACAGCGCCCTGCCGTTCCGCCAGGCGTTCGAGCCGCTGCTTGCCGAGGCCCCGGCTGCCAAGCTGGAAGCCATGCTCGCCGCCATTCCCGCAGTCCAGGAGCGCAAGACCGGTGCCTTCGATGTCAGCCGTCGAGGCTTCCTTGCGGCAATTGCCGCGAGCTTCGTAGCGGCCATTGCGGTAGACCGCGCGGTGATCGGCATTGGCCATCGCCTCGCCAGGCCGGACGAAGACACCGAATGGCGTGCCGTGGTTGCTGAATATCTCTCCCTCTATACGGCGGATACATTGAGCGCACCGGGCGGCGACCGGGCGCAGCAGACAGCGCAGCTGAACGAAGTTGGCGCTAAGCTGGGCCTGTTGCTGGCGCCCGAAACCGTCGTCATGCCGGGCGTCGACTTCAAGCGTGCCGAGATATTGAATTATGACAGCAAGCCCCTCGCGCAGATTGCCTATCTCGATCCGCAAACCGGACCCATGGCCCTTTGCATCGTCCAGTCCGCCAGGGGAGCGGCTGCGCCGGATATGGAAAATCGCCGCGGCATGAATATCGTCTACTGGTCGAGCGCCACACACGCCTTCATGCTGATCGGCCACGCACCGATCGATCGGATGAAGGCATTGGCGGATAACGTCATGGGCAGGCTCACGGCCTGAGATAACCGGCCTCTTGGAGAGTGCTCTGTTCATCGGCTCAAATCGCGCCGTTCGGTCGCGGCTGCCATCAACGCAAACGGCGGTTTGCGCTGATGTGGTCGTTTCTTCCGATCTCTGATGCGCGGTCGGAAGAAACGGAAATGCTTATCCCACGAGTGGACGCGGAAGCACGAGGTCAGAAACCTTGTAGATGTGAAATTCGCTTTCAGAGACGGTATCGAGCTTCTTAAATTTTTCAAGAAAGGCCGGATCGGAAAAGAATTCGTCGACATTGTTCTCGTCGCGGATCGCCTCGATATTCACGACGGTTTTGCCGTCCGTACTTTTCGACAGGTTACTCCATAGAAATCCTTCCTTCCGTTCCGCAACATAGTGCACGGCATCCTGGATGATTTTGAATGCTTCCTCCTGCTTGCCCGGATGGGCATGAATGACGTTCACGACGAACACGGTGGGCTGAGAAGCGAATTGGAATTCGGCTTTTTGGGGATGGGTCACGCGATCTCCGTTCAAAAGTTGTCAGGCGGAATTTGCCGCGTTGCGAGAGATAGCCGGCGACAAAGGCGGAAAAAATGGGCTAGTTATCCGCAGATAATGGACGTTGACGTCCGCAATGGGATTTCTCGCCATGGACAATATCGCCGCGTTGAATGTGTTCGTGATTGCGGCGGAAACTCGCAGTTTTGTCCGCGCAGGAGAGATACTCGGCGTTTCCTCGTCGGCCATCGGCAAAACCATGGCCCGCTTGGAGAAAAGGCTTGGCGTACGCCTGTTTCACCGAAACACCCGCAGCATCGCGATTACAGCCGAGGGTATTATGTTTCTCGAGCGCTGCAGGCGAATTTTCTCCGAGATAGAAGCGGCAGAACAGGAATTGTCGCAAACTATCGCCGCGCCCCGTGGCTGGCTCCGCGTGAGCTTGCCCCTCGCCGGCATGCTTTTCATGCCCACGATCACCAAATTCATGCGCGCGTTCCCGGACGTGATGATCGACCTCGATTTTACGGATCGCCTGGTCGATGTGATCGAAGAGGGGTTCGACGCAGTGGTGCGAACGGGCGAAATTACCGACAGCCGCCTGATGGTGCGGACGCTCGGAAGATTCTCCCACCGTGTTGTCGGGTCGAAGGAGTATTTCGACTGCTTCGGGATTCCCAAAAGGCCGGAAGACCTTTCCGCACACATGTGTCTCCACCACAAATATCCGTCAACCGGCAGGCTGGAACGCTGGCCGCTACGCCACGATGCTGGGGTGGGAAAATTGGAGCTGCCTGTATCGTCGATGGCAAGCACGCTCGAGCCGCTGATCAGTATGGCTGAGGCTGGGCTTGGTGTCGCCTGCCTGCCGCTCTTTACCATTGGCAGGCAAATTGCGGAGGGAAAGCTCGTCTCCGTTCTGGCCGACTATATCGAGGATGTCGGCGAATTCCGCATTCTCTGGCCGTCGAGCCGTCAATTGTCGCCAAAAATACAAGCCTTTGCAAAGTTCATGGTGGAAAATCTGTTTCGTCCCTGATGGCCGCCGTTTCGGGTTAGGGGGATGCTGGAAGCAGCGCGACCGAATAGCTAAAATGGCGCGATCTAAAAAGAATTTGGCGAAAGCCCATCCTGCTGGTATTCTCGGCCCAACGAAAATCGAATGAGCGCCTGCAGCATGCCGGAAGGCGTCGCTCGGCGCGGTGGAAAAGATACGTGAGTGACCCCGACAGCGGCAAAGCGCCGCAGGCAGACGGGGCGTCGGAAGCAGAGCGCAGGAAGGGTAAATCCTCCCGGCGCGCGAAGCGCAAGCGTGGCGGCCATGGCCGTCCGACCGCTCATTCTGCCGAGGCCAGTCAGGCAGGCAAGCCCAGCCCGGCGGCGACGCGCCCAACAGAGGATGAAGCCGGTTCCCCGGCCAAAAAGCGAAAGCGCCGACGCCGCGCCCGCGGCGGAGCCCATGGTGATGGGCAGCACGCTTCTCCGATACAGCAGCCCTCGTCCGCGCCGGAACACCGTGCCGCGTTGGATCATGGACATCCCTCATCGCACAAGAGCGGCAAGAACCGGCGCAAGCACCGCAGCAAGCGCGGCTTGCAGGGCCGGCCGCTGGCGCATGAGAAGACCGCGCAGATTGTCGCCCCGACGAACGCGTTTGCCGCCGGGCACGTGCAGGTCCATGAGGATCATCGCCATGACCGGCAATCGATGCCGCGGCGTGAGGGGGATGGGCAGCGTCATCATGCCGAAGGCGATTCCCGTCCGGTCGACCTTTACGCCGCGCTTGATCTCGGCACCAACAATTGCCGCCTGCTGATCGCGCAGCCGACGCGCCCGGGGCAGTTCCGGGTCATCGATGCATTCTCGCGAATCGTGCGTCTCGGCGAGGGGCTTGGCGCCAGTGGACGGCTGTCCGGCGATGCCATGGACCGGGCCGTCGAAGCGCTGCGCATCTGCGCCGCCAAGCTGAAGACGCGTGAGATCCGCCGCATGCGGCTGATCGCGACCGAAGCTTGCCGCGCGGCTGACAATGGCGAGGCCTTCCTCGAGCGCGTCACCGCCGAAACGGGATTGCAGCTGGAGATTATCGACCGCGAGACCGAAGCGCGGCTTGCCGTCTCCGGTTGCTCGTCGCTCGTCGGGCCGGAAGCGCGTTCGGTCGTGCTTTTCGATATCGGCGGCGGCTCCTCCGAGATTGCCGTCATCCGCATCGGTGAAAACCGCTCGAGCCGGCTTGCCAATCATATCACCCATTGGACCTCACTGCCCGTCGGCGTGGTGACGCTTTCGGAGCGGCACGGCGGACGCGACGTAACGCCGGAGCTGTTCGAGACGATGGTGTGCGAGGTTGAGCGCATGCTCGAACATTTCGATTGCCCGCCGGTACAGGGGGCCGCACGCGATAGCGGCGATTTCCATCTGATCGGCACGTCAGGCACGGTGACGACACTTGCCGGTGTGCATCTCGATCTGCCGCGTTACGATCGGCGCAGGGTCGACGGTGTCTGGCTGTCGGACGACGAGGTAAGCGCGATGCAGGCGAAGCTGCTCTCGTGGGACTTTGCCGGCCGCGCCGCCAATCCCTGCATCGGGCCGGATCGCGCCGATCTGGTTCTTGCGGGCTGCGCCATTCTGGAGGCGATCCGCCGCCGCTGGCCGAGCCCGCGCATGCGCGTTGCCGATCGTGGCCTGCGCGAGGGATTGCTTACCGACATGATGGCGGATGACGGCGTTTGGCGGCGGGGCCGCTCGCGCCGCGGTTATCGACCGAGGGACGTAAAGGGGCCGCAGACTTGAGTAAGCCAACCATCGCCGGCAACCGCACGGGCCGCAAGCTCGGCCAGCGCGTCAAGAAAAAGAAGCTGAAGGCCTCCTCGCGGGAGTGGCTGCATCGGCACATCAACGATCCCTATGTGCAGCGAGCCCAGCTTGAAGGCTATCGCGCCCGCGCCGCCTTCAAGCTGCTGGAGATCGACGAGAAGCACCAGATCCTGAAGGGCGCACGCCGCATCATCGATCTGGGTGCGGCACCGGGAAGCTGGTCGCAGATCGCGGCCAAGGTGACCGGGTCGACGGAAGACGATATTCGCGTCGCGGCCATCGACTTTCTGGAAATGGCGCATCTGCCTGGCGTCACCATCCTGCAGCTCGACTTTCTCGACCCGGACGCGCCGCAGCGGCTGGTCGATGCTGTCGGCGGTGAGCCGGACTTGGTGATGTCGGATATGGCGGCGCCGACGACGGGCCATCACCGCACCGATCACCTGCGCACCATGCATCTCTGCGAGGTCGCGGCGCATTTCGCAATCGAGGTTCTGGCCGAGGGCGGGCATTTCCTCGCCAAGACCTTCCAGGGCGGCACCGAGCGCGACCTGCTGAACCTGCTGAAGCAGAACTTCCGCCAGGTCGTCCATGTGAAGCCGGGTGCATCCAGGGCGGAATCGGTCGAAATGTTCCTGCTGGCAAAAGGCTTCAAGGGACGCAATGTCGAGCACGGCACAATAAGCGCTTGATTGAGCAGTCGCTTTTGGTCGATGATGTGGTCCCCTCGATACTGAAGGCGGCTCATCATCACCATGCTTCTTTACGTCACGCTCGGTTCCAATGACATTCCGCGTGCTCGCGGCTTCTATGACGCAGTTCTGCCGATCCTCGGCTACCGGCGTCAACGCGAATCGGACGAGGAAATCGGCTATGCCGCCGATGGCGACGTCCGTTGCCGGTTCTGGGTGGTGACCCCCTATGATCACCGCGCCGCAACGATCGGCAATGGCTCGATGGTTGCTCTGCATGCGGAGAGCCGCTCGGATGTCGACGCCTTCCATGCCGCGGCCCTGGCCAATGGCGGCACCGATGAAGGCAAGCCCGGCCTTCGCTCCTTCCATGCCAATTTCTATGCTGCCTATGTGCGCGACCCCGATGGCAACAAGCTGAGCGCCGTCTGCGAAAGACCGGAATAGGCGCCGACGCCTGACTGACGCGTCATCATTTTGCTGCCGGCTGCTGCACCTGTGGCTGCGCGGTGGCTACGCGCTTCAGGCCGGCCTTGTGGCCGGAGACCGTGGCGCCGGCGCTGCGATCCATTCTGATGAAGGGAATAGTGGCAAGCACGGTCAGGGCCGAGATGCAGAAGAAGGCGATGTGGAAATCGCTGACCTGCAGTTCCGTGCCGCGGAAGAAAGTCGAGGTTTCCAGGATCATGGCAGCGACCGCGACGCCGAGCGCCAGGCTGATCTGCTGCATGACGGAGCTCATGGAGGTCGCCTGGCTCGCCTGCTTGTCGCTGATATCGGCAAAGGCGAGCGCATTGATGCCGGTGAAGAAGAACGAGCGCGAGAAGCCGCCGATCAACAGCACTCCGATGATGATGAGATGCGACGTCCACGGCTGGAAGAGGCCGGTGCAGATCGTCGTAATGGTCGTGACGGCCGCAGCCGAAAGAAGTGCTGTCTTGAAGCCGACAGCGGTAAAGACCCGGCGCGCGATGAACTTGGTGGAGATCGCGCCGATCGCGCCGGCAAAGGTGATCAGGCCGGACTGGAACGGATTGAGGCCGAAGCCGAGCTGCAGCATCAGCGGCGTCAGGAATGGCATGGCGCCGATGCAGATGCGAAACAGCGTGCCGCCGGTGACGGAAGCGCGGAAGGTGCCGTTCTTCAACAGAGACAGGTCGAGGATCGGTGCGGGGTGGCGACGTGCGTGGCCGATATAGAGGAAGCCGCAGACGAAGCCGATGACGATGGCCGAGATGCCGATGTATGGCGGGAGCGCCGGCAGGCTGATGACCGACATGCCGAAGACGACGCCGGCCGCCGCGAAGGACGTCAGCAGGAAGCCGATAGCATCGAGCTTCGGCGGCATGGTGGCCTCGACTTCCGGCAGGAAGATTGACGACAGGATGACGCCGAGAATGCCGACGGGCACGTTGATCAGGAAGATCCAGTGCCAGGAGGCATAGGTAGTGATGAAACCGCCGAGCGGCGGGCCGGCCAGCGGGCCGACAAGTGCCGGAATGGAAAGAAGCGCCATGGCCGAGACCAGATCGCTCTTCTGCGTGGTGCGCACCAGCACCAGGCGTCCGACCGGTGTCATCATCGAGCCACCGACACCCTGCAGGAAGCGCGCAAAGACGAATTCCAAGAGGCCGCCCGAAAAGGCGCACATGATGGAGCCGATGACGAAGACGCAGATGGCGATGCGGAAAATGTTCTTCGCGCCGAAGCGGTCCGCCATCCAGCCGCTGATCGGGATGAATACCGCGAGCGACACCATGTAGGAGGTCAGCGCCAGTTTGAGGGTGATTGGGCCGACATGCAGATCGTTGGCGATCGCCGGCAGCGCTGTCGCGATGACCGTGGAATCCATCTGTTCCATGAAGAGAGCGACGGCGAGGATCAGCGGAACGATGCGATTCATAGGCGCTTGCCTTGATGGGTCTTATCTTCGGGAAGGCGGACCGCTGGGGAGGCAGTCAGCCGCTCTGTAGTCCTATGCGAAGCCGCTGCCAATCCCGGATTCTGCTCCATGATCGCTCGGAGATCACGTCTTCGTGATGTCCGCCCCCGCATGGCGCGGAACGCAGTATTTGACATATGCTAAGAGCATGGAAATGCTAAACGCATAAAATGCCGCCCGTGTATTAGCGGAATTGGATTGTCTTGTCATGACCAAATTATCGGTCACGCAAGATCATATTCCCGGCCCTCGTTGCCGGCGGCGATGATAGGCGCAGCTTACGCTGCCCCAGTACAAGGAGTGACATCATGACTGCCGTTCCGCCCCCAGACGCGCACCAGTTCAAATTGGGATCCTGCACCGTCACCGTCATCAAGGACGGTGCCAGTGTCATGGACAACCCGTGGGAAATCTTCGGCTCGAACCAGGCACCGGATACGGTCCGCAAACTGCTGGAGCAGAATCTCCTGCCGACGGAAAAGCTTGTGAACAGCTATACGCCCGCCATTATCGACACGGGTTTCGACGTGATCGTCGTCGACACCGGCATCGGCGCCGCCGGCCGCGCCCGCGGTCTTGGCCGCTTTCGCGAGGGCCTGAAGGCCGTCGGCTATACGCCGGAACAGGTGACCGTCGTCGCTCTGACGCATCTGCACGGAGACCATATCGGCGGGCTGATGGAGGATGGCGTCCCGGCATTTCCGAACGCCCGCTACGTTGCCGGCGAGATCGAATATGGCTTCTGGACCGACAAGGCGCGCGAAGGCACGCCCGCCGAAGGCGGCCAGAAGTCCGTGCTTGCCAATGTGGTGCCCTTCGCCGAAAAGATGACCTTCCTTAGGGATGGCGACCAGATCGTCAGCGGCATGACCGCCATGCTCGCGCCTGGTCACACGCCAGGCCATCTCGTGTTTCATCTGGAATCGGACGGCAAGCAGCTTGTCATGACCGGCGATACCGCCAATCACTATATCCTGTCCGTCGGCCGTCCGGACTGGGAAGTCCGCTTCGATGTGGATAAGACTCAAGCCGCCAAAACCCGGCGGCGCATCTTCGATATGATCGCCGCCGACCGGATTCCCTTCCTCGGCTTCCACATGCCTTTCCCCGCCGTCGGCTTCGTCGAGAAGCAGCCGGAAGGCTTCCGCTACATTCCGAAGACCTATCAGTTCGACTTGTGAGGGCAGGGGGATAGTCCTGCCTTGGCTCCGGGACATAAGCCTTACGCTACAGTCGTGGAATAGATCATCACCCTATCTCGCGACGGAACGGATGGCGGCTGCAAAGGCGGCCGGCGCTTCCTGCGGCAAGTTGTGACCTACCTTGGGAATGATGCGGCGCTCATAAAATGGTGTTGTGAAATGGCTGGCGGCGTAGTCGATCGCATCTGGTGGATCGACCCCGTCGTCTGCTCCCTGCAGCACGACAGCCGGCACGGTGATGTCAGGCTGTTTCGCTAGTAGCGCCTCGATGGGCTGCAACGCAGGATCCCCAGGGATGCCACCGAAGCGATGCCGATAGGAGTGAATGACGATGTCAACGAAATCGGGATTTTCAAACGCGAGATAGCTCTGTTCGAAGGTGGCGTCATCGAATGTCCATGTCGGAGACCATATCCGCCAGATGAAACGGCAAAGGTCGCGGCGATTCTAAGCAAGCCCGGCTCGGCCGCGTTCCGAGTGGAAATAATACTGATACCAATAACGGCATTCTTCCTCCGGCGAGACCGGGTGTTCGGCCATGGCGATATTCTGGATGTTGTATCCCGTTCCGCAGCTCACCAGCCCTCGAACGCGCTCGGGCCAAAGTGCTGCGACGATGCAGGCTGCCCGTCCGCCCCAATCATAACCCCCGAGCACGGCTGAAGGGATGGATAGCGCATCCATGAATGCCAGCAGATCGGCGCCGAGCGCCGCTTGCTCTCCGGAGCGGAAGGTCTCGTCTGACAGGAAACGGGTCGGGCCGTAGCCGCGCAGGAACGGCATGAGACAGCGCCAGCCCTCTGTTGCAAGCTGTTGTGCGACCTCGTCGTAGGCATGGACATCATAGGGGAAGCCGTGCAGCAGGATGACCGGCTTGCCGTCGAGCGGTCCGGTTTCGTGATAGGCGATTTCCAGGACTCCGGCGGTGACTGTCTTCATCCCCGATCTCTCTTCCGTTCAAAGCTGCGCGCCCAGTATGTCCCAGCATGGCAAAGGGAACCTCATACGGCAATCGAAATCCCGGATGCCTGCAACGGTTGCATACCTAGAGAGCGGATTTCCATAAAAGCCGCCCAAACACTCGCCGTTCGCAGTTTCATGGCACGGTGTGGGGGATGGTGTTATCCACCGGGCGCTTTTCCCTATTCCCTTCCTGTCATAGACGTGTTACCAGCCCTCGCCAACTTCCAAGCAACACTTGCAAGATCGCCCGGTAGACGATTCGTTCCGGAGCCTTGCTGTTTTTCACAGACGAAGGAATTTGGCCATGGCACGCATTATTGAAACGTCAACCGGGTTGGATGCTCTGACATTCGACGACGTGCTCCTGCAGCCGGGACACTCCGAGGTCATGCCCGGCCAGACGAATATTGCCACCCGCATCGCCCAGGACATAGAACTGAACCTGCCGATCATGTCAGCCGCGATGGACACGGTGACGGAAAGCCGTCTTGCCATCGCCATGGCCCAGGCCGGCGGCCTCGGCGTTATCCACCGCAACCTGACGCCGGTCCAGCAGGCCGAGGAGGTCCGCCAGGTCAAGAAATTCGAAAGCGGCATGGTGGTCAATCCGGTGACGATCGGTCCCGACGCGACGCTTGCCGAGGCACTCGCCCTGATGAGGGCGCATGGCATTTCCGGCATTCCGGTCGTTGAAAAGTCGCAACTCCCCGTTGGCATCCTCACCAATCGCGACGTCCGCTTCGCTTCCGATCCTCAGCAGAAGATCTACGAGCTGATGACCCGTGAAAACCTCATCATGGTCACGGACGGCGTGCAGCAGCAGGAAGCCAAGCGCCTGCTGCACAAGCATCGCATCGAGAAACTGCTTGTTGTCGACGGAGAAGGTCGCCTCGTCGGCCTGATCACGGTCAAGGATATCGAGAAGTCGCAGCTCAACCCGAATGCCTCGAAGGATGCGCAGGGCCGCCTGCGCGCCGCCGCCGCCATCAGCGTCGGCGACGACGGCTTCGAGCGCGCCGAACGCCTGATCGAAGCCGGCGTCGACCTCCTGGTCGTGGATACCGCCCATGGCCATTCGCAGCGCGTTCTCGACGCCGTCACCCGCGTCAAGAAGCTCACCAACTCGGTCCGCATCATGGCCGGCAACGTCGCTACCTATGACGGCACGCGAGCGCTGATCGATGCCGGCGCGGACGCCGTCAAGGTCGGCATCGGCCCCGGCTCCATCTGCACGACCCGTATCGTCGCTGGCGTCGGCGTGCCGCAGCTCGCGGCCATCATGTCGGCGGTCCAGGCCGCTCAGGACCAGAACATCCCCGTCATCGCCGATGGCGGCATCAAGTTCTCCGGCGATCTGGCCAAGGCCATCGCCGCCGGCGCTTCCGCTGCCATGGTCGGCTCGCTGCTGGCCGGCACGGATGAAAGCCCGGGCGAGGTCTATCTCTACCAGGGTCGCTCCTTCAAGGCCTATCGCGGCATGGGCTCCGTCGGTGCCATGGCGCGCGGCTCGGCCGATCGCTACTTCCAGGCTGAGGTCCGCGACACGCTGAAGCTGGTGCCGGAAGGCATCGAAGGCCAGGTACCCTACAAGGGCCCGGTCTCGGGCGTGCTGCATCAGCTCGCCGGCGGCCTCAAGGCTGCGATGGGCTATGTCGGCGGCGCCGATCTCAAGGATTTCCAGGAGCGCGCCACCTTCGTGCGCATCTCCGGCGCGGGCCTGCGTGAAAGCCATGCCCATGACGTCACGATCACCCGCGAAAGCCCGAACTATCCGGGTGGAGGCGTCTGATCGATGGCAGATCAAGCCCAAGGCAGCGTCAGGTCCCTGCAGGGCCTGACGGCGATCCTCGCGGCTCTCTGCCTGGCGCTGTTTGCCTGGATCTATGCCGGCTTCGTCACTGCCTTTCGTAATGCGGCGGGGCAGCAGATGCTGGATGCGCGCATCGGCGGCTACGAGCAGGGTGATGTCATTGCCATGGTGCGCTATCTCAAGGATCATCCCGATCCGGCTGCAATCCTGCATTCCATGTATCTCGGACCGGAACTGGTCTTTCCGCTGGTGCTGGCCGGCCTGTTGTTCTGCCTGATGCGTCTGATCGGTCCCGGCGGTTTCTTCTTCGGCCGCCCCCTTCCGCCGGGCGCGACCACAGTCATTTTCTGTCTGCCGGTCTTTTATGGGGTTGTCGATTATGCCGAGAATATCGCCGGCCTCATGCTTTATCCGCCGGCGATGCCAGCGGACTCGACCGTAACGCTTCTTTCAAGCGTGCTGCCAATCATCGTGAGGCTGAAGTTCCTGACGCTGGTAGTGACCGTTATTCTGCTGGCCCGTTTCGCGATTTTTCGCTACCTCTCGCCGGACGGCTCCAGACCGTCCTGATCGACCGTTTCGGCTTTCGGAAATTCCAAAGGAGTTGGCGACTTGACAGGCTATGAAATGTTCTGGCCGATGGTGGCGCATGCGGTGCTTGTTTTCATTCTCTATGCATTGCTGGGTTGGCGTCGCCGCGTTCTGGTGAACGACGGCCGGATCAAGCCCTCACAATTTCGCGAAAACCATGCCGGCGACGAGCCTGCGGAAAGCCTGGTGGTGCGCAACAGCATCGCCAATCAGTTCGAGCTTCCCTTGCTCTTTTACGTCTGCTGCATCGTGCTCTATGTGACCCAGGCGGATAACCTGCCTGCCGTGATCCTTGCCTGGCTGTTCGTCGCCACGCGCTATGTGCATGCCTTCGTGCATGTGACCAGCAACAACCTGCGCTACCGCAGCCCGCTCTTTGCCCTGGGCTATATTGTGCTGGCCGGCATGTGGGTCTGGCTCGGCGTCTGGCTCGCCTTCTCCTAAGCGGCGTGCGTAATCGCTGATAGCAACCTGCGGTAACGTATTTGTGTTCTTCCTTTGTCGTTACGCCGCCACCCGGCGACCTATCTTGTCAGCGGGTGGCTTGCAGCAACGTGCCGGCTGCCGGAGAGAAATAGGGAGAACAGGACCATGAGCACGGACAACCCCATCGTGACGCAGGCGATGATCAACGCCTATGACGAATATACGCATCTGACGCTCGATCGTCGGGGCTTCATGGAAAAGCTGACGAAGCTTGCGGGCTCGGCCGGAGCTGCCGCCGCCATCGCGCCGCTGCTTGCCGCCAACAAGGCGAGTGCCGAGGTCATTGCCGCCGACGACAACAGGGTGAAAGGCAAGGATGTCACCTACGCCGGCAGCAAGGGCGAGATGAAGGGGTATCTCGTCCGTCCGAAGGATGCGGCCGGCAAGCTCGGCGGCGTCATCGTCATCCACGAAAACCGTGGCCTCAATCCGCATATTCGTGACGTGGCGCGCCGCATGGCACTGGAAGGTTTTATCGCGCTGGCGCCGGACTTCCTGTCGCCGCTCGGCGGCACGCCCGAGGACGAGGACAAGGCGCGCGACATGTTCACCAATCTCGACCCGGCGCTGACGGCAGCCAATGCCGAGGCGAGCCTCGCCTATCTCGCCAAGCTCGACGGAGCCAACGGCAAGGTCGGCGCTGTCGGCTTCTGCTGGGGCGGCGGCCTTATCAATCGCTTCGCGACCATTTCGCCGGAATTGAAGGCCGGTGTCGCCTATTACGGCGCGCAGCCGCCGGCGAGCGATGTCCCGAACATCAAGGCCGCTCTTCTGCTGCATTATGCCGGCCTGGACGATCGCATCAATGCCGGAATCGATGCCTATCGCAAGGAGTTGCAGGCAGGCGGCAAGACCTTCGAGATCTTCGTCTATGACGGCGTCAACCACGCCTTCAACAATGATACGTCCGCCGCCCGTTATGACAAGAAGGCTGCGGATCTGGCCTGGGGCCGAACCGTCGAGTTCCTGAAAAAATACGTGGCGTAGGGCGCATCATACGTCTTCGATGCCGCCCGATGAGGCAATCATCATGCACCAAGGCCGAGACCATGGCCGGCCTTGGTCGTCGCAGCCGCAACGTGCATCTCGACTATACTTAAAATTGGAATTTTCCCTTTTACGCGCGTTGAACGCGTGTGTGCCATAGCGTCTCCACGCCCCGCGTCGTTCCGCATGACAAGGAAACGGGAAATGCATGAGTCCTGATAGCCCCGCCCACACCACGTTCCGCAAGAGGCCGCAGCAGGAACGAAGCATCCAGCGTGTCGACGCCATTCTCGCCGTTGCCGCCAGGCTGATCGCGGAGAAGGGCGTCAGCGCGGTGAAAATGACGGAGCTGGCCACCGTGGCCGGGATCCCGATCGGTTCGATCTATCAGTATTTCCCGGACAAGGCCGCGATCGTCAGGGCCTTGCTCGAGCGTCACGCCAATCTCATCCAGCAGAAGGTCGGGGAAGCCTTCGCCGCCGTAAGGTCGCTTGACCATGCCGTGGAACTGGTTTGCGGCATGATCGATTGGTACTACCGCGAATTTCGCGGCGATCCGGCCTATCTGGGCGTATGGTTGGGAACGGAGATAGACAGGGATATCCTGCAGCTCAACATGCAGCACAGCAATCACGTCGCTGAAATATTCCTCAGTAATATCCAGCCCTTCCTGCCGGCCGAAAGCCGCATCGACCTGAAGGCGCGCACGCAGCTCTTCAGCCATCTGATCGGCGCATCCGTCCGCTTTGCCATCATGAGCGACCATGGAATGTCGATACGCTTGCTGCATGAATGGAAACAGGTGATCCGCGCTACGCTGCTGGCAGAGCCGGCACCGTAGCAAGATCGGGCAATGAGGCGCCGGTTGCCGAAAAGGCGCTTACCAGCCCGGCAGAATATGCCCGGCGCGCAGCCTTGGAGAATAGCGGGTGTAGGTCTTCACCTCGCCATCGAGGTCGTCGTCGACCGCTGCCGGCGTGATGTTGTCCAGGCAGGCGGAGATATGGGCGGTGATGGCGTTCATCAGCGACACGGAAAGGCCCGCCCGCTTCATGATGCCGATCTGCACCGGCGGCAGGGGTGGGAAACCGTCGGCCTGGGTCAGCACTTTCATGCCGGTCCTGAGCGCCGATTCCGGCATGACCGAAACCGCCATCCCGGCGAGCACCGCCGCCGCAACCACGGTGCAGGACCAGCTGGTGAACAGGATCTGATAGTCGCGGCCGCCGGCATCGAGCGCCGAGCAGGCAAGCTGGCGCCACTGACAGTCGCGCCGCCCGACGGCGAGCGGGATGGGTGCATCGTCGCGCAGCGGATGGTTGGCCGAGCCGACCCAGCAGAGCGGCTCGGTCCGCACGACATCGGACATTCTCTCACGCGGATTGTGCGTGACGAGCGCGATGTCGAGCTCGCCGCGATGCATGCGCTCGGCAAGATCGACCGAGGGTTCGCAGACGATGTAGAGCTCGACGTTCGGATGCGTCTTGGCGAAGCGGCCGATGATCTCGGGCATGTAGCGGTCGGCGTAATCATCCGGCGTGCCGATCCGCAACGTCCCTTCGAGACGGTTGTCGTCGAAGGCGGCCATCGCTTCGTTGTTCAGGCGGATGATGCGGCGGGCGTAGTTGAGCAGTTTTTCGCCTTCGGCGGTCAGGCGGTTGCCGCGGCCGTCCTTGATGAAAAGCTGCTTGCCGACGCGCTCTTCCAGCCGGCGCATCTGCATCGAAACCGCCGACTGTGTCTTGAATACCCGGTCGGCGGCCTTGGTGAAGCTGCCGGAATCCACGATTGCGATGAAGGTCTGCAATTGGTCGAGGTCGAGCGGCGCGGCCATGGTCTCACCTATAAAGGAGTTTGATAGTTATCATTAGAAACATTCGTTGGACTGATCAATAGGGCTTTGGCATCTTCCTGATGCAATTCAGCATACCAATCGAACAGAAACTCTTGTCGAACTTCTCCCGGCCGACGCCCCTTTCCCAGACCATCGGGAAGGGGCTTGGCTAGCGTGTGCCTCAAGGAAAGGACTACGGAAATGCGCACGACAGATCGGACACTTCACCTCGGCCCTGCAACACGGTCGCTGCCGTTGACGGCACGCTTGATGCTTGCTTTCGCCAATGTGGCATCCGGCTGGCGCGCAATCCGCAATCGCCGCGAGATCCACTATCTGAATGAGCTGAACGACAGCCAGCTGAAGGACATCGGCCTGACCCGCCAGGACCTCGACGCCGCGCTGATCACCTCGACCTTCTTCGAGGACCCGTCCAGCCACCTGACTAATTCCGCGCGTCGCCGCACACGCCTCTCCGCCTTCAGCAGCTTCCGCGACTGAAGTCGGAAAATAGTTTCCCCGCAGGGTGATAGCCAATAAGCCCTGCCTCTTTCCCGGTGTTCGGCCTCAGGCCAACACCGGGTTTTTTCTTTTTGTGGATATTGTTCCGACGGCAGACCATGGGCGGACAAGTTGCCTGCAGCGGCAATTGCCTTATGTTACCGCTGATCGAAATTGCAGGGATGTGGCGATGGCAACCGTGATCTTCTTCCACTCTGTCTATGGCTTGCGTTCTCTCGAAAATGAGGCCGTCGAGCGCGTGCAGGCGGCCGGACACAAGGCTTTCGCACCGGATCTCTATGAAGGGCTGATCGCCCGATCGATCGAAGAAGGCTTTGAATTCAAGGACGAAATCGGCTGGCCGACGATTTGCGAGCGCGCGGAATGGGCGATGGCGGGCCTGCCTGCATCGACTGTGCTCGCCGGGTTTTCGATGGGCGCCGCCGTTGCGGCGAGCCTCTGGCCGAAACGGCCGAAGACCGCCGGCGTCCTTTTCCTGCATGGCATCGCCGGAATTGCCGACAATGCCCGCAAGGGCCTGCCCGTTCAGCTCCATCTTGCCGAACCGGATCCGTTCGAACCGGAGGAGGATGTTGCCGCCTGGCGATCGGCGGCCGCGCGGTCCGGGATCGCGGCGGATATATTCACCTATCCCGGCGGCGGCCATCTTTATACCGATGCCAGCCTGCCCGATTATGATGCCGCGGCTGCCGACCTCACCTGGAAGCGAGTCATAAGCTTTCTTGATGCCGTCGACGCCCAAGCTTGAACTGAAACTATTTGTCGCCTAACTTATGGGCATCAGTCATTCAAACAGGATGTGTGCCGCAATGGATTCCAACCCGACCGCAATGCCGTTCAGCCTTGCCATCGGGGACATTCGTATCCATGCCTTCATCCATCGTTCTATCCAATCTTTCTTGGTCCACGCCTGACGGCCGGCCGCTTCTTTCCAATCTCGATCTGAGCTTCGGCACCGAACGCACGGGCCTTGTCGGCCGCAACGGCGTCGGCAAGACGACGCTGCTCAAGCTCGTTGCCGGCGAATTGCAGCCCCGGTCCGGCACGGTCTCCTTCAACGGCAGACTGGGCATCCTGCGTCAGAGCGTTCAAGTGCAGGCCGGTGAAACCGTCGCTGATCTCTTCGGGGCGAGCGAGGCACTGGCCGTCCTGAAGCGTGCGGAGGCTGGCGGGGCAACGGCCGAAGAACTCGCCTCGGCGGACTGGACGCTGGAGGCCCGCATCGCCTCGGCGCTCCATCGCGTCGGGCTCGATGTCTCGCCCGAGACACTTCTCGTCACCCTGTCTGGCGGGCAGCGCACGCGATGTGGCCTTGCGGCGCTGATCGTCGACGATCCCGATTTCCTCATTCTGGACGAACCGACCAATAATCTCGACCGCGACGGCCGTGCCTCGGTGATCGATCTGCTTTCGAACTGGAGAGCGGGCGCGATCGTGGTCAGCCATGACAGGGAGCTGCTCGATGCGATGGATGCGATCGTCGAGCTGACCTCGCTCGGGGCGACACGTTACGGCGGCAACTGGAGCCAATATCGTGAACGCAAGGCCCTGGAGCTGGCGGCGGTCGAGCATGAGTTCGCCGAGGCCGAGAAGCGCGTAGTTGAGGTCGCACGAAGCGCGCAGGCAACAGTCGAGCGGCAGGCCCGCCGGGACAAGGCCGGCCGGAAGATGGCGGCCAAAGGCGACATACCGCGCATCATGCTCGGCGGATTGAAGGAGCGAAGCGAGACGACGGGCGGCGAGAACGCGCGTCTTGCCGAGCGCCGGCGCGCCCAGGCTTTGCAGGATGCCGCAACCGCCCGCGAAAAGATCGAGATCCTGCAACCGCTGACGGTCAAGCTGCCGACATCGGGATTGCCGGCAAGCCGGATCGTTCTGAAGATGGAGAAAGTCACCGCCGGCTATCAGCCGGAACGACCGATTATCAGCGATTTCGATTTCGTCATCACCGGCCCGGAACGCATTGCGATCACCGGGCCGAACGGCTCGGGCAAGACGACGCTTCTGGCGCTCGTCTCCGGTGCGTTGGAGCCATGGAGCGGGACGGTGCGCGTCGTCTCCTCAGCCATCCTGGATCAGCGCGTCAGCCTGCTCGATCCATCGCTTTCGATCCGCGACAACTTCCGCGACATCAATCCGGATGCGGACGAAACGGCCTGCCGCGCCGCGCTCGCGCGCTTCATGTTCAGGGCGGATGCGGCGCTGCAGATCGTCTCCACCTTGAGCGGCGGACAGCTGTTGCGCGCAGGCCTTGCCTGCGTGCTCGGCGGAGCGGTGCCGCCAGCACTGTTGATCCTCGACGAACCCACCAATCATCTCGATATCGATTCGATCGCGGCGGTCGAGGCGGGATTGCGCGCTTATGACGGCGCGCTGCTGGTGGTCAGCCACGACGAGATATTTCTGGAGAGCATCGGGATATCGCGTCGGCTGGAATTACCCTTGCGGACGACCGATTGGGCAGGGACCACCGATTGGGCAGGGACCGTGGAATGAGGAAAAACTGCGTCATGCGGTTAAGCTCGTGACGTGTGCAACACCCCCGCCTCTGCCATGAGCGGGGCGGGGGAGCTCCAAAACAATCGGATCCAGAGAGCGTCAGGCGGCGCCGACGCCCGCGATGCGATCCAGTTCGGCAATCTCGTTCTTCGGCAGCACGAGCCCGGCGGCGGCGAGATTCTGCTGCAAGTGCTCGAGAGACGAGGTGCCGGGAATGAGCAGGATATTCGGTGCGCGTTGAAGCAGCCAGGCGAGCGCCACCTGCATCGGCGTAGCCTTCAGGCGTGCGGCGACATCGGACAGGGTGGAGGATTGCAACGGGGAGAACCCGCCGAGCGGAAAGAACGGCACATAGGCGATACCGTCGCGGGCAAGCTCGTCGATCAGAGTGTCGTCGGCCCGGTGAGCCAGATTATACTGGTTCTGCACGCAGACGATCTCGGTGATCCCACGTCCCTCGGCGATCTGCTTGGCGGTGACGTTGCTGAGCCCGATGTGACGCACGAGACCCTGCCTCTGAAGATCAGCCAGGATTGTCAGGGGCGCCTCGATCGACCCCTCGGCGGGACCATGCACATCGAGCATGATGCGAAGGTTGACGACGTCAAGCACATCCAGCCCCAGATTGCGGAGATTGTCATGCACCGCCTGCGTCAGCTCCTCGCGAGAGAAGGCCGGCAGCCATGAGGCATCCGTGCCCCTCCGGGCGCCGATCTTGGTGACAATGACGAGATCGTCACGGTAGGGGTGGAGCGCTTCGCGGATCAGCCGGTTGGTAACGTGCGGGCCGTAGAAATCGCTTGTGTCGATATGGTCGACGCCAGCGGCGACCGCTGCGCGCAATACGGCGAGCGCCGTCTCGTGATCCTTGGGCGGCCCGAACACGCCGGGGCCCGCAAGCTGCATGGCGCCGTAGCCGAGACGTTTGACGCTATAGTCGCCGAGGGTAAAGCTGCCGGATTGATCGATGTTGGACATGATTATCTCCATTCAAGATGGAACAGAGATATGCGCAATCCCGCTGTTTGATAACCGGGTGCAATCAGTACAGGTTGTGCGGAATTTCGAACAATGGATGTCGAGTTTGCTTGAGATCGTTGTCTCTCCATGTCGCGCTGTTCGGTGCGACGGTGGATTATCATGAGCTGCTCCGTCCGCGTCTCGCCGGATCATATATCATCGGTGGTGGGCTCACTCAGGCGCGTGCGGAGGAGCTCTTAAGGGAAGGCAAAGCCGACGCGGTGGTTTTGGCACGGTCTTTCTCGCCAACCCGGATTGCCGGAGCGTTTTCGTCGCAACGCGCCTCTAAACGAACCGGATCGCTCGACCTTCTGTGCGCCCGGAGCCAAGGGCTATATCGACTATCCGACGCTTGCCGCGTAGGCCCATCGGTCGCCTCCAGCCTGCACGCCGCGTGTGGCAGCGCGGTTAGAGCATTTCCAGGAAAAGTGCGAAGCGGTTTTCCGTCTGGAATGCGTAAAGAAACAAAACGCTCTAGGACTTGCCTTCGGGCGTCTTGGCCGGGCTGCCGTTCTGCATATAACTATCGAAGATCGTTTCCATGTTCTTCTGGTAGTTCTTCTGCACTTCCAGGCCGCTGTCGAACATGGCGTTGAACATGTCGGTATAGGCGGCCATGTCGACGCCGGCGGCGGGCTTCGCCTTGGGTTCTTCCTTCGGCGGCTCGACTGGCGACATCGGAAAGTTGCGCATCATGTCCTGAAACGCCTTGGCAAAGGGATTGTCGAGGAAGGGATTGGCGGGTTCGGCCTTCCCGTGCTTGGCCGGATCGCCGCCGAACATCAGTTCCATCGCCTGGGTGAAGGGGTTGTTGAAGATGTTTGCCTGCGGAGACGGCCGCTGCTTCGGCGCGAAACCGATGGTCTGCAGCCAGCCTTGCATCATCTCGCCCATCGCCGTGTTGAGGAAGGGATTGGCCATTGGCGGTATCTGGCCGCTGGTCTCCTTGAACAGGCCGCCCATTAGCGTATCGGCCATGGCGGGCAGCATGCGCTTGTAGATCTCCTGGCCGACGCCGGTCATTTGTGCCGCCTGCGCCGCGATCGCACGGGAGACTTCCTTGGAGCCGAAGAGGCGCGCCAAGACGGCGTTGCCATCGGCAATGCCTTCCGGCGTGAAGGCCTTGCCCATGTCCTCGAAATATTTGGCATAGTTGCCTGAGGTGATGTCCTGCATCACGCCCATGAAATTATAGGGGTCCGCCGCGCTGCGCTTGAAGCCGGTCGAGAAGGCCGGCATCAGCGCCGCCATCGCCTTGGTCGCCTGTTCCTGCGCGAGGTTGAACTGCTTGGCCATGGCCTCAGTCGCGGCGCCGTTCTGTGCCTGCATCATCATGTCGAAGAGTGGCAGCATCGAAGTCCCTTTCCCCGCAGTAACGCCGCTTCGGAATCACGCGGCGCATGATTCCGATAGTATAGCGGGAAAAAAGAGAGCGCATACCGGTTTCTGCCGTCGTTCCGTCCAGGCGATGAAGGCAGGCAGATCCGCTATCAGTATTGATATTCCTCGAAGATCGGCTCGACCGACTGGTTCCAGCGGCCGTTGTAGAGCATCAGCAGATCGTCGGCGAGCGTGCCCTTCTTCGCAAGCACCTCATCGAGCGGTGCGAGGAAGACGGTTTCGTCCTGCCCGTCGCCATTCAGCCGCGCGCGGTTCTTCAGGCCGATGCGGGAAATGCCGACGACTTCGCGGGCAATGTCCATCAGGCCATGCCCCTTGATCACAGCCTTCAGGCCTTGCGCCGGCACGACGTTGCGCAGCGCATTGACCTCGTCGAAGCTCCAGTCCTTGGTCAGCTCGTCGGCAGCCGTCAGCGCGGCATCGTCGTAAAGCAGGCCGACCCAGAAGGCCGGCAGGGCACAGATGCGCCGCCAGGGGCCGCCGTCGGCGCCGCGCATCTCCAGGAAGCGCTTGAGACGCACGTCGGGGAACAGCGTCGAAAGATGGTTCGTCCAGTCGCCCATCGTCGGCTCCCAGGCCGCGATCTCGCCCTTCAAGGCGCCGTTCATGAACTGGCGGAAGGTGACATGCGTACAGTCATGGTAGCGACCGTCGCGGACGACGAAATACATGGGAACGTCGAGCGCCCATTTCACGTAGTCTTCGAAGCCGAAATCATCCCGGAAGGTGAAGTCGAGCAGGCCGCCGCGGCTGTTGTCGGTATCGCGCCAGATGTCCCCGCGCCAGGAGGAAAGGCCGTTTGGCTTGCCCTCGGTGAAGGGCGAGGAGGCGAAGAGCGCCGTTGCCAGCGACTGCAGCTTCATCGACACGCGCATCTTGCGGCGCATGTCCTCTTCCGACGAAAAATCGAGATTCACCTGGATCGTGCAGGTGCGGTACATCATGTCGAGACCCTGGGTGCCGACCTTCGGCATGTAGCGGCTCATGATCTCGTAGCGGGATTTCGGCATGCGCGGGGTTTCGGCCAGGGTCCATTTCGGGCTGCCGCCAATCCCGAGGAAGCGAATGCCCATCGGCTCGGCGATCTCGCGCACGGTTGCCAGATGGCTGTTGGATTCCTTGCAGGTCTCGTGGATGGTTTCGAGCGGCGCGCCTGACAATTCGAACTGGCCGCCCGGCTCGATCGAGATCGCGCCCATGCCTGTGGGCTCACTGAGCCCGATGATGTTGCCGCGATCCATGATCGGATCCCAGCCGCTCTTTTCCTGCAGCCCCTTCAGGAGTGCGGAAATGCTGGCTTCGCCGAAATAGGGCACAGGGCTGTTGTCGGCGCGGAAGAACACGAACTTCTCGTGCTCCGTACCGATGCGGAAGTCCTCCTTGGGCCTGCTGCCGGCGGCCAGATAGGCCGTCATTTCCGAGACCGATGAGAGCGGAGTCTGGTCGGTGGTGTCGCGCGCCATGGTATTACCTTAGATCTCGGAAAGAGAACCCGCGCCAGCCGCAGGCCAATTGGAAGGGTGATTGACGCGGATTGAGGTACGGTGCAAGTGAATTTCTTTCAAGGGTCGTTCAAAAAAATAGGATTTTGTGTCTTAGAGGTCGCATCGCGACTGTGCGACTCGCCGGCATATTTGCACAAGTGTTCAAGACCTCCAGCCATTCCCGCGGATAGTTTGCTTCGACTGACAATGAACGGAGCATATCCATGTTCGGTGAAAATGGCCTTTATCCCATCCTGACGCTGCTTCTGGCGTCCTTGGTCATCATGGGGAGCCCCGGTCCTTCGACGATCAGCGCGACGGCGATGGGTGCTGCTTATGGCTTCCGGCGATCGCTTGGATATGTGTCCGGCCTCATCGTCGGCACTGTTGCGGTATTGCTGGCCGTGGCAGCCGGCGTCGTTGCCGTATTGCTCTCCGTGCCGCATGGCGCGCTCGTGCTGACGGTGGTTTCGGCTGTTTACATCCTTTACCTCGCCTTCAGGATCGCCACGGCGCCGCCGCTGGCACGCAGTGACGATCAGGTCGCCGCCCCCGCATTTTCCGGTGGCTTCCTTTTGGCTGTCGCCAATCCGAAGGCCTATGTGGCGATCGCCGCAGTCTTCGCCGGTGTCAGCGTCTTTCAGGATCGGCGGCTGCTCGATACCACAGTGAAGATCGCGCTGCTGACGGGGATGATCGTCGCCATCCATATCGTATGGCTTCTCGTCGGCGCCTCTCTGTCGCGCTTCCTTCAGCATCCCACGGTTTCGCGGGCGGTCAACATCTCCCTGGCTGTCCTGCTGGTCGTTGCGACGGTGTTCGCCGTGGTGGGCTGACGGCGAGGCGAGCCTAGGTGACCGACTCATAAGATCGGAGCCAAATTCGAATTGAGGCTAGCTGGACGGATGCGAGGAAGTTGTCGTCGCGTTTGTCGTATCGGGTTG
>NZ_JAAZQI010000024.1:0-93280 GCF_012275345.1 Rhizobium sp. SG570 | reverse complement strand
GCGGCCACCTCAAGCAGCGCCCTACCTCACCTCCCACATGGGCCACGGCGTCCTCAATAGCTGACATGCCATAGCTCGCAACCGGAGCAGCCTGAAGAATGAGCCGCGCTCAAGCAAAGAGCCAGCAGACAATCAACTCAAACCTTCCTAGCAATAATCGGCGATAAGCTTGAACCCAAAACCAGTTCAACCGTAAACCAATTAATTGACAGATATGAGCGTCACAAGAGCGCGGCGCGGCGCAGAAGGTGCGTAAAGACCTCGGCCAGTTCCTTGTCCATAAACGGCTTCTTCAGAACCGGCCGGTCGCGATAACCATCCCGAATGTCGTCACTGCTGTAGCCGGTTGAGAAGGCGAACGGCACACCATGCGTAGCGAGCGCATCGGCTACGAGGTAAGTCATTTCGCCGTTCAAGTTCATATCCAGCATGGCGACATCGAAATTTTGAGATTCGATCAGGGCGATGGCCTGATTGACCGTGGCGGCGCTGGTCACGGCCGCACATCCCAGGTCTGCCAGCATGTCTTCGATCATGATGAGGATCAGCATTTCATCCTCGACAACGAGCACGCGGCGACCGGAAAGCAATTTATCCATCACGAACACCGTTCGACGCAGGAAAGTTGATCGTGCAGACGATGCCCTCACTCCGGTAGTCGAGATCAACCGTGCCCTCCAGTTCATGAGCTAGGCCGCGCTCGATCACGCGCGAGCCGAACCCTTTCCGTGATGGGTATGTCACCGACGGGCCATCCTTCTCCTGCCAGCGTAAATGAAGCCAGTCGCCTCCCGGCGACGGCCCAATCGTCCATGAGATCAGCACCGATCCGGTCTTGTTGGAAAACGCGCCGTATTTCACGGCATTGGTCGCGAGCTCGTGGAACGCGATGCCGAGCGCAAGGGTTACCTTCGGTGAGACGCGGATATTTCGGCCCGTGATGACAAAGTGCTCTGAGCGCCCGTTTCCAATCCCAAACGGCTCCAGAGCCGCGTTGACCAGATCGAGCAGCCCCGCACCCTCCCAACTTTCCCGGGTCAATAGGTCATGAGACCGCGACAGGGCAAAGAGCCGTGGCTCGATGGAATCCCGGATTACATTGACGTCGGACGCATTCCTCAGGGCTTGCCAGACAATCGACTGTACCGTCGCCAGCGTATTTTTGACGCGATGGTTCAATTCGTCGATGAGCATGCGAGACTGGGCCTGTTCCCGCTTATGATCGGTAAGGTCGACAAAAGAGGCGAAGTGCTGCACGATGACGCCGCTTTCGTCTCGAACCGGGCTGATAAGGACCGCCGACCAAAACACGCTGCCATCCTTGCGACGATAGGAAATTTCCGAACCGCCGGTCGTGCCCGCGAATGCGGCGTCGATGCGCGCAAGCGAATCGGGATCCGTGCCGCGCGCCATTAGAAAGTTGAAGCTCTGTCCGAGTACCTCTTCCCGAGTATAGCCGGTCAAGTCGAGAAAGGCGTTGTTGGCGAAAATGATGGGATTGTCGGATTCTTTCGCATCCGTAAAAACCATCGCCATTCGTGTCGTTTCAGCGGCGACGACGAAAGGACCGAGCTCTCTCCGGAAGTCGTCGACCTCGGCTTCGGCGATTTTCTGACCATCAGATTTGGCGATTATATCTGGCATTCGCCGGCCTTATTCCGTGGTTTGGCGGGCCGCGGCCAGTCGATATTATTGTATACTCTGGGAAGCTTCGCGACCAGCGAACATTTATCCGCGCCGCAAGGGCATCCTTAGTACCAACGACCCCGGCCGAACCAGCCGCCGCCGCCGATCAGCAGAACGACAATAACGATGATGAGAAGTGTGGTGGTATCCATGTAAGTCTCCTGGGGAGCGCCCGATCATCTCCATCGCGCTTGACTGCACGGTGCGTTGTTCGTAATGGCACTCCAACTAAACTCAACGTTCAGAACCGAATTTGGTTCAATTCGAGGGCATATTTGTTGATGTATCGGCGAGATCAGCCGGTCAGGTTCCGCCGCGATCGGTGATATTGCGACAACACATGTCCGCCGATATGGCATCAAGTCGTGCGAAGCCAAAAAATGTCGATGTTCGAAACTTGAGCCACTTTGCGAGCACCTATCGTCCCGGCGGCTTGTCGCTGCATCTGACTTTTTGAGCGTCCAGTTGTCCGTGTTCAAACGACTTGGCAGCGCGGCTGCCTTCGGGATAGGGGTTGCCTTCTGCCGGGTTCTTCTGTTTGCCGGCTTTTGAGCCACGCCCATAGGCGCTGGTATCGCGTTTGTCAGCCTGCTTCACATCTGTTGCGCTCAAGAGCGGCGATTCATCATACTTTGCCATGGGGCTATCCTTCTCTATTGCGGGTGAGCCTTCTCTATTGCTGAGCAGGCGCCGTCGCAGGCCGCATTGAGGCTGCCGATGGCTGTATCGTGGTCCTCTGGGCAGCCGGAATTCTAGACTCCTTCGCGCTCGTGTAAGACGAGTTTGCATAAGGCCAGAAGTTCCACGCCAGCGCTGCGACAGCAACAACCGCCAATATAGCGATCGGCGGCCCCCAAGAAGAGCGGCGTGCATATGGCGTGGTTCTGAGATCTAGATTTGGTTTATTCGAATTAGTGTTCATGTAAATTTCCTCCATACAGGAAAACTCTTTGCTGGAACAAAGGTTCCGGTGGCAGAAATAGTAGAAAATACTTATAGAAAGCTGGCGGAGATTCCAAATTTCCACCCTCCATACCTAGCCATAGGGCGGGCGAAAGACGGAAGACCTCAGATTTGAGGCCGAACGTCTTGACTGTGCGAAGTGTGTCCAATGGTCGGAATCGGAGTGGGACGGCTCATCGCGGCGGATGATCGTCTGCGGCGCGAGGGTTTCCGTGATAAGGCGATGGAACGGCTCGAATATCCGTTCACGTTCCGAGGCCTTTATGCCGGGCCTTCTTCGTCCCTAACTTCGATGATCGCGCGTCTGTCGATCTTGATGGTGATATTTCCCTTGCCGCCTCTGTGCTCGATCGCATTCTGGACGATATTGGCGATGACGCGCTGTGGTCGCCGGCATCACCCTAGATGGCCAGACGGTCGAAACCTGTCTCAGCGACAATTCGTATCCCCGCGTACTGGCGAGAGGCGTCGTGTCGGTGGCGACGTTCCGGCAGAATTCCACCAGATCGACGCACGAGACATTCGTGCCGATGACATCCAGGCGCCGCAGGTCGAGCAACTGTTCGGCAAGCGTGGCAATATGCGCCGCATCGGAGAGAAGCCGGCTGCCGATCGGCCTTGCGGTATCGTCTCGACGCGCGCCTGCGGGATGGCCGTGAAATCATTCGCAGCGGCGACCGGTGGCGCGGTCGAAGAGGTGCAGCGCGTTGGCGTCGAAACCGAGCTTCAGCGTCTGCCCTGCGGCAATCGCAGTGCGCGGGGGCAGGCAGGCCATGAGCCGCTGCGAACCGGCTTGCGCGGTCACGATCAGTTCGGGACCCGTCAGCTCCGCGACTTCGCAAATGGCCTCCAGCTTGCCATGCTCGTCCAGACGCATCGTTTCCGGCCGTATGCCGACGACCAGTTCCTGTCCCTGTTTGACCCCGTCCTTCGTCGCAGGCATGGGCAGCGTGATCGAGGTGCCGTCGATGCGCAGGGCACCAGCCTCGGCGGTCGCGTTCAGCAGGTTCATCGGCGGCGCGCCGACGAAGGTCGCGACATAGAGTGTTGTCGGGTGATTGTAGATCTCGTCCGGCGTGCCGAGCTGCTCGATCCGACCATCCCGCATCACGGCGATGCGGGTTGCAAGCGTCATGGCCTCGATCTGGTCGTGGGTCACGTAGACGACGGTGGTCTTCAGTATCTGGTGAAGACGCTTCAATTCCGTGCGCATCTCCATGCGCAGCTTGGCGTCGAGGTTCGACAGCGGCTCGTCGAACAGGAAGACCTCCGGCTTGCGCACCAGCGCCCGGCCGATCGCCACCCGCTGGCGCTGGCCGCCGGAAAGCTGGCTCGGCTTGCGCTCGAGCAGCGGTTCGATCTGCAGCAGCTTCGCCGCCTCGCGTACCGCCTTGTCGCGTTCGGCCGCCGGCACCTTGCGCATCTCCAGGCCGAAGCCGATGTTGCGATGGACCGAGAGGTTCGGATAGAGCGCATAGGACTGAAACACCATGGCGATGTCGCGATCCTTCGGATGCACGCCGAGCACCGAGCGGTTGCCGATGCGGATATCGCCGCTGGTTGCTTCCGCCAGCCCGGCGATGATGTTGAGCAGCGTGGACTTGCCGCAGCCGGACGAGCCGAGCAGCACCAGGAACTCGCCGCTTTCAAGCGATATGTCGATGCCTTTCAGCGTCTCGACATCGCCATAGCTCTTGCGGATGTTCTGGATTTCAAGCGCGCTCATCGAACGGCCTCCTCGGATGCTTTGGCCGGGCCGTAGCTGCGCGGCAGAGTGGAAATGGCACGGGAAGCGACCGCAGTCCCAGCCGAAATGCAGGCTGCAAGCGGCTCGCCTCGGGCAAGGGCGGCCAGGAAACCCGCGTTGAAGACATCGCCGGCACCGATCGTATCGACGACGGTGACACGCGGCGCGGCGACCGAAACCAAGCTGCCATCGGCCCCGATGGCAATGGCGCCCTCAGGGCCGCGCTTTACAACGACGATGGCTCCATCAGGCATGTGCGAACGAAGCGCACTCGCGGCCTGAACCGGATCGTCCACGCCGGCAAGCGTCGTCGTTTCGACTTCGTTCATCAGCGCGATGCCGCAACGGGAGAGCCAATGCCGCGTCGAATTGCAATTCTTCTCGGTCCAGCCGTCAAGCGGCCAGCCCGTGTCGAGCGCAACCGTGATCCGGTGTCTATCCGCCCAGTCGAACAGCGCTTCGTAGTCGCGTGTCAGGTCGTCGGTGAGGAAGGCGCCACACAGCAGCGCATAGCCGCCGGAAAGTTTCGTCCCGTCGAGCACGGCATGCACGTCGGCTAATGTGAGCCGTGGCAGGTGGCCGCGTGTCGTGAAAAAAGTGCGCTCGCCGTCCGGATGGGTGATGCCCACGGATAGAGTCGTGCCTTCGGGACGCACCGGCCACTTGCTGCTGCGGGTGCCGAATGCTTCACTGAGCCAGCGTCCAAACTGATCGCTGCCGACATTGGCAGCGATCTCGTAATGGATGCCGAGGCCCTCCCAGGCGAGTGCGGTATTGCCCGCCTGCCCGCCGACGCGCAGCTCGTCATGGTCGACGATGATCTCCGTGCCGGCCTTGGGCCAAGGCTCCGCCGGCCCGAGGATCAGGTCGATGTTGACGTTGCCGATGACTGCTAGTGGCTTCATTCATTCGCTCCGGGTGATCTTGGTGGAGCGCAGCGGCGTGCCGGCATTCTCGACCCGGGCATCGGCAAACGCGATCATCAGCGCCTGCGCCACAGGCAGCATCTGGAAGATGGCGGCAAGGCCGCTTTCCGGCTTGAAACGGAGCGTGATGCAACCGGGGACCGGTTCTTCCTGCGAACCGTCGAAGATGATCACAGGCGCCCCCGTCTCGACGGCGGAAACAGCCATGGCCGTCACCAGGCCGGCGGTCGCGTCGTTGCCACGGAAAAGCACGACGCCGATCGATGGCCCGAGCATTTCCATCGGCCCATGCCGCAACTGGCCGCCCTCGAGCGAAAAGCAGGGGCGGCGCGACAGTTCGGTGAGGCCAAGTGCAAGCGCCTCGGCAACGCCCTGCAGGCGGCGGCCTGAGGTAACGATGGTGGCGACATCGGCAAGGGCAGCAAGCGCCGGCGAGATATCGAGCGTCTGCGGTGCCTGTAGTACCGCCAGTGCGCTCGCGGGATCCTGCCCAAGCGCGGTGAAGATCGCCAGATGCAGCGCGAAGGTCACGGTGAGGCTGCGGGTTGCCGCAAAGGCAAGCTCGGTGCCGCCGGCGCCCACCAGCGAGGGAGCGGTCCTCGCGAGGAAGGAGCTGCCCTCCAGCGTCAGGCCGAACGTCTCGGCATTGCCGCGCGTCTCGTCGAACCAGCGCAGCACTTCGGCGCTTTCGCCGGACTGCGACGTCACGAAGATCGTCCGGTCATCGAGCGACAGCGGCTGGCCGAGCTGTTCGGAGAGCGGTAGCGCGATCGCATCGATGCCGGCAGCGCGGTAGAGCGGCTCGACTGCGCGGTTGACGGCGTGGGAGCCGCCCATGCCAAGCAGCAGCAGCTTGCCGGTGCGCTTCAGCGAGGCTGCCGCCTTGGCAGCCATGTCGGCAGCGGCCTCGAAGGAGGCAATCGCATCGGCATGTTGGCGGGCCATTTCGCGATCGATCGCGGCAAGCCCGGCGGGGCGTGTTTTCTCTGTGGTCATGTTCATCCCTTGACGCCGCCGCTGGTCAGCCCGGAGATCAGGGCACGTTGCATGACAAGACCGATCAGCACCGGTGGCAGGGCGGCCAGCACGCCGGCAGTCGCGATCAGTCCGTAATCCGAGACACGGCCGCCGGCCAGATCGGCGATGGCGACGGTGAGGGTCTTTGCGCGCTGGTCGGAGGTGAAGAGCAGCGCATAGAAGAATTCATCCCAGGCAAGCAGGAAGGCGAAGAGCGCCGAGGTCGCCATCACAGGCATGGCCAGCGGCAGCGTGATGATCTTCAGCGTCTGGAACAGCCCGGCGCCATCGATCATCGCCGCGGCCTCGATCTCCTTCGGAATGGAATCGAAGCCGGATTTCATCAGCCAGGTCGTAAACGGCGCGAGGATCGTCAGGTAGACAAGTGCCAGACCGAAGACGTTGTTGAGCAGGCCGAGATAGGCAAGACCCATATAGAGCGGCACGGCAAGTGCGACGGGCGGCAGCATGTAGGTGGCGATCACCATCGACAGCGACCATCCCACGGACGGCGTGCGCGACACGGCCCAGCCAGCGGGGATCGCCAGCGCGATCGCTGCGATCGTCGCCATGCCGGCAACCTCGATGCTGTTGCGCAGCGATGAGGTAAAGGCGGCGCCCTCACTGTTTTCCAGTGTCGACAGCAACACCCTGTAGCGCGAGAAGTCGGCCGTCTGCGGCCACCAGCGCAAGGGCTTGGCGGCAAGATCGGCAGCCGGCGAAATGCTCATGATGAAGAGCCAGGCAATCGGCGCCAGGATGACGACGGCGAGCAGGATGGCACAGACATAAATGAAGCAGGTGAAGAGCGGGCTCTTGCGTTCCATCAGGTGGCACTCCCCGCGGTTTTGCGGACAAGGGCGGCATAGGCGGCGGCGAGCACCGTCACCAGCAGCGTGACGATGAGGGCAAGCGATGCGCCCGACCCCGCCCGCTGGAAGGAGAAGGCTTCCTGATAGACGAGGATCGATAGCGTACGCGTGCTGTTTGCCGGGCCGCCGCGTGTCATCACCCAGATGATATCGAAGACCTTGAAAGCCTCGATGGTGCGCAGCACCAGCGCCACCATCAACGGCCCGACAAGATAGGGAAGGATGACGAAGCGGAAGCGCTTGAAGGGGCCGGCGCCGTCGACCAGCGAGGCGGCGGTGATATCGCGCGGCACGGCCTGCAGGGCGGCAAGCGCGATGAGCGCCACCAGTGGAAAGTTCTTCCAGCAATCGGCGACGATCAGCGCCGTCAGCGCCGTGCCCGGTTCGCCGAGCCAGGAGCGGTAGGCGTCGATCAGGCCAAGCTGGGTAAGGGCTGCGTTCAGCGCGCCATATTCCGGATTGTAGATCAGCCGCCACAGCGTGGCGTTGACGACGGTCGGCAGTGCCCAGGGCAGGATCATCAGCGCGCGCAGCATGCCTCGGCCCTTGAATTCCTGGTTCAGGAGCAGCGCGGCAAGCACGCCGAGCACCATTTCGGCGGCAACGGATACGATCGCGAACCAGGCCGTGGTGATCAAGGTGCGCTGGAAATTGGAGTTCGCCAGCATCGTCGCATAGTTGTCGATGCCGACGAAATTGCCGCCGGTGCCGACAAGCTTTGCGTCCGTGAAAGAAAGGCCGACGGTATCGACGAGCGGCCAGCCGATGACGGCGACCATCACCACCAGCAGCGGCAGCATCAAAAACCAGGCGCGAGTTGTCATAGAGGTGCCGGACATGACGGGCCCCTTCTTTCATTCTTCATGGAGGATCGAGAGGCGGGCGGCGATAGGCGCCGCCCGGTAAGACTATCAGAGACCGCTGTTCTGGGCAGCAGACTTCAGCGCATCTTCCGGCGAAGACTGGCCGAGCAGCGATTCCTGGATCGCCTGCTGCAGTGCTGTAGACAGTTCCTGATACTTCGGTGTCGTCGGACGCGGATACATGGCCGCAAGCCCGACCTTTGCGGCCGCGATCAGGTCTTCCTGGCCCTTGGTGACAGCCGGATCGCTGTAGGACGATGCCCAGATCGGCAGGCTGAGCTTGGCATACTGGTTCTGCGTTGCCTGCGAGGTCATGAAGGTGATGAACTTCCAGGCTTCGTCCGGATGCTTGCTGGCGGTGGTGATGCCGAGGCCCATGGAACCGTTGACCGCCGAAGCCTCGCTCTTGCCGGCGACGCCCGGTGCCGGCACGACGCCGACCTTGCCGGCAACCTTGCTGTCCTTCGGATCGTTCGCCATGTTGTACATGTAGGTCCAGTTCAGTGCGAAGGCTGCGTCGCCATTTTCGAAGACCTTGCGGACGTCCTCTTCGAGGAATTCCTTGGAATTCGGATTGGTGAGGCCGGATTTGTAGCTGGATACCATGTATTTCAGGGCATCGAGGCCGCCGCCGTTCTGGAAGTCCGGCTTGCCGTCCTTGAGGAAGTCGCCTTTATAGGCGCTGACAAGCGTGGTGTAGTCGCAGATCGCGGCTTCGGCCTGCGACCAGCTCCAGGCGATTGGCGTGGCCAGAAGGCCCTTGTCCTTGATGATCTTGGCCTGTTCGGTCAGCTCGTCCCAGGTCTTCGGTGGCGTCTTGATACCGGCCTTTTCCAGGATTTCCTTGTTGTAGAACAAGTACTTGGTGTCAAGAATCCAGGGCATGCCGTAATATTTGCTGTCGTATTGGACTGTGGTCCATGCGCCCGGCAGCACGCCCTTCTTCGTATCGTCAGGGATACGCGAGGAAACATCGACCAGAACCTTGTTGGTCGCGTATTCGGCGGGCCAGATGACGTCGAACAGCACGACGTCGTAGCCGCCGCCCGAGCCTTGCGCCAGCACGGTCTTGTCATGCAGGCCCTCATAAGGGACGAATTCGAGATTGACCTTGATGTCCGGATTGGCCTTGGTGAAGGCGTCCGTCATGGCGCGCACATCGGCTTCGCTATAGGCGGCCTGCGCCATGAAGAGGGCGTTCAGCGTCGTTTCGGCAAAGGCGTGCGACGCGAAGGATACGCCGATCAGCGCTGCGCCGAGCAGTGTCTTGTTCAATGATTTCAACATTCCAGCCTCCAGTTTTTTTGACAGTCACGCGATTTTCCAACGGCGGCTGAAATGTCGCCGTCAGGTGTCGAACGGGCAGCCGGCCAGGCTGCCGAACCTCGATCGGAGCGTCTTCGGAGCCTTGAGGCTCCCCTGCGTTCCCTCATGAAACTCTGTGGTTTCTTTTAAGTCAATTGTCTTGACTTATTTGTTCTTCAATATTCTATTGGTGTCAAGAGGCAAATGCACATGAACGATGTTCGCCCGATCAGGGCCACGAGCGGAACGAACCACGAAGGCACCAGTGCCCATAACCGGCGGGTGATCATCGACGCCTTGCGGCTCAATGGTGCCCTCTCCCGCGCCGATCTCGCGCGCGCCACCCGCCTGACGAAACAGACGGTCTCCAACATCATGGAGGAGCTGGAAATCGACGGGTTGGTGATCTCAAGGGAAACGGTGCGCCGCGGCAGGGGGCAACCCTCGACGCCTTATGGGCTCGTGCCGGAAGGCGCCTTTGCAATCGGCCTGCAGATCGATCGTCACATCACCCGCGCCATCGCTGTCGATCTGGTCGGCAATGTGCTGATCGGCAAGGAGGCGAACCTGCCGGTCGGCGGACCGGCCACGGGTACCCCCGTGGTGCTGCAGCTCGTGCAGGAGGTTCGCACCGAGCTCAAGCTGCGTGCCGCACAGGCGGAGAAGCGCCTCGTCGGGCTCGGCGTCGCGATGCCGGGTCCGTTCGGCATCGAACAGGACGGGGACGACAATCCCTGGATGATGGGCGCCTGGCAGCGCTTTCCGCTATTGGAAACGCTTTCCGCCGGCACCGGCCTCAACGTCACCCTGCAGAACGACGCCGCCGCCTGCGCGACCGCCGAGCGCATGGTCGGCGCTGCCCATGGGCTCGATCATGCCGTCTGCCTCTATGTCGGCTACGGTATCGGAGCCGGCCTGATCCTCGGTGGCGATCTTTATAGCGGCGCCCATGGCAATGCCGGCGAAATCGGCATGGCGCTGCTCACGGCCGGCGGCAGGCTGACCCAGCTTGAACACCGCGCATCGCTGGCCTCGCTCTACGAGCATCTGGGCGTCGATCCGATGGCGCCGGACATCTATTCGCTGATCGACAGGCGCGCTGCCGCCGATGATCCGGAGATTCTCGCCTGGATCGAAAAGGCGGCGATCGACCTGCGCTGGAGCGTGCATCTCATCGAGACTATCTTTGATCCGCAGACCGTGATTCTGTGCGGAGGCGCGCCTGCAGCCCTTGCGACGCGGCTGATCGACGCCATGCAGCCGCTGTTGCCCTCCAATGCCGATCGCGCCGACCGGCTGTTGCCGCGCCTGCAGCTTGGCATGACCGACCCCTGGGCCGTGGCGCGCGGCGCGGCGGCCGAGCCGATCGGCCATGCCTTCGATCCGCGCTTCTCGGCGATCCTGAAATCCTGAAGTTTAGAGAGATTGCAGGAAAAGTGTGCAGCGGCTTTCCTTCCGCAACCGCGCAAAAACAAAGACATAGAGCAGTCAAGCGGTTTCGTGAAACCGTTGACTGCTCTATGTGTGGCGCGGGCTCGCGCCGAGGCGCGCAAGCACCTTGTTCGGTATGCCATAGCGCTGGATGACGTCGCGGCTGTTGCGCAGGCCGCAGATCTCGCGATGAATGAACATGGCCCAAACGGCTTGCGCAGCGGCATCGACCAGCCGCTCGTGTTCGACGCCATCCTTGCCCTTGGCCTCGCCCTCCTGCAGCGCGGCGAGTGCTGCCTCCACCTTCATCCCATGACGGCCGAGCGAGCTGGCGCGCTCCGACATCATCTCATATTCGAGAATCCCGAGGCCGGTCTCGTTCATATTGGATGGATTGAAATTGCGCGGCGGGCGAACCGTCATCTCTGACTCCGCATGCTGGTGACCAATCTTGCCTCGGTCTTACACAATTTCGATCCAATTTCCAAACCGCGACGTCGGTATTTCGATCGAAGGCGTGGAATGCGGAAGTATTGGATTTCGGCCCGCGAAGACGTTTTTCGGGTGGCTGGAACCTTATATTTTGGGTCCTATGTCATGACGACAAGGAGATCGACTGCCGCCTTGCGGCACGATTCGAAGAAAGGATATCGGCATGACCAAATCCACGCGAAATGCCGGCAAGCATTATGTCTACAGGATCATGGCTTCGCCCGTCGGCGCGCTGAAGCTTGTTGGCAGCGATGACGGGCTTGCGGCCATTCTATGGGATAATGACCGGCCCAATCGCGTGCCGCTGCCGATCGTGGAGGCCGAGCGACAACTCCGCGAGTATTTCGCCGGCGAACGGCAGGCTTTCGATCTCCCGCTCGATTTTTCGGGAACCGAGTTTCAGCGGAAGGTATGGCGGGCGCTGCTGGCCATTCCCTTCGGCGAGACGCGCACCTACACCCAGATTGCTGCCGAGATCGGGGCGCTGAAAGCGATCCGTGCAGTTGGTGCCGCCAATGGCCGCAACCCGATCTCGATCATCGCGCCATGCCATCGAGTTATCGGATCGGCGGGTGAGCTCAGAGGATTTGCCGGCGGCCTCGAGCGCAAGGCTTATCTGCTGCGGCTGGAGGGGGCCGGGACGAAAGCCTTCGATTTCGCCGCCTGACCATTTGGCGATCATCGTCGGCATAAGATGCAAAGAGCCTGTCTGGTTTCGCCAGGGCGATTGCATATGGGAAGAGATCGTTGCCGCGTAACCCCTTCTCCCCAAGGGGAGAAGGGGTTACGCGTCACTGGCATGCTTCATATGCAATCGCCCATCCGCGGAGCCGGATGGGCTGTTTTCATTTTGCACAATCACGTTCAACGGCCGGCCGCGGCGTCACGAACCGGCCGCATCGTTTCAGCCCTCAAGCCACTTCACCTGTTCCGGCGTCAGCTTGATGTCGAGCGCCGAGAGACTGTCTTCCAGCTCGGCGATCGTGCGCGGGCCGATCAGCGGGATGACCGGGAACGGCTGGGCAATGACATAGGCAAGCGCGATATGGATCGGGTTGCGGCCGAGCTTCTGCGCCAGTTCGATCGCCCTGTCGCGGCGGCCGAAGTTGCGGTCGGAATACCAGACGCGCACCAGTTCCTCATCGTTCCGTTTGTCGCGGCCGGCGCGGTCGGTGAAGAAGCCGCGGCCCTGGCTCGACCAGGCGAAGTTCGGGATCTGCTTGGCGTTCAGCCAAGCCTTCCATTCGTCGTCTGAGGCAGCGACGCATCCGGCCCAGATCGGGTCGAGCATTTCGGCCAGCGAGAAGTTGTTGGAAAGCGCCGCAGGTGCCGTCTTGCCGTTCTTCTCGGCATAGGCGATCGCCTCGTCGAAGCGGGCGCGCGTCCAGTTCGAACCGCCGAAAATGCCGCGAATGCGGCCGGCTTTGGCCTCGGCATCCATGGCATCGACGAACTCGCCGACCGGGACGGCCGTGTTGTCGCGATGCATGAAGTAGATGTCGACATAGTCGGTCTTCAGGCGGTTGAGCGACTGGTCGAGTTGCTTGGAGATCATATCCGGGTAGCAAAGCGGCGAATGGGCGCCCTTGCCGATCAAAACGATCTCCTCGCGCGGCACCTTCCGACTGGTGTGCCAATCGCCGAAGATGCTCTCCGTCTTGCCGCCGCCATAGACATAGGCGGTGTCGAAGGCGTTGCCGCCGGCTTCATAGAAGGCGTCGAGCGTCAGCGAGGCGGCCGCGAAATTCGGGAAGAATTCGAAGCCGAGCATGACGGTCGATGCCGGCTTAGTAATGCCGGGGATGTCGCGCTTCGGGATGCCGTTGCCCTTAGTAACGGCGGCACCGGCGATGTTCTTCGTCCTATGCGTTGCCTTCTCGACTTCGTATTCGAGGCCGATGGAGGCGCGCCACTGATCGAGAACTCGGAGGTTGCCGATCGAATCCGCCCAGCCGATGCCGGGATAGGCGAATTCCTTGTGTCCGGCGCGGATGGCATCGCCTGCAGCATCGACCTCGAAGGAATAGAGCCAGCGCTCCTCCTTGACTTCGATGGTCTGGGTCTCCCCGCCTTTGATGAGCTCGATCTTGCCGACGCCGCCCTTATGGCCGGAGGCGAACCAGAAGTCCGCGACTTCGATGCGTCCTTCGGAGCCGATGATCCGCAGCGTGTTGTCTTGATTCGCCATGATCGAGCAGGAAACTTCGGCGATGACGTTCGTCGGGAACTTCAGCACGGCCGACGCCCATTCGTCGACGCCCGTCTGGCCGAGATGAGCAACGCCCGAGACCTTGTCGGGATCGAGAAACGGCTTGCCATCGGCGGCACCGGCAATCAGGCGCGCCATCGATACCGGATAGCCGCCGACATCGAGGATGCCGCCGCCGGCCGTTTCATTGGCAAACAGCCGGTGTTCCGGCTTGACGGTGCCCATGTTGAAGCCGAAGGACGAGCGGATGATACGCAGCTCGCCGATCGCGCCGCTTTTCACCAGTTCGATCAGTTTCGCCGTCTGCGGATGGACGCGGTACATGAAAGCTTCGCCGGCGAAGACCCCGGCCTTCTTGGCTTCGTAATAGATTGCTTCTGCATCATAGGCCGAAAGCGCGATCGGCTTTTCGACAAGCACATGCTTGCCGGCGCGGATCGCCTTGATCGCCCATTCGGCATGGCCGGTGTGCGGCGTGGCGATATAGACGGCGTCGATGTCCTTGTCGGCAAGCAGCGCCTCGTATCCGCTAACGATGCGGGCGCCGGGGAAATTGTCGCCGAGACCCGGCTTGTCCGGGTTGCGGCTGGCGATGGCCACCAGCTTGCCGCTGCGGGAATGGGCGATGCCGTCGGCAAAAGTCTGGGCGATCCTGCCGGGGCCGATAATGCCCCAGCGGATGGGTGTATCTGTACTCATGGAACGATCCTTTCCTAAATCTGCATGCTGTCTTGGGAGAAAAGACAGCGCCTACCGCAATCGGTTTCCGGCACCGTCGAAGAGGAATGTCTTGGCCGCGGAAAGCGCGACGGTAAGCGTGTCCCGGTTGCCGGTGTTGCGGGACTCTTCGCGTTCGATGACGATCTGCTCGCCGCCGGCGATGTTGGCGTAGATGTAGCTGGTGTTGCCGAGATGCTCGGCGACGTCGACGTCGACGGTCAGATCCGCATCGCCTCTCCCGGCGTCGAGGAAGTGCTCGGGGCGAACGCCCAGCGTCACATGCTCGCCGATTTCGACGCCCGCTGCCGTGATCGGCAGCGACAGGCGGACATTGCGCTGGTCGCGAAGGGCCACCCCGACGCGGCCAGGCTGATTGTCGACGACCTCGGCGCGCAGGAAATTCATCTTCGGCGAGCCGACGAATCCGGCGACGAACTGGTTGGCCGGATCGTCATAGAGGTCGAGCGGTGCCCCCACCTGTTCGATGTTGCCGCTGCGCAGCACGACGATCTTGTCGGCAAGGGTCATCGCCTCCGTCTGATCATGCGTCACATAGATCATCGTCGTGCCGAGCTTCTTGTGAAGGCGGGAGATTTCGACGCGCATCTGCACGCGCAGCTCGGCATCGAGGTTGGAGAGCGGTTCGTCGAACAGGAAAATCTGCGGTTCGCGCACGATGGCGCGGCCGATGGCGACGCGCTGGCGCTGGCCGCCGGAGAGCTGCTTCGGCCGGCGCTGCATCAGCTCGGTGATCTGCAGGATCTCGGAGGCCTGCTTGACGCGGCGGTCGGTATCCGCCTTCGGATTGCCGTTCATGCGCAGGCCGAAATTCAGGTTCTGCTCCACCGTCAGGTGCGGGTAGAGGGCATAGGACTGGAAGACCATGGCGATGCCGCGATCGGCCGGCTCCATGTCGTTGACGACGCGGCCGCCGATCTTGAGCTCGCCGCCGGAAATATCTTCCAGCCCGGCGATCATGCGAAGCAGTGTGGATTTGCCGCATCCCGAAGGGCCGACGAAAACGACGAATTCGCCGTCCTTCACCTCGAGATTGGCGCCGTGGATGATTTCCAGCGAACCGTAGCGTTTGACGATATTGGTAAGGGACAGTTCAGCCATACGGGTCTCCCGGAATTATTTGATTGCGCCGGCGGCGATGCCGGCGATGAAGTGGCGTTGCAGGAGAACGAAGATGACGAGGATCGGCGCCGTCAGCATCACCGCGCCGGCCATGATGCCGCCCCAGGATACTCTGGTGAGGCCGATGAGCGTCCCGAGCGCCACGGGCGCGGTCATCATTCCAGGCCGGGAATTGATGAGCAGCGGCCAGAGGTAGTTGTTCCACGAGGCCAGGAACAGGATGATGGCGAGCGCCGCCATCGTCGGTCTTGCGAGTGGCAGGGCGATGCGCAGAAAGATCTGCCATTCCTTGACACCCTCAACCCTGGCCGCATCAAACAGCTCGCCGGGCATCATCGAGAAGGCCTGGCGCATGAACAGCACGCCGAGCGAATTGAAGAGTGGCGGCACGATCAGCGCGACCCAAGAATTGGCCAGCCCGAAATCGCGCGCCACCATGATGAACTGCGGGATGACGACGACGGAGTAGGGAAGGGTGATCGTGCCGAGGATGATGCCGATGACGCCCGGACGGCCGGCGAACTGGTAGCGCGCCAGAGCCCATCCCGCCATCGAGGTCAGCATGACCGACAGGACCGTATAGACGATGGCAACGACGATGGAGATCGTCATAGCGCCGATGAAGTTGGTGTCGGCCTGGAGGTTGCGGACGTTGTCCATGAAACCTGTCGACGGTGTCAGGATGATGCCGGGGCTGAAAATGCCGTAATCGGGCATGGTCGAGAAGACGAACATCATCCAGAGCGGAAACAGCCAGATGATGGCGAGCGGCGCCAGCAGGCCGTGCAAGGCGAGCGAGCGGATCAGAGTGGATTTGGACTTCGATTTCATTTAGTTTCGCGCCCCACCCAGAGATTGAGAAGAGAGATGACCACGGCGAGCGCCGCCATCGTGTAGGCAATCGCCGACGCATAGCCGAAGTTGGTCGACTGGAAGGCCTGGCGATAGAGCAACAGGCCGAGCGTCTCCGTCCCACCACCGGGGCCACCCCTGTTGGTGATCAGATATGGTTCGGTGAAGAGCTGCATGGTGCCGATGACGGACAGGACCACGCAGAAGAGAATGATCGGTTTCAAGAGCGGCAGGGTGATGTGGATGAATTGCTGGAAGCGGCTGACACGGTCGAGCGTTGCAGCTTCATAGACATCCTCGGGGATCGATTGCAGCCCAGATAGGATGATAATGGCGTTGTATCCGGCCCAGCGCCAGGTGACGGCGATGATGATGAGGACCATGGCGGCGTGGGAGTCGGCAAACCACGACACCGGCGAAATGCCGACACCGCCGAGCAGCTTGTTGATGATGCCGAAATCGACGTTGAACATTAAGCGGAAGACGGCTGCATAGGCGACCTCGCCGACCACGACGGGTGCGAAGAAAGCGAAGCGGAAAATGCCGCGCGCCTTGAGCAGTGGTGAATTCAACAGCACCGCCATGACCGTGGCGAGCGTGATCATGACGGGTACCTGGACGATCAGGATGATAAGCGTGTTTTGAAGTGCGTTGTAGAAGGCCGGGTCGCCGAATAGTCGCCCCCAATTGAGCGGCAGGTTGAAAGTCCAAGGATTGACGCGGGTATTCTGGAACGAAATCAGGAACGAATCGATGATCGGCCACACCCAGAAGGCCGTAAACACCAGAAGATAGGGCGCAAGAAACGCATAGGCGCTCCGGTTCTGCAGCCGCATGAAAGCCTCCTCCTTTATGCGCAGTGAAATGATCCGTGACGACGCATCCCCGCCGCCTCCAGGGCGGCGGGGATGTCGGGCGCGGCTTGGGATGCGCGCCCGGCTATGTCACTCATTTCGCGAGCGGCAGACCCGTCGCCGAGGCGATCTGCTGGGCCGCGTCGTCGAGCGCCGCCTTGCCGTTCGGATAGCCGCCGGCAAGGTACTTCGTCTGGACGGCCTTTATGATTTCGTCGGCGTCGCTGAAATACTGGGTGCCGGGATTCGGGCGGATCTTCGGCAGGGTGGCGAGGATATCGGTCCAGACCTTTTGCCCACCCCAATAGGGCTGCGGCTGGTTGACGAAGGGATCCTGAACCGCCGTCAGCAACGACGGCACGAGCCCGAAGGACTTCAGCATCGTGACCTGGCCCTCATTGGTGCCAAGCGTGTAGCTCAGATATTTCCAGGCGGCTTCCTTGTTCTTCGAGCCGTTGGCAATCGCCAGCGAAGAACCGCCGAGGTTAGCCGCATGCGGGCCGTCGGCCGTCATGCTCGGCATCGGATAGACGCCCCATTTGCCGGCGAGATCTGGCGACGTGGAGCGGATGGTGCCTTCGTACCAGCCGCCATAGAGCTGCGATGCCACCTTGCCGGCAGTGTTCGACTGGATTTTCTCGTTCCAGTTTGCAGCGCTCAGCAGGCCCGCGTCCTTGATTTCCTTCACCTTGTCCAGCGCCTTGACGCAGGCGAGCTGGTTGACGATGATGCTCTGGCTGTCATCCGAGAAGTAGCCGCAGCCCTGTTCATTGGCGAGCATGCGGAACCATTCGGTGTCGCCGTTGAGATCGGCCTGCGCCATGATCACGCCCGGGTTTGCGGCAGAGATCTTTTTGCCGGCAGCGATGAAATCGTCCCAGGTCTTGATCGTTGCCGGATCGACGCCGGCCTTTTCGTAGAGATCGCGGCGATAGAACATGGTGACCGGGCCGGAATCCCATGGCATCGCATAGGCCGCATCGCCGACTTCGAGTTCGGCGCGCTTGAAATCCGGGAACTGCTTCTTGAGGTCGTTGTTATAGCCGAGCTTCGTCAGGTCGGTCAGGCAGTCGGGGAAGCGGTTCCAGAAAATGGAAGCTTTGTGGTTTTCGATCGACATGACGTCGGGTAGGCCGTCGCCGCCGGCGGCGCAAGCGGCCAGCATCTTGTCGAAGACCTGTGGGTTGCCGATGTCCTGCACATCGACCTTGATATCCGGATATTTCTTATTGAAGCCTTCGATCGTGGATTTCAGCGCCGACGCGGCGATGTTCCAGCTCCAGACCGTAATGGTGGTTTGTTCCGCAAAGGCAGAACCGGAAGCGAGCAAGGTGGCAAGCACCGCCGCTCCAGCAAGTTTTAAACGCATTGAAAATCCTCCCTTTTCAATTGCTGTCCGCAAGCGAACGCGCTTAAACTAGCTCCCGGTACGCTTCTGTCTCCTAAAAAGGGAACATGGACTTGGCGAAAAGTAAGGTGGGCGATCGAGCGGTCTATCAGCCGGGCGCGAGCAGTGTCGAAGGGCTGCCAACGATCCTGCAGATGTTTTATTCCCATCCGCTGCCGATGGCGAAGCCGCATTGGCACGCGCAGGTGGAAGTGAACTACATCGTGCGCGGTACCGTACATTACCATATAGGCGATCATGAGCTTCATCTGAAGGCCGGCGAGATCTGCCTCTTCTGGGGCGGTCAGCCGCATCAGCTGGATGAACTGTCCGACGATGCGATCTATGCGGGCGCGCATCTGCCGCTCGTGCATTTTTTCCGCATGCGGCTGCCGCTCGATATTTCCAGCCGGCTGATCCGCGGGCAGACGCTGATAAGCTCGGCAACCGATGCCGCCGATGACGAGAATTTCGCCAGATGGCACCGTTACGCCATGTCCGGCGATCGGACGAAGGCCGAACACGCCGTCGCCGAACTTCTCTTGCGTCTGGAGAGGATCGCCTTCGAGCCCTACCGCATGGTACCGGAGAAGCAGGAAAACCTGACGAACGAGCAGGTCCATCCGCAATCCTCGCGCAGCCTGGCGAGAATGTGCGATTTCATCGCCGCCAATTTCCTGCATGACATCGATACGGTCGATATTGCCAAGGCGGCGGATCTGCATCCGAAATACGCGATGAATCTCTTCAAGAAATCCACCGGCATGACCCTCGGCAAATATGTGAACCTGCTGCGTCTTTCTCGCGCCCAGGCGATGCTGATGCGCGACGGCGCCAATGTCCTGCAGGTTGCCATGGACAGCGGCTTCGGCTCGATAAGCGCCTTCAACAAATCCTTCCGCCACATTGCCGGCATGACGCCTTCCGATTTCCGCCGGGATATGCGCGTCCTCTCCGCGATGAATGTCGAAGCCATCAAGCCTTCGATGCGGCGGCCGGCCCCGCAATTCCATCGCTAGCGCCTCTTGCGATCGCGGGCGGTCTCGCGCATTGCTCGTGACCGGTTGAGGGAGGGAGAATCCCATGCGGCAGTTTTCGGCTTGTATCGAGTGGTTGTTCGCGCGCGAAGATGATGTCTTCGCCGACCGTATCCGGCTGGCGCATCGGGCCGGGCTGGATGCGGTCGAGTTCTGGCGCTGGACCAACAAGGATCTGGATGCGATCGCCGCCGCGGTCGCCGAGACCGGCATTGCGGTGTCCGGCCTGGTGGCCGAGCCGATGATCGCGCTGACGAATCCGGCAAACAAAGAGACGTGGCTTCAAGGCCTGCGGGAATCCGTCGTCGTGGCGCGACGTCTCGGCGCGCCGGTTCTCATTGCCCAGGCCGGCGACGATCTTCCCGAGTTTTCGCGCGCCGAGCAGCGGGCAGCCCTTGTGGCGGCCCTGAGTGCTGGCGCGGATATCCTCAAGGGTTCAGGCGTTCGGCTTGGTCTTGAGCCGCTCAACACGAAAATCGACCATGTCGGTTACTACCTGTCGTCGACTGCGGAAGGCCTCGACATCGTCGATGAGGTCGGCCGCGCCGAAATCGGCATCGTCTACGATCTCTATCATTCGGCCGTGATGGATGAGAAGACGGAGCATGTCGTCGGTGATCGCGTCGACCGGATCGTGCATGTCCATGTCGCAGATCATCGGGGCCGCAGCGATCCTGGCACGGGCCACATCGATCTGGTTGACCGGTTGGACTGGCTGTTTACACATGGTTATGGCGGCAGGGTGGGCCTGGAATACCGGCCGAAAACGAGCGACGCCGAGGCCGTTCGCGCTGTGGTGAAGTCGCTCGGCGGCTAGGGCAATCCCAGGAAAAGTGAGCAGCGGCTTTCCGTCCGAAATTGCTTGAAAACAAACGGTCTAGACCGGCTCCAGCATGCCGAAGACTGCGACCACCCCGATGACAACAATGCCGAGAACGATTTCGGCGATACTTCCAAGGCGAAGCGCCTGCAAGGCGCGGCTTGGGTTGCGGCCGATCCAGGGCACGAAGACATAGCGATTGATGATCGCCAGCAGCGTCATGCCCGCGACCAGCGCGATCTTGATGGCAAGCAGCCTTTGATAGGGCGAGGACCAGTCGGTCGGCAGGCGTTTCAGGACCATGATGGTATTGAGGACGCCGGAGAGGATGACGAGCGCCACTGCCCAGTGTCCCGCATGCGAGAAGCGACGCAGCGCCAGTTGCGCGTCCGCCCTGCATTCCGGACGGCTCAGAAGCCGGAGAATGGAGATCAGCGGCACGAGCGCGCCCAGCCAGCCGCCGCCGGTCAGGACATGGAGGATGTCGTTGGCGCGTTGCGCGTAGCGCAGCCAGCCTTCAAGCATCGATGCATGTCCGGTCAAGGCAAGCGCGGCAAGGCCGAGGCCAGACCCCAGCGCCACCCCACGGCGGCGCCAGTCCTCCGGCGACAGGAAGACCAAAAGCAGAATGATCGCCGCAAGCGCCTGCGCCTGCCACGCTCGGCCAACCGTGGTATCGAACAGGACGTCATGGACCGTGCCGGCATCGAGTGCGTCGCTCCAGCCGTTGCCGATGGCAGCGGTCGCAGCCGGCAGCGAAAGCAGCGCCGTCAGGGCCGCGATCGCCGCAAGGAGGACGAAAGGGATCGCAAGGATGCGCCAGACCCGATCGGCGAGCGCCTTCGGCACCAGAAGAGACAGATAAACACAGGCACCCCACAGCAGCATCAGCGATGCGTCGTGAAAAAAGCGGCAGAGTTCGAGCGCTGTCGTCGGATTCATCAGGGCTTCACGGTAAAGTTACAGGCACTATTGATGATAGGCCTTCGGTCAGGGCTGGCTTCGTTTTTCATTATTGTAGGGCAAACGCGCAGATATCGTGCCAACAAAGCAGGGACGCCGGGCTCGCCACGCTCCAGCGAGCAAATATTCTCCCGTTGAGTTGTCAAGCGCGATAGGATTCCGGATACGCCCTGTCAACTTTCTCCATGCATAAAGGCGGCATTCGGGACGCTTTGCCGCAAGGCAGGCTGGTGTCGACGGCAAATGCCGGTCGAAACATCCGGCGAGAGCGCTGATTCCTGCTTTTCGGCAAAGAATCGTCGCTTTTGAGTCCTTTCTGCAAAGGTTGTTAAGGCGTTCCGGGGTGTACGCTCGAAAGGGAGTTTCATGTCGGCAGCTAGGACACGTGAAAAAATGGCTCATGGCTTCGGCCGTCACCGGCATCGCGAGCGGCTCGAGAATCTCGACATGCCCACCTACGTCATCGGCGACGTACATGGCCGGTACGATCTCTTGAGCTTGCTGGAGCGCAAGATCGTCGCTGATGCCGCCGGGCTGCCAGGGCGCAAGCTCATCATCATGCTGGGGGACTATATCGATCGCGGCCCGGCCTCGGCGCAGGTCGTCGGCCGGCTCATGGCGCCGCCGCCGAATGGCTTCGACCGCATCTGCCTGACGGGCAACCATGAAATGGAAATGCTCGCCTATATCGATGGCGAGATATCGCTGGATGATTGGGTGGCGCTCGGTGGTGCCGCCACTCTCAACTCCTACGGGGTGGATATCCCGACATTGCGGGAGCAATATCCGAGCCAGAAAAAGCTCGACACATTCATCCGAACCTGGCTTCCCGACGATCACATCAATTTCCTGCGCCGGTTGCCGATCCTGCTGGATACGCCGCAGGCTTTGTTCGTCCATGCCGGTATCGATCCGGACCGGCCGATTTCCGATCAGCAGGAGGCTGACCTCGTGTTCATCCGTTCGCGTTTTTACGACAGTGCGCAGCCGCTGCCGAAGCTGATCGTGCACGGTCACACGCCGGTCAAACGGGCCGAAGCCCGCGGGCTCCGGCTCAATCTCGACACCGGCGCTTTTCACACCGGGCGATTGACGGCGGCCCGGCTATGGCAGGGCCGCATCCACATTACCTCCACTTGATTTGCCGGCTTATAGATTGCCGATGCAGAGGTACTTCATTTCGAGATAGTCGTCTGCGCCGTGGCGCGAGCCTTCGCGGCCGAGGCCGGATTGCTTGATGCCGCCGAAAGGCGCCGTCTCTGAAGACATCAGGCCGGTGTTGATGCCGACCATGCCGTATTCCAGCGCCTCGGCAACCCGCCAGACCTTCTTCAGATCGCCGGCGAAGAAATAGGCGGCAAGGCCGAATTCCGTGTCGTTTGCCTGCGCGATCACGTCCTCGACCGTCTCGAACCGGAAGAGCGGCGCGACAGGGCCGAATGTCTCCTCGCGGGCGACCTTCATCGTCCGGTCGATGCCGGTCAGAATGGTCGGCGCGAAGAAGGTGCCGGCCCCTTCGATGCGCTTGCCGCCGAGGAGGACCCGTGCGCCCTTCGATACTGCGTCCTGAACATGGTCTTCGGCCTTGGCGACGCCCTGTTCGTCGATCAGCGGCCCGATGGTCACGCCCGGCTTGAAGCCGTCTCCGACCGAAAGCTCTGACACCTTGGCGGCGAGCTTGGCCGCGAAGGCATCATAGACGCTGGATTGCACATAGATCCGGTTGGCGCAGACGCAGGTCTGGCCGGCATTGCGGTACTTCGAAGCCAGCGCCCCTTCGATGGCGGCGTCGAGATCGGCATCGTCGAAGACGATGAACGGCGCGTTGCCGCCGAGCTCGAGGCTGACCTTCTTGATCTGGTCTGAGCACTGGCGCATCAGGATGCGGCCGACCTCTGTCGAGCCGGTGAAGCTGATCTTGCGCACCTTGGCATTGCCGCAGAGCTCACGGCCGATCGCCGGCCCATCGATGCCGACGATGATGTTGAGAACGCCGGCCGGAATACCGGCCTCTTCGGCAAGCACGGCAAGCGCAATCGCCGTCAGCGGCGTCTGTTCGGCAGGCTTGGAGACAACCGTGCAGCCGACTGCAAGCGCCGGCGCAATCTTGCGGGCGATCATCGCCGCCGGGAAATTCCAGGGCGTAATCGTGCCGACGACTCCCACCGGCTGCTTGATGACGACCATGCGCTTGTCGCTGGACGGCGCGGGTATGGTTTCGCCGTAGATACGCTTGGCCTCTTCCGCATACCATTCGACATAGGACGCGGCGTAGAGGATTTCACCCTTTGCCTCCGGCAGCGGCTTGCCCATCTCGGCCGTCAGGATCGCCGCCAGTTCATCGGCATTGGCGATCATCAGATCGAACCACTTGCGCAAGAGGACGGCGCGTTCCTTGGCAGGGCGGGCAGCCCAGGCGACTTGGGCGATGTAGGCAGCGTCGATCGCCGCTGTCGTCTCGGCGGCACCCATGTCGGGGAGCGTCGCGAGCACTTCGCCGGTGGCGGGATTGATGACATCGAAGGTCTTGGTCGCGCCGCCTGCCGTCCAGACGCCGTTGATATAGCCGGCGTCCCGCAGGAGCCGCGAGGAGAAGGGGACATGCTTGGTCATTGCGGTCGTAAACGACATGATATGCACTCCGACAGGTTTTCGCCCGGCAGGCCGCGCGGGCGGATCATAGAGAAAACGCGGAAGGGCGGCGGTTAGCGCGCGGCACTCGCCTCGATCATGGAGGCTTCGAGAATGTCGAGCGCCTCGCTGAACACGCCGTCCTGGATGGTGATCGGCGACAGGAAGCGGATGACATTGCCGTAGACGCCGCAGGTCAGCAGGATCAGGCCCTTGTCGAGAGCGATCAGCCGCACCTTGTTGGCGAAGTCGGCGCTGGGCAGCTTCGTCGTTACATCGTTGAATTCCACGGCATTCATGAAGCCGGGGCCGCGAATGTCGACGATCTCGGGCACCTTGTCGCGCAGCGATTCCAGCCGCTGCTTCAGCCGCGAGCCGAGCTGGTTGGCGCGATTGCAAAGATCCTCGTCGGCGATGACATCGAGCACGGCATGGGCAGCGGCGATCCCAAGCGGATTGCCGCCATAGGTGCCGCCAAGGCCGCCTGGTTCCGGTGCATCCATCACTTCGGCGCGGCCGGTGACGGCGGCGAGCGGGAAGCCGCCGGCAAGGCTCTTTGCCATGGTGACGAGATCGGCGGCGACCTCATGATGATCCATCGCGAACATCTTGCCGGTGCGCGCAAAGCCGGTCTGTACCTCGTCGGCGATCAGGAGAATGCCGTGCTGGTCGCAAATTTCGCGCAGCGCCTTCATGAAGGCTGGCGGCGCCGGATAGAAGCCGCCTTCGCCCTGCACCGGCTCGAGGATGATGGCGGCCACGCGCCGCGGATCGACATCGGCTGCAAACAGCTTCTTCAGCGTCGCCAGCGATTGTTCGACACTGACGCCGTGCAGCGGCACAGGGAAGGGCGCATGGAAGACATCGCCCGGCATCGGGCCGAAGCCGATCTTGTAGGGCGCGACCTTGCCGGTCAGCGCCATGCCCATGAAGGTGCGGCCGTGGAAGCCGCCGCCAAAGGCGATGATGGCGGAGCGGCCAGTCGCGGCGCGGGCGATCTTCACGGCGTTTTCGACGGCTTCGGCGCCTGTCGTCACGAAGATCGTCTTCCTGGCGAAATCACCGGGAACGATCGCATTCAACCGTTCGGCCAGATGCACATAGCTTTCATAGGGCACGACCTGGTGGCAGGTGTGGGTGAAGCGGTCGAGCTGTTCCTTGACGGCGGCGATCACGCGGGGATGGCGATGGCCGGTATTCACCACGGCAATGCCGGAAGCGAAATCGATATAGCGATGTCCCTCCTTGTCCCAGATCTCGGAATTTTCGGCGCGATCGGCATAGATTTGCGTCATCATGCCGACGCCGCGGGAAATGGCGGCGTTCTTCCGCTCGGTCAGGGTCATCGCTGTGGCTCCAAGGAAGGCGGTTTCAAATTAGCTTGCAGAACTTCTGCAAGTTCTTTAGAAAATTCCTACATTTTTCCTGCAAGATTTCAAGTGGGATTTTGTGCGGATGACAAGAATGCGCGAAGGTTCACGTAAGCGCTTCTTCCATGCTAAGCAGATCAAAAGACTAGAGATCAGGGATGATTGGCAAATGAGCAGTATCGAGCCCGAGCGCTCCCCCGTGCGCTACAAGGTGGCGGAAGCGGCGCGTCTCGCGGGCGTGTCGGCTTCCACCCTGCGGCTATGGGAAAGCCAGGGCCTGGTCGTACCCTTTCGCTCGGTGACCGGGCACCGTCAGTACAGCGCCGAAGATGTGGCGCGGCTGAAGCGCATTTCCTGGTTCCGTGCCGAGCGCGGCCTTAACCCGGCGGCTATCCGCGAGGCGCTGGAAACCGAGGATGCTTTGGGGCCAGCTGCCGACAATGGCGAACAGATGGCGCCTTCCGGCATCGGCCGCAAGCTGCGGGCGCTGCGCCATACGGCCGGCAGGACGCTGGAGCAGGTCGCCGCCGACATGGGAATAACGTCGTCGACGCTATCGACGCTGGAGCGGACCTCGCAAGGCGTCAGCTTCAAGACCCTTCATGATCTCGCGGATTACTACGGCACGACGGTCTCGCGCCTGTCGGGCGAAGAACGCGAGGATGTTCCGGCCCTGATCAGGGCGGGCGAGTGGCGCACCTGGCCGGCGACGACGCCCGGCGTCACTGTCCAGCTTCTGGCCGAAGGAAAGACGATGATGGATTGCCATCGCTTCGTGCTGTCGCCGGGCGCGGCCAGCGAAGGCGCCTATCGTCACGAGGGGGAGGAGTTCATTCACGTCCTGGCCGGACGTCTGGAGCTGGTGCTCGACAGCGATCAGTTCTTCGATCTTCTGCCCGGTGATTCCCTATATTTCGAGAGCCGCCGCTACCACTCCTGGCGCAACCGCCATGATGGTGAGACCATATTGCTCTGGGTCAACACGCCGCCGACATTTTGAGGGGCGAGCGGTATCGTCATCCCCCTGTCTGTTCTATAGAACGGACGAAAAGCGAATTCAGAAGACAAAGCCGGGAGAATCTCATGGCTGCCACCATCCGTTACCACGAAGGTGATATTTCCGCTGACGATGCCGCCCGCTACACCGGCGCCATTGCCGTCGATACGGAAACCCTAGGCCTCATTCCGCGCCGTGACCGTCTTTGCGTCGTGCAGCTTTCGCCGGGCGATGGCACGGCTGATGTCATCCGCATCGCCGCCGGCCAGAAGCAGGCCCCCAATCTCGTCGCCATGCTTGCCGATCCCGCCCGCCAGAAGGTCTTTCACTATGGCCGCTTCGACATCGCCGTGTTGTTCCACACCTTCGGCGTCACCACCACGCCGGTGTTCTGCACCAAGATCGCCTCGCGCCTCTGCCGCACCTATACAGACCGTCATGGCCTGAAGGACAATCTCAAGGAAATGCTCGACGTCGATATTTCCAAGGCGCAGCAATCGTCCGACTGGGCTGCCGAAAGACTGTCGCCGGCGCAGCTCGAATATGCCGCCTCCGACGTGCTTTATCTCCACGCGCTGCGCGCCAAGCTGACGGAACGCCTGCTGCGCGACGGCCGCATGGACTATGCGGACAACTGCTTCGCCTTCCTTCCCACGCGTGCCAAGCTCGATCTTCTCGGCTGGGAAGAGGCGGATATTTTTGCGCATAGCTGATAGCTTTGCCTGAAGAGCGAAACTCTCAATGAAAGCCGGTGCTGCGAAAGTGGCACCGGCTTTTCTCTTTAGCGATCTGTTAAGGAACTGACTGCTATCATATCGGTTGATTTGCTGCGTTCGACGGCGTTTTCCCGTTTCGCACCCCGGTTACCTGGCGTTCGAACATCGACCGGCCGCATGAGCGGACCCTGATTGACCCTGCCCCCCCGCTTCCATCGTCGCCTTGCCAGACAAAGGAGCATGTCATGTTGCTTCCCGTTGGTGCCGTGTCCGCCGTGGCTGCGCCTATTGAAAAGCCCGTCGTTGTGACGGCGGAGACTGCTGGCCTCCAGACAGCGGCAACACCGCTGGCCGTTCTATCGAGCACGATCAATGCCAACGTCGAGGGCAAGCTGAACATGCTGCTGGTGGCGGCACGCGAGCGGATGTTCGACAGCCTGCTCTCCGCCATCGACGCTGCCGGCGCGGCGCTGAACGTTTCACGTGAACCGGGCGAGAGCGATGCCGCCTTCGCGCAGCGCATCGCCGCCACGATCCGCAGCCTGCCGCCGCAACAGCTCGCTGAGGCACAGCAGCGGCTGAACGCGCAGACAAGCACGCCGATCCCGTTGCCTCTGCTGGCCAAAGCGTTGGAGAACCCGGAAAGCCCGCAAGCGCTGCAACTGGCTCTCAGCCTCGAGCCTGCGCCTTCCGCAGAACCCGACGCCGCGTTGAAGGCGGTCGTCAATTCCTACGGCCAGAATGCCGGAGAGCCGGAAAGCGTGGTAACGCAGATGCCGACGCCGGCCCTGACGCAGAAAGCAGCCGATACGGCAGCCCCGGCAGCATTGTTGACGGTTCCCGTGAAAGAAGCGGGGCCTTCTACGGCACTGCCTGCGGCGGCCCAGCCTGTCGCACAGCCGGCACAAGCGCTCCAAGAGGCACCGTCGCCGAGTGCTTCGGCTTCGCCCGTCCCCGCTGCAACCGTTCAAACGGCTCCGGCGCAAGCGATCGCACAAAGCGGATCGGCTCCGGCTCCGCAAGCAGCATCTGGCGCCAACGTCGACGCCAATGCGACCTTGTTGCCTTCGCAACTCGCGTCCCTTGTCGATGATCTGACTGCGGGGCCATTGCTGGCGGCGATCGCTGCCGAGACCAAGCTGCCGACTGAAGTCGAGTTGATCAGATCGCCGCTTACGCCGCCGCCGGTGCCGCGCGACATCCAGCAGATTCAGGCCGATATCAAGCAGGGGCTGCAGGTTGTCATCAACCCGCCTGTGGCGGCAGCCAGTTCGGCCCTTCTGCAGATCATCGGCAATCCGGCGGCCTCGGTCGAACAGATCATAGCGCAGGCGCTGACCGCCAATGGGGCAGGGCAAATGTCGCCCCAGCCACAGTCGGCCGTCGATGAAAGTGGCAGAAGCCGCCTTGTTGCGGCGGGCTTTACGCCGACAGCGCTGGCAGCTGAACCGGAGGCGTCTGTTTCCGTTGCGTCACTTGCCGGAAAGCCGCAGCCTCAGACATCAGCTGCAGCAGCAACGGCAACGTTCGATACGCCAGAGCAGATGGGAGTACTTGCCCCGATACCGCTGGGGGTTCCTTTCGTTGTTGCGAATTATCTGCCGGCGGCCACCCCCACCAAGGACGCCGAATCGAAACCGGTCGATCGCGTAGATCCTGTCGAAGACGAGGAAGAGGAGGAAGGCGAAGCGGCCAGCGACGGCGATAAGGAGCAGCACGAGACCGAAGACGATTCACAGGCTCCGGAATCATCGCCGCAGGCGGCTGAGGAGACCTCCGGCGATACGGAAGCGCAGCTCGTCTCTTCTCAGAATGCGGTTGTCGCGCCGGACCTGCCTGCCTTGCCGCAGCCCGCGCCGGCCGATCGCCCGCAGGATCATGCCTTCGATTTCTACCGCCGCATGGTGGAGTGGGAATAATCGGGAAGAGCGCATAGTACAGTCAAAGAAAAACCCGCCGGATCGCTCCGGCGGGTTTTTGTTTCGATAAGGCTTCAGCCGAAGATTATTCGGCGTTGCGGTTCTTCAGAGCCGCACCCAGGATGTCGCCGAGCGAAGCGCCCGAGTCGGACGAACCGAACTGAGCAACGGCTTCCTTCTCTTCCGCGATTTCCAGAGCCTTGATGGACAGCATGATCTTGCGGTCCTTCTTGGAGAAGTTGGTGACGCGGGCGTCGACAATCTGACCAACCGAGAAACGCTCCGGACGCTGTTCGTCGCGGTCACGCGACAGATCGGCGCGGCGGATGAACGAGGTGATGTCTTCGTGGCTGACGAGCTTCACTTCGATACCGCCGTCGTTGACTGCGATGACTTCGCAGGAAACGACTGCATTCTTGCGCAGGTCGCCGGAAGCTGCTGCTTCGCCGACTGCGTCCTTGCCGAGCTGCTTGATGCCGAGCGAGATGCGTTCCTTGTCGACATCGACGTCGAGAACGACGGCCTTGACGACATCACCCTTGTTGAACTCCTCGATGACCTGTTCGCCCGGACGGTTCCAGTCGAGGTCGGAGAGGTGCACCATGCCGTCCACATCGCCGTCGAGGCCGATGAACAGGCCGAATTCGGTCTTGTTCTTGACTTCGCCTTCGACTTCGGTGCCGGCCGGATGGTTGCGGGCGAATGCAGCCCACGGATTTTCGAGCGTCTGCTTCAGGCCAAGCGAGATACGGCGCTTGGTCGGATCGACTTCGAGAACGACCACTTCGACTTCCTGGCTCGTGGACAGGATCTTGCCGGGATGAACGTTCTTCTTGGTCCAGGACATTTCCGAGATGTGGATCAGGCCTTCGATGCCCGGCTCCAGCTCGACGAACGCTCCGTAGTCGGTGATATTCGTGACGGTACCGGAAATCTTCTTGCCTTCCGGATACTTGGCCTGGATGCCATCCCACGGATCGCTCTCGAGCTGCTTCATGCCGAGCGAGATACGGTGGGTTTCCTGGTTGATGCGGATGATCTGTACCTTGACCTGCTGGCCGATGGACAGGATTTCCGACGGATGGTTCACACGGCGCCAAGCCATGTCGGTGACGTGCAGCAGGCCGTCGATGCCACCGAGGTCAACGAACGCACCGTAATCGGTGATGTTCTTGACGACGCCGTCAACAACCTGGCCTTCTTCGAGGTTCTGAACGATTTCAGAACGCTGCTCGGCACGGGACTCTTCCAGAACCGTACGGCGGGATACGACGATGTTGCCGCGGCGCTTGTCCATCTTGAGGATTTCGAAGGGCTGCGGGTTGTGCATCAGCGGGGTCACGTCGCGGATCGGACGGATGTCGACCTGCGAGCGCGGCAGGAAGGCGATAGCGCCGTCGAGATCGACGGTGAAGCCGCCCTTGACCTGGTTGAAGATGACGCCTTCAACGCGTTCGCCAGCTTCGAACTTGGCTTCGAGCTTGATCCAGCTTTCTTCGCGGCGAGCCTTTTCGCGCGAAAGAACGGCTTCGCCCAGCGCGTTTTCGATACGCTCGACGTAGACTTCGACTTCATCGCCAACCTTGAGCGTGCCGTCCTTGGCGCGCGCACCGAATTCCTTCAGTGCGATGCGGCCTTCGACCTTGAGGCCGACGTCGACAACGGCGACATCCTTCTCGATGCCGGTGACGATGCCCTTGGTGACATAGCCTTCGGCGAGATCGTTCTTGGCGAAGGATTCTTCGAGAAGGGCTGCGAAGTCTTCGCGAGAGGGGGTAGTTACAGACATAAAATCTCCTGGCGTGTCCTTATTATGCATTTTTGGACACTGATGCGCCGGTGGTTCGTGTTGAACAGGCCTGACCCCAGTCCGCCTTCCCCTTGAGGGAAAGCTATCCGGCGCTTGGACGGAATGTCAGGCTTCATACAAATTGGCGACTCCGTGCGCTATAAGCACGCGACAGCCGCTCGCATTTTCAGGCATTTCGGCTCAGAGCGGTGTCGATGATCGACTTTGCCGTCTGAAACGCCGCTTCTATACTCATTTCTGAGGTATCAAGCAAGTACGCGTCTTCGGATGGCCGAAGCGGGCTGTCGGTGCGGCCCATGTCACGCTCGTCGCGGCGCTTCACGTCCTCGAAAATGGCTGCGTAATCGGCGCGGCCGCCGGCCTCGACGATCTCGTCGTAGCGCCGCTTCGCCCTGACCTCGGCCGAGGCCGTAACATAGAATTTCACCGGCGCGCCCGGGCAGACGACAGTGCCGATGTCGCGACCGTCAAGCACCGTGCCCGGCTCCCTGTCGGCAAAGCTGCGCTGCGCTTCGACCAGAGCCCGACGCACGGCCGGCATGACGGCGATCTTCGATGCCGCTTCGCCGATCTCGTGTTGCGACAGGATGGCCCGGTCGAGCCCGGCGAGATCGACCTTGCGCGCCATGGCCTCGGCGACAGTCTCGTCATCGAGGGGCAGGCCGGCATCGAGCAGCGCTTTGGCGGTTGCGCGGTAGGTGAGGCCGGTATCCAGATGGTGGAAACCATAGGCGTCCGCGATCCGGCGCGCCAAGGTCCCCTTGCCGGCTGCCGCCGGCCCGTCGATGGCGATGATCATTCTTCTTTTGTCCCTACCCTTTATCCCGATGTTACTTGCTGTAGCGACGCACGAGATCGGCCATCTCGGCGGTGTCGGTGCGATCGATCGCGTCGAGGCCGTCCGCCACGCCCTGCCGGTCGGCCAGCGGCCGGTTCTGGCTGACCTTCCATTTGCCGTCAATCGTTTCGATATCGATCTCGATGCCGATAATGCCCTTCAACTGCGCTGCGACGAATTCCGGCGGCGCGTCGTCGACCGCCCAGGGCTGCGAGCGGCTGTTCTCGTTCTCGCGCGTCAGCGCGCCGATCTGCGTGCGCAGCCAGGCGGGATCTTCGATTATCCGCGCGCTGCCGCGAACCTGGACGATGGCATAGTTCCAGGTCGGCACGACCTTGCCGGTTTCACGCTTCGTCGCATACCAGGACGGGGTGATATAGGTATCGGCGCCCTGGAAGACGACGAGCACCGGCGCGCCATCAGCGATTTCCCGCCACTGGCCGTTGGCCCTGGCGACATGGGCCTGCAGCGTGCCCTTCGGCGAAAGGCCCGTCTCGAGATGGAACGGCACTGGATTGGCGATCAGGCCGCCGTCGCCCGCGGTGATCAGCAATCCAAGCGCGTGGGCGCGGATGAGATCGTGTTGCGTACCGAGATCGTCTTCGCGATGGTGGGGCGGCTGATACATGGTTCCGGTCCGTTTGCTGTCTCCATCCTCCGGCGCTTCATGGCGCGCGGCTTCGGATGCTGTTCGCGCGCGATCTAGCAGTCCTTGACCTCGATCATCGCGCCCAATCTTGTCATCATATCAAGAAAATCCGGAAAACTGGTAGCGATCGTGCCGGAATCCTCGACCGTGACGGGGTGCCCGGCGGCAGGCCTCGTGACGAGGAGGCTCATGGCGATGCGATGATCGAGATGAGCCCCGCGGCTGGAACCGCCAGCACCGATCTTCGCCGGCGATTTTCCTTGCCACGCCGGTATTCCCTAGCATTATAGGACTGGCTGCGATCTCCCTGCGCCAGATGTCCTGCGGCTTGCATCGGCTCGTTAACATGGGCGCGCTGACCAGTCATCCCGCAACGCGCGAAAACCGCGTGCGAAGCGGCATGAAGTTTAGCTTTGACAGAGACGGCCGCAACGATTAAGGGGACCGGCTGATATTTCCCTTAAAACGCCGGTTTCCCCGGCATTGCCGGATTTTCATTCGGTCATTCATGAGGCTTTGACAGTGGCGAAAACGGAACTTGGAACAAAACGTACCGATCCGGACAATGGCAAGAAGTTCTACGACCTGAACCGGGACCCGGTCGTCTCGCCTTATACCGGCAAGTCCTGGCCCTTGTCCTACTTCGAGGAAACCTCCGCTTCGAAGGAAGTTCCCGAAGAAGAGGAAGTGGCCGAGGTCGATACCGAGAACACTGAAGTCGAACTCGTGTCTCTCGAGGATGCCGATGAGGCGGCGGCCGGCGACGATATTCCGGATATCGGCGATGACGATGTCGAAATCGGCGACGATGACGACGATACCTTCCTCGAAGCCGACGAAGATGAGGATGATGACGACATGAGCGACATCATCGGCGTCACCGGCGACGACGACGACGTCTGATCTGCGGACAAGACGGCCCGGCAAACAAGAAAAGTTCCCGGGCCGAAATTTTCGGCTTGCTATCTGTAAGAACCAGAAGTAATAAGCCGCCACCCCGACGGGCAAAGCGCTTCGAAGGGACCCAGGGCCGGTCAAACGGCACCACCTTGATGGGGCTATAGCTCAGCTGGGAGAGCGCTTGCATGGCATGCAAGAGGTCAGCGGTTCGATCCCGCTTAGCTCCACCAGCCTTCGCTCTGCGAGCTTCGGCTCGGCAAGCCGGTAGGCTCGATGTGCCGAAGGCGAGAAGGTAGCGAAGGCTGTCGCGCTGAAGCTGCGCAGCAACGCAAGCGGACTTTCTCCAAATATTGCGATCATGTGCTGGCCAAACATCGTCGATGATTCTGGCGTAATTGGCGATAACGCATGAGTTGCGTGCCCGTCTCAGTACACTATCATACCCTGCATGAAGTACGTCTATATCCTCATAAGCCGCGACTTTCCTGACCACCACTACATCGGCGTGACCAGGGATCTCAAAGCTCGTCTGGCAAGCACAATGCGAGGGAAGTCCCGCATACCTCCAAATATGCGCCGTGGTCGATCAAAACCTACATTGCCTTCTCCGATGAATCGCAGGCTTATGGATTCGAAAAATATCTGAAATCGGGCTCAGGACGCGCTTTCGCGAAGAAAAGGCCGTAGCTCTCTTCTCGGCATCTAACCGACGCCTCGATGGCACGGCGATCGAAATAGCCACATTGCAGTGCACAAAAATCTGCTAGGGAGAGAATGAATCGTTTCTGCCGACAAGCTTAAGGATGTGCCGTGTTCGTTTTTTCGAAACTTGTCTGGATCTTCGGTCAGCCGCTGTCGCTGGCGTTCTTTTTCGGCCTGCTGGCGTTGCTCGCCGCTCTCCTGCGCTGGCGCGCCGCCATGCTCGCCTCGTCGCTATTGTCGGTGCTGATCCTGTTCGTCGCGCTCTATACGACGGCGGGCGCCTATATAGTGCAGGGGCTGGAGGAGCGCTTTCCGCATGCCGCCGCCGATCCGGCTGACCTTAAATGCATGATCGTGCTCGGCGGCGCCACCCAGAACGAGGTGACGACGGCGCGTGGCGGCTATGAGCTCGATTCGGCCGGTGATCGCCTCATTGAGGCGCTGCGGCTGGCGCAGAAATATCCGCAGGCGCGGATCGTGGTCTCGGGTGGCGATGGTTCGATCGGCGGTAGCTACGAAGGCGACGCCGTCATCTCGGAGCGCTTCTTCACCGCGCTCGGCATACCCACAGATCGTCTCGTCGAGGACAAGACCTCGCGCACCACCTTCGAGAATGCCGTCAATACCAAGGAGCTGCTGGCGCAGAACGGGCTTTCGGGCTGCCTGCTCATCACCTCAGGCTTCCACATGCCGCGCTCGATGGGCATCTTCCGCAAGCAGGGCATCGATGTCGTGCCCTGGCCGGTGGACTATCGCAGCACCGGCAAGGAAACGCTCGGCCTCGATTTCACGCAGCCTTCGCTCAATGCGCAACTGCTGGCGACCGGCATGCGCGAATGGATCGGCCTCGTCGGCTATTATGCCGTCGGCCGCACATCGGCGTTTTATCCCGGACCGTGACCACGTGTCCGGACCGTAACCACGTGTCCGGACCGTATAATTACGTGCCCGCGCCCTGATGGCTATTTCTTCGAGATGGTGACGAATTTGACGCCGCGCACCCTGACGGTGATCTCGCAGGGGTCGCCGCCGGTGCGGTCGCAGAAGTGCGGGTGCATCTTCATGACCAGCACCATGTTGCCGAAGCGCTGGATGAAATCGTAGCCGTAGATCTGCGCCGTGGCGATCATCAGGTAGCCGCCTTCGGCCACATGGACGTAGAAATTGTAGGGGCAGCCTTCATCCGTGCAATAGGGGCCCTTTTCGCCCTTGCAGGTGATCTCGCCTTCGTTGATGACGATATCGGTCAGCGTGTCGTTGTTGATATCCTGCTCGGTGGCGAAATGATCGCCGAAGCTCACCTGGCCGTCGCAGGTCTTGGTGAAGTGATCCTTCTCGAACGCCACCGGATCCTGAAGAATCGACTGCTGCGCCAGCGCCGTCGCGGGCATGATCACGAATGTGATGAGATTGAGGATCACGATCAGCAGGGATTTCACGGGAAATTTCCTCTTCGAAGCGCCGTCGCGGCCACGTTGGTCGCCGTAACCGCTGCGACATCTTTACACGCGCCTGCTTGCGCGGCCCTTGCCGTCGTGATTCATTTCATGAAAATCGCCGCCGGCGTCCTGTTGGAGTTCCCGATGTCGCTTCTCTCGTTTCTCGATTACGCCGGCGTCGCCCTTTTCGCTGCCACCGGCGCGCTGTCTGCCTCGCGCAAGCAGCTCGATCTGATCGGTTTTCTGTTTTTTGCGGCGGTCACCGGCATCGGCGGCGGCACGCTCAGGGATATCATCCTCGGCCGGGTGCCGGTCTTCTGGGTGCTGAACCCGACCTATATCATCATCTGCGCCATCGTCGGCGTGCTGTTCTTCTTCACCGCGCATCTGTTCGAATCGCGTTATCGGCTGCTCATCTGGCTCGATGCGGTGGGGCTGTCGGCCTATTGCGTGATGGGGGCGGCGAAGGGCATGGCGGCGACAGGCTCGCCCACGGTTGCCATCGTCACCGGCGCGCTGACGGCGACCTTCGGCGGCATTCTGCGTGATCTCTTGGCGAACGAGCCATCGGTGCTGCTGCGGCCGGAAATCTACGTGACGGCCGCGCTCGTCGGCGCCGGCGTCTTCACCGCAGCCAATTCAACGATGCTGCCGCTCTATGCGTCGGCCGGGCTCGGTGTTGCCGCGGCCTTCGCCGTGCGCGGCGGAGCGCTCTGGTTTGGCTGGACCTTCCCGACCTATCATCACAAGCCCGGCAGGCATCCCGACGATGTGATGTGAGACAGGGAGGCAATAGGAATTAGGCAATAGCAAAAGGCCGTGAAACAATTCCACTGCCTACTGCCTACTGCCTACTGCCTCTTATCGCTGCTTGCGGCGCAGGCGGATCACGACGTCGACATGGGCGATTTCCATGCCATTCGGCGGCTCTGGCAGGTTGCCGATCGTCAGATTGCTGATCGGAATATCCAGCACTTCGTTGTGGCCTTCAACGAAGAAGTGATGATGATCGGAGACGTTGGTGTCGAAATAGGTCTTAGTGCTCTCGACGGCGAGCACGCGGATCATGCCGGCTTCGGTGAATTGATGCAGCGTGTTGTAGACGGTCGCGAGAGAGACGGGCACACCGGCGGCCACTGCTTCCTCGTGAAGCTCCTCGACCGTCAGATGCCGGTCGCCCTTGGCGAAAAGGAGATCACCCAGCGCGATCCGCTGCCGGGTCGGTCTCAAGCCGACATTGCGCAGCCTGGTCTCGATCGCGATTTCGGCCTCTTCCGCCATTCAGGGACTCCGGATTCCAGATTTCTATTATTCTTCACTAAGCCATATAACTTTTGCCTTGATCGCTTTCAATAGTTTCGATGGGGTGGGAAGGTGCTCAAAAGCCGGAAAAATCGGGCTTTTGCCGCATTTGCCACTGGTCGCAGCTCTGGCGTTCCTGTATGCGACCACCACATAAGGGCTAGCGGGTTCGATTGGATGGTGGAGTGAGAGTGTGATGGTTGCGCTTCATTTTCTGTCGATCTTGCACTAAAGCTTCACATCCATCGGCATTCATGCGGGGGAAACGGAATTTTTATGACGACGAGACAATCCAGCTTCAACTACGAGGAAATCCTGGCCTGCGGCCGCGGCGAACTGTTTGGCCCCGGCAACGCACAGCTTCCCCTGCCACCGATGCTGATGGTCCATCGCATTACAGATATTTCCGAAACCGGTGGCACCTTCGATAAGGGCTATATTCGCGCCGAATACGACGTGCGTCCCGACGACTGGTACTTCCCCTGTCATTTTGCCGGCAATCCGATCATGCCGGGCTGCCTTGGCCTGGACGGCATGTGGCAGCTGACCGGCTTTTTCCTCGGTTGGCTCGGTGAACCCGGCCGCGGCATGGCACTTTCGACCGGCGAAGTGAAGTTCAAGGGCATGGTTCGTCCGGAGACGAAACTCCTCGAATACGGCATCGACTTCAAGCGCGTCATGCGCGGCCGCCTCGTTCTCGGCACTGCCGATGGCTGGCTGAAGGCCGACGGCGAAACCATCTATCAGGCGTCAGACCTGCGTGTAGGCCTGTCAAAGGACAAGGTTGCCTGAACTGCGGCGTTGCCGCCTCCACAAAGACAGACTGTTTAAGAAAAGGTCATCGACATGAGACGGGTAGTTGTTACGGGTCTGGGTATTGTCTCTTCGATTGGAAACGATGCTCAAGAAGTGACCGCCTCGCTGCGCGAAGCCAAGTCCGGCATTTCTTTCTCCCCCGATTTCGCCGAGCACGGCTTCAAGTGCCAGGTCTGGGGTGCGCCGAAGATCGATACGACCGAACTGGTCGATCGCCGCGCCATGCGCTTCCTGTCGCAGGGCGGCGCGTGGAACCATGTCGCGATGAAGCAGGCGATCGCCGACAGCGGCCTCGAGGAAGGTGATATCACCAACGAGCGCACCGGCATCATCATGGGCTCCGGCGGCCCGTCGACCCGCACGCTGATCGAAGCCGCCGACATTACCCGCAAGAACAACAGCCCGAAGCGCATCGGTCCTTTCGCCGTGCCGAAGTCGATGTCGTCGACGGCATCGGCGACGCTCGCGACCTGGTTCAAGATCCACGGCGTCAACTATTCCATCTCGTCTGCCTGCTCGACCTCGGCGCACTGCATCGGCAATGCGACCGAAATGATCCAGTGGGGCAAGCAGGACGTGATGTTCGCCGGCGGTCACGAGGATCTCGACTGGACCATGTCGAACCTCTTCGACGCCATGGGAGCCATGTCTTCCAAGTTCAACGAGGATCATCCGGAAACCGCCTCGCGCGCCTATGACGCCAACCGCGATGGCTTCGTCATCGCCGGTGGAGCCGGCGTGCTGGTTCTGGAAGAGCTGGAACACGCCAAGGCACGCGGCGCCAAGATCTACGCTGAAGTCGTTGGCTACGGGGCCACCTCCGACGGCTACGACATGGTGGCACCGTCGGGCGAGGGAGCTGTACGCTGCATGCGCCAGGCAATGGCCACGGTGAAGGGCGACATCGACTACGTCAACACCCACGGCACCTCGACGCCGGTGGGCGATAGCAAGGAAATCGGCGCGATTCGCGAAGTGTTCGGCGACAAGATCCCGCCGATTCAGTCGACCAAGTCACTGACGGGCCATTCGCTCGGCGCGGCAGGTGTTCAGGAATCGATCTATTCGATCCTGATGATGCAGGAGCGCTTTATCGGCGAGAGCGCCCATATCGCCGAACTCGACCCGGAATTTGCCGGCGTGCCGATCGTGCGCAAGCGCATCGACGACGCCAAGATCGATATCGCTCTTTCGAATTCCTTCGGCTTCGGCGGCACCAACGCCACGCTCGTATTCCAGCGCTACAACGGATAACGCAATGACCGGAATCATGCAGGGTAAGCGCGGCCTCATCATGGGCGTCGCAAACAATCATTCCATTGCCTGGGGCATTTCGAAGGCGCTCGCAGCCGAAGGCGCGGAACTGGCATTCACCTTTCAGGGCGAAGCGCTCGGCAAGCGCGTCAAGCCGCTTGCAGCCGAAGTCGGCTCGGACTTCCTTCTGCCTTGCGACGTCGAGGATCTGGCTTCCGTCGATGCCGTCTTCGAAGAGATCAAGACGCGCTGGGGCAAGCTGGATTTCATCGTCCACGCCATAGGCTTCTCCGACAAGAACGAGCTGAAGGGCCTCTACGCCAACACCACGCGGGATAATTTCACGCGCACCATGGTGATTTCCTGCTTTTCCTTCACCGAGATCGCAAGGCGCGCCGCCGACCTGATGGTCGAAGGCGGCAGCATGCTGACGCTGACCTATAACGGCTCGACGCGCGTGATCCCGAATTACAACGTCATGGGTGTCGCCAAGGCGGCTTTGGAAGCCTCCGTGCGCTATCTCGCTGCCGATTACGGCCCGCGAGGCATCCGCGTCAACGCCATCTCCGCCGGCCCGATCCGCACGCTGGCCGGCGCCGGCATTTCCGATGCCCGCGCCATTCTCTCCTGGAACCAACGCAACGCGCCGCTGCGCAAGTCGGTCACCATCGATCAGGTCGGCTCGTCCTCGCTCTATCTCCTGTCGGATCTGTCGGCAGGCGTTACCGGCGAAATCCATTTCGTCGATGCCGGCTACAACATCACTTCGATGCCGACGCTGGAAACGCTGTCGAGGGCCGACGCCGAATAATATGCTGATCTGAATCGTCCTCCCGGTCATCGGCCGGGAGGATCAAATTTCCGGATATCCTTACAGAGGATTACCGATGGCGTATGCTGCCGCCGAAGCTCTCGCATCCACCGAACGTCTCATCCTCCGCGGTTTTGTGCCGGAGGATTTCGAAGCCTATAGCGCTTATCGCTCCCTTCCCGTCGTCTATCGTTACCTCTACAGCGACCCTCCGTCGGCAGACGCGATGCGGGAGCATTTCGATGCCGGCTTGAACACGCGCTTGTCGGAAGATGGCGATATTCTGCGCTGCGCGGTTGTTCGGCGCGAGGATGATGCGCTGATGGGTCAGGTCAGCCTCAAGCTCGTCAGCAAGGCTGCCCAACAGGCCGAGCTCGGCTACATCTTCAATCCGGCTTATGCCGGCAAGGGCTACGCCACCGAGGCCGCTGCGGCCATCATCACCCTCGGTTTCGAAAAATTCGGCTTCCATCGAATCTTCGCGCGGCTGGATGCGAAGAACGCCGGATCGGTCGGCGTTGTCGAGCGGCTGGGCCTGCGCCGCGAGGCGCATTTGGTCGAGAACGACCGCTTCAACGGCATATGGGGCGATGAATATATTTATGCCCTGCTGAGCCACGAATGGGCTGCAAGAGCGCCGAATCGGCCGCGTTAACCCGCATTGGCTAAAATTTTACGAAAACTTTAGGTTAATTCTATCTTGCCGGGGATGGTCCGTTACCACCGGCCGGATTTGCGATACACCAAGCGCATTCAACAGTATTGCCTGCATGTCCATCGGCGTTCATTGACCATTTACGGGAACCCCAGCCGTGAACACCATAGCTGTTGTCAATTCCAAGTCGCTCGTTCCACCGGACGAGACGACATCGCTCGATGCCATTGCCGGCACGAGAGCGCTGGGGCCGGATATATTGCGCGCCATCGCCATCCTGTTGGTCATGCTGCTGCATCTGCCGGCCGAGGCGACGCCGTTGCCGCTTGTGGGCATCAGGCCCTATGGATGGCTCGGCGTCGACATATTCTTCGTGCTCAGCGGCTTCCTTATCGGCACCCAGCTGATGGCGGAAGCGGCGCGCCGTGACAGCGTCGATTTCAAGAGCTTCTATCTGCGCCGGGCCTTCCGCATATTGCCGGCATTTCTAGTGGTCCTCGCCCTCTACACGTTCATTCCGTCTCTGCGCGATACGCCGACGATGCAGCCGGCCTGGCGGTTCCTCACCTCCACACTCAACTTCGGGCTCGATCCTCGCTCTGGCGGTGCGTTCACCGAGGCGTGGTCATTGAGCGTCGAAACGCATTTCTATCTGATTCTGCCGGTTCTCGTTTTCCTGCTGAAACGCCGCGCGACGATGGTTTTCATTGCCATTCTCGCAGCGACAATCGTCATTGCCGGCATGGGTTTGCGGTTTGCGATCTGGCAGAGCTTGGTCGGCGCGCCTGCGGAAGTGCATGAATATGGCCAAGCCTTTGCGGCCTATCTCAGGGATATCTACTACCCGACATACAATCGGCTTGATGGCTTGACGTTAGGTGTCGTTCTGGCCGCCGTTCGGCTGTTCAGGCCGTTGCTGTGGGAGCGGTACATGCCGCCCTATATCGCCCTTGTCATCGGCAGCATTCTTGCCACGGCTGCCCTGATGATCTTTTCCGGGCGAGGGCCGTTTGCCGAGACCAATCTGCCGCTTTTGCTCCAGCCTTTCCCCGGCGCAGTCGGCGGGCTCCCGCTGTTTTCGGCCGGAGTAACATTGATCCTCGGCGCCATGCTGGATCTGCAGCCGAAGATCGGGCGCTGGCATCCTCCGGCGATCACAGGCATCGCGACCCTATCTTACAGCCTGTATCTGACCCATAAGGCCGTCTATCAGCTCGACAGGATGGTCTTTGGCCGGGAAAATCTTCAGGGCCTGTCCGGCTTCGTGATCTATGTTGCCACATGCTTCATCGTGGCGGCGGCGCTCTGGTTTGTCGTCGAGAGAAGCTTCCTGCATCTGCGGGATCATCTCGTACCTCGCTCGCGCTGAGCCTATATGCTTGCACATACAAAAAAGGCGGCCAATGACCGCCTCTGCTTTGCTTATTTCTTCGCCCAGAGCACCTTGAAGCGGGCATTGCGGCAGGTTTCGCCATGCTCCTTGAAGCTTTCTGCCAGCACCGGCTCATAGGGCAGGCCGCGATTGGCGACCAACATCAGGCGGCCGCCGCTGCGCAGCGCCGAGGCGGCAGTCTTGATCATCGCCTGGCCGAGCGAAGGTTCGGCGGCGTGGCCTTCATGGAAGGGCGGGTTCATGACGATCAGGTCGTACTTGTCCTTGACCGGCTCGCTCGCCAGATCGTGCCAGAAGAAGCGCTGGGCGACCTTCGGGCAATTGGCCAGCAGATTGGCGCGTGCAGCCTCTAGCGCGCCGTAATGGGCCTCATAGAGGTCGATACGGGCGATTCTTGGCGACTTCGTCGCAAGTTCAACGGAAAGATAACCCCAGCCGGCCCCGAAATCGGCGGCATCGCCGGTAAAGTCGGTCGGCAGGCGCGAGGCGAGCAGTTCCGAGCCGGCGTCGATCCGGTCATGGGAGAACATGCCAGGCGTTGTGGTGAAACGGTCGTCGACGCGTGTAGCTGGCTTGCCAAGCTGCGCCGTCATCACCTTGATGTCAGCGGGGCGCGCGAACCAGAAGGCGACACCGTGATATTTCGGCATGTACTCGACCGCGAGGCCGAAGCCTTCCATGCGCTTGCGCAGCGGCTGAATGCCGTCTTCCTTGCCGCCGGCGACCACGATGAGGCCGCCTTCCCTAACGCGCGACAGCGCTTCGGCGATATGGTCTTCGTTTTCGCCCTTGTGCTTGCCGCAAAGGACCAGTGCGCCGTCATAGTCGCCGCCCTCGATCTCCGGCGTCACGTTGATCCGCTGCGCTTGCAGCTGGCGATAGAAGGGGCGGAAGCCCTGAACGGCCGAAAGTTCCGCGGTAAATCCGTCAGGCAGCGAAAAGCCCGCCTCCGCTGCGAGAAAAAGGATCCGCTTGCCCTCGCCGGGCGCGTCAATGGTGCCAGAGGCAAAGGGATGAAACAGGGTCTTCAGGGCGTCGCGGCTCATAGGCGTTATCTCGTCATGGGAATGGGTTTCGATTGTCGGATATGTGCGCCATCGTCGTATTCCATGCTTGCCCCTCACCCTAGCCCTCTCCCCGCCTATGCGGGGAGAGGGCTAGGGTGAGGGGCCGGGCACATAGTTTCAGCGAACGCGGGCCAAGCCGACAGCAATAATATAAAAAGGGCGCGGAAACGAATTCCGCGCCCCGGAACGTGAATGAAGGCGCGGCTTATTCGGCCGCGTCATCCTTCTTCTTGTCGGCGGCGAGTTCCTGGCCGGTCGCCTGATCGACGACCTTCATGGAAAGGCGGACCTTGCCGCGCTCGTCGAAGCCGAGCAGCTTGACCCAGACCTTGTCGCCTTCCTTGACGACGTCCTGCGTCTTCGCAACGCGCTCGGAAGCGAGCTGCGAGATGTGGACGAGGCCGTCACGGGCGCCGAAGAAGTTGACGAAGGCGCCGAAGTCGGCGGTCTTGACAACCGTACCTTCGTAGATCTGGCCGACTTCCGGCTCGGCGACGATCGAGTGGATCCACTTGCGGGCCGCTTCGATCTCCTTGCCGGAGGACGAGGCGATCTTGACGGTGCCGTCGTCTTCGATGTTGATCTTCGCGCCGGTCTTTTCGACGATTTCGCGGATGACCTTGCCGCCCGAGCCGATGACTTCACGGATCTTGTCGACCGGGATGTTCATGACTTCGATGCGCGGTGCGAATTCGCCGAGCTGGCCGCGGCTTTCGGTGATTGCCTTGGACATTTCGCCGAGGATGTGGGTGCGACCGCCCTGTGCCTGGCCGAGAGCGACCTTCATGATCTCTTCGGTGATGCCGGCGATCTTGATGTCCATCTGCAGCGAGGTGATGCCGTCGGCCGTGCCGGCGACCTTGAAGTCCATGTCGCCGAGGTGGTCTTCGTCACCGAGAATGTCGGAGAGAACGGCGAAACGATCGCCTTCCAGGATCAGACCCATGGCGATGCCGGCAACCGGCTTGGCCAGCGGAACGCCGGCGTCCATCAGAGCGAGCGAGGTGCCGCAAACCGTTGCCATCGAGGACGAGCCGTTCGACTCGGTGATCTCGGAGACGACGCGCAGCGTGTAGGGGAACTGTTCGACCGTCGGCAGCATCGGGCGGATAGCGCGCCAGGCGAGCTTGCCGTGACCGATTTCGCGACGACCCGGAGAACCCATGCGGCCGGTTTCGCCAACCGAGTAGGGGGGGAAGTTGTAATGGAGCAGGAAGCGCTCCTTGTACATGCCCGTCAGGCTGTCGACGTACTGTTCGTCTTCGCCGGTGCCGAGCGTGGCGACGACGATTGCCTGCGTTTCACCGCGGGTAAACAGCGCCGAACCGTGCGTGCGCGGCAGGAGGCCGACTTCCGAAACGATCGGGCGAACGGTCGACAGGTCGCGGCCGTCGATACGGCTCGACGTGTCGAGGATGTTCCAGCGAACGATCTTGGCCTGCAGGTGCTTGAAGACGGCGCCGATGACTTCGGCCGAATACTTCGGCTCGACGCCTTCCGGGAAGAAGTGTGCCTTGACCTTGGCCTTGACGGCGTCGACGGCAGCGTAGCGCTCAGCCTTCTGCGTGTTCTTGTAGGCGGTGCGCAGCTCGGCTTCGGCGATGCCGAGCATTTCGGCTTCGAGTTCGGAGTGATCTTCCGGCGTGAAATCGCGCGGTTCTTTGGCCGCGACTTCAGCGAGCTTGATGATCGCGTCGATGACGGGCTGGAAGCCGCGATGGCCGAACATGACGGCGCCGAGCATGACGTCCTCGGGCAATTCCTTGGCTTCCGACTCAACCATTAGAACGGCGTCCTGCGTGCCGGCGACGACGAGGTCGAGGCTCGATTCGTCCATCTCGTCGAGATGCGGGTTGAGCACGTATTCGCCGTTGATGTAACCGACGCGGGCACCGCCGACCGGGCCCATGAACGGAACGCCGGAGAGCGTGAGCGCTGCCGAAGTGGCAACCATCGACAGGATGTCGGGATTGTTTTCGAGATCATGCTGGATGACGGTGACGACGACCTGCGTGTCGTTCTTGTAGCCTTCCGGGAAGAGCGGGCGGATCGGGCGGTCGATCAGGCGGGAAACGAGGGTTTCGTTTTCGCTCGGACGTCCTTCGCGCTTGAAGTAGCCGCCGGGGATCTTGCCGGCTGCGTAGGTCTTTTCCTGGTAGTTGACGGTGAGCGGGAAGAAATCCTGGCCTGGCTTCGGCGACTTGGCGGAAACGACGGTGGCAAGTACCACGGTCTCGCCGTAGGTTGCCATGACAGCGCCATCGGCCTGGCGGGCGATCTTGCCGGTTTCGAGCTTCAGCGGGCGACCGGCCCACTCGATTTCGACGGTATGGATATCGAACATATCTTGTCCTTGCATTGTGCGGGAAAAGGCGCCGTCGCCAATGAGTTCGGCAAGGTGCATCTTCGACCGCACGAAATGTGACGCATCACGGGCAAGACAACGAGAGGCTTTCGAAGATCGGCCGAAGCGCGAAGCCTCGGCTGAAAGCATCCGGCAATCCTGCCCCATGACAGGTCAACGGTTGTTGTTGGCAGGACCGGCCCATCCGGCCTGCCGGCGGTTTCACATCGCGCAAACACAAGGCGCTAGGGAAACTCGTCTCAAGGGTTCATACCCTTCATAAGCATCCGGCGGACGTTCAGGAGAACGCCCGCCGGAAATTCGATTAGCGACGGATACCGAGGCTGGTGATCAGCTTGGTATAACGGCCTTCGTCCTTCTTCTTGAGATAGTCAAGAAGCGAGCGCCGGCTGGAAACCATCGTCAAGAGTCCACGACGGGAGTGGTTGTCCTTCTTGTGGTCCTTGAAGTGGCCTGTGAGATTGTTGATGCGCTCGGTCAGGATAGCAACCTGGACTTCCGGAGAACCGGTGTCGCCTTCGACGGTCGCATATTCCTTGATCAGCGCAGCCTTGCGCTCAGCAGTGATCGACATCGGATAGTCCTTTCTATGAGAGGAAATTAAAGTCGCCAAAAGCCGGGATGTCGTCCAGCATTGGCCGCGAATGCAATCAGGCATGCCCGATGCTGGCGCTGCCTATAGACCATTTGACATGCAAAGGGAAGAGCCGCGATTTTTCCTTCTCCCGGCCGGGAGAAGGCGGCGCTTACACGAACACCCGCTTCGGTCGGAATTCCCCCTCACCGATCTCGCCGATGGCGATCAGCTTGCCGCGCGCGGTGGCATAGGCCTCCGTTTCGGCGACCGGCGCATCGCGGCCGCGGACCAGAATAGGATTGCCCATCTTCAAACGGTGCGCCTGATCGTCGTTGATGACGAGGTGCGGCAGCGACGACAGGGCTTCGGCCGTGTCGATCAGCAGCGCGTCGAGGGCCGCCAGCCGCTCGTCGGCATCCTCGATTGCTTCGAGCGCCACCAGATTGGCGAGCGGCACCATCGCCTCCTCCGCAAAGGGGGCGACGAAACTGCGGCGCAGGCTGGAAATATGGCCGTAGCAGCCGAGATCGCGGCCGAAATCGCGGGCAAGCGCCCGGACATAGGTGCCCTTGCCGCACTCCACCTCGAAATGCGCCGTATTGGCATCTGGGCAGGCAAGCAGCGTCAGGCGGAAGATCTCCACTTCGCGCGAGGGGATCTCGACCGTCTCGCCGTCACGGGCGAGGTCGTAGGCGCGTTCTCCGGCAATCTTGATGGCCGAGAACTGCGGCGGGATCTGGTTGATGACACCGGTATATTGCGGCAGCAGCGCGCGGATGTCTTCTTCGCCCGGGCGCTTGTCTGACGTCTGCGTCACCTCGCCTTCGAGATCGTCCGTGGCGCGCTCTTCGCCCCAGGTGACGGTGAATTCATAGATCTTGCGGCCGTCCATGACGTAGGGGACCGTCTTGGTGGCGTCGCCAAGCGCGATCGGCAGCATGCCGGAGGCAAGCGGATCGAGCGTGCCGGCATGGCCCGCCTTCCGCGCCTTGAAAAGCCACTTGATCTTGGAAACGGCCTCGGTCGAGCCGAAATCCACCGGCTTGTCGAGGATGAGCCAGCCCGAAATCGGGCGGCCCTTGGGCTTGCGTGGTTTGGACATTCTCTGTCTCTGTTATCGGTTTTTGTCGGTATCGGTGTCAGCATCGCCGTCATTGAGATCGCGCTGGACCTCCGGCGAGCGCAGCAGCGCATCGATCTTCTTGTAGTTGTCGAAGCTGGTATCGTCGCGGAAGCGGACTTCCGGCATGTATTTCATCTGCCGGAGCAGCGGCCCGAGACGGCCGCGGATGTATTTCGAATGACGATTGAGCGTGTCGATGACGATGTCGTGGTCGGCGACGCCGAGCGGCGTCACATAGGCGGTGGCGATCTTCAGGTCCGGCGACATGCGCACTTCGGAAATGGAGATCACGGTGCGCTCGATCAGGTCGTCGCGCACTTCGCCGCGCTGCAGGACCTGCGTGATCGCGGCGCGCACTTGTTCGCCGACGCGAAGCATACGCTGCGAGGGCGCGGAAGAAGTTGGTCTGGTCATGGTTTTTCCGTTAGCAGCGTCCCTTGGACGCTATAAAGCGGGTCACATGACTCGATCCGGCGCAAAGGTCAAGGCTGGATGGCCCGTTCTGCCTTCCAGAAGCCCAGAATCCGCTGGAATGCGGCATCCTAGGCCCCATCTGTCGTAAGCATTCGGGGTGCGGCGTACCGCGAGACGGCGTCCCGCCTGTCGCATGACCGCGATATGCTCGTCCGGTTGACGAACGTAGGAAACGACGATCCGATCATTGTCTTCAGACGTTGTCGTCATGAGCCGCGCGCCTTTCTCCAGCCTCTTCGAACCCAATAAAAAACCGCCGGCGATGACCGGCGGTTTTGATATCCAGCCAATAGGAAGGCCGCTTACAGCGTGCGCGTGATGTGCTCGACGCGGAAGCATTCGATCGTATCGCCCGCGCGGATGTCTTCGTAGTTTTCGAAGGCCATGCCGCATTCCTGGCCGACGTTGACTTCGGAGACTTCGTCCTTGAAGCGCTTGAGCGTCTTGAGCTTGCCCTCGTGGATGACGACGTTGTCGCGCACCAGGCGGACGCCGACGCCACGTTCGACCTTGCCTTCGGTGACGCGGCAACCCGCGACCTTGCCGACCTTCGTGATGTTGAACACCTCGAGGATCTCGGCATTGCCGAGGAAGGTTTCGCGGCGCTCCGGAGACAAGAGGCCCGACATCGCCGCCTTCACGTCATCCACCAGATCGTAGATGATGTTGTAGTAGCGGATTTCGATGCCTTCGCGCTCTGCGAGCGTGCGAGCCTGCGAGTTGGCGCGGACGTTGAAGCCGATGATCGCCGCGTCGGAAGCTCCGGCCAGCGAAATATCGGATTCGGTCACGCCGCCGACGCCCGAATGGACGATGCGGGCGCGAACCTCGTCGGTGCCGAGCTTGTCCAGCGCGCCGGCAATGGCTTCGATCGAGCCCTGCACGTCGCCCTTGATGACCAGCGGGAACTCCTTGGTGCCCGTGGCCTGCAGCGTCATCATCATCTGTTCCAGCGAACCGCGCTGGACCGACTGGCGGGCAGCCGCCTTGTCGCGGGTGAGACGCTGGCGGTATTCCGAGATTTCGCGGGCGCGGCTTTCGTTTTCGACGACAGCGAACTTGTCGCCGGCCTGCGGTGCCCCGGAAAGACCGAGTACCTCGACCGGCATGGCCGGGCCGGCTTCCTTCACATGCTCGCCCTTGTCGTTGACCAGCGCGCGTACGCGACCCCACTGATCGCCGGCAACGACGATCTGGCCGGGGCGCAACGTGCCCTTCTGGATGAGCACCGTCGCAACGGAGCCGCGGCCGCGATCGAGCTGGGCTTCGATGACCGTGCCTTCGGCCGTGCGGTTCGGATTGGCCTTGAGATCAAGGATTTCCGCCTGCAGCAGCACGGCTTCCAGCAGCTTGTCGAGGTTGGTGCGGTTCTTCGCGGAGACTTCCACGTCGAGCACTTCACCGCCCATGGATTCGACGAAGACTTCATGCTGCAGCAGTTCGGTGCGAACCTTCTGCGGGTTGGCTTCGTGCTTGTCGATCTTGTTGATCGCCACGATGATCGGAACACCCGCCGCCTTGGCGTGGTTGATCGATTCGATCGTCTGCGGCATCACGCTATCGTCGGCCGCAACGACCAGGATAGCGATGTCGGTCGCTTGGGCACCGCGAGCACGCATTGCCGTGAAGGCGGCGTGGCCAGGGGTATCGATGAAGGTGATCTTCTGGCCGTTCTGCTCGACCTGATAGGCACCGATATGCTGGGTGATGCCGCCAGCTTCGCCGGCCACCACGTTGGCGTGGCGGATGGCGTCGAGCAGCGAGGTCTTGCCGTGGTCGACGTGACCCATGATGGTAACGACAGGCGGACGGGAAACCAGTTCGCCGTCTTCGTCGGCAACGTTGAAGATGCCGTGTTCGACGTCGGATTCTGAAACGCGCTTGACCGTATGACCGAATTCGTTGGCGATCAGCTCTGCCAGATCGGCGTCGATGACGTCACCCGGCTTCAGCATCTGGCCTTCCTTCATCAGGAACTTGATGACGTCGACGGCGCGTTCGGACATGCGCTGCGACAGCTCCTGGATGGTGATTGTTTCCGGCAGCACGACTTCACGCGAAATCTTTTCGCGCGTTTCCTGCATCTGGCTGCGGCGGAACTTTTCCTGGCGGCGGCGCATGGCCGAAAGCGAGCGGCCGCGAGCGCTGCCGTCTTCGTCGACATTGGCCGTCGTTACCGTCAGCTTGCCGCGACGACGTTCTTCGTCGGTCTTCGGACGCGTAGTGACCGGCTTTGCCGGCTCGGGGCGCGTGACCTTGCCGCGCGCCGGAGGGCCACCACGCGGCGGGCCGCGATCGGTTTCTTCTTCATTGACCCGACGACGATTGGCCGGTGCTTCCACGGGCAGCGCGCCGGGGCGCGCCGGCTGCGGAGCCGCATCCGGGCGACGAGCAACGACAGGAGCCGCGGCCGCCTGCACGTCCGGCTTCGGTGCTTCCACCGGTGCGGGCGTTTCGACCTTTGCCTCTACGGCACGGGCAGCTTCTTCTTCGGCGCGGCGGGCGGCTTCGGCCTGCTCCACGATGCGACGGGCGGCTTCCTCTTCGGCGCGGCGCGCTTCTTCCTCGGCACGGCGGACGGCGTCCGCGGCATCGCGGGCCTGGGCGTCGGCGAGTGCGCGACGGCGCGCGTCCATTTCATCGGCAGACAGATGGTTCAGAACCACCGGTCGCGACGAGCGTTCCTGCTGCGGCCGCTGCTGATAGCTTTGGTTGGGCTGTCCCGGCCGCTGTTGCTGGCCACCGGGCTGATGAATGCGCGGAGCGGGCTGCGGCGGGCGCGGCGGCTGCGGCGTCGGTTCCGCGACGCGCGTCACGGATGGCGTTGCGGCAGCCGTCGTCGAAGCCGCGATCGGCTTTTCGTCTTCGGGGCGTAGGGGGCGGCGCTTGCGGGTCTCAACCACGACCGCCTTGGTGCGACCGCGGCCCATGTCCTGGCGCACGGTGCCCTGGTTTACGCCTGAAGGCTTCAGGGTGAGGGTCTTCTTACCCGAAACACTCAGCGTCTTGTCGTCTTGATTGTCGGTCATTCCGTTCCTGTTCCTTCGGACAGGGCTCGGAAACGTCCGTCAGACCCTGTCGTTCAATGCATGTACCTTAATGAGGCGTCCGGCATAGGCCGGTGACCGCGTCATTGTTTTCGCCGGCCAGCGCCGCCCGTTGCCCGGGACTGACCGCCGTTGCGGTACCGTTCGAGCAGGTTTGCGCGCTTCACTACACCTTCACCCGCCCGCCCTGCAAGCGCTGCGGCATGGATAAAAGCATTCTGGCCCATCAGTTCTTCCATTTCCGCCTCCGTGAAGACACGGAATGACGGTATTTCCTTTTCGGTCTCCATGCCGAGATGCCAGGCCTTTCGTGCCTGGTCGATCTTGCGGACGCCGTCGGCGGCGGCATCGATCGCATGGAACACGGCGAGTGCCGAACCGTTGCGAACGGAGCCATCTACCTTTGACGAGCCATTGACGAACTGGCTCGCTTTGCGCGCCATGTGCATCATCCCGGCAAGCTGCGCCACAAGAAGGCGGTCGACGATGGCGCCGAGATCGCTCGGTGCCGTCACCTCCGCCTTCAAGGCGCGAGAAAACAATTTCTTCGCTACCGCCTTGTCCACGAGTGCCCGGTCAAGCTTGACCCAGCAGCCGCGTCCCGGCAGCTGCCGCTTCAGATCGGGAACAACGGTCCCGTCAGGAGCGGCTACGAAGCGGATCAACTCGTCGGGCGATCCGCTTTCGCGTGTTACGATGCACGTGCGACCGTTTGCGCCGTCACCCCCGAGATCTTCGTCTTCAGGCGGTGCGCTCGGCCTCTCGGTGATCGTCATGCTTCTTGCTCGGCTTCATCCTCCGCGACCTCTTCGGTCTCAGTGGCGAGATCGGCTTCCGTGATCCAGCCAGCCGACAGACGAGCCTGCACGATCATCTGCTCCGCCTCGACACGCGAGACTTCGAGCTTGGAGAACAGGCCTTCGAACTTCTTCGTCTCGCCGTTCTTGCGTTCGCTCCAGCCGACGAGGTCGTCGGCGGCGCAGCCGGCGAAGTCCTCGATCGTCTTGATGCCGTCCTCACCGAGGGCGACCATCATCTGCGCGGTCATACCGTTGATCTGGCGCAGCTCGTCGGATACGCCGAGTGCTTTGCGCTTCTCGTCCATTTCAGCTTCCAGGCGCTCCAGATATTCGCGGGCGCGCTGTTGGATTTCCTGGGCGGTTTCTTCGTCGAAACCGTCGATGGAGGCGATTTCGTCGAGTTCGACATAAGCCAGCTCCTCGACGGCGGCAAAGCCTTCGGAAGCCAGAACCTGGCCGACCATCTCGTCGACATCGAGCGCGTCCATGAAAAGGTTGGTGCGCTCGTTGAATTCCTTCTGACGGCGTTCCGATTCCTCGGCTTCCGTCATGATGTCGATGTCCCAGCCGGTCAGCTGCGAAGCAAGGCGGACGTTCTGGCCGCGGCGGCCAATCGCCAGCGACAGCTGTTCGTCCGGAACCACGACTTCGATGCGCTCGGCGTCCTCATCGAGAACGACCTTGGAGACTTCAGCCGGCTGCAACGCATTGACGACGAAGTTCGCCGGCTCGTTGGACCACGGAATGATGTCGATCTTTTCGCCCTGCAGCTCGCCGACGACGGCCTGGACGCGCGAACCGCGCATACCGACGCAGGCGCCGACCGGATCGATCGACGAGTCGTTCGAAATAACGGCGATCTTGGCGCGCGAGCCCGGATCGCGGGCAACCGATTTCACCTGGATGATGCCGTCGTAGATTTCAGGCACTTCCATGGTGAAGAGCTTGACCATGAACTGCGGATGCGTGCGCGACAGGAAAATCTGCGGACCGCGCTGCTCGCGGCGAACGTCGTAGACATAGGCGCGGACGCGGTCGCCGTAGCGGAAGTTCTCGCGCGGGATCATCTCGTCGCGGCGGATGATGCCTTCGCCACGGCCGAGGTCGACGATGACGTTGCCGTATTCGACGCGCTTGACCGTACCGTTGACGATTTCGCCGACGCGATCCTTGAATTCGTCGAACTGGCGGTCACGCTCGGCTTCGCGCACCTTCTGCACGATGACCTGCTTGGCCGACTGGGCGGCGATGCGGCCGAAATCCATCGGCGGCAGCGGATCGGCGATGAAATCGCCAAGAGCTGCATCCGGGTTGCGGTCGCGGGCCAGTTCCAGCGGGATCTGCGTGGAATAGTCCTCGGCCTTCTCGACGACTTCGAGCAGGCGCTGCAGCCGGATTTCGCCGGTCTTCGGGTTGATGTCGGCGCGGATGTTCGACTCCGAGCCGTAACGCGAGCGCGCGGCCTTCTGGATCGCGTCTGCCATTGCGGCAAGCACGATCTCGCGGTCGATGACCTTTTCGCGCGCCACTGCATCTGCGATCTGCAGAAGTTCTAGCCGGTTCGCACTGACTGCCATTGTTTTTAGTCTCCGTCTTCCTGCCCTTGGGTTCCCGTTCCGTCAGGCGGTTCGTTGATCGATTATTCTTCTTCGTCGTCCGCTTCGTTCTGGTTCGCTGCCTCGGCTTTCGCCAGCTTGTCGGCGCGCAGCGCGTCGCGGATGAGATCGTCCGTCAGGATCAGCTTGGCCTCGGCCAGCGTGCTGAACGGAATGGTCACCTTCGGTTCCTCGCCATAGGCAACCTGATCGCGTTCGATCGTGAAACCATCGTCGTTGACGTCGGCGATCTTGCCGCGAAAGCGCTTGCGGTTATCAACCAGGATCGAGGTCTCGCACTTGACGATATGGCCGATCCAGCGGCGGAAATCCGACTTGCGCACCATTGGCCGGTCGATGCCGGGCGAAGAAACCTCCAGATGATACGCCTTATCGACGGGATCTTCCACATCAAGCACAGGCGAAATCGCCGTCGAGACTTCTTCGCAATCCTGAACGGTCATGGTGCCGTCGTTGCGCTCGGCCATCACCTGCAACGTCAGGCCGTTCTGGTTCAGGAGGCGCACGCGCACCAGGCGGAAGCCCATGCCGACGATCACGGGCTCGATGATGGCGGCGACGCGCTGGTCAAGGCCGGTTTCGACGATCAGGCGCGGTTCATTGGTATTGTCTGCGTTTGTCACTTCCGACAAGCGTTCACTCCTGCAGGCTACTGCATTTGGGAGATCGAGCTAATAAAAAAGAGCGGGTCCTTGCGGCCCACTCTTCATCACACGATCAAGAATTTGAATGCGGATATAAGCCCGTTTCCGGCAAATTGCAAGGCTTTCGCGCCGAAACCTGCTCGGCTGCCTATTTCAGTACGCCGAGCATCGAACTGTCGGGATAGCAGGTGGGCTTCATGCCGCTCTTTTCCTGCCATTGGCCTATCGACCGTCTCGTCTTGTAGCCGGGCAGGCCATCCGTGCCGCCGACGTCGTAGCCCTTGCGCTCCAAAGTCTTCTGCATGCCGGCGACATCGGAGCGCAGCATCTTGCCGACATCGCCCCATTGGCCCTGGAAGGCGCCGCTGCCGGCGGCGATCCGGTCGGCGAGGTTGCCGATGTAAATGCCGTAGAGGTCGGAGTTGTTGTATTCCTTGATGACGTAGAAATTCGGCGTGACGATGAACTCGGGTCCGTCGCGGCCGGCCGGCACCAGCATCATGCCGCTGGCGCGCAATTCGTCTGATGGAAAGGTTTTGCCGGAAATCCTGGTGATGCCGAGCGATGCCCAGTGCGAGATCGGCTTGGCGAGATCAGGCCCTTCCTGGGCGCAGGAAACAGCCTGCGGGATGGCGACCTCATAGCCCCAGCTGCGGCCGCGCTGCCAGCCCTTCTGAACCAGATAGTTGGCTATGGATGCCAGCGTATCCGGCACCGAGGTCCAGATGTTGCGATGGCCGTCGCCGTCGAAATCGACAGCATATTTCAGGTAGCTGGTGGGCATGAACTGCGGCTGGCCAAGCGCGCCTGCCCAGGACCCCATGAACTGATCGGGCGTGACGTCGCCATGGTCGAGGATGCGCAATGCCGCGATAAGCTCGGTGCGGAACATGTCCTTGCGGGTCGACATGAAGGCTTTGGTCGCCAGCACCTGGATCGCCGAATTCGGCAGCTTCGCGGCCCCGAAGCCGGTCTCGCGGCCCCAGATGGCCAGCAGGATCGGCCCCGGCACCCCATAGGTCTTCTCGATCCGCTGCAGCACCGGGCCATATTGCGAAGCGAGGCTCCGTCCGGTCGCTGCCAGCTTTTGCAGCCGCGCCTCGTTGAAATACGGAGCGGGCGAGGAGAATTCGGCCTGCGTCTGCTTCTGCTCCTGGGGCTTTGGAAAGCCCGGGGGTACGAGATCCGGCAGGTCCCAGTTCAGCGTGATACCGGCAAAGGCGGCGCGGAAGGTCTTGTCGGATATCCCGTCCTTTTGCGCCTGGGGCCAGAGATCCTTCTGCAGCCAGCTCTGGAACTGCGCTTCGACATCGGCCTTCGAGGCGGCAAACGTGGGCAAGGGGAGGAGGGTCAGGAGGAGGATGAGCAGCCGCAGAATATGTCGCGCGATACCCCCCTCTGTCCCTTTCGGGACATCTCCTCCAGAAGGGGGGAGATCGTGGGCGGCGCGCTTCATGCCATATCGACGGTCCGAAGTTTCTGCAGATGCAGCAGCTGATTGTTTGGTGAAGACAGAGCTCCGGGTTACCAATCTCCACCTCTGTCGGGGAGATGTCACGAAGTGACAGAGGGGGGTGCGCACTCTCCTCATGCTCTGCCTCTCCTCAAATCGCCGTCCGTGCCCGCAGCGCCGCCGTCAGCGTGCCTTCGTCGAGATAATCGAGCTCGCCTCCTACCGGCACCCCATGGGCCAGCCGGGTGATCTTGATCTCAAGACCGGCAAGCTGGTCGGTTATATAGTGTGCTGTGGTTTGGCCTTCCACCGTGGCGTTGACGGCGATGATGATCTCGCGGACGCCGCCTTCGGCGACCCGCGCGATCAGTCCGCGAATATTGAGATCGTCGGGGCCGACGCCATCGAGCGGCGACAGCACGCCGCCGAGCACATGGTAGGCGGCATTCATCGCGCCGGCCCGCTCCAGCGCCCAGAGATCGGACACATCCTCGACGACGATGATGACAGACTGGTCGCGGTGGTCGTCGGTGCACACGGTGCAGGGATCGACGGTATCGACATTGCCGCAGCGGGAGCAGATCTTCACCTTGTCATAGGCTTCGCCCATGGCGTGGGAAAGCGGCCCGAGCAGCTGGTCCTTCTTCTTGATCAGGTGCAGAGCCGCGCGCCGCGCCGAGCGAGGCCCAAGCCCCGGCACTTTCGCCAGAAGCTGGATGAGTTTTTCGATTTCGGGGCCGGTGACTCGCTTTGCCATGGGAGGCTTTTAGCCCATAAGCTCAAGGAACGGAATCACGGAAGGGATGATTGGCCGATGAAAATTCTGGCCATTTGCGTCGGCGCCGCCGAAACGCTGCCCGGCAGGAAAAGCAGGACCGGCATCAACAAGCATGCCGTGAGCGGCGGCGTCATGATCGACGAGGAAGGTCTGATCGGCGATGCGATCTGCAATCGCGAGCATCACGGCGGCCGCGACCAGGCCGTCTATGTCGAGGGATCGTTGACGCTGGATTGGTGGGCGAAAGAACTCGGGCGCCCTCTGGAGCCCGGCACGTTCGGCGAAAATCTCGTCATCGAAGGGCTCGACAATTGCGCAGTCGCCGTCGGCGATAGATTCATAGCCGGCAATCTTGTTCTGGAGGCCACCTCGGCTCGTATTCCCTGCGCGACCTTCGCCGCGAAGATGGGTGATCCCAAATTCGTGAGACGCTATACGCGTGCGGGGCGCCCCGGCATCTACTGTCGTGTCGTCCAAGGCGGCACCGTAGCAGCGGGCGCCTTCGTGACCTACGTTCCCTATGCAGGCAGCCCCGTCACCATGCCGGAAATGATGGCGACTTTCGGCAGGCAACTATCGCCGCAGGATCGAGCGCGTTATCTGGCGGCGCCCATTCACTACAAGCTGAGGGCCATGCTCGAGGGCGACGCCGGTAATCTCTAGGCTCACCGCATGGCGATCGCCACGGCGGCACCCGCCATGGTGCCGGCGCTGGCGCGATTGGCGATGCGGACGGCGCGGCGGCTCTTCAGGAACGTCCTCGCCTTTGCCGCAAGCATTGCCCAGGAAAGATCGATGACAACAAGCACCACGAACATCGTCGCCACAAGCTCGGCCCAGCCGGAAAGGGTGACGGCATGAAGATCGATGATCGAGGGCAGCAGTGCCACGTAGAACACCATGATCTTCGGGTTGCCCATGGTCACCGTGAAGCCGGCGAGGAAAAGCCGCGCGGCTGATGGTTCGTCTGGCAGCTGTTCCTCTGCCGTGTCCGAGGCCGCAAACCACATTTTCCAGGCGAGATAGAGAAGATAGGCGACGCCAAGCCATTTGATCACCACGAAGGCCCAGTGAAAGGTTTCGGCGATGGTCGCAAGGCCCGCAACGGCGCAGGTCAGCCAGATCGCTTCGCCCAGCCACATGGCGGAGAGAAAGGGCAACACATTGCGGGCGCCCTTGGTGAGCACGCGTGCTACGAGTGCTGCGATGTTCGGCCCCGGCGATCCGGCCGCGATGAACAGTGCACCGGCAAAAACAAGCAGCATCGACAGGCTCATCGCATTCTCTCCGATCGGGTAGGCCAGAAGGCATATGGAAGACACCCAGAAATAGCACCCTGGCTGCCGTTTTCCAAATTCCCGATGTCCTCCTCAGCCGAGTTGCGCGCGAAATCGCTCGAAGAATGCCTTGCCCTCAGGCCAATCGCTCAGCCCGGATGCTGAATTGATATGACCGAGTGGCCCCACACTCACAAACTCGCTGCCCCAGATTTCGGCGCTATCCCGGGAATAATCGTAGGGGCCGTAGGGATCGTTGGTGCTGGTGACGAGCATGGACGGAAACGGCAGCCGTTGCCGCGGCGGATTGGCGAAACTGCCGGCCCCAGTCAGATAGACCTCACCGGTCGGATCGGGTGGCGCGACAACGAAGGCACCAAGGATCGGCGTTTTCTGGACGGGTGCCCAATGCGCGATCAGCTGGCAGGCAAGACTATGAGCGATCAGGATCGGCGGCGTTTTCGAGCGGGCGATCTCCCGTTCGAGCGCTGCGATCCAGTCTGCGAGGATCGGTCTGTCCCAGCTCGATGGCTGGAATCGCCGTATGTGCGGATCCTGCCGCTCCCACAAGGTCTGCCAATGATCTCCGTCGGAGCCACCAAGCCCCGGCAGCATGATGATATCGCTCATCTCTGTCCTCTCTCGCTATCTGGTGGAGAAAAACTGACACGTCGCTCAAGCAATTGACATTGCAATCCATTGGATAAAATCTTCTCCAACCGATGAATTAAAGGTGGAAAATGGAAGGCGCCGAGAAGGAGTTGGACCCGACCGACATGTCGATGATCGAGATCCTGCAGCGGGATGGAAGGATCTCGGTATCGGAACTCGGTCGCCGCGTCGGCCTTTCGCAACCGGCGGCATCGGAGCGGTTGAAGCGGCTGGAAGAGCGAGGTGTGATCGCAGGCTATCGTGCCGTCGTCGATCCCGCTACGGTCGGGCTCGGCATGATGGCGGTCATCCGGCTTCGCACCTCGCATGAGCATATCCGTCCATGCCTGAAGCAGTTTTCGGAAATGCCCGAGATCATCGAAGTTCTCAGATTGACGGGGGAGGATTGTTTCCTGCTCAAGGTCCTCGTGCCGACAGCCGCCAACCTTGAAACCATCGTCGATTCCATCGCCCGCCATGGCGCGGTGACGACGTCGCTGGTGCTGCGGAACGAACCGGTAAAGCCGATCGGCCGCGAATTGATCCGCAAGACGATCGCCCGGTGAGGGAGCCTTTGGGCGCCGATCTCAGAAAGGCAGCTTGAAACCGGGCGGGATCGGCAGGCCGGCGGTCAGCTCGCGGGTCTTGTCGGCGGCGATCGCCTCGGCCTTTTCCTGGGCATCCTTGTTGGCGGCGACGATCAGGTCTTCGAGGATCTCGACATCGTCTTCCTTGAAGAGCGACGGATCGATCTTGATGCCCAGCATCTGGCTCTTGCCGTTGACGGTGACGGTGACGAGGCCGCCGCCGGCCTTGCCTTCGACGCGAATGTCGGCGATTTCCGACTGCATCTTCTCCATCTTGGCCTGCATTTCCTTCACTTTGCCCATCATGCCCATGATGTCACGCATCGTCATTGGTCCTTCTTTTGCGTATCGTCAGCGTAATTGGTGAGGATGGGATGCGAAGGCCGCTCCAGGCGTCGAGCCCATGCGGTTCCGCTGCCGTTCATCCTACTCCTAGAATTCTATGTCGTCGCCCGGCAGAATATCCCCGTCGACGGATTCTGCGATGGCTGGAGCGGTTGTCTGCTCCTCCTCTTCTTCCGTCTCCGGTGCCCGCACGCGTACGTCGATGATCTTTGCACCGGGAAACTGCGACAGGATCGCCGCGACATCCGGGTCCTGCCGCGCATCGGCGACCCGCTGCTTCTGCGCGTTCGCTTCGGCTTCCACCAGCGTCGGCTCGCCTTCGTCGCGGCTGAGACTGACAATCCAGTGGATGCCGGTCCATTCCTTCAGCTTGACGGCAAGCTCGTTCAGCAGTGTGCCGGGAGCGCCTGATGTCAGGTTGACGTCGAGCCGGCCCGGCTCCAGCCGTACGGGGCGCACGAAGGTGCGCACCAGCACCTTCAGCTTCGGATCGCGCTTCTGGCCGGCAAGCTCGGCGATATCGGCCATCGAATTGATCGGCACGAGCGGCTTTGGCGCTTCGGTCGGCCTCGGCTCAATACGTCCCACGGGTTGCGAATCCGGCTGCGTATTCGGCACCGAACGCAACATGGCAACCGGCGCCGAGGGCGCGGGTCGTGGCGCTGGTGTTTCGACGGCTCTCGCCATGGCAGTGCCCTGGTAGGAAACCGGTGTCCCTCCGCCGCTGCCGATGGGGGATGCCGACGGTGGGCGAGCACCGCCATTGCCATCAGAAAATTCCACAAGCCTGCGCGCGGCATCTTCCGGTGCGGGCAGATGCGCGGCATGCGCCAGCCGTATCAATACCATTTCGGCAGCACCGGCAGTCCGCGACGCGTTCTCGGTCTCGGCTATGCCCTTCAGAAGCATCTGCCAGATGCGCGACAGTGCCGTCACCGCCACGCCCTGCGCAAACTCCAACGCTTTTATGCGCTCGACTTCGCTCAGCGACGGATCGTCGGCGGCATCGGGCACATATTTCAGGCGGGTGACGAGATGGGTGAAATCGGCAAGGTCGGTCAGCACGACGACGGGGTTGGCGCCGGCCTCATACTGGCTGTTGAACTCAGCCAAGGCGGACGAAACATCGCCTTTGACGATGTGGCCGAAGAGATCGACGATGCGGGCGCGATCGGCAAGTCCCAGCATCGAGCGCACGGCATCGGCTGCAACAAAACCGCTGCCGTGGGCGATCGCCTGGTCGAGCAGCGACAGACCGTCGCGCGCCGAGCCTTCGGCGGCCCGGGCGATCATGGCGAGCGCTTCCGGCTCTACCTCGATGCCTTCCTTGCCGGCGATGGTGGTGAACAGTCCCACAAGATCGGACGCGCTGATGCGGCGCAGGTCGAAGCGCTGGCAGCGCGACAGGACCGTGATCGGCACCTTGCGGATTTCTGTCGTGGCGAAGATGAATTTCACATGCTCGGGGGGTTCTTCCAGCGTCTTCAACAGGCCGTTGAAGGCGGCCGTCGACAGCATGTGCACTTCGTCGATGATGTAGACCTTGTAGCGCGCCGATACCGGCCGGTAGCGCACCTGCTCGATGATCTCACGGATGTCGTCGATACCCGTATGGGAGGCGGCGTCCATCTCGATGACATCGACATGCCGGCCTTCCATGATCGCCTGGCAATGCTCGCCTGGCTCGCGCAGATCGATCGTTGGGCGATCGATGTCCGATGTCTTGTAGTTGAGTGCACGGGCAAGGATGCGGGCGGTCGTCGTCTTGCCGACGCCGCGCACGCCGGTCAGCATGTAGGCCTGCGCGATGCGCCCGGTCTCGAACGCGTTGGTGAGCGTGCGGACCATCGGCTCCTGGCCGACCATAAGATCTGTGAAGTCCTTGGGCCTGTACTTGCGGGCCAGCACCCGGTAACCGGTGCCGGTCGAGGCGGCATCTTTTGCTTGTCGCTCGCTGTCGCTCATCGCCCTGCTGTTGCCCGCAGAAAGCCGGGTCTTGCTTTCGGAAAGGGTGGGAGGCTGGCACGATGACCCGTGCCGGGCTCGTTAGGGCTGCTTCCTTCCGGACCTGACCCGGTTGGCGAGTGGCTCGTCCACCACCAACCTCCCGGATGCACATATCGGCAATATCGCCATCAAAAGCAAGCCAAGGTCAAAAAAAACTGCTAAACATTTGATAAAACAATGGAGGATGCCCCTTGAAAGACTTCGCTCTCGACGAGAGACTGGCGAATGACAGCGTTTCCGTCGTGATGACAGGCCTTTGCGACGTGCGCCTGATGAAGGATAGCCGTTGGCCGTGGCTTCTGCTGGTGCCCCGCCGGCCCGATAAATCGGAAATATTCGAGTTGACACCGCTCGACCAGATTTTGCTCACTTTCGAGACCGAGAAGGTCGCGAGCGCCCTGAAGACGCTGACAGGGGCGACAAAAATCAACGTCGGGGCTCTTGGAAATATCGTCCGTCAGCTTCATGTTCATGTGATTGCGCGGTTCGAAGGGGACGCAAACTGGCCCGGCCCGATCTGGGGTCACGGCAAGGCGGAGCCCTATTCGGACGAAGATATGAACAGCTTCATAGCCAAGTTGCGGGACACGCTTTCACAATGAGCCATTCCATCTTTTCCTCGGATGCGCCCCATCCGGAAGCCAGCAGTCTCACCGCCTTTGCGGAAAATCAGCTTAACCGGGATGCCGAGCATCGCGACGAGGAATCGATCAAGCAGGCGCTGGCCAAGGAAGGCACGCATATCCTGGCCTTCGCCAAGGAGCAGCTGGTCTTGAAGCACGACGGCCAGGTGCTCGATCCGCTGTTTGCCCGCTACGAGTTGCAGGAACTCGATCCGGATTGGGAGGCCGCCGTGCTGCTCGGCTACCGCAGGACCGGCGAGCCGCGGCTGGCCGTGCCGGTACGCATCAATGCCGACGAGCTCGCGAGCCAGTACAAGCCGGCCGACATGCGCTCGCTCTGGCGCGACCTCTTGCTGGAGGGCGAAATCCTCGGCGAGGCGGCGCAGGGCATGAGCCTCATCCGCTGGAACAGCGACAACCGCTTCTGCGGGCGGTGCGGCTCCGTCATGGAAAGCCGCATCGGCGGCTACAAGCGGGTCTGCACGGCCTGTGAACACGTGATCTTCCCGCGCACCGACCCGGTCGTCATCATGCTGACGGTCGATGAGGAACGGAATCGCTGCCTGCTCGGCCGCAGCCACCATTTTGCGCCCGGCATGTATTCCTGTCTGGCCGGTTTCGTCGAGCCGGGCGAAACAATCGAGAACGCCGTGCGCCGCGAGACGCACGAGGAATCCGGCATCCAAACCGGCCGCGTGCGCTATCATGCGTCACAGCCCTGGCCGATGCCGCACTCGCTGATGATCGGCTGCTATGCCGAGGCGAAGTCGACGGAGATTCACATGGACGAAGCCGAGCTCGAGGACTGCCGCTGGTTCACTCCGGAAGAAACGCTTGCCATGCTCGATCGCGTCTCCGCCTCCGGCAACACGTCCCCGCCAAAGGGGGCCATTGCCCATCGCCTGATGCGCGACTGGGTGGAATGGAAACGATAGGTCTTTGCCTGACATGGCACGCTCGGAACGCTTGTTGACGCTGCTGCAGACGCTTAGGCGCTACCGCCGCCCGGTCAGCGGTGCTGTTCTGGCGGAGGAAACCGGCGTCAGCCTGCGCACGCTCTATCGCGATATCGCGAGCCTGCAGACACAGGGCGCCATGATCGAAGGCGAGCCGGGCATCGGCTATGTTCTGAAGCCTGGCTTCATGCTGCCGCCGATGATGTTTTCGCAGGACGAGATCGAAGCGCTGGTGCTGGGGTCCCGGTGGGTGGCGCGTGCTACCGACGCGCGACTGGCGGCAGCGGGCGCGGATGCACTTGCCAAGATCGCCGCGGTGCTGCCGGCCGAGATGCGCGACGAGGTCGATCAGGCAGCGGTGGTCGTCGCGACGCGCCGCATCACCGAGGACAGGACCGATCTCTCCCTCATGCGCAAGGCGATCCGCACGGAGCGCATGGTGCAGCTGACCTACGGCGATGTGAACGGCTCCATTTCGACCCGGCGGATCTGGCCCTTCGCGCTGGGCTATTTCGACAATTCGCGCATCATCATGGCCTGGTGTGAACTGCGCCAGGATTTTCGTCATTTCCGCGCCGACCGTATCGTCGATTTCGCGGTTCTGGAGGCACGCTATCCACGTCGCCGCGTCGCCTTGGCCAGGGAATGGCACGCCCGGGAGGGCGTCGTCCACAACTGACCTCGACACCCAACACTACTGCCAGAAACTGTCAGTAGGCTTGGCTATTATCGGCACCATCCAAGCAGGATGGGAGGACCGATCATGGCAAGCAACGTTTTCATCACTACGAAACAAGTGCAGCGCGGCGGCGTCGAAGCCGGCAAGGGCAATGATGTTTCAATATCGGCACCGCTGGCTCGCCTCTCGCAGATTGCGCTTGGCTATTTCACCCGTCGCTGGAACCGCCTCGATATCGAGGAAACGCCGAATTCCGTGAAGCGCGATCTGGGCTTCCTGGACGGACGCGCCCCTTACCGTGAGGAAGAGCGGATGCACTAACCGCACCGCCGACTCCCAGCCTAACTTCCGACACGCTCAACTCGCCTTCCGCCGGTAAGCTTCGCCCAGCTTGCCGGACCGCATATGCTCGCCCTCATATCCCTCAAAACCAAAGGAATATCCCGATGACCAACCCCAACCTCATCATCTTTTATGTCAAGGATCCTGCCGAGAGCACGCCGTTCTACCGTGACCTGCTCGGTCACGAGCCGGCCTTCGCCTCGCCGAATTTCGTGGCTTTCTCGCTCAACAACGGCTTCAGCCTTGGCCTGTGGCGTCGCAGCAGCGTCGAACCGCAGCCCTCCGCCATCGGCAATCGCGGCGAACTGGGCTTCATGGTCGAAGGCGCAGGCGCCGTCGAACAGCACTACAAGGATTGGAAGGCGCGTGGTCTGCCGATTGCGCAGGAACTGACGACGATGGATTTCGGCCCGACCTTCGTCGTCCTCGATCCTGACGGTCATCGGCTCCGGGTTTGTGAGCCGGATAAATAAGCTGCCAGGCGTGTGGCTTGCCCCTCACCCTAGCCCTCTCCCCGCTCGCGGGGAGAAGGTGGCCGACAGGCCGGATGAGGGGCAAATCGTCCATTATTCGAGTTGACTTGCGGCATTCGCGGAAGAGACTGATCGATAACCCAGAGAGCTAGGGAAGGCGCAATTGCTGCATCACATTTCATTCGGTGTCGCGGATATCGAGAAAGCCGCTGCATTCTATGACGCGGCATTTGCACCGCTTGGCTATGTGCGGGTTTGGGAAGACCTAAACCCAGGCAATCCCGACCAAGCGATCGGATATGGCCCAGCAGGCGGCGGCGACAAGTTCGCCATCAAATTGCGGAGCAAGGACGCTCGAGCTCCCAGCTCCGGCTTTCATCTCGCCTTTGCCGCACCAGGCCGCGAAGCCGTTTCGTCGTTTTATGAGGCTGCGCTGGCTCACGGCGGCGTGGACAATGGGGCACCGGGTCTTCGGCCTCACTATGGCCCGAATTATTTTGCCGCCTTCGTCATCGATCCGGACGGCCATCGCATTGAGGTCGTTACCAAGGCTGCGGAATAGCTGACGGTGGAAGCGCAGCGGTATCGCCATCCGCCCTCGTGGTTCGAGGCTGCAGCCCTTCGACAGGCTCAGGGTGCTTTCGCACCTCACCATGAGGACTGATCTTTTGTGCCGCCACAGAAGGCACTCCACCTCATGGTGAGGGGCACTGCCGTGGGAGCGCAGCGAAAACGGTGGTGCCTCGAACCACGAGGTGGCTTCCGACACGACCGGACTTAGAGATCGCCCCGCATCGGATGCCCCTTGTAGACGCCGAGGATGCGGACTTTTTCCGAGAAGAAGCGCAGTTCTTCCAGCGCGCGGCGCACATGCGCATCGGCGGGATGGCCTTCGATATCGGCATAGAATTGCGTTGCGACAAAACGGCCGCCGAGCTGGTAGCTTTCGAGCTTCGTCATGTTGATGCCGTTGGTGGCGAAGCCGCCGAGCGCCTTGTAGAGCGCGGCGGGAATGTTGCGGACGTTGAAGACGAAAGTGGTGACGATTTTTTCGTCCGGCGCGCTGCGTTCCGCCCAGGTCTCGTTGCGCGACAAAACGACGAAGCGCGTCATGTTGTCTTCGGTGTCCTCGACATTCTCGGCGATGATTTCAAGGCCATAAAGGTCGGCCGCAAGCCGTGGCGCCAGCGCCGCCATGCTGCGGTCGCCGGTTTCCTGCACCAGCTTGGCCGCACCCGCCGTATCGCCGGCGATGACCGGCTTCCAGCCGTTGGCGCGCACGATCTTGCGGCACTGGCCGAGCGCATGGATGTGGCTGTGCACCGTGCGGATCTCTTCCTTGGTCACTCCAGGCAGCACCATCAGCTGGAAGCGAATCGGCATGAAATATTCGCCGACGATATGCAGTCGCGATTCCGGCAGCAGGTGGTGAATGTCGGCGACGCGCCCGGCAATGGTGTTCTCGATCGGAATCATGCCGAGATCGGCTTCGCCGTTGTCGATCGCGGTGAAGGCGTCCTCGAAGGTTTGGCAGGGCAGCGGCTCCATGGTCGGGAACATGTCACGGCAGGCCATGTCGGAATTGGCGCCGTAGTCGCCCTGGAAGGAGATCTTGTTGGTCTTGGTGATCATGGGACTGCCTTTGGGGAGTGCCGTCAGAGAGAAGCGGCGGAAAGGATACGGCGAGCCTTTTCGAGGTCGGCGGGAGTATCGACACCGAGTGGGATCGTGTCAACGATCTCGACGTCGATGCGCATGCCGGCTTCCAGCGCCCGCAGCTGCTCCAGCGATTCGCGCAGTTCCAGCGGCGATGGGCCGAGGCTGACGAATTTTGCGAGCGCCGCGCGACGATAGGCATAAAGGCCGATATGGTGATAGAGCGGACCATTGCCGTAGGGCGCGGTCGTCCGGGTGAAATAGAGCGCCCGCAGGCGATTGTCCGAAATGGCCGAACCGACCACCTTGACGACGCTCGGTGCCGTCTTTTCTTCCTCGTCCTTGATCTCGACGGTCAGCGTGGCAATGTCGACGGCCGGATTTTCGAGCGGACGCAGCGATGCGCGGATGGTTTCGGGATCGATGGTCGGCAGGTCGCCCTGGACATTGACGATGATTTCGGCGCGGCCTTCGGGATCGACGGCCTGCAGCGCCTCATAGATGCGGTCCGAGCCCGATTGATGATCCCTGCGCGTCATGACGACTTCGAAGCCGGCATTGGCAACGGCGGCATAGGTATCCTCGTGATCGACGGCGACGACGATGCGACCGATCGCCGCCTCGCGCGCGCGCTTGGCAACCTGTACGATCATGGGCAGGCCGCAAATATCCGCGAGCGGCTTGCCCGGCAGCCGAGTGGAAGCCATGCGGGCGGGAATGAGGACCAGGGTCTTGTCTAAATTTGAATCTGTCATTCTTGGGCCTTCTATTCCCGCGGGAAAAGTGTCAAAACGTCTCATGGTGGAGGCGGTTTACAGAGTTGCAAGAAACAGCCAAAAGACATAGGTTTCGCGCGAATTCAAGATGGGCCGGCAGAGGATGCTGGTGGCGAGGGGAGCATAGCAGATGAATTCATCCTACGTGAACATGGGAGTCGGGGCACTTTTGGCCACGCTGTTCGTGTTGAAGTCCGTGTCGCTCGCGTCAGGATTTATTTTCCATTCAGAGGCACCGGAAAAGCCCGGTTTCGCCATCGTCGCGGCCGAGGAACCGGCTGCAGGCGACAAGGCCGCGGCCGCCAAGCCGGATACGCCGATCGCCCAGCTCTTGCAGAAGGCTGATGCCAAGGTCGGCGAAACGATCTTCAAGAAGTGTCAAGCCTGTCATTCCGGGGAAAAAGGCGGACCGAACAAGGTCGGCCCGGATCTCTGGGGCATCGTCGATCGCCCGGTCGGCGAGCATGAGGGCTTTGCCTATTCCTCCGGCATGAAGGACTTCTCCAAGGGCGGCTCGGAAAAGTGGACTTACGATCATCTCTATCACTTCCTCGCTGCTCCGAAGAAGTTCGTTGCCGGAACGGCAATGGGCTTTGCCGGCCTGCCCAAGGAAGAGGATCGCGCCAACGTGATCGCCTATCTGCGCACGCTTGCCGATACGCAGGTGCCGCTGCCGGATCCGAACGCCGCGCCGGCTGCTGCGACCAACTGATATTGACATCGGTACCCGCAATCGAAAGCCCGGTCAGAATGGCCGGGCTTCTTCGTGCCGTTTTTCAGAGAGCATGCTTGCGCGAGCGCGTCCTCTGATCGAGATCATAGACCTTCAGCCCTTCCTCGGCCTTGGGCGGCACGCGCCATTCCTGCGGAGCCAATGCCTTGCGGCCGTCGCGCAAGCCAGCGTCCCAATGCTCGCGCATCGAAAGCGCTGAGAACTCGTAGTCCTTGGAATGTGAGCGGAACTGCTTGTTACGATAGATCAGGTGGATGATGGTGACGCTGTAGTCGCAGCTATGCACCTGCAGCTTCTGGATTTCGGGGTCGGCCTTGGCCTCATCGGGAAGGTGGGCATAAAGTTCGGATATGGCGCGCCTCAGGCGGTGGCGCTCCAGAAAGAGGTCGGTGTTCAGTCGGGTGCGGCTCGAATAGGTGATGTCCTTGCGCCGCTCCTCGACTTCTTCGAGATCCTGCGGCAGATTGCCGACGGCGCTGAAGAGATCGACCTGAAACACCACGGTATCGACGCCCGCGCCGTTGCTGAGCACGTAGCCCAGCGGCGTGTTCGAAACCAGGCCGCCGTCCCAGTATTGCTCGCCGCCGATCTTGATCGCCGGAAAGCCCGGCGGCAGGGCGCCGCTCGCCATTACGTGTTCCGGCGCGATCTTGGTGTCCTTATTGTCGAAAAAGGCGAAGTTGCCGGTGCGCACATTGACCGCACCGAGGCTGAGCCGCACCGGGCCGTGATTGATTCGGTCGAAATCGACATGGTCGAGCAGCGTCTGCCGCAATGGCTCGGTGTCGTAGATGCTGGTCGCGCCCTTGGAACCAGGCGCCTGGAACCAGGATGGAATCTGCCAGGGCGAAAAGAAGCCGGGGACGCCGAAGGTCGACACCCACCAGCTGCTGACCGTGCGATAGAAAGCGGTGCTCTGGCGCTGCTGTTCCATCAACACGTCGACCGGGAGCTGGATGCCGACCTTGTTCCAAAAGGAGCGCAGCGCCTTGAGCCGCTCTCCCGGCACATTGCCGGCCATGATCGAGGCATTGATCGCGCCGATCGAGATGCCGGCGATCCAGTCGGGTTCGATATTCTGTTCTCGGAGCGCTTCGAAGGCGCCCGCCTGATAGGAGCCGAGAGCGCCGCCTCCCTGGAGTACGAAGACTTTCTGCGAATAGGCCGAAGCGGGATTGGTGAGTGGAGCTGCAATATTCATGTGCCATCCTTTGCTGCGCTTCAGTCTTCAAGGCTGCGATGCGCAAATATATGACCATTTTCCTGCCTGTTTCTCCGAATGCGGAGATATGTCGTCCCGGCCATTGGCGGCTTGGGGCCGGCCTAGCCGAGAATATAGGCCCAGAGCGACACCGAAAATGCGCCGAGCGCGGTCGTCAGCGTAATCGTCGAGGCTGCGAGACTGTGACCGACGCCGAAGCGATTGGCAATCAGCCAGGCGTTCACACCTGTTGGAACTGCGGCTGTGAGCACGAGTGCGGCCCGCCATTCCGGGCTGAGACCGAGGAGGTGGCCGGCCGCCAGCACTGAGGCCGGCAGCAGGAAAAGCTTGAAAGCCGCCATGACGCTGGTGATGCCGAGATTGCCTGATAGCCCGTATTGGCGCAGCGCCATGCCGAGCGAGATCAGCGCCGCCGGGCCGGCAATATTGGCGATGCTGTCGACGACGGTGCCAAGCGTCGCCGGCAAGGGAATGCCGACGATATGCACGACGAGGCCGCAGAGAAGCCCGATGACCAGCGGATTGCGGACAAGGTTCCTGCCGACCTGCCGGAGGAGCTTCCATATGCTGCGGCCGGCGCCGCCGTTTTCCTTGCGTTCGGCCTGCTCCATCAGCAGCGTGCCGGCGATCATCATCGTCGGCAGATGCACGGCAATCAGGATCGACATCGCCATGATGCCGTCTGGCCCGACCGTGCGCCCCACCAGCGGCAGGCCGATGAAGATCGTGTTGGCGAAGGCGGAGGACACGCCGGCCAGTACGCCGATGCGCGCATCCCGCCCGAACAGCCGCGTCGCCACCAGATGGCCGGCAGTCCAGGTGATGGCAACGCCGGAAAAATAGGCGATCCACAATCGAAACGGCGAGGCGCCGCGAAAATTCGCCTCCGCAATGGTCTGGAACAGCAGCAGCGGCACGGCGATCTTGAACACGAACTCGCTCATCGCCTCGCCGACCTCGGCCTTCAAGAGACCGGTGCGCACGATCACCCAGCCGACGAGAATCAGCAGGAAAACCGGAAGGACGTCGGTAAAGATTTCGGACATGCCGGGCGAGGGCCGTGAAGGGTGAGCTCGAGGGATTTGACCCGGAAGTTGTAGCAGCTTGGCCCATCGTGAGAAGCCGCAAAAGCAAAAAAGCGGGATCAAACCCGCTTTTGCCGATCCGGTCCCGCCGGACGGTCCTCCCGGTGCACATGCCGCCAGTTCATCCGTGGTCGGCCCGCGTACCGGGGAGGCGGAAGGTATCATACCTTCCCAGGCTGGCTTGGAGGCCTTGTGAGCTTCCGATCCCAGCCGCTTGTTAAGGATTTACACATGGAAAGTGACAGTCGAATGACTGATGGGAATTAAGTTAACTGTCCCGGTGCCGATTTTTCTTCCAAACTTCGGAAAAACCGATAATACCGGATACCGGCTATCACCTATACCGGGACCCTCCTATTGATGACTCGCTTCGATGTACTGACCGTTGGCAATGCCATCGTCGACATTATCGCCCGCTGTAACGATCAGTTCCTGATCGACAACAAAATCACCAAGGCCGCGATGAATCTCATCGATGCCGAGCGCGCGGAACTTCTCTATTCCCGCATGGGCCCGGCGCTTGAGGCGTCCGGCGGCAGCGCCGGCAATACGGCCGCGGGTGTGGCGAATTTCGGCGGCAGGGCCGCTTATTTCGGCAAGGTCGCCGAGGATCAGCTCGGAGAGATCTTCGCTCACGATATCCGCGCCCAGGGCGTGCATTATGAGACCAAGGCGAAAGGCACCTTCCCGCCGACCGCCCGTTCGATGATCTTCGTCACCGAGGACGGCGAGCGCTCCATGAACACCTATCTCGGCGCCTGCGTGGAGCTCGGCCCGGAAGACGTGGAGGAAGATGTCGTCGCCGACGCCAAGGTCACCTATTTCGAAGGCTATCTCTGGGATCCGCCGCGCGCCAAGGAAGCGATTCGCGAATGCGCCCGCATCGCCCACGCCAATGGCCGCGAAATGTCGATGACCTTGTCCGACAGTTTCTGTGTCGGCCGCTATCGCGGCGAATTCTTGGACCTGATGCGTTCGGGCACGGTCGATATCGTCTTCGCCAATCGCGATGAGGCTTTGTCGCTTTACGAGACCGAGGATTTCGACACGGCGCTGACGCTGATTTCAGCCGATTGCAAGATCGCAGCTGTCACGACAGGCAAGGACGGCGCCGTCATCGTGCGCGGCACCGAACGTTATGTGGTCGATGCCCATCCGATCGAGGAGCGCGTCGATACGACCGGTGCCGGTGATCTCTTCGCCGCCGGTTTCCTGTTCGGCTATACGCAGGGCCGTACGCTCGAAGATTGCGGCAAGCTCGGCAACCTCGCCGCAGCTATCGTCATCGAGCAGATCGGTCCGCGGCCGATGCGATCGCTGTCGGAAGCCGCCAAGGAATTCGGGCTCCTTTGATGGGGCTCGTTGTCTGAAGCTTTTTCGTTTTCTCAGATAGTCGAAGCCGCCTTCAGCAGACCGCTGCGGGCGGCTTTTCCTATAAGGCCGGCCGGGGCCGCCTATACCCAGAAAAGCGTCGCAGTCCCGGCCTCATAGAGGATGAGGATGCCGAGGGCGATCAGGATGAACGGCACGATCCTGTGCCCGTGGCGTCTGATCGGTGCGCCAAGCGTCGGATGGTTCACCAGAGAATGGGCAGCGCCGAGCCAAGCCGCCGTCAGGATCGCGAAGATGCAGCCGATGGCCAGGATCTCATAGGCGGAGCGGGTGGCAAAGAGCGGCGTATAGATGCTGATGTTGTCGCCGCCATTGGCGATCGTCACCAGGGTGACGGCGACGATATTGCTATGCCCCGCTGAAGCCTTCTCGTGGTCCTCCGGATTGTCGCCTGTTTCGACGCCGTTCCAGAGCTCCCATAATCTCCTGAAGCCGAAAAAGATCGGCGCGAAACCGAGCAGGCCGATATAGGTGGCGGGAATGACGAGCACGAGGAACGAGGCGACAACGCTGACAGCATAGAGAACGGCAATGCCGAGATACTGGCCGATGACGACCTGCTTCGCCCGGAATTTCGGATCGGCAAAGAAGCCGAGAAGAACGAAAATGTCATCCACATTGGTCGAGGCGAACACAACGATGGCAACGCCGAAAACGCCTAACATATAACCCAAGGCCGCCACTCTCCCGTTCCGATGCCGGATATATCATTGCGCCGGAAAAGTTGCGCGGTTGCTGATGTCGCGGAGCTTTGTGGAATTCTCTACTTGAAGGCTTCGCCGGGATAGGCGCCCCAGATCTCGGACTGTGCAACCCAGCCCTCCGTGCCATCGGCGGTGACCATGCACCAGTCGCCGGTGCATTCGCGAACGCTCATCATCACGCCGGGTTGAAGCTTGGCGATGACGCTGGCGGATGGCTGGGCGTCGCGGCGCATGTTGACGAAGACGGCCTTGCCCTTGCCCTTCATCCATGGGGCTGCGAGCGCCGAGCGCTGGCCCGACAGCAGCGACTGGTTGACCCAGCCCTCGGTGCCGTCGGAATCGCGTACGCGCCGCCAATTATCGTATTCCTGGATGATCTCGACCGGCAATCCCTGCTTGAGATAGAGCCATGAGACGGCATAATCCGCGCTCGGACCGATGCGCAGGTTGACCCGCTTCGACTTCAGCGTGACGAACCTCGGCAACGGCAATCCGCTCGGCCCCTTGGCGGCCTGCGCCACGGCAAGATCGGCGGCGGCACCGGCCATCATCAGGCCGATCGCGAAAATGGCGCAGGACTTCAATACTCTGCCACGCATGGGATTTCCGTTCGTTCATCATGATCAAGGCGCCGTCGGGTCGCCTTTTGGCTCCGGTCAGCGGCAAATCCCTGGATCGCGCCAGCGAGTTTTGTTTGTCTTCGCCTGCGGGTCTGGTAGAAATGCCCGGAACGGGAAAATTATCCCGCTTCTTGGTTAAGAACATCTGAACAAGGCATCGCCGCTCTCCATGACGACGAAGAAAAAACCGAAGGTTTACGTCACGCGCAAACTGCCGGATGCGGTGGAGACGCGGATGCGCGAACTGTTCGACGCCGAACTGAATATCGACGACCGGCCGCGCACGCCGGCGGAGCTTGCCGCGGCGGTTCGAACCGTGGATGTGCTGGTGCCCACGGTCACCGATCGTATCGACGCCGCGCTGATCGAAGAGGCCGGGCCGCAGATGAAGCTGATCGCCAGCTTCTCCAACGGCACTGACCATATCGACGTCGAAGCCGCCGCCCGCCGTGGCATCACGGTCACCAACACGCCGAACGTGCTGACCGAGGATACCGCCGATATGACGATGGCGCTCATTCTCGCTGTGCCGCGCCGCCTCGCCGAAGGTGCGCGGATACTGACCGACAACCCCGGCGAATGGGCGGGATGGTCGCCGACCTGGATGCTCGGCCGCCGCATTCACGGCAAGCGCATCGGCATCGTCGGCATGGGGCGCATCGGCACCGCCGTTGCCCGCCGCGCCAAGGCATTCGGCCTGTCCATCCACTATCACAACCGCAAGAGGGTCAATCCGGCGACGGAAGACGAGCTCGAGGCCACCTATTGGGACAGCCTCGACCAGATGCTTGCCCGCGTCGATATCGTTTCGGTCAATTGCCCGTCCACGCCCGCGACCTTCCATCTGATCTCGGCGCGCCGTTTGGCGCTGCTGCAGCCGACGAGTTATATCGTCAACACGGCGCGCGGCGATGTGATCGACGAGACGGCGCTGATCAAGATCCTGCGCGAAGGCAAGATCGCCGGCGCCGGCCTCGACGTGTTCGAGAACGAGCCGGCCGTCAGTCCGAAGCTGGTGAAGCTCGCCAATGAGGGCAAGGTGGTTATTTTGCCGCATATGAGTTCGGCCACATTGGAAGGCCGCATCGACATGGGCGACAAGGTCATCATCAACATCCGCGCCTTCATCGACGGACATCGTCCGCCCAATCGCGTGCTGCCGTTTCGCTGATACGTTTTCGCTCGGCGGGTGGCGCTTTGAGCCGGCCCGGTTTTGCCCAGGGCGCAAGTTGTCATTCACATCCAAAATCAATGCATCCGCCTCGGGGCCGGTCACGCCCATGTCATAAAGGCGACCCAGAGATGACCGCAGGTACGAAGCAGGAAGGGCAGAAGAGAAATGGCACGGGCGCTACCGCATGAGCGGATCCAATATGTCGTTGAAGGCGGCTTTAAGCTGTCGGGTGAGATCGAGCCGAGCGGCAACAAGAATGCCGCGCTGCCGATCATCGCTGCATCGCTGCTGACCGATCAGCGCGTCGAGCTCAGCAACGTGCCGCGCATCCGCGACGTCGAGGCGCTCGTGGAGTTGATCCAGTCGGTCGGCGCGAAGGTGCGCTGGCTCGGGCGCAACGAGCTCGAAATCGAGGCACGCGAACTGCGCCCCGCCAATCTCGATCCGGGCCTCTGCGCCCGCATCCGTGCCTCCATCTTGCTTGCCGGCCCGATGTTGGCGCGTTGCGGCGAGATCACCTTGCCGCCGCCCGGCGGCGACGTCATCGGCCGCCGGCGTGTCGACACGCATTTCCTGGCGCTGGAACAGCTCGGCACCGAGATCAGCGTCAACCACGTCTATAGTTTTCGCGCCGAACGGCTGCGCGGCGCCGATGTCTTCCTCGACGAACCCTCGGTGACGGCGACGGAAAACGCGCTCTGCGCTGCGGTGTCAGCCGAAGGCACGACGATCCTGCGCAACTGCGCCTCCGAGCCGCATGTGCAGGATCTGGCGCGCTTTCTCATCGCCATGGGCGCCCGCATCGAAGGGATCGGCACCAACATGATGACGATCCACGGCGGCCAGCCGTTGGGTGCCGTCACGCACCGGATCGGGCCTGACCATAACGAGGTGGGGTCGCTGATCGGCCTTGCCGCCGTCACCGGCTCGGAAATCACCATCCGCAAGGCGGGTGTCGAGCATCTGCGCTCCACCTTGATGACCTTCGAGCGCCTCGGCATCCGCTGCCGTATCGAGGGCGATGATCTGATTATTCCCTCCGGGCAGGAGATGAAGATCCAGTCCGATTTCGGCGGCCATATTCCGAAGATCGAGGACCAGCCGTGGCCGGCTTTCCCGGCCGACACTATGTCGATCGCCATCGTCACCGCGACGCAATGCGACGGTGTCGTTCTGATGTTCGAGAAGATGTTCGAAAGCCGGATGTTCTTCGTCGACAAGCTGATCGCCATGGGCGCGCGAATCGTTTTGTGCGACCCGCATCGCGCCATCGTCGCCGGCCCGTCGAAGCTGCGCGCCGCCCAGCTCGAAAGTCCCGACATCCGCGCCGGCATGGCCATGCTGATCGCGGCGATGTGCGCCGAAGGCACGAGCATCATCAACAACGCGCAGCAGATCGAGCGCGGCTATGAGCGCATCGAGGAGCGGCTGAACGCGCTCGGCGCCCGCATCACGCGCATCCCGCCGCGGGAGGCGTGAGGGCCGAAGGCGCGAATCGCTACGGTAGGAATTTCTGCATCTCGATCGACGTCGTGCGATCGAAGCCCGGATGGCGATTCTCGGCGGTTTTGGCGAAGCCCAACGCGGCGAAGGTTGCATGGTTTTCGGTAAGTTCGATGCGCGTTTCCAGCCGCAGGACGGCGAGACCTCGCTCGCGCGCGTCAGCCTCCGCATATGTCAGCAGACGCCTGCAGATCCCCTTGCGTTGCGCGGTCGGCAACACGGCCAACTTGCCGATATAGAGGCTATCCGGCTCGGCGCGACAAAATACACAGCCGGCTATCTTATCTCCATCAAGCGCGACATAGCCGATCTCGTTGCGAGCTTTTTCCCTGAGGGACTGCGACGTCAGCGCAAGCGCAGATGAGGGTGGGTCGATCCGTCCGTTCATATAGGCGAAAGAGGCAAGGATGAGGTCGAGCAATGCGTCCCAGCGGTCGAAGCTGCCATTCAGCCGTTGAATCGTAATATCGCTCATTCCGCTGCCACCTTGCTGCGCTTGCGGCGATAACGAATGGTCTCGAAGCGCGCCGTGAGCGCGTCGTAGAGCAGCAGTCGGCCGATCAGCGGTTCGCCGATGCCGGTCATGAGCTTGATCGCCTCCATCGCCATCAGCGTGCCGATGACGCCGGTCAGTGCACCGATGATGCCGGCCTCCGCGCAGCTTGGAATTAAGCCTTCCGGCGGCGGTGCCGGGAAGAGATCGCGATAGCGCGGATTGGGCGCGCCGTCGGTGCCGTTCTCATAGGGCTTCAACGTCGTCACGGACCCGTCGAATCGCCCGACCGCGCCGGTCACGAGCGGCAGGTGGGCGGCTTCAGTCGCGTCGGCTGCGGCATAGCGCGTGTCGAAATTGTCGGAGCCGTCGATGACGAGATCGAAACCGGCGAGATGCCGCGCAGCCGTGTCGGCGGAGAAACGCTCCTCGAAACGGACGGTCCGCACATGCGGGTTGAGCCTTGCGATGGCGTCAGCCGCACTTTGCGTCTTCAATTCGCCGATGGTGCCGGTGTCATGAATCACCTGCCGCTGCAGGTTGGACAGCGAGACGCGGTCGTCGTCGGTAATGCCGAGCGTACCGACGCCGGCGGCCGCAAGATATTGCAATACAGGCGCCCCGAGCCCGCCCGCGCCGATCACCAGAACGCGCGCGGCCTTCAATTTCTGCTGGCCGGCGCCACCGATTTCGGGCAGCAGGATATGGCGCTGATAACGGGCGATTTCGTCTGAGGTTAAAGGATCCATGGCGGCAATTCTATCATGATCGGCGGTTTTGAGGTGCTAGGATTTTGTAATGCCGCCATGCGCCACGGTAAAGAACTGCGCGCGCTCGCCGAGCGCTGAAAACATCGCCTTGTCCGTGCCGGTCATGAACGCCTGTCCGCCGAGCCCATCGATGAGATCGAACAGTGCGGCGCGCCGGCCCTCGTCGAGATGCGCGGCAATCTCGTCAAGCAGCAGGATCGGCGCGTGCCCGGTCAGATTGCCGACGAGGCGCGCATGGGCGAGGATCAGGCCGACAAGCAGGGCCTTCTGCTCGCCGGTCGAGCAGCGTTCCGCCTCCATGTCTTTTTCGCGATGGCGCACCAGCAGGTCGGCTCGGTGCGGCCCATCCAGCGTTCGCCCGGCCGCCGCATCGCGGTAGCGTCCCTCGCGCAGCAGGGCGGCGTAATGATCCTCGAGGTCGACGGCCGGTCGATCGAATTGCCCGTCGAGGAAGCCGGAAAGTTCAAGAGCCGCCGAGGGAAATGGCGTTGCCTCGCGCGTTTCGGCAATCAGCCGCGAAAGAAGGCCGAGCATCTCCTGCCGCGCGATCGCCATGGCGATGCCGAGGCTCGCCATCTGCTCCTCGATGCCGGCAAGCCAGGAGGGATCGAACCGGCCCTCGGACAGCAGCTTGTTGCGGCTGCGCATCGCGCGCTCGAAATCGCTGGCACGACGGCCATGGGCGGGATCGAGCGACAGCACCAGCCGGTCGAGGAAGCGGCGGCGTTCGGAAGAGCCGCCAGTGAAGAGGCCGTCCATGGCCGGCGTCAACCAGAGAACGCGCAGATGATCGGTCAACTCGTCCACGGTCTTGGCCGCCGTGCCGTTGATTCGCAATTTGCGGGTCGCCGCCTCGTCTGTCGCGTCGATGCCGGTGCCGATCTCGACTGAGCCCTCAATGCCTTCGAGTTCGGCAAAGATCGAAAATCCACCCGGCGCACGGACGCGAGTGATATCCGCATAGGCTGCACGCCGCAGGCCGCGCCCGGGCGAGAGAAGAGAAACCGCCTCCATGAGATTGGTCTTGCCGGCGCCGTTGTCACCGGTCAGCACCACATGCCGCTCGTCAAGCGCAAGTGCGGCCGCCGCATAATTGCGGAAGTCGGTAAGCTTCAGGCGCGAGATGAAAACCTTGTGCGGCATTGGTCTTTCGGATTCTTAGTCGGTGGCCGAGGGGTATGCCGAACATCGCCCGAGCGCAAGGATTTTGCCGTGCACATCAGCCTCACGGTGAGGAGGCCCGTAGGGCTGTCTCGAGCCACGAGGGCTGGTGATTCGGCCGCAAACGAAAAAACCGGCCGAATCACCGGCCGGTTTTATGGGAAGCAATTTGATTCGCCGTTCAATCGCTGAAGGTATCGAAGAAATCCTTCATGCGGGCAAAGAAGCCCGTCGATTCGGGATTGTTGTCCTTCGACGAGATCTGCTCGAATTCCTGCAGGAGTTCGCGCTGGCGCTTGGTCAGTTTCTGCGGCGTCTCGATCTGGATCTGGATATAGAGATCGCCGACCTGGCTCGAGCGCAGCACCGGCATGCCCTTGGCCTTCAAGCGAAACTGCTTGCCGACCTGCGTCCCCTCGGGAACGGTGACGCGCGATTTCGTGCCGTCGAGCGTCGCCACATCGAAGGTGCCGCCAAGCGCGGCCGTCGTCATCGAGATGGGCACCGCGCAATAAAGGTCGGCGCCGTCGCGCTGGAAGAACTCATGCGGCTTGACGGAAAGGAAGATGTAGAGGTCGCCCGCAGGCCCGCCACGAAGACCCGCTTCGCCTTCGCCCTGCAGGCGGATACGCGTGCCGTCCTCGATGCCGGCCGGAATGTTGACGGAGAGCGAACGCTCTTCGGTCACGCGGCCCTGGCCATGACACTTGGTGCAGGGATCGGGAATGATCTGGCCGCGGCCATGGCAGGTCGGGCAGGTACGTTCGACAGAGAAGAAGCCCTGTGCGGCGCGCACCCGGCCGGAGCCCTGGCAGGTGCCGCAGGTCTTCGGCTGCGTGCCGGGCTTGGCACCGGAGCCGGAACAGACGTCGCAGGTGAGCGAGGTCGGCACGCGGATCTGCGCCGTCTTGCCGACGAAGGCTTCCTCGAGCGAGATTTCCATATTGTAGCGAAGATCGGCACCGCGTTCGCGACCGCCGGAGGAACGTCCGCGTGCGCGGCCGCCACCCATCATCTCGCCAAAAATATCCTCGAAAATATCGGAGAAACCGCCGCCGCCGAAGCCGGCACCAAAACCGCCTCCGCCACCCATGCCGCCGTGCTCGAAAGCCGCGTGGCCATAGCGATCATAGGCCGCGCGCTTCTGCGGATCCTTGAGCGTCTCGTAGGCTTCGTTGATTTCCTTGAACTTCCGCTCGGCGCTGCTGTCGTCCGGGTTCTTGTCCGGATGAAATTGCATCGCCAGCTTGCGAAAGGCGCTCTTCAGCTCTTTCTCGTCCGCCGTCTTTGAGACGCCCAATGTCTCGTAAAAATCCGCTTTTGCCATTAAGGATTAGACCCCGGAAATGGATTTCCGGCTGCCCGAAGGCAGCCGGATCATGCGCACAACCCCTTAAATTGATAGGGTTTAAGGAAAGGCTTATGCGCCACTTTAAATTCCGCTGCGCCCTTTGCGCGTCCAAAAGGACGCGCGGCGCAGTAGCTCCTCGAGAACCTTTCGGTTCGCGCTTATGCTGACCGCTTGCGGTCGTCTTCGTCCTTGATTTCCTCGTAGTCGGCATCGACAACGTCGTCCTTGCCGGCTGCCGAGGCATCAGCCGAAGGGGCTTCCGCCTGCTGGGCCTCATAGATCGCCTGGCCGAGTTTCATGGAAACTTCCATGAGCGTCTGGGTCTTGGCCTTGATATCTTCGGCGTCCGGCTCGGAAGCTTCGGTCGCCGCCTTCAGCGCTGCGATTGCGTCGGAGATCGCATTGCGATCGGCTTCGCTGACCTTGTCGCCATAATCCTTCAGCGACTTTTCGCTGGAGTGGATCAGGCTTTCGGCCTGGTTCTTGGCTTCGACGCCTTCGCGACGCTTCTTGTCTTCGGCAGCGTGGGCTTCGGCGTCCTTGACCATCTTCTCGATGTCGGCGTCGGAAAGACCGCCGGAAGCCTGGATGCGGATCTGCTGTTCCTTGCCGGTGCCCTTGTCCTTGGCCGAAACCTGGACGATGCCGTTGGCGTCGATGTCGAAGGTGACTTCGATCTGCGGCACGCCGCGCGGAGCGGGCGGCAGGCCGACGAGGTCGAACTGGCCGAGCAGCTTGTTGTCGGCAGCCATTTCGCGCTCGCCCTGCGAGACGCGGATGGTCACGGCCGATTGATTGTCGTCAGCGGTCGAGAAGGTCTGCGACTTCTTCGTCGGGATCGTCGTGTTGCGTTCGATCAGACGGGTGAAGACGCCACCAAGCGTTTCGATGCCGAGCGACAGCGGGGTCACGTCGAGCAGCAGAACGTCCTTGACGTCGCCCTGCAGAACGCCGGCCTGGATGGCGGCGCCGAGAGCGACGACTTCATCCGGGTTGACGCCCTTGTGCGGTTCCTTGCCGAACAGCTGCTTGACGACTTCCTGTACCTTCGGCATGCGGCTCATGCCGCCGACGAGAACGACTTCGTCGATTTCGGCAGCGGTAACGCCGGCATCCTTGAGGGCGGCCTTGCAGGGCGCGATGGTGCGCTGCACGAGGTCGTCGACCAGGCTTTCCAGCTTGGCGCGCGTCAGCTTCAGCGTCAGATGCTTCGGGCCGGTGGCGTCAGCCGTGATGAAGGGCAGGTTGATTTCGGTCTGCTGCGCGGAGGACAGTTCGATCTTCGCCTTTTCGGCAGCTTCCTTGAGGCGCTGCAGCGCGAGCTTGTCGCCCTTGAGGTCGATGCCGTTGTCCTTCTTGAACTCGGCAACGAGATATTCGACGAGACGCATGTCGAAGTCTTCACCGCCGAGGAAGGTGTCGCCGTTGGTCGACTTCACTTCGAAGACGCCGTCGCCGATTTCCAGGATGGAGATATCGAAGGTGCCGCCACCAAGGTCGTAAACGGCGATGGTCTTGCCGTCCTTCTTGTCGAGACCGTAGGCGAGTGCTGCAGCGGTCGGCTCGTTGATGATGCGCAGGACTTCAAGACCGGCAATCTTGCCGGCATCCTTGGTTGCCTGACGCTGCGCGTCGTTGAAGTATGCGGGAACGGTGATGACGGCCTTTTCGACCTTCTCGCCGAGATAGGATTCCGCGGTTTCCTTCATCTTCTGAAGGATCATTGCGGAAATCTGTGCAGGCGAATAGCCCTTGCCGTTGGCTTCGACCCAAGCGTCGCCATTGTCGCCCTTGACGATCGTGAACGGAACAAGGTGCTTGTCCTTCTCAACGGTCGGATCTTCGTAGCGGCGGCCGATCAGGCGCTTCACCGCGAAGAGGGTGTTCGTGGGGTTTGTCACAGCCTGGCGCTTGGCCGGCTGGCCGACGAGGCGTTCGCCATCATCGGAGAAGGCGACCATCGACGGGGTGGTGCGGGCGCCTTCGGCATTTTCGATCACTTTGGCGTCTTTACCGTCCATGACGGCGACGCAGGAATTTGTCGTTCCAAGGTCGATACCAATTACTTTTGCCATGTCATTCTCTCCTTGAAGCAAGCTATCGGAACCCCTGCCAGGCATTCCATTGACAGCCCCTTACGGGATGGTCTTGAGGATTGCGCAGCCATGACTGCGGTGATGCGGCGTATATAAGTAGCGGTTTTACTGACTGCAAGGCAGGAAATGACCTGGAATCCAGCAAAACGAATGGTTTGTCGCCCAAATTCCACATGCCGGGGCCGTCCGCGGGCCTGTGGATTTCATGCAATCCTATATCAGATCAGCCTTGCCGCGGCCATGCAAGCGGCAAGGCTGAAAATTACGTTTTTATTGGCCCAGAATGACGTCGAGAAGCGAGGAACGATGCGGTCGCACCGTCGCCGTGTGGGGGTTGGTATCGCCCACATCGGCAGGGGGGATGTCGCCGGTGTCGTAGGTGTTCGAGCTGTAGGGGTTGGTGTCGTCGGTCAGATTGGCCGGCGGCAGATCCTGCGGGTCGTCGTTGGCAACGGTCTGGTTGACGATCTGCGGCTGGATCGGCCGCTGTTGCAGCGTCGGCTGCTGAATCGCCTGCCCGCCGCCGGACGTGCCGGAAATGATATTGCCGATCGTCGTGGGCTGGTCGGCATTCGGCGCCGATTGCGCCACGGGCAAGCCGTTGTCGATGATCTGGCCGCCACCGAAGATCGGTGCCGGCGTCAAGCCCTTGTGCGCGGCGATCATGAAATCCTTCCATGCCCTGGCCGGCAACCCGCCGCCCGTGACCTTGCGCATCGACTTGCCGTCGTCGTTGCCGAACCAGACGCCGGTGGTCAGATGGCTGGTAAATCCGACGAACAGCGCATCGCGGAAGGATTGCGTCGTTCCGGACTTGCCGGCGGCCTGCCAGCCGGGAATGCGGGCCGACTTGCCGGTTCCGTATGCGATGACGCCGGCCATCATGGCGTTCATGTTGGCGACGATATCCGGGTTCATCACGCGTGGCGGATTGGCGACATTGGCTTGGTAGAGAACCTTGCCGCCTGCGGTCGTAACCTTGGTCACGACGTAGGGTGTCGCCTTGAAGCCGCCGTTCATGAAGGCGGCGTAAGCGGAGGTCAGTTCCAGCAGCGAGACCTCCGACGTGCCGAGCGCGATGGAGGCGTTGGCTTGCAGGTCGGATTCGATGCCGAGCCTGTGGGCCACCTTGATCACTTGGTCCGCCCCGACCTCGGCGACGAGCTGCGCGGCAACCGTGTTCAGCGACTGCGCCACCGCCGTGGCAAGCGTCACGGGGCCGCTGTAGCGCTGCTCGTAATTCTCCGGTGCCCAGTTGCCGATCTTGATCGGCGCGTCGTTGCGGATCGAATTGGGCGTTAGCCCCATTTCCAATGCCGCGGTATAGACGAAGGGCTTGAAGGCCGAGCCCGGCTGGCGCTTGGCGGTGACGGCGCGATTGAACTGGCTTTGTGCATAGTCGCGACCGCCGACCAGCGCGCGGATGGCGCCCGTCGCATCGACGGACACGAGCGAGGCCTGGGATGCGTTGAGCTTCTTGCCATCCTTGGCGAGCACGTCGTTCAGCGCCTTTTCGGCCTTCTCCTCGAGCGACATGTCAAGGGTGGTGTCGACGATCAGGTCATCCTTGATGTCGCTGCCGATCAGCTTCGGAAGCTGATCCATGACCATGTCAGCGACGTAGTTTTCCGCGCCGCTCCAGTAGCTCTTCGAGCGTGTCGGCGGCTGCGACATCGCGGTCTTGATGTCGGCCTCGCTGATGAAGCCCTGATCCTGCATGGCCTGCAGCACCAGCTGGGCTCGAGCCTCCGCGGCGGCGGGATCACGGGCGGGCGACAGCCGCGACGGCGCCTTGACAAGGCCGGCCAACATGGCGGCCTCGCCGAGGTTCACGTCACGGGCCGATTTGTTGAAGTAACGCCGCGAGGCCGCCTCGACGCCATAGGCGTTCGAGCCGAAATAGACGCGGTTCAGATACATCGTCAGGATCTGGTCCTTGGTGTATTTATGCTCCAGCCATAGCGCAAGCAGCACTTCCTGCACCTTGCGTTCCAGCGTGCGATCCGGCGACAGGAACAGGTTCTTGGCGAGCTGCTGCGTCAGCGTCGAGCCGCCCTGGACGGCGTGTCCCGTCAGGACGTTGGTCACGAAGGCGCGGCCTAGACCGATCGGATCGAAGCCGAAATGGGAATAGAAGCGCCGATCCTCGATGGCGACGATGGCTTCGGGTATGTAGGGCGACATGTCGCTGAGCGCCAAGGCTTCGCCGCCGGTCGTGCCGCGGTTGGCAATCAGGCTACCGTCGAGGCCGGCGATCTTTACGTTCGGCGGCCGCTCGGGAATGGCCCAGGTGCTGGCGCTCGGCATGCGCGACCCGTAGTAGGCGACAAGGCCAGCAAGCCCGATGCCGGCCCAGAGGCAAAGCACCAGTCCCCAATAGATCGTTGTGCGGATGAACCCGAAAAAACCACGGCGCGGTGGACGTCGGGCGGGCTTGCGCCGGCTGCGCGAGCGGCGGGGTTTTTCGACCACCGGCTCATCCTCGTCCTCGTCGTACTCCGGCTCTTCATATCGAGACGAGCGTCTGCCGCCAACGATGCGTTCGCCAGCGCTGAATCCGTCATCGATGCGTTCCCGGCCGCTGGAAAAGGATGGATCTATCCTCTGGCGTGATTTTTTCTTATCTGCCATTGCGGGCCGGTCGTACCTCGATGCTTCAGTGTTCCGATGTCTGCTGCCAACTGATCACAACGGCAGCACATGCCCTTCAGGACGCGCGATCGCCCGTCTGCCGGCTATCATCTTGGAAGAATGATCCCGATGCTCCGGACAGGAGCGCTGCCGGCCGTTCGTTCACGAACCCCTCGCGAAGACATTAAATCCCGCCTGAACTGTAAATGCGGCGATTTAAGGAGGGATTAAGAACATTTCCGGCCCTCGCGATAGCGGCTTTCGCCCATCCAGAATGGGGGCGCGCAGGGAACTTTTCGCCGTCCCGGGCATTATCGTCCCATAAAAACGAGAGGGCGAGCCTATGAGTTCATTGATCAAGATAGAGAAAGCTGGCGAGAGCAGGCTGCGGGAGGTGTGGAGTGTCGAGGATTTTGCCCGGCGCCACCGGATTTGCAAGGACGAGGAAGTCCGGCTGAAAAAGCTGTTTGGCGACTTCGCGACAAAGCAGGAATTGCTCTCGAATGCGCAGAGGCCGCCGCTGTTTCGTTGAACAGTCTTGGCGGGCCGGGCGCGATGTTCATCGTGGGCTGCCGCGAGCGAACGGTTTGCGGCGGAGGAGGCTGCGCCAATGTGGAAGCGTTTTGAATTGTGGTTGGTCGACCAGATCGATCGGATATTCGGACTGGAGCGGCTCGCCCGCCGGGCCGGCTTCTCGCCCGACGAGGCAAAGCGTATCGCCCGCGAGAAATAGGTTGCACGCCAGCTCGCAACGGCATCCAGCGGATGTCCGCACTTCCCAAAAAGCTATTGCAGAAATTCGTCTCGCGGGTCTCAGCGGCCGGCCGATTGAAACTGGTCGAATGCTTCGAAACTTCGAATGGTCTTCGCAATGTTGCGTATTTTCGAATGATCTGATCAGAGTTATAGTATTGTCATGTGACCGTCTTGGAGGGCGGTTCCAAGCAGTTGGTAGCGCGTGAGGAGGAGTATTCATGCGACACATCAAATGGAGCAATCCGATCGAGATCGGTTTCGTTCAAGGTAGTTCCCAGACTGTGACAGGCCCATCCGAGGCATTGAATTGCATGGCCAATCTTTGGCCGGACCGCCGCGGTCCGCTGTATGTGGCGGCCAGAAGCGTTTGCCGGGCAGCGATCGATGGCCGCAAATCCGTCGAAGAAGCTCGTGAGATGTTCATCTCGGCAATGCGGGAAGCGCATCTGAAAACCCATTGAAGCGCCTCCGCGCTGCCGGATCGTCGATCGCTCGAAACTGCGCCCTGGCGGTAGTGCGGCAATAGGCACGTTACCTGAAAGCGGATCAATTCCGCGGGATTTCCTATTGTGCTGTCGCCACCGGGCCATAAAGACGGGGCAGCTTCTCAAGCTGGTATGCATGGCATCAAAAAGGCCGGCGACTTTTAGGGTCGCCGGCCTTTTGTTGTCTAGGTCTCGCAAAACGTCGTCAGCGGTTTGAACCTCTTACCGACATGCGGCAATTCGGTTCCGACGCCGGGCAGGGATCCGTATGGTCAGGGCTATAAGGACCCGGGGCACCGGCATTCGGCCGCGGATTATTCTGCGGCTGCGGCTGCGGCTGCGGCTGGGGCTGCGGTTGAGCTTGAGGCTGTCGCTGCTGCGGTTCGGGGCGCGGCTGGTTGTCGGGGCGGTTATTATCGCGCCGGCGATCCGGCCGGCTGCCAAAATCCTGGTTGTTGTCCGGCTGCTGGCGGCCCCAGTCCCGATTGCCGTCGCGATTACGGTCGGGGCGGCGATCCCAGTTCTGATCCTGTCCGTCATTCCAGTCCGATCCGCTGTTCCAGTCGCGATTGCGATCGGGACGGCGGTCCCAATTGCGATCCTGTCCGTCATTCCAGTTTGATCCACCGTCCCATCCCGGACTGCGATCCGGGCGACGATCGACCCAACCGGGACCGCGCCGCCAGCGATCGCGATCACGGTAGAAGTCGCGGCCGCGATAATAACGACCCCAATAGTCATCGAAGTTGAAGACCACGGTCGGAATACCGAGTGGGCGATAATATTGCGGATCGACATAGATACGACGCGACTGGTAGGTCGCCTGAATATAGCGGCCGGCGACCCATCCGCGACCACCGTAGAACGAGACGTCGCACCAGGGCGTCTCGTTGAGGCAGCCATTTATCCGCAGCGGCACGCCGACAGGGATCATGGTCACTGCCGGATAAGCGGTGCTCGGGCCTGACCGCATGTTGACATTTGCGGTGGCAAAGCCTTCCGCTGCCTCCGCGATGGCCGGCAACGCAACGAGTGCGGCCAGCATGCTCGCGGCAAGAACCTTGAACCTCATGAATACTCTCCCTTTGCACACCGTCGCCGCGAATCGCCGTGCGGTGCTTGTTCGGCATCTGATACGCCTACCCCGGCGCCCATTCGGTATGACTTCCCAATTTCGGCAAGATAAAGGCCTGCGCATGCACGGAATCTGATAGATTTCGCGGCGCGCCTTCAATCTCAGCATGTGTTTTAAAAGTGTTTGCATGAATGGAGCTTGAACGACTGTGGATAAAGCGTTCGAGGCCTGCGCGGCTTACTGTTCGGCGCGTTACTGTCGCCGGAGTGCGTATCTCTCATGACATGGCTGGAAGAATGATTGCCGCGACCTTGAAATCGCCGTGTTGCATTCCGACATAGGCTACAGTCATGCAGCCGATGGATGACTGGCGCGCTCCAAGCGAGCAGTTTTTATCCTTCTTCGATCGCGGAAGTGAAGTTGACGTATCGTTAACCTTTCACGATCAATCTGGCTGCAGTTCCGCTTTCCCTTTGACCACGGATGTACTGGCACTGTTGTGAGGGCGGATGACGAAAGGCCGGTTTGCTCCGGCCTTTTTGTTTTTCATGGTGATGGCGTGCTTTGCGAAAGCGGGGCGCGCCATTTTCAATTTCGGCTGTGTTTCCGCCAACGAAAAACCGCCGCAAGTGACTGCGGCGGTTTTGAAGATTTAAGCGAAACGCCCGTTATACGGGGCGATGTCCTCAGTTGGCCTTCTTGGCCGAGACCTTGACGATCTTGGCCGGCGCTTCAGCCACGGTCGTCTTGCCGGCCGGTACATAGCCCGCGCCGATGTTGACGTTCAGCAGGATGTAGTCGTTGGCGCTCGTCTGAACGGCCTGCGCCAGGCTCTGCTGGGCTGCCGTCACGTTGCGCTGCGCGTCGAGAACGTCGAGCAGCGAAGACGCACCGTCCTTGTAGCTCGCGGTCGAGAGCTGCAGGGCTTCCTGATAGGATTTCACCTGCGCGTGCAGAGCAGCGACCGTCTGGGCATCGCGGGTGACCGCCGAGAGGTTGTTTTCGACATCCTCGATGGCACTCCTCACCGTCTGCTGCCAGACGATGTACTGTTCGCGGCTCGCTGATTCTGCACTCTTGACGCCGGCACGCAGTGCGCCACCGTCGAAGATCGGTAGGTTCAGAGACGGGCCGAACGACCAGCTGGTCAGGCCGCCGCTTCTGGCCGAAGTATGAATATAGGACGGCGAGATCGCGCCGCTGAGCGTGATCGACGGCAGCAGTTTGGCTTCCGCCACGCCGATCTCCGCTGTGGCCGCAGCGAGTTGACGCTCTGCGCGACGGATGTCTGGTCGATTGCGGATCAGATCGGCAGGAACGCCGGTGCGGACGCTGCCACGGAAGACCGGTTGTTTGCCGCCGCCCTGCATCTGCGCAATGATCGTCGAAGAAGGCACGTTCAGCAGCGTGGCGATATGGTGCACGGCCTGGCGATAGCTGATCTCGAAACCGGGAATGGTCGAAAGCGTCGAATTGACAAGGCCCTCAGCTTGAACGACGTCGAGGCGGGATGCCGCACCGGCTTCGAGCTGGAACTTCGTCAATGAGAGCGTATCGCGGCGGGACTTTAGGTTTTCCTGAGCGATCGCCACAAGTGCCTGATAGTAACGGGCGTTGACGTAGCTGGTGGCGAGATCCTGAAGATAAGTAAGCCGTGCGATGTCGACGCTGGAGTAAGCGGCATCGAGCGATGCGTTGGCGCCTTCCCTTGCGCGGCGATATTGGCCCCAGAGGTCGAGCAGCCACGAAACCGAAGCAGTGCCGCCTGTGCTGTTTTGCGTTTCGGTCTGGGTGCGCAGCGAGCCCTTCTGGCCGCTGGTTGTGTGGTCGCCGCTAACCGTCAGGCTCGGCAAGCCGCCGGCACCTGCGGTGACGACCGCAGCTTCAGCCTGATTGATGGCTTCCAGCGACTGCTGGATGTTAAGGTTTTGGGCAAGACCCTGGGCGGCGAAGGCATTCAGTCTGGAGTCGCCGAAAGCGGTCCACCATTGTGAACCGGCGATATCGCCATTGACCTTCGTACCGCCCTCCGAGAATTTGGCCGGGAGAGGCATTTCCGGTGGCTTATGATCTGGGCCGCTGACGCAACCTGCCAGAATAAGCAGCAGGGCGGGGGCGGCAGTACGAATGGAAACCATCACATTGTCCCACAATTCAATTTACATGATCAGTGTTTTACGGGGTCGACATGACCCTAAGTGTTTCGGCGCTCCAGCCTTACGCAGTACAAACAATGACCCGAAGCGGTCGGCGTCAATCTAGCAATGAGTTTTGCAATAGCACAGTGGCTTTTACGATTTCTCGTCGGGGAACATATGTGGGATCGGGCGAAATAGCAGGGTTTCGGTAAAAAAAATCTAAAGTGTTGCAAAAAACATACCCTTCCGCCCACCACTCAAGGGTGCGGGATGTTAACGAATCGTTAGCCGATGCAACCATTGGAAGGTTATTCGGCCGGCTGGTCTCGTTAAAAGGCCGCTCGGATCGTCTCTACGGGAAATAGCGAGCGAGACTTGCGCGAACCCGGTCGCGCGGTGTTGCACTGCGGTCGTCGGCCAGGAAAGGCGTGCCTGTGATTGCTTCATAGGCACGGATATACACCTTGGACGTCTGCTCGATGAGCTCCAGCGGGATCTCCGGGATCTCATCCTTGTAAGGATCGCAGCGTTCCGTCACCCAGGACCGGACGAAATCCTTGTCGAAGCTTTCCGGGCGGACGCCCTTTTCGAATCTGTCCTGATAGCTGTCGGCCAGCCAATAGCGGCTGCTGTCTGGCGTATGGATTTCATCGGCAAGGATGATCGTGCCGTTTTCGTCAGTGCCGAATTCATATTTGGTATCGACGAGGATGAGCCCCCGCTTGCGGGCGATTTCCTGACCGCGCGCAAACAGGGCCAGGGCATAGTCCGACAATGTCCGCCATTGTGCCTCGGTCAGAAGTCCTTGCTCGATGATCTGGGTCGGCGTCAATGGTTCGTCGTGGCCGCCGTCGAATTCCTTGCTCGTCGGCGTGATGATCGGCTCCGGCAGGATCTGGTTGTCACGCATGCCGTCCGGAAGCGTGATGCCGTACATCTCGCGCTGACCCTTCTTATAAAGCGTCAGGATCGAGGTGCCGGTGGTGCCGGCGAGATAACCGCGCACGACGACCTCGACCGGCAGAATGTTCAGCCGCTTGCCGACGACGACATTCGGGTCGGGATAGTCGATGACATGGTTCGGGCAGATATCGCGCGTCTGCTCGAACCAGTAGCGCGCCGTTTGGGTGAGTACCTGGCCCTTGTAAGGGATACAGGTGAGGATGCGGTCGAAGGCGCTCAAGCGATCGGTGCTGATGATGATGCGGCTGCCGTCGGGCAGGTCGTAATTCTCGCGTACCTTGCCGCGATAGTAATTGGGCAGTTCCGGGAAATAGGCTTCGGAGAGAATTCGCAACACGTCCACCAGCAGGCTCCTGCATCCGCCCGACGGATGCTTCTTGAGCGGACCCTTAGCGCATTGCGGCGGGAATCGGAACGATTTTCATATGCAATGTTGCATTCTTCGAGCCCGCCGGCATGGCTGCCCTGCTGGAAAAGGCGGTCAGCCGGGACTATGCCAGCCGCCATTTTCGGTCTGTTCGAGGAGCGGTGTCGAAAAAACACCGACGATCCGCTCGCTCCATTGCCTGCCGTCCGCATCGACACGCTCCCGCCAGCGCTCGGATTGCAGCATGGCCGCGCCGATCACCACGGGTTCGATGCCGCATGCGGTCAGGAGGGCCAGGCCGGAAACGATCGAAGCTCCGCTCGATATGACGTCATCGACCAGCGCCACGCGCTTTCCTTCGAGCAGCGGCAACATGCGTGGGTCGATATAAAGACGCTTCTCCTGGTTTGGCGTGGTGATGGATGAAAGCGCAACCGATAGTTCTTCCCTGTACCAGAATTTGCGCGAGGTCCCGAGCGGCACGTAACGACTATGGCCGAGCGCCCGTGCAACCCCGCTCGCCAGCGTCAGCCCCAGCGTCGGCAATCCGGCGACGACATCGATATCGTGGACCGCAATCCTGGCCGCAAGCGCCTCGGCCAGCGCTTCCTGCACGACGAAACTCGCCTGATTGACGATCAGCGATGCCAGCGCGTGCGTGCCATCAGCCAGGACACGGATCGGCAGGCGCAACTGGCGCCCGTCCGGGAGCTCCGCCACATAGAAATCGTGGCGTTCGCCCGCCGTCGAGAAAGTTTTGGGCGGGTGGAGCTCCTGCCAGAAATCATGAGGCTGCATCGCGTTTCGCCTTCGATCCATTCTGTCCGTTCGTTTTCAGGTCCGCGCGCCGGCGCAGCCGAAGGATTTCGGCCTCCGTCAGGGGCCGGACCGCACCTTTCGGCAAATCGCCGAGCGCAATATCGCCGAAAGCGACGCGCACCAACCGCAGGCATTCGATGCCGAGCGCCTCCAGCATCCGGCGGATCTGTCGGTTGCGGCCCTCCTTGAGCTCGACTTCGATCCAGCTATTGCGATCCCCGCTGCGCAACAGGCGGGCCATGCTGGCAGTCAGAAGCTCACCGTCGTCGATGATTCCGCGCTCCATGCGCTCGAACTGCTCGTGGTCCATGATGCGGTCGACCTGGACGTGATAGACCTTGCCGACATGGCTGACCGGATCGAGCAGCGCCTGCGCCAAGACCGTATCGTTGGTAAAGAGGAGTAGCCCCTCGCTCGCCTTGTCCAGCCGCCCGACCGGAGCGAGATGCCGTGCATCGATGTCCCTCAGGCAGTCATAGACGGTCGGTCGGCCCTCGGGATCGTCACGGGTTGTCACCAGCCCGCGCGGCTTGTTCAGCATGAAGTAGAGTTTCTCTTCAGCAGATATTGCGATGTCGTCGACCGCAAATTGCGACCGCTCCAGATCGACCCATGTGCTCGGATCGGTGACTGTTCTGCCGTTCACGGTCACGCGGCCGGCTGAAATTAGGGTTTCCGCCTGGGTGCGGGAACAATAGCCGAGCTTGGAAAGCGCCCGCGGCAAGGTCACGCGCTTGCCGTCGGGTTCCTGTCTGCCTCTCGCCGTCTTGCCGGATCTTTGCGGTGAATGCCGCTGGCTCACCCGTTTGCCTCACGATCTCTACTGCGATGACCGGGCATTGCTGCCCGCGAAGGACAATCCTTTCGCACGAGGATGATCGGGACGCAAATCGCATTGCTGGAAAGCAGGCAAGGTCGGAAAGCGGCAGGGCTCGCATTTCATGGATACGAGCCCTGCCTCGGACCGGAGCGGGCGGTTGGGTCGGGTAGGCGGCATAGAGGGTGCCGCCGTTCGCTCCGGAGGGATTGCCCTTGCCCGGAAACTGCACGGCTTCCTTTGCTGGGATTTTTCAAAACAGCGGAAATTTGTTACAGTTTGTAACGCCGACTGTTTCCCTGTTGCCAAAACCGCCTTTCGCCCCGCATGGAGGGGCCATGGTTTCCGCATCGCTTCTTCTGGTCGAGGACGACCGCGAGATTAGGGCGCTCCTCGAGGAGTTCCTGAGCCGCGAGGGTTTTGCCGTGCAGGCTGCCGATAGCGCCGCCGCCATGGACCGCATTCTCTCCAAGGGCTTTCCCGATCTCATCATTCTCGATCTGATGCTGCCGGGCGAGGATGGCCTGTCGGCATGCCGCCGCATCCGCGCCCGCAGCCAGGTGCCGATCCTCATGCTGACGGCGAAAACAGAAGATATCGACCGCATCCTCGGCCTCGAGATGGGCGCCGACGATTATCTCGGCAAACCCTTCAATCCGCGCGAACTCCTGGCGCGCATTCGCGCTATCCTTCGCCGCTCGGGGCCCGAGCGTCCCGAGGAGGGCGCTGCTCCTGCCCGGCGCAAGAGTTTCGCCGGCCTCACCGTCGACCTCGATGGCCGGGTGATCGAGATGGAGGGCGAACGCATCGTGCATCTGACAACGGCTGAATTCGATCTGCTCGTCTGCTTTCTCGAGCGGCCGCGGCGCATATTATCGCGTGACCAGTTGCTCGACTGGACGCGCGGCCGCGGCGCCGATCCTTTCGACCGCACCATCGACGTGACGGTCTCGCGTCTTCGCACCAAGCTCGGGCATTGCCTGCCCGATGGCGCCCATATCATCACCACCGTGCGCAATGCCGGCTATCTCCTCACGACAGAAGTGAAGGATGTCTGAGCCATGCTGAAACTCGGCCTCGTCGCCCGCATCATTATGATCGTTGCCGTGGCGCTGTTCGTCATCCAGCTCGCGGCATTTGCCGCGGCCCAGTTGAAGCCGAATACGTCGCTCGATCCCGAAATCTCGCCGGCAATGCAGGTCAAGTCGGCGATCCGTCTTCTTGATGCCATCCCGCCCGAGACGCAGCCGCTGGCCGTCCGTGCGCTGAATGCCAATGGTCTGGCACTTAGCCTGATCGATGCTCCCTTGCCCGGGCAAAAGGATGATGCGTCCAATCTCACCCTGACCGACAAGCTGGCGCGTGAGTTCGCAGCGATCGCTCTGGGCAATCGCTATTTCAACATGCGCTCGCTTCCCGAAAGACCACAGGGCTGGTTCTCCGTCGGCGCGCCGGACCGCATCGTCGAAGTGTCGATCGGCGTCGCCGGCGGCAAGGTCGCCGTCTTCAGGCTTCCCGATACGCCGACGGTGCGGTTGCGCGGGGTTCCGGTCGGCCTCATGGCCGGCGTCCTTGGCATGCTGGTCGCTGTCATCGCGATCGCCGCCGTAGCGCGGGAGACCCGACCTCTCACGCGCCTGTCCCGCACTGTCAACTCCATCGGCAATGGTCTGCAACCGGTCGATATTCCGGAGAGAGGCGCCTGCGAACTTCGCATGCTGATCCGGGCCATCAACGCGATGCAGCTGCGCATCGCTGCCCTGGTCAACAACCGCACCCTGATCATCGGGGCGATCTCGCATGATCTCAGAACCTATCTCACCCGCTTTCGTCTGCGCATGGAGATGATGCCGGATACGCCGCATCGCGACCGGGCGATCGCCGATGTGGAGGCCATGCAGCGCCTCGTCGAGGATGCCCTTGGCTTTGCCCGCAGCACCGTCGTGCCGGACGGGAAGATTATCGTCGACCTCGACGTTGCCGTTTGCTCCCATGTGGCCGAGCGCCAGGATGCTTCGGACCTCGTTGCCTTCTCCCCGTTCGGGCAGCCCCTGGCCGTGACGATGCCTCAGACGGCATTGGTGCGGGTATTGGATAATCTGATCGACAATGCACTGCGCTACGGCGGCTGTGCCGAGGTCGGTGTCGAGCATCGTGGGGATCAAGGCGCCATCATCGTCGGCGATCGCGGACCCGGCATTCCGACGGAGCGGCGCAAGGAAGTGCTCGAGCCTTTCGTGCGGTTGGAAGAGTCCCGCAACCGCGATCTCGGCGGCAGCGGTCTCGGCCTGGCCATCGTCCGGCAAATTCTCGATGCGCATGGCGGCGCACTCTGCCTGGAGGATCGCGAGGGTGGTGGGCTCAATGCTGTCGTCTTGCTGCCGCTTGCCGCCACGGAAAGAAAGGCCGCCTGAGAAACGCTGGCGCCAGACAGCCTCGCGCTGCCGCACGATCCGTGCCGTACGCCTCGCCTGCGGCTCAGTGGCAGGTCAGAAACGTCTGGAGCTCTTCCCGGCTGACGACAACGCCGGCAGCGGCTTTTGAAGGATCCGGATGCGTATAGGTGAATCGCAGCAGGTCAGGCAGATCCAATGCCTGGCGCATGCTCATGATGCCCAGCGCACGACGTCCGCTGGCGCTGTCGACGCTGACTTCGATAATGCTTTCCGGTCTTGTTGTGTGCATTGTTTCCTCCCTCCTATGCTGTTTTTCTTACATATAGCAGAAATCTCATATAAAATATCGGTTTTTCTGAGGCTTGCATCTCAAAATTGCGTGTCGGCAATAGAGCGAGCGGAATGGGGTTGCTCAGCCGTCTGTGACCGTGGCCTCGATCCCTTGTGAGGCAAATCCGGAGGAGAAGCGGCCTTGGGACATCGACTTTCCGTTGCGCCGACCGAAATTTTGATCATTTGGACAATATTTTTTGGAGCGCTTGTGGGCAAACGCTGCCTCTCCCCACATCCATCCACAAAATCTATTTACAAATCAATCACTTACAAAAATGTCAGAATTTTTACAGTTGGTGTGTTGACTTGGTTCGTTGGGTGGGATTATAAGCCCACTCACTGAACGAGGGCGGCGGCGCTGCTGGCGACGACGACTTTCGCTCTAGTGTTTCCT
>NZ_JAAZQI010000023.1:0-94150 GCF_012275345.1 Rhizobium sp. SG570 | reverse complement strand
CCGAACTGCCCAAGGGGCACAAAAGTTGGCGCCGTGACGAAGGAGTGATGTGAAGGCACAAGCGGAATGGACCGCACGAACCGAAGGACCCGTGGCATCGTATAGCGCGGCAAAGCGCGATAAGGTGATAGGGATCGGTTTGAGCGCAAAACATCAGGGCCAGCGGTCATATCAAACCGCGCTTACAGGCCGGAGACATGATTGCACCCGACCCGCCAAGCTCAAACATCGCCTAAATCACCTTGCCAAGCGGGCGCCATCCAGACACGACGCTACTCGCACGCGGCATCGGTGAACGGCCACTCCCTCAACAACGCTGCCAATAGGCGGCGATGCTGAAGGTGCCGGGATCCCTGGCGATCTCGCTCTTGACGAAAGCGCGGACGGCACGGGCCTGCTTCTGTTCGCAGGCGACCCAGACAAAGGTTTCCGGATCGGTCGCAGGCACGATGTCGCGCAGGATGCGTTCAAGCGTATCCGTCGTTCCGGCAGCGGCATCATTGCGATGCAGCCAGGTGACATTCATCGATGCGCTTGATGTCAGCGGCTGCTCTTCTTGTTTGTCGGCGACCTCGAGAAAGATCCGCAACTCGGCATCGGCAGGGACGGAGGCTGCAATGCGGGCGATGGCCGGCAGCGCGGCTTCGTCGCCAGCAAGAATGAGTTTGCGCGCTGTTGGCACGCCGCCGCCACCGGGGCCGATCAGGCCGGCGCGATCGCCGCGGCGCGCGGTCATCGCCCAGATCGCTCCCGGCACATCGTCGCCTTCATGTACAACGAAATCGATATTTATCTCGCCTCGGTCAAGATCGATGCTGCGGATCGTATAGGCGCGGATGGTGAGCGCATCATCGCCCTTCGGCCAATGGATGCGGCCGTCCGGCTCCGTATGCGGCCAGACCGGCTCGCGACCCCTCGGCGGGATGAGCAGGCGGACATGCATGCCGCCCTCGACGAAATGCCTTGCATCATCGGTCGCGACGACGACGCGGCGCATATGCGGGGTGATATCGTAGGCATCGACAACCCTGATTTCGCGGAAGTTCGGTATGGCTGATGGTTGCGGGCCGTCGGCCCAATTGAGGGCGAGCGTGTTGCTGGTGGAGAGTTCGAACAGGTTTTCGGCGACCATGCTGCGGATTGTGAAAAGCATGGCTGCCGTCGGGCAACGTAGCTTGATGTCGAGACGATCATTGCTGACGGCGATGTCGGCGCTGCCGATGACGGTATCGAGGCGGGCTCCGGCCGCGCTTCTCGTGATGGTGACATGTTCGGCAAAACGCGCGCAGAACTTATCCAGCAATTGACCGGCATCCTTGTGGGTCGCCACGCCGGAAGCGGTAAAATCCCTTGCATGCATCATTTTTTCGTCTCCTTGCGGGTCAGGAACCAGATGAGATAGGGGCCGCCGATCAGCGCCGCGAACAGACCGACGGGAACCTCATAGGGAAAGATCACAATGTGCGACAGCCAATCGGCCAGCACGAGCAGCATGGCTCCAAGCAACAAGCTCGCGCCCAACTGTTTGACGGTGCTACGAAAGCCTATGAGGCGCCCAAGATGCGGTGCGATCAGCCCCGTCAGGCTGAGCGGGCCGACGAGGAAAGAGGGGATCGCAGTCAGGATGGCCGCAAGAACCGCCAGAGTGAGGCGGCTTGCCGCAACCGAGAGGCCGACGGAGCGCGAAACGTCGCCGCCGAGCGGCAGCACATCGAACCATCGCCTCAGGATCGGCAGGATCGGAACGAGAAGCACAAGCGAAATGACCCCGATCCAGGCTTCGAAGGAGCCGGCCCGATTGGTGGAGCCCGACAGCCAGGTCAGCAGGAGATAGGCGCGCAGATCGCCGCGTGAGAGAACGACAGTGACGATTGCCATGCAGAGAGCGCCGATGGCGACGCCCGAAAGCAGCAGTCGCTCGGGGTCGAAGCCGCCACGCGCGCTGAATGCCATCATGCCAAGGAATGCAATCAGCGCGCCGATCGTCATTGCGGTGATGGTGACGACGGGCGAGGGGAATGCAAAGAGAAAGAGTGCGATCGTCAGGCCCGCACCGCCGCCGGCGCTCACTCCCAGGACCTCGGGGCTTGCGAGCGGATTGGCGGTGAGGCGCTGCATGATGAAGCCGGCTGCGGCGAGCATCGCGCCGGCAGTTGCTGCAACGACGGCGCGCGGCAGGCGGAAAGGCAGAAGTTCCCGAAACTGGCTGCCGATCGCCATGTGCCAGCCATCGAAACTGCGCCCGACCGACAGAACAATGAGGATCAGAAGAACGAAGCCGAGCGCGAGCAAAGCAAGCGCTCGTCCCGGTGCTGCAATAGTCAGCCGTGCCCGAGGGCCGCCAACGGCGCGCAGCGCATTGCCGGAATGCAGGCGCCGCAGAAGCAGCAACAGGAGCGGTCCGCCAAGGAGCGCGGTCGCTGCTCCCGTCGGGGCAAGGTCGGTGAACCCCGGCGAGAGGAGCTGCACCAGGCAATCCGTCAGGAACAGCAGGCCGGCGCCGGCGATAGGGGCGGCGATCAGCAGCTGCCGGGTGCGCCGCGCGCCGCAGAATCTGGCGATGTGAGGTGCGGCAAGCCCAAGAAAGCCGATGATGCCGACCTGCGCCGTCACCGAAGCCGCCAGCCAGACGGCAAGCGCCAGAATGGCAAGGCGCATGCTGTGCAACGCAAGGCCGAGGTTCTTGGCGCTGCGGTCGTCCAGGCTCATCACCGTCAGAGGACGGACCAGTACCAATGCGGCTGCAAAGCCGATGATCAGGCGCGGCGCAAGCGTGACGACGCCATCCCAGTTTTGCTGGTTCAGCGCGCCCGCGCCCCAGATGAAGACGGACATGGCATATTCGCCGCGTGCGAGAATGATGGTGACGCTAAGTGCGGTTGCAACCAGCGTCACCATCATGCCGCATAGCGCCACCGTCACCGGGTCGAGACCACGCCGCCAGCTCAATGCCAGAACGATCAGGACCGCAGCAAGCCCGCCGACAAAGGCAGAGATCTCCCGCGGCAGGCCGATCAGGAGGGGAAAGAGCCCGACAGCGATCGTCATCGCCAGCTGCGCCCCGGCGGCGATCCCGAGCGTCGAGGCGTCGGCGATCGGATTGCCCAAGACTCTTTGCAGCAAGGCGCCCGAAAGGCCGAGAGCCGCACCGGCTATGATTGCGATAGCCGAGCGCGGCAGCAGGCTATCGGTGAGCAAGATATGGTTGAGTGCGGCTGCTTCGCGTACATCAGCGGCAAGCTGCGGCCGCAGCAAGAGCAGAGCTGCAAAAGCAAGGATGCAGAGAGTGGCGAGCAGAGCACCGTTGCGTGCCAGCGATTTGCCTTGGGCAATCACAGGCCGATCAATCGTTCCATGCACGGTTGAGCCCTCCTGCAACGAGATCGGCGAAGCGTTCTGCCGCCGGCAGCGCACCATAGGGATTGATCGAGCCGAGCATGAGGACACGACCTTGCCGTACCGGCGGAAGCGCATTCCAGAATGCGCTTTGCTGGAGTTCCGCCAGAGCTTCGGCCGGATGCGGCGGGATGAGGACGATCCATGCATCCGGCATGGCGGCTAGCCGTTCGATGCCGACCGGTGCGGTCGCCGAATAACTCGTCAAATCCGGCCAGGCATTGGTCAGGCCGGTGCGGGTGAGAACTTCCCCGAACATGCTATCGGAGCCGAAGACGCGAAAGTGCCTGGCGTCGCCCAGATTGATCGGCAGGATCGGCCGGTGATCGCCCTTGCTGAAACTGGCGCGATAGGCTTCGAGCTTTTCGCGCATCGCGTCGACGAGGGCGCGACCTGTCATAAGTCCAAGCCGATCGCCGATCGCAAGGGTTGCCTGCTCCGAAAGCTGGTAGGGGTTGGCTCCGGGTTGATAAATGGCGTGGCTCTCGACCGGTGCGATCAGCCGCATGTGATCGTCGGCCCAGGTATAGAAATTGGAATTGAAGATCAGATTTGGCCTGGATGCAAAAAGGACTTCGAAGTTCGGCGTGCCGCGCAGCCCGAGATCGGCAACGCCCGCGGGAATAGCCGGGGTAACGGCAACGTCGCGGAATTGCAGTAATTCGGTACCGGCAACCACATTTGCGCCGATCGCCAGCAGGGTTTCCAGAATGGCCCAATCGAGCGTCGCCACACGCGGGCTCGCCGCCGCGCGCGCCGGCGTCAGGCCTGCGATCGCGCCTGCGCCTGCCATCGCAATGAACTGTCTTCGAGACAGCTTATGGGTGTTTCCTGCTGTCATTGGAAATAGCTGACCAGGCTGCAGCACTGTGACTGGGCAAGCATCCCCGCGCCGACGCGGTAAATTCGCAGCCACTGCGTCGTCATGCGTAAGCGTTGCCTTCGGTTTGAAACGAGTTCGAGGATTGCCTTGCGGCAATCCTCGGTTCCTTGCCATGATTGAAAATGAAAGTATACTATAATTCTCAACTTACCACTTCTTGCTGAGCTTGAAGGTGATGGTTCTCGCTTCGCCGTAGCCGCACACATTCGCGCCGGCGCAACCCGAGACATATTCCTTGTCGAACAGGTTCGCGACGTTGAGTGCCGCACCCCAGCCCTTCTTCTCGTAGCGGATGCCCGCATCGAAGAGTGTTGCCGAGGGTACGCGCAGCGTATTGGCCTGGTCTGCCCAGGATTTGCCCTGGTAGCGCACGCCGGCGCCAATGCTGAGTCCGTCAAGCGCATCGCTCGTGAAGGCGTAGTCGAGCCAGAGGGATGCGGTGGAATTCGGCACCAGATAGGGCGAGTTGCCGATGATGGAGGAGTCGAGGTCCTTGGTGATCGTCAGCTCGGTGTAGGAATAGGAGCCGAGGAGCTTCCAATTGTCATCCAGATTGACCTTGCCTTCGAATTCGACACCGCGCGAGCGGACCTCGCCGACCTGGCGCTGCAGGAAGGTGACTGGATCGGTCAGCGCCATGTTCTTGCGGTCGATCTGGAAGATGGACGCCGTGAACAGGCCGTCGATGAAGTCGGGCTCATACTTGATGCCGGCCTCGTATTGCTCGCCCTTCTCCGGCGTCAGACCACCGCCGGTAACGCTGGTGCCGATCAGAGGATTGAAGAAGGTGCCGGCGCTGACATAGGGCGTGATGCCGTTGGAAAACTCGTAGGCGAGGCCCGCACGGCCGCTTGGCGCTGATACGTTCGACTTGTAGCTCGTGCCGACCTTCGAGTCGGAATTGGTGTCGACGAAGTCGTAACGGCCGTTGAGCGTGACCAGCCAGCCGTCGCCGAAGCGCATCTGGTCCTGCGTATAGATACCGAGTTGCTGCTGCGTCATGACCTGATTGAGGTAGACGAAGTTGCTGCCCTGCGGCGTGCCATAGACGGGGTTGGTGGCGCTGATCGGATTGGAGCCGCAGCACGCCTGGATCTGGTCGAGGCGGTAGATCGAATAGTCCGTGCCGATCAGGAAATCATGGCTGATCAGTCCGGTGTCGAACTTGTTTTCCGCGCGCGTATCGACGGAGAACGTATCGACCTTTGAGCGCTCGAAGAAGCCGATGCGGTTCAGCATGTAGTTGGGATCGTCATAACCAGGGCTGAGCGGATTGCCGTCGACATAGCCGTTCAGATACGGGCCTTCCTCGCGCTTGTAGAGGTGGCCGTAGCGCGCGTTCTGCGACACGGTCCAGCCGCCGTCGAAATCGTGCGAGAATTCGTAACCCAGCATCTGCTGGGCATATTTGAGATTATCGATGCTTCGCTCGCCATAGAAGGCATCGCGCTTGATCGTGCCGAAGGGGGCATCGACAACGGTGCCGACATAGGGGAAGAAGCCGTTGCCGCTATGGATTTCGTCCAGGCCGCTCAGCATGCCGAAGACGGTCAGCTTGGTGGACTCATCGGGCGAGATGGTGACCTGCGGCATGATGAAGCCGCGCAGGTCGTGGGTGCCGTCGCTATAGGTGTCGCCGCCGGCGATCTTGCCGGTCAGGCGATAGCGGTAGACGCCGTCGGCCGAAAGCTTGTCGGAAAAGTCGAAGCCGACGAAGGCATTGCCGAGATTGTTGATGCCGATCTCGGTCGAATATTGAGGAGTGTCCGTTGGCTCCTTGCGGACCATGTTGACGAGGCCGCCCGGATTGGCACCGCCATAAAGCACGGAGGAAGGCCCTTTCAGCACTTCGACGCGCTCGAGCATATAGGGATCGATCTGGAAGCCACCGAAGCCGTAGCTATAGAGCGTCAGGCCATTCATGAAGACGCCGCTCTGCGTCGCGTCGAAGCCGCGAATGTAGAACCAGTCGGTATCGCCATCATTGCCGAAGGGCTGCGTGGTGACGCCGGGTGTATAACGCAGAACCTCATCCACCTTGTTGGTGATGCCGCGATCCTGCATTTCCTGCCGGCCGATGACGGAGACCGATTGCGGTACCTCGGTGATTGGCGTGTCGGATTTTGAGCCTGCCGTGGTCTTCCTGGCGACATAGCCCTTGACCGGCGCGATGCCGCTGTCTTCACTCTTCTGTTGCGAACCCTGAATAACCAAAGGCTGCAGCTCCGTCGGCGTTTCCTGCGCCATGACCTTGGAGCCCGCTAGCAGCGCGATAATAGCTGCGCCCGTCGCCATGAGCCGCGCTCGCGATACCTCCTGCTTCAATCCCTGCATTTCCGTCATTCGTCCCGAATTCTTGCGCCCGTTCGGCCGGTTGGCCGATCCCTCGATAAGATGAGTAGTTAACTCATATTTATGGGTGCGGCTTGTCTGTCACGGGGGAAATTGAATGTTTTTGGGCAATTCTCCGCGAAACGTACAATTGATCGCGGACTGTGGTTTTCAGGCAAGCCTGCTCCGCTTCCAACTGGCGGGCGCGGTGCCGACATTCTTGCGGAAGACACGGGTGAAATGCGCCTGATCGGCAAAGCCGGTTTCGACGGCGACGGTCGTCAGCGGCATCTCGCTGTTCAGAAGAAGCTGCTTCGCCCGTTCGAGCCTGGCCTGCGTTTGCCATTGATGCGGCGGCACACCCGTGGACGCCTTGAAGGCATGGCTGAAATGCGACTGGGAGAGGCCGGTCAATTCAGCCAGTTCTTCCAGCCGGATGGCGCGCGTGCAGTTCTCTTCGATATAGTCGACCGCACGGCGCAACTGCCAGGTGGCAAGGCCACTGCGTTTGCGTGGCTGGGTTCCGCGCAACTGCAACACGTCTATCAAAAGCGAAAGCGTCAAACCATCGCCGTAAAGATCGTGCAGTGGCTCGGGGTTTTCACATTCGGCGGCGATAAGCTCGGCGAGCGCCATCACCCGCGGGTCGTTGAAATGCAACTGTGGCCGGTCGAGCTGTGCCGGATCGATATTTTCCATCAGGCGCTGGCTGAGTATTTCCGCATCGAAATGAATATCGAGGTGGCGCACGAACTCGACGCCCGCCATGTCGACCCAGAGCTCCATGCCGGCAGGGATATAGGAGATGCGACCGCTACTATAATCCTGCAGCTGGCCTTGCGCGGCAGGCGAGGGTCGAACATTGGTCTTACCTGCCCCACGCTGCTCCAGAAGGATGAACAGGCGCGGATCGCGTGCCACATAGTATCCGCCGGCTTGTGCGGCACAATTGACGTTCCAGATATCGGCAACCATGCCGTTCCAGTAGCGACGATGCATGCCGCCGATGACGGAAAAGCCTCCGATCTTGTTCTGCATTCTCGGCTGAAACATCATTTGCTGCTTCCGGCGTCCGCCCTTGCATTAATCCTGTAAATTAAACTCAAGTTATTATAACAACAGTATTTAGATGACAATGCCTCGCGCAAGCGAGCGTGGCTTGAAGCTCTCCGGCGGTGAGCTTCAACGCATCGCCGTCACTCGCGTACTATATGGCAACGCGACCATTCTTCTTCACGACCTGCCCGTCAACGTTGATCGCGATCGAGGCCTATGGTGGTTCGCATCATTGGGCACGGCTAATCAATCGCTGCAAATCGGGCAAGCAATTCGGGCTAGCATTACAGTTGCATCTTTGTGCGTTGCCTGAATCTATAGAGACGGCGCTGGAGCTTTGGGCGTCTTCGTTACGAGATGTGAAAGCGCGAATGCGACCGCTTTTTACACAGGAGCGGGTGGCGAATTCAGCGAGCCAATTCCTGGACGGTTTGCTGGGAGAAGAGCGACGCAAGACGGGATGGATGCGGGCGGAGGCGGCCGGCGATCCCGGCCCATGGCGGCAGCAGGCTATTCTGGGGCGTGGTCATTGGGACGCGGACGCCTTGCGCGATATCGTGCGTGACTATGCCCTTGAGACGCTGGCCGATGCTCACATGGTCGCTTTGGCGACGGGCACACCAAGCCGCAGCAAGGCAAGCGCTCCTCAAATCAAAAATGCAACTGTAATGCCAATTCGTCTCTTACGCGAGGCGCAAATTGAGCTTGTCCTTCAACGCCTGCGGTCCGACACAAACAGCCTCAATTTGCTCATCCGAAAACGAAAGTGTTTTCAGGAAATGAAGCTGGAGCAGCGCCTCCATCTTCTCGCAAAGCAAAAAAGGAGGGCCGTCTCTGGGGTGAGACGCGAGCCAGTTCCTTCTTCAGCCGCCTGATCTCCTCAACCTCGTCGTTGCAGGTACCTGCAGCGATATCAATGTCTGGAAGCGCTTCTCTGTCGTTCATGCCCTATCTTATTCTGATAAGCAGTATTCACAAACAATGGGCCATGCGTCAGTTCAGGACGCATGGCAGGCACGACCGAATATAGGTGCTGATCCCACCTTGAGAGGGGATCAAGATCCTGCAACTAGTATATAATCTGGCACCAAGCGAAAATCGGAATAGCAAAGTCTCAGGTTCACATCCCATCAAGGCGAGCAGGATGGTTCGCGGCTCCGTTGTGCCCATTTCAGACGGCAGCTGGCTCGTATTCCGAGCGGTCTTGGCACGGCGATGCCGTTGAAGATCGCTATTTTTCTTCGATACAATAAGCCACCCGATGAAGCAAAAGGGCGCCGGCCAAGGCGGCGCCCTTGATGAGCGCTAAGACAGGTGGTGCGACTTGGTCAACCCGAAAACCGGCGTGTCGATGCCGACCTGCCTGGCTTTCAGCTGAAGCGACAGGTATTGCGAATAGTGGCGCGATTGGTGCAGGTTGCCGCCGTGGAACCACAGCGCTTCCTGCTGCGTCGGTTTCCACATGTTGCGCTGCTCGCCCTCCCAGGGACCTGGGTCTTTGGTCGTGTTGGAGCCAAGGCCCCAGCATTTTCCGACCTTGTCGGCCACTTCGCGCGAGATGAGATCGGCCGCCCAGCCGTTCATCGAGCCGTAGCCGGTGGCATAGACGACGAGGTCCGCCGGAAGCTCCGTGCCGTCCTTCAGCACCACGGCGTTTTCCGTCAGATGCGAGACGTCGACACCGGATTTCAGCTTGATCGAACCATCGATGACCAGATCGCAGGCTCCGACGTCGATGTAGTAGCCCGATCCTCGGCGCAGATATTTCATGAAGAGACCCGAATCGTCGTCGCCGAAATCCAGTATGAATCCGGCCTTTTCGAGCGAGGAATAGAAGTCCGCGTCCTTTTCGCGGATCTTGTCGTAAATCGGGATCTGGAACTCATGCATAATCCGGTAGGGCAGGGAGGCGAAGATGAGATCGGCCTTGCGCGTCGTCATGCCGCCCTCGACCGCCCGCTCGGAATAGAGATCGCCGAGGCCGATCTCCATCAGCGAGTCGGACTTGACGATATGGGTGGACGAGCGCTGAAGCATGGTGACATCCGCGCCGGCCTCCCAGAGCGCCGCGCAGATATCGTGGGCGGAGTTGTTGGAGCCGATGACGATGACCTTCTTGCCGGCATAGGCGTCCGGGCCGGGATGCTGCGAGGAATGCTGCTGCTCGCCCTTGAAGACGTCCTGGCCTTCGAATTTCGGCACATTGGCCTTGCCCGACATGCCGGTCGCCAGCACCAGCTGCCTCGGCCTCAGCACCACTTCCTTGCCATCCCGCTCGACGACGACCGTCCATTCGCCGGTCTTTTCGTCATATTGCGCCGACTTGGCCGTGGTGGAGCCCCAGTAGTTCAGCTCCATGACCTTGGTGTACATTTCCAGCCAGTCGCCGACCTTGTCCTTGGGCGTGAAGACGGGCCAGTTCTCAGGGAAGGGGATGTAGGGCAGGTGATCGTACCAGACGGGATCATGCAGGCAGAGCGACTTGTAGCGCTTGCGCCAGCTGTCGCCGGGGCGCTCGTTCTTCTCGATGATGATCGTCGGCACGCCGAGCTGGCGAAGACGCGCGCCGAGCGCGATGCCGCCCTGACCGCCGCCGATAATCACGACCTCGGGCTGCACCGAATAGCCGAGTTCGGCGGCCGCGATCTCGCGCTTTTCCTTCCAGGTCTTGCGATCCCGGTCATGGCCGTGCTCCGCCCCCATCGGACGGCGAACCCCCTTGGGCTCCTCATGACCCTTCAGTTCCGTCATGGTGGTGAGCAGCGTCCAGATCAGGCCGTCCTTCAGGCGGATATGGCCATAGCCGCGCGCGACCGCAGTCTCGAATTCGAACCAGCCGTCGGTGACGCCGCCGGCCTCCGAGGCGGCCTCCTTCGTGTCCTGCACGAAGTTCGAGGGCTTGGTGGCGGCAAGCTGGCTGGTCAGCATGTCGCGGATCTGCTCATGGCCTTCCAGCGTCTTCAGGTTCCAGGTGAATGTCACCAGGTCGCGCCAGTAGCAATCGGCCTGAAACAGGTTGACAGCGGCGTCGATGTCGCCGCTTTCCAGCGCCTGCCCTAGCTTTGAAAGCATCGTGTCGATCTTGGTTCCGGGGCTGATATCAAGCATTTTTTCTCCTCCGTGGATGCTTGGGGGTGGTCATGGAACGCCCGCATGGGGGCGTTCCGGAAAGCGTCAAAGCCTCCGCCGGCCGGGCTCCTCTCCCGGAACAGGCGTCGCAGAGATGCTTATTTCGAAAGATCGATCAGGATCTTTAGATGGGTGCCGGCCGGATCGAGCAGGACATCGAAACCCTCCTTCACCGCCGTGTCGAGCGTGATGCGCTTGGTGACGATCTTGGTCGCCGGCAGCAGGCCCGAGGCGATCAGGCGGATCACGCGCGGCCAGTAATGTGTCGGATAGGCCCAAGAGCCCTTGACCTCGAGGTCGCGGAACGTGACCTGGAACCAGTCGATCGGGTTTTCGTGCGGGTGCAATCCGGTCTGGACGACCACGCCCTGTTTGCGTACCGCATCGACGCAGGCCTTGAGCGCATGTTCGTTGCCCACGCATTCGATCGCCACGTCGCAACCGACCTGTCCCTCCGTCTGCGTGCGGACGACATCGCCGACGTTGTCGCGCTTAGGGTTGATCGTGATGACGTCGGGCAGCACGCTCTTGGCCAGCTCCAGCCGGGCATCGTTAAGATCGGAGACGAAGAGCTGCGCGGCACCGGCCGCGTGGGCGGCGAGCAGGGTCAGCATGCCGATCGGCCCGGCGCCGGTGACGAGAACGCTGTTGCCGGCGGTCACGCCGCCGCGGTCGCAGGCATAGACGGCAACCGCCGTCGGTTCGACGAGTGCAGCCTCCTCGTCGGTCATCTCGTCCGGGATCTTCTGGACATTGTATTCGTTGACCATAGCGGCTTCCGCCATGCCACCGCCATCCCAGCTCAGTCCCACCAGCGCCAGCTGCGTGCTCAGATGGAAGAGGCCGCGATCGGCGAAATAGTCGCCCGATCTCGGCATGACCAGCGGCTGGATCGAGACGCGATCACCGAGGGCGACCGACGTCACGCTCTCGCCAACGGCCTCGACGACGCCGCCGAACTCATGGCCGAGGACCTGCGGGCCGTGCGCGCCGGTGAACGGATGCGGCTCCTTGGGAATGAAGATCGGACCGTAGCTGTATTCGTGAAGATCCGTTCCGCAGATGCCGACGAAGCGGTTGCGCACGAGAACCTGTCCCGGCCCCGGCTGCTTCGGCTCGGGGATGTCGTCCAGCCGCAAGTCCTTGGCTGCGTGAAATCTGAGTGCGCGCATGTTTCCTCCATTGGCTGTCTTTGACAACAGGGGAGGAGCAATGCCCATGCCAGCGGCGCGCGCCGGGCTGATGACTGATATCATTCAGCTTTTCGTGCCGGCAGCGGCGCGACATGCAACAGCTGCGGCGCAACAGCTGTGGCGGATGCCACAGTGTGGGGCTCAATGCGGGCGGTCTATGCCGAGCCGTCTCATGCGGCGGTGCAAGGTGGTGCGATCGATGCCGAGCCGGCGTGCGGCTTCGGATACATTGCCCTTGCAGGTCAGAAGCACTGCCCTGAGGTCGGCTTGATGGCTGTCTTCGCCGAGGATCGCGGACATGCCCGACAGCTGGTCCGGCAGATCCGTTACCTCGACCAGACCGTCGTCACACAGCGCTGCGGCAAAGGCAATGGCATTATCGAGCTCGCGGATATTGCCCGGCCAGGCATAGTGGAGGACGAGCAGTCTGGCGGCACCCGAGAGCCTGAGAGGTCGGCCCTCCGTGCCATGCTTTTCGAGCAGCTGTTCGAGCAGCCAGGGCAGGTCCTCGCGCTCGCAGAGCGGCGGCAGCGTAAGCACCGCGGCGTTCAGCCGGTAATAGAGGTCTTCGCGGAACGCGCCGGCCGCAACCATGTCGACCAGCGATCGATGCGACGCCGAAAGCACACGGAAATCGACCCTGCGGGGGACCGAGCCGCCAACGGGAAGGACTTCGCCTTCGGCCAGAACCCTGAGCAGCCGGCTTTGTGCGGCGTAGGGCATGTCGCCGATTTCGTCGAGGAACAGGGTTCCACCCTGCGCCTCCTCGACCAGCCCTTTGCGGCCCTTGGCGAGCGCGCCGGTAAAGGCCCCCGGCGCATGGCCGAACAATTCGCTTTCGATGAGCTGTTCGGGGATGGCCGCGCAATTGACCGCAACGAAGCGGCCGGAAAGCCCGCTCACCGTGTGAACGATGCGCGCCAGATATTCCTTGCCGGTTCCGGTCTCGCCCTGGATGAGGATCGGCAGCCTGCTCGACGCGAGTTTCGTCACCTTGCGCCTGAGTTCGTCGACGGCCGGAACGTTGCCGCCCAGGCTGCTCATCGCCGGCTGTTGCCGGGACGGACGCGCAACAGGCACGCTCACCGTGCGCTGCTGCGGCTCGATGGCATGGGCATAGAGGGTCGACCCGTCGCGCACGGCGATCCGCCGGTTCTGCGGCAGGCTGGCGCGGGTGAGGGACGCGAGTTCGTCGAGCCCCGCTTCGAAGAAGTCGGTGACCGGTTGTGCGATCAGAAGCTCGGGCCTGCGCCAGTCGAGCCCGCGCGAGGCCGCAAGAAGCCGCGCGCCGCCATGGGTCATGCCGGTGATGCGGCCCGCGCCGTCGACGGAAATCGCCGCTTCCGGGTCGACGTCGAGGAACTCCGGTGCGCCGGCAAAGCGCAGCACCAGATCGTGACGGCTGCTGGCCATGAGGTTGGCGAGCTCGATGCGCCGCACCGTGGAAGAGACGAGATGGCGCGCCATGTTCTGGCTCGCCTTGAGGATCGGCGAACTCAGGAGCGAAATGTCGAGGACGGCGGCCAGGGTCCCTTGCGTGTCGTAGATCGGCGCGGCGGTGCAGGAGAGCGGCGTATGCGTGATATCGAAATGGTCTGTCTGGTGGATGGTCAGCGCCTCGCCGGTGGCGATGCAGGCGCCGACGGCGCAGGTGCCGGCGCGGGGCTCGGCCCATTCGGAGCCGAGATAAAGACCCGCCTTGCGCAGGTTGTTGTTGAAGGACGGATCGCCCAGGAATTCGACGGTAACGCCCTGACGGTCGGAGAGCAGCAGCACATAGTTCTGCTCGGCAACCTGCCGGTAGAGTCGCTCCAGACCAGAGCGGGCGATGTGCACGAGGTCTTCCGCCTGCTGGCGATGTTCGCGCAGCCGTGTCTGCGAGACGATGACCGCCTCGCGCGCCTGTGCCGGGTCAAGCTGGTAGGTGTCCAGGCAACGTCGCCAGGATTCCACGACGATGGCGTCGCGCCCCGTATTGCTTCCCTGTCCGACCCGCTCGATTTCCTTAACGTGATCCGCAAAATCCATCAATCACCGGCTCTCAAGGCCGCCTCCCGTGATCTTCCAGGAGATCATAGCCGCAATTGCGCGGGCTGCCTAATCTTTCGGCGCACTTCGACCTTCATCCAGAACCAGGCTTCCCTGGGCAAGATGGCGGAGCCAATTGCCGTTAGCGGCATCGTAAGGTCGAAGTAGGCTCGAAGTAACTCCTGTGTCACCCCCGTTGACCATCTCATCAGCGACGGCAACTTGGCGGAGTTGCTACGCCGTTTAGGCGGTAGACCATCCTAAGCAAGCCGGTGGACGCATAGCCCGCTCATCATGGGAAGCCAGACATCTGATGGCGGGCGCCCGGCGGCAATCACCACTTTGGCCCTGAGTCCTTCAACCCCCGTAGGTACTGGTGCCTCTTATTGCTTTCACTGATTGACGGATCTTGAGTTCGGTCGGCACGAAGTCGACCTCCTCTCCGGTGCCCGGACCGGTTGCTGCGGGATCCATTCGCGACCAGCTGTGAAATAGTCTCTTATAAAGAGCAGCCGGGATGCGACCGGACCGCTAGAGGCGCTCCGCGTTGGACGCGATACGCGCGAGGAGCTCTTTCAGTGTGGGCCTGCCGTGGTAATATAGCGCGGCGGTCCGCTCATATGCGCGTTCGTAAAGTCCGAAGGTATCGGGGTCGGAGAGGCTGAACGCCGGATTGCTGCTGATATCGCGATTGTCGAGCTTCGGGAAACGCCGGTCTTTGTGGGTGCGATATGCATCTGTACCGATGAATGCTTGAACGTCGTCGAAGTCCGATGATCGATTTGTATCCGCCGATGGCGGTCTCGACCAGCGAGCGGTTGCCATAGCCGGTCGTTACTTGCCATTTCATCCGACCGTCCGCCCTGATCGCTTCGATGTGTCGGTTGTTGATTATCGCACGAATTTGACCCACTTTTCATTTCGGACGGATCCACCCACACTGCAAGAAGATGTTTTCGATCAACATCATAAATGTAATCAGTTGGTACAATGCTAAATGAAAAAGTGGCGCAAATCTAGCTGAAAGCGACACTCCACTTCACATAGCCGGGCGGCTTCTAACCTTTTAAAAAGTTGCGCAGATCGCGCCTGCCATCCACAACACGCACAATCTGTACGATGTCGACTGGTCCCTGATCGGCATCCGGAATCGTCTCGTAGAGAATAACATAAGGTGCTTCAACCAACATCCGCGCGCTGGCTGCGATTTCGGGATGCCGCTGACCAAGCTGCGGCTGATCGGCCAAAAGGCTGACCTTTTGCTTAAACTGCTCGTAGTAGCGCTCAGCCGCCAGCGGTTGGTGGAGGCCAATCTCGACATAAATACTGATGACGTCATCCTCGGCCTGAGGCAACCAAACAAGCTTAACCACCACGTTTGCGCGCGGCGCTCAGTTTCTGACGAGCCTTTTCGTGGGTTGCCTCGAAATCAACAGCTCTTGGTGTACCGCTGGCTTTACCCTGCGCCCACAGTTCGCGCAGATGCTGGATATCGTTCTTTCGGGTAGCCCATTTCGCGGACCAATCACGCATCGCTTCGCGGACAATTTCACTGCTACTGGCATAGGCGCCACTTTCGACCGCATCCCGCAGCAGCTCAGCTTGCTGTGGCGTAACTGCAATGCTGACCTTTGAAACGTTCGACATGGTTATCCTCTTCGGCCCTTTGGTGGGAAACCTTACCACCAGGCTCGCGTCGTGGCAAAAAGAATGAGCAATGCGGTCGCCGCTAGTTCGGAACAGTGAGCCTGTTTTCTTCCCCAGACGGAGCCTTGGGATCGGAATTTTAGTCAGGACGAGATCCGCACTGCCTTCCAGGCAGCGTTAGATGATATGCCGCGCTATGCAGCGGGCGAGGAACGGCGAAGTAATTTCGATCAAAAGCCATTCACCCATTTCTGAGCGTGTCGATCTCTCCTCACGCACCGCTAAAGCACCGACATTCGGCGATGGTGTGAACAGCACACCGGTTACGCTTCGGAATGCCTTAATCAGACATAGTGCAGGCATCATCGCTGAGGGACCCTCAAGTCTACCTTTAGCAGATTTAAGTCACGAAGGCGAAGGGACGCGTATACCTCGATCTACACGTTCCAGCGCATGGGATGGGTTCACACCTTAGTCGCCCTTCGGTTCAACAGAGACTGTAGCGGTCCTCCCAGCAACCAGCTGAATTGCATCCGGGACATCTTCGAACTCGATGCGCACCGGGATCCTCTGGGCCAGACGAACCCATGAGAACGTCGGGGCAACGCTGGCCAGCGAGCCTGCAGCATCACTTCGCTCTCGGTCTTCGATTCCGGCGGCAATACCTGCGACGCGCCCGGTAACCGATTGCGGCTCTCCCATGATATCGATCTTCACACGGTCGCCGATGTGGATACGTGGAAGTTTGGTTTCTTCGAAGTATCCAGCGATATAGATGGATGGCCTTTCCACGAGCACCCCAACCGCACTTCCGGCGGAAACATAGTTTCCGCGACGTAGAGAGAAGTTCGTGATTTTACCCGAGGCCGGTGCCTTCACGATTGTCCGGTCAAGGTTCAGCTTCGCCAGGTCAGCGCCCACGAGTGCCAATTGATAGGCGGCGTCTGCCTGGCGCATCTGGCTCTCCGCATGCTGCCGCTCCTTGAGGCTGGCTGCTTCTTTGGATGCAAGCAGTAGATACCGTTCGAAATCTGTCCTCGCCAGCTCTGCGGCAGCTTTGCTGCTCTGCACCTGGGCCTCCGCCTCGCGCAGCGCAAGGTCGAAGCGGTCTGTTTCGATTCGAAAGAGGGGCGTCCCTTTCTCCACCTGAGCGTTGTCCGATACCAGAACCTCGGTGACAGGTCCCGAGACATCTGGTGCCAGCCGGATGATGTCCGCCCGGATATGAGCGTCCCGTGTCCACGGCGCCTCCATGTAGTAGGACCACAGGTGCCAGCTGAGAACCGCGGCGCAGCTCACCATAGATAAGGTCAACAGGGCTCTGCCTGAGGTGATCGTAAGGTTCTTCATATCTGCAACCAGTTGAAAAGGGCGGAAAGCCCGCCAAGGACGGTGATGTAAAGTGCGAGGTTGAACAGGGAGCGATGCCACACCACTTTATAAAGCCCGAGCCTGGCGAGGAGCGATGTAAACATGCGGAGCAGACCGTATGCGCACAGCGCGAGTGCCGAGAACCATGGCAGAAAGACACCATAGAGGTCGAATTGTCCGGTCACGCGGCATTCCTTTTTGAAGGAGGTGTTATCAATATCGGGAAATCCGCCTCCGGGGCGAGGCACAGACGAAGACCAGCAGCGTGCACCACAAGTTTCGTTTCGGCATCCACTGGAACCATGTCCGCAGTAGAAAGGATAAGGTCGTCCAGCATTCCGATTGCATTCTCCAATGGTTCGCCTCGCTCGGCGGGCGCAAGCCGATACAACGTCTCCAGTCCGGAGAAGATTGCTTGCGCCTTGAGGCGCATCGGCATTGAGGCTTCATCCGCGAGTTCTTGCATCGCTGTTATATGAAGTCCTGTCCGCAGATCCCTTATAAGGTCTGGATCGGAGGCGCCGGAGGCGGGAGAGAATTTCGCCGCCCTGGCGGCGAACAGGCCTGCCACATCGATGAGGTGATGGCGCGTGACATGGGCGTCTGCATGTCGGCCAGCCGCGATCCTGGCGACATGCTTCTGGGTCACGAAGAAAAGCCTCCGGGCGTTGGTCTCCGTCCCGACAGATCGGAAGATGCCGCAGACCATGATTGTCCAGACCATCGCAAGAATGGTTGCGATGCCTGTGTTCGCAAACATCATGAAGTCGCTGCTCTGGCGCGCCTGGAGGGCGAGAAGAAGCGGAAAGTTTATGCACAGCCCCATGCCGATTATCGCAAGCGAGGGCACAGCGAGGCATATCCCGGCAGGGATCATGAATAGCCCGAGGGCAGCGGCGAGCGGCACGAAACCATCAATCAGCGGAAGGATCGCGAAGCCGTAGACGAACGCTGCGATGACGGCACCGATTGTGACATCGATGAATTTGCGCATGGCTGGTACCGGATCATCCATCGTCGCCAGAAGGCAACAAAGCACACCCGAAATCTGGGCAAATGTCATCCCGTCCGTCCAGCCGCTTGCAATCCAGAAGAACATGGAGGTCGCCAGGCAGATCGCAACCGCCAGCGCCGATAGCAATGCCATGCCGATATCACGGTGCGGAGCTGGAATATTCTCCGGAGAAACGAAGCGACGAGCCTCTCTCGCTGCGTTCTCCTCCTTCAGGGCGTCCTGAAGGAACTGACATCCGCGAGAAACCTGAAGAACATCCCGCAGGTTCCGCGCAACATTGGCAAGAAGCAGACTTTCCCATGATCGAGGCGCTCCGGAAGAGGCGAGCAAATCAGCCCTGGTCTGGAAGAACCCGGAGGCGCTTGGTGAGCGCGATCCCACAGCTGCTATCATTGATATAGCTTGTTCCGAGCGGGGGGGGTTGAGCTTCGCCAGTGCTCGTCGCAAATCCTCCAGTTCGCTCAGCAACGGAAGGAAGGACACCATCCGCTGCTGCAGTGATCTCACCACCGACACTGCGCGTCGATACCTCGATCCGTCATATCGAAGGTGGGCCGTGAACGACCGGAGGTCGACCGCGTCCGCCGCCAAGGCGTACCGTTCCGCTCTGCTTCGGGCTTCGTCCGCCTCGGCAGTTGCGGTTGCCGTAAAGAGCGTCTGCGCCCTTGCGATCCAGGCATCGATCCGCCCGAGGAGGGTTGTAGCGACATGAACTGGAAGAACAACGTGGCTGACGATCGAGGCGCACAGGATCGCAAGCCCGATCTCCTCTACGCGGGAAACGACAGTGTCGAACGTATTTGCTGGCGCCGCGACGAGCGGCAGTCCCGCGAGAAGCACGGTGTAGCCGGCCAGGAGAGAGGCATAGCCGCGAGGCGTGCGATCAAGAAGGCTGAGAAAAGTGCATCCTGAAACCCATACAATGATCGCTGCGGAAAGCAGCACTGGTTCGTTCACCAGGTTTGGGATCATGATAAGCGTCGCAACGCCGCCGGTCAGGGTCCCCAGCAGTCGATAGAATGATTTCGACGAGATCGCACCCGAAAGCGGATGAGCAACGATGTAGACGGTTGCCACCGCCCAGAACGGTCGCGGCAGATCGAACCTTATTGCGATGTAATAGGCCAGCATTGCCGCCAGGAATGTCTTCAACGAAAATATTACATTACTGGTGGTGACGACCGGTCGTGCGCTCACAAGTCGTCTCCCGAGTGAGTATCGACCCGCGTGGCACCTCGTTCATCATTGGAGACAGTCAGTCCGTAGACTGTGGGCGAGACGTAGCAAAAGACCGGAGCCATCATGCAGGCGTACATGTAAACTTCGAGTGGATCTGCACACGAAACAGCCGAACTGGGGGTCGGCTGATGACGAAAGAGCCAGAGTGTCCGCGCGAGGCAGGCTTTTATGAACTTTCGTACAATGGCTATGCCACCGGCCCCCATAGACGTGCATTGGGGAGGCAAAATGCGAAGCCTGCGAGAGCCCTTTTGAGGCAATCGGATTTCAGCCTGGATGATATCGGACCACCATTGCGGCTCTTGCTTTTGAACTGTCATCGTCAATCTCCGAACTCTTTGACGTGACTCTATCGACAAAGCGCGCAGATGAATTTAGATATTCTCTCTAATGATAACTAAATTCCACCAGTCGCTCTCTCTATCTAAAGCTTTTGCCGACCACGAGATCGAAACCTCCCTTGCGCCTGTGCACGCCGTGAGGATCGACGTCTCGCAGAATGAACGGGAGGCACCTGAACACCGCCACCGAAAAGGGCAGCTTGTCATGGCTTCGCGGGGCGGCGTGACATGTCGCGTTCCAAGCGGGCTGTGGATGGTGCCGCCTCATTGCGGCGTCTGGGTTCCCGGCGGCATGCCGCACAGCAATGTGGCAACCGCCAATGCCCGTTTGTTTTTTCTGTTCATCGAGCCGGGCGCCGCCGATCTGCCGGACCGATGCTGCACGCTGTCCCTATCCCCGCTCGTCAGGGAACTTATCATTGAGATGGCCGATCAGACCGCAGCGGCGACTGCTGACTCTAAACTCATGGCAACATTGCTTCTGTCGGCATTGTCGCGGATGCCGGTAGAGCATCTTCATCTCCCGCTCACGGATGAGCCCCGGCTTGTGCGGATTGCATCGGAATTGGCCGATGATCCTTCCGATCGCAGTACGATGGCGCAATGGGCAAGGCGACTAGGAATGAGTGAAAATTCGCTCGCACGTCTCGTTCAGCATGAGACCGGACTGACATTCGGCCGTTGGCGACAGCAGCTGCAATTGATCGTCGCAATCCGCAGCCTTGCAGCGGGGGCGACAGTGCAGCAGGTTTCGGGCGACCTTGGATATGAATCCGTGTCTGCGTTTATCACCATGTTCAAGAAAGCGCTTGGCACATCGCCAGCCAGATATTTAGGTAACTTTGACCGGTAGGCACCAGGAAATACAGTTACCACCCGAGAGGAGATAAAGCATGTTCACCCATGTCATGATCGGCAGCAACGACCTCGAACGGTCGAGAAATTTCTACGATGCCACCTTCGTCGCCCTTGGGGGCAAGCCCGGCGAGATGGATGCGAGAGGCCGGCTGATCTACGCCCATGAAGGAGGGCGGCTGATGATCACGAAACCGATCGACGGCAAGCCGGCGACCGCTGCCAACGGCGGAACGATCGGTATTGCGGCGACGACCCCCGACCATGTCCTGGCGTGGCATGCCGCCGGTGTCGCACATGGCGGCATGGCAATCGAGAGCCCGCCTACGGAACGGCCGAACGGCGCGTTCGTCGCATATCTTCGCGACCCTGACGGAAACAAGCTGACCGCACGGACGCATCCGATGAAATGAGGTAGCTGTGCGTAGGGCTCTGCTGAAAAAATTTTGGAGCCGTAAGATCAGAGAAAAATATTCCTTCTTTTGATTGCAAGCGGCTTTGAACAATCGCCCGGTAACGGTGAAGCGCGATTGCGGGCGGTAAAAAAGAGGGCTTCCTCGTCAAAAACACAGACCGTCTGGAATTCCATTCTACACCAAGAAATTTTTGCAACAGAGCCGGCCCCCGCAACCAAACTTTCCCCAATGCTTCCACCAGCGCCGGCCAGAAGTCATCATCCGCGATCGACTGGCTTCACCTACTCGTCGTGTCTCAAGTTGCGAATTCGGTCGAGAAGGACGGCAAGCACAATTGCCCCACCGATAAAGCTACCTTGCCAGAACGCGTTGATACCGAGCAAGCCAAGGCTGTTACGGATAATCTCTATGAGTGCGGCGCCGATCAACGCTCCAAACGCGGTGCCCACGCCGCCAGCCAGATTGGCTCCGCCAATAACCGCGGCGGCAATGACCTGAAGTTCCATCCCGGCGCCAATGTTGGTGGTGACAGCGCCGAGCCAGCCGGTTTGGATGATGCCGGCAACCCCCGCCGACAGGGCAGAAATCATATATACGATAACCTTGATCCGCGGCACGGGAACGCCCGTCAGTGTTGCGGCGTGCTCATTGCCGCCGATGGCAAAAACATAGCGGCCGAATTTGGTCCAGCGCAGCACGAAACCGGTAATGAGTGCCAGCACGACCATGTAAAGCACTGGATTGGCGATGCCGAAAACCCAAGCGCCGCCACCCAGCGCCAGTAGTTTGTCGTGATCAGGCCCGAACTGGAAAACGACAGTGTTGTTGGACGCAACCATCGCAAGGCTGCGCGCAATCGACAACATGCCGAGCGTGACGACGAAAGGTGGGAAGCCGAGATAGGCAATCAATATGCCGTTGAAAGCTCCGACCAGAAGAGCAGTACCGATTGAGGCGACGATGCCGACTTCAATGCTGTATCCCGCGTGCATGACGACCGCCAGCACCATGCTGCACAGGCAAAGCACGGAGCCAACGGACAAATCGATGCCGCCGGTGATGATGACCAGCGTCATGCCCAGCGCGATAATGGCGACGAAAGTGACGTTGCGGGTGATGTTGTAGATGTTCTTCGCCGTCGCAAAGGAGTCCGTCGCCATCGACAGAAAAATGCATGCGAGAATGACTGCAATCAGCACCCAGAATGTCTGGCCGCCCACGATCGTCGCAAGCCAACTCCGTTGTTTCTGTCCGATCGTTTGGTCAAGTGTAATCGCCATCGTCGACCTTCTTCCTTCCTGTTGCAACGGATAGCATCGATCACACCTGTTCGATGGCGCCGGTGATCAGTCCTGTCACTTCCTCCGGCGAACTTGCCGCAATCTGCTTGTCGGCTACTTTTCTGCCTCGCCGCATCACGATCACGCGGTCGGCGACCGAAAAGACGTCGGGCATGCGGTGGCTAATCAGGACAACGACAATGCCCCGGTCCCGCAATTGGCGGATCAGATTCAGAACCTCAGCCACCTGGCGCACGGAAATGGCTGCTGTCGGCTCGTCCATCAATACGATTTTCGCTTCAGACAGCATCGTGCGGCCGATCGCTACCGCTTGCCGTTGGCCACCTGACATTTGCTTGACGAGATCGCGCGCCCGCGTCTCGGATTTGAGTTCGCGAAATATCTCGCCGGCGCGCTTGTACATGCTCTTGTGGTCGAGGATGCGAAGAGGCCATACGCCGCGGCGCAGTTCTCGTCCGAGGAACACGTTTGCTGCCGCCGTCAGATTGTTGCAGAGCGCCAAATCCTGGTGAACAATCTCAATGCCATGCTGGCGCGCTTCCTTTGGCCGATGTAGCACGAGATCGGTGCCGTCGAGCCGCATGGTTCCATGGCTCGGTCGAAAGTTGCCGGCAATCATCTTCACCAATGTGGACTTGCCAGCGCCGTTGTCGCCCATCAAGCCGACAACCTGCCCCGCTTCGAGCGAAAACGAAACATCGTTGACTGCCTGGATGGCACCGAAATGTTTGGAAATATTGCTGAGCTCAAGAACCGCCACCAGCCTCCGGGCCTCCTACCCAAAACTTGCAGGCCATCCGTCGCTCCGAACCCTGCTTGTCTTCGACGCGAGGCTCCAGCGAATTCGCTTTTCCAATGTCCTCCGAGGAGAAGCGATCAAGAGCATTTACGCAAAACCCCGCGATAGCGTCAACTAATTGTCCGAGGTTTGGCCTTATTATCGCAAAATCAGTTTTGTCAGACAAATATCGTTTGACGAGAGTTGCGCCCGGATATTAGCTATCAATGGGAGAAAGAGCATGCTGATCCTTGTTACCGGTGCAACGGGCAAGGTCGGGCGGCGCTTTATTGCTGGGCTGCTTGACGATCCGAGATTTTCCAAAGCCCGTATCCGCGCGCTTTGTCATAATCGTTTGTGCGATGAGACCGACCGTGTCGACGTCATCCGCGGCTCGATCGCCGATCGCGATGTTGTGGTAGCGGCGCTGAATGGCGTTACCCATGTCGTGCATCTCGCCACATGCAAGGAAACGCCGAGCGACATCATGGATGTCACGGTCAAAGGTCTCTTTTGGCTGCTTGAGGAGTTCCGTACGAACGTCACGGCACGCCAGTTCATCCTGATCGGCGGCGATGCGGGCGTGGGGCATTTCCACTATCGCCACAACGGCCCGATCACCGAGAGTACCCCCCATTGTGCTTATCCGGGTGGCTATGCGCTCTCCAAGGTTCTGGAAGAGGTCATGCTGGAGCAGTTCGGCATTCAGTACGGACTGAATGGCTGTTGTCTGCGCGCGCCCTGGATCATGGAGAAGGACGATTTCAAGTATTCGCTGTCTTTTGGAGACGACGTCTTTGGCGGTCCGGACTGGAAGATGCTCGTTCCGGAAGAAGCGGCGCGGCGCTATGCAGCAATAGGTACGGTGCCGCTGCTGCTCGATGCTGACGGACGTCCGCTGAAACGCAATTTCGTGCACGTCGATGACCTCGTATCGGCAATATTGGCAGCGATCGACAACCCCCGGGCGGAGCGGCAACTCTTCAACATCTGCATGGACAGACCTGTCGACTATGCTGAAGTCGCCGCCTATCTCCGGCGCACGCGCAATCTCGGCTCCATCGACATACCAAGCCGCTTCCATTCCAATTGGATGGACAACAGCAAGGCAAAATACCTGCTGGATTGGCGGCCCTACTACGATCTCGAGATGCTTATCGACTCGGCATGGCAATATGAGCGTTCGAAGGAGGAGCCTCGCATCGTCTGGTATCCGGGTTGATTTCGTGTGGCGGGCACGCGGTGTCCGTCTGTTTCAAGGGAGGAAACTATGAGGAAGGCATTACTACTTACAGCCGCAGTCTTAGCACTCACCGCCGGGCAGGCCTTGGCCAAGAAACAACTCGTCATCGTCGTCAAGGGCCTCGACAATCCGTTCTTCGAAGCAATCAATCAAGGTTGCCAGAAATGGAACAAAGAGAATCCCACGGCGGAATACGAGTGCTTCTACACCGGTCCGGCATCGACATCCGATGAAGCCGGCGAAGCGCAGATCGTTCAGGATATGTTGGGCAAGGCAGACACGGCTGCAATCGCAATTTCGCCGTCAAATGCAAAGCTCATCGCCCAGACCCTGAAGACCGCCAACCCAACGGTTCCGGTGATGACGCTCGATGCCGATCTTGCTGCCGAGGATGCAGCCTTGCGCAAGACTTATCTTGGCACGGACAATTATCTGATGGGCGCCCGCATCGGGGAGTACATCAAGAAGGCCAAGCCGAAGGGCGGTAAGATCTGCACGATCGAAGGCAATCCGGGAGCAGACAATATTCTGCGCCGCGCACAAGGGATGCGCGACACGCTCACTGGCCAGAAAGGCTTGACCGCGCTGAAAGGCGAGGGTGGTTGGACTGAGGTTGCCGGCTGCCCGGTGTTCACGAATGACGACGGTGCCAAGGGTGTTCAGGCAATGACCGATATTCTCGCGGCCAATCCCGGCATGGACGCATTCGGCATTATGGGTGGCTGGCCATTGTTCGGCGCGCCGCAACCCTATCGCGATCTGTTCAAACCGATGGCCGAGAAGATCGCCAGCAACGATTTCGTTATTGGTGCGGCCGACACGATCGGCGACGAGGTTGCCATTGCGAAGGAAGGTCTGGTGACTGCGCTCGTCGGCCAGCGGCCATTCGAGATGGGCTACAAGGCACCTTCGGTGCTGATGGATCTGATTGCCGGCAAGCCGGTTGAAGATCCGGTCTTCACCGGGCTCGATGAGTGCACAAAGGATACAGTCGACACCTGCATTCAAAAGTAGGTTTACGATTCGGCGCACCCGGTTCAAGGGTGCGCCGAATGTCCTCACGAGACGGATCGAGAGATCCGCGGGGCTTGACGCGCCCTGAATTCCGCGCTTTGTGCCGGCGTCAATCGCAGGCGACTTTCTCGTTATTACGATTGTTTTGATCATACGTGCAGACAGTCGAAAGAATGCCGAGGCGGTAGAAATAAATGCCTGACAAAAAATCGGGAAAGCCAACGGCTGCGGTCGAGGTGGTGATGGTTGACCGCTCGGTCACTACAAGGCGCCCAAATTCTCCCCGCATGACTGGGGCGAGTGTTCATGTGTCTTTGGCAGCCGAGATTGGTCTGCGAATCGTGCGCGGCGACTATCCGCCGGGCACGATCCTGCCAAATGAGACAAAATGGTCGGCAGTCTTTGACGTCAGTGTGAATCGGCTCCGAAGGTAGGGCCTTGGGGATGGAACCCAACATATTGATCCTATTACGCAATTGCGCGCCAAAGCGGGATTCCTGCCGGCTCGGGGATAACCCCACTTAATTTCTTGATTTTCACTGCGTTTCCAAATGGTTGTCGATGATGTCAACGGGGTGAGCGTTCGGAGCCGATTCACAGTCACGACATTCCAAATCAGGCTAAGACAAGTCGGAAATTTCGCGCCAATATTCACTTTTGATGGCGCGTCAAGGTCGACATGGCCTATAGGAGCTGCCAACACCAAGGCTTGGCCCTGGTCCCGTCCCCGCCGCTCCAAGTCCCGATACCTTGCGAGCACCAGGGATACCATCGCGCACCTTGTTTGCCTGCAGGAAGAAACAGTGACTAGAACCGAGAGCTTACCGTCCGACATCTATGCCATTGCCGACGTCCATGGACGCGCCGATCTTCTTGAGGCCATGCTTGGATACATCGCGGCTGCCTCGAATGATCAGCAATCCAAGCCGGTCGTGATCTTCCTCGGCGATCTGATCGACCGCGGCCCAGATAGTCCAAAGGTACTCGATCAGGTTTGTTCGACACTCGACCTTTATCCGGGTTCTCGACTAATCCTTGGCAACCATGATTTTTACCTGCGTGAGCTCCTTCGTGGCGCTCTCACCTATGAGGACGCCGTCAACTGGATGGACTGGGGAGGCGTCGCAACGATGAGCGCATATTCCAATCGCCCGGTGCCGGATTTCGAGAACATCGCCGCGGAAATTCGCCGCGTCTTCCCACACCATGTGGACTTGCTAGAAAACGCGCTGACATTCAAGGAGATCGGGCGCTTCTGCTTTGTTCACGCTGGAATACGTCCTGGTGTTCAGCTTGCAAATCAAAGCGAATACGACTTGCGTTGGATCAGGGCGGGCTTCCTCGACCATATGGATGTGTTTGACCATGTCGTTTTGCACGGTCACACGATCACGAAGTCGCTGCGACCCGAAGTCTACTTGAATCGCATAGCTTTGGATACCGGAGCATATCGGACTAGCCGGCTGAGCGCCGCCGTAATCAGGCGCAATGAGCTTTCACACTTCGTATGCACGGAACTAACCGAGACCGGTATCGTCCAGGCCGGCGAGTGGCGACCAGACTAATCGCCAGGAGAAGGAGATCGGGTTTCAATGGTTTCCATAGCAGGATGTTACGCCATAAAATCGCAGATAAGTCATAAGGCTATTTAGATCATAAAGGCGTCTCGGCCCTGGCCCGTTTTGCCCCTGTACTTCGCCGTGATATCGACGCCGTCTGTAACGCCATCGACCTGCCCTGGAGCAACGGTCAGGCAGAAGGCCGGATCAACCGACTGAAGACGATCAAGCGCGCAATGTGCGGCAGGGCGGGACCAGAGCTTCTTAGGGCGCGGATGATGCCAATCAAATTGACTCATCTCCACACAAATTGAGGAAGCCCCCGATTAAATGCAAAACGACACGCAATGCGTGAAACCGACAAGTTACTTATATTTCTCGATGATGAAATCATAAAGAAAATGCTGCGCTTACGCGATGCTCAAATTCTCGGTGGCGAAGATCCTGTCGCTTAGTCGAACAACGAGCCGACCGAGGTTCTCGATCAAGAGATCTATGACTTTCTGGCGACAATGCCTCGGTGATTGGTGCAATTAAATCGCTAACCGCTGGGGTAAGTTCAATCCACGTGAAAGAGCCTTACCCCCACGTTTTTCCCGCTCCCCCGGATGCTAATGCCTCCGGGAGCGCGGCAGTAATCACTTGCTGCAGCAGCTTTGAGCTGGTTTGCCCCCGGCCTGTTGAACACGGTTGTCGACGCTATGTCCATTGTCCCCCGTCGGTAGGTTCATGGCGATGTTGCCGGCGAAGAAGCCATTTGGCTTCAGGGTGAAGCCGGCGTATTCCACCGGCATGATCGGGAAATCCTCGGGTTTGCAGACATGCGTGTGACCGAAGGAGTGCCATAGCACTAGGTCTGCGTTCTCGATGGGGCGGTTCTGCTTGACGTAGGCCGGCAGGCCATCGCCACCCGCATGGACATTCGGATAGTCGCCGCTCGCATATTTCTCCTTTTCGTCGAAAGCGGTGACCCAAACATGCTTCTTGGCGAAGCCGCCGCGTTGAGCGACCGTCGATTCTGGCTGAGCCAGCATCACGGGCGAGGGCATAGCGACAAGCTTGTACCCGGGCGCCTTGCCGACGCTGTTGGTCACGTTCGGATTTTGCACCTTCCAGTATCGACCTGTTTCGCCATTGGCCACTGACGGTGAATCGAGTTCGCTTTTCAGCACCCGGCTCTTGGTATCAAAGACGTTTCCGTAGGGATTGTCCTCGCCCCAGGGGCGCGGCACGAAGTCGTGTTCCGTCACCGTGTTGCCGCCGCCATCGACGTCCATGTGCAGGCGGACGTTAAAGAAGTGCTGGTGCGTCGGCCCACCGAGATTGTCGTCGACCATGCCGCCCCAGCGATAGGTCTCGCCATCGGCGACGGCCGCCGTCTGGATGATGCCGGTCAGCTTCGCTTCCAGCTGTATCGTGCCGTCCTGGTAGAGATACCAGTAGAAGCCGTAGTCGTAATTGCCGACGGTGGCGAAGAAGGAGATAACGAGACGGCGCGAGCGGCGCACTTCGAAGATGCCGTTGCGGAATTCGTAGTGCTTCCAAAGGATGCCATAGTCTTCCTCGTGCATGCAGATGGCGTTCTTCATGACAAATGGCTGGCCGAAATCGTCGGCCGCCGGCACGTCGAAATAGTGGATCTGGCCGAGGCAGTCGCAGCCGAGTTCCAGGCAGTTCGCCAGGCGCCCCAGGCCATATTCGCCGGCGTCAAATGCGCTCTTCCAGTAATGGTTGGCGGTCGGATCGGCATAGGGCACGACCATTTCGGTGACGCTGGCGCGGAAGATCACCGGCCGCTTCCGGCCCTGGTCGTCGATGCCCAGCTCGTAGATCACCAGGCCCTCGCGCGGCGTGAAGCCGATGCGGAAGCTCCAGCCCTGCCATTCCACCTTCCAGCCGTCGACCGAGAAGCTCGTGCCTTCCGGCTGGACGATATGCAGAGGCTTCAGGTCGGGCCGCGTTTCGGGAAAGGATTCGCGACCGTAGTTCCGTTTTTTCTTCGGCACCGGAATGATCTTCTCGTCATCGTGAAGATCGACCACCTTGTTGGCGGTCAGATCGACGACCGCAACGACACCTTCAACCGGGTGGGCATAGCCATTGTCGCGGACATCACCGCGCCAGTAGGAAACGGCGCGCACGATGCGTTTGCCCTTCTCGAAGTCGTGGCCGAAATAGCCTGACGAGAACGGATCGATCTGGATGAGTGGTATGTCTTCATCGGTAATCCCGCGTTTCTTGACCGCGGCGATCCAGCGAGGATCGGATTTCACCGTTCCCTCGACCGTCTCGAATTCGCAAAGCATGACCGGCGGTTGGCCATAGGGCATTTCATTGAGCGGCAGGCGGACATAGGAGGCAACCTCGCCCTTGCTCAGATCGACGATACCCTCGAAGGTCTCGCCGTTGCTAATGTCCATTGCGAGGAGGAAGGCGCGGCGCGGGAGATAGCCGCCCTGGCGATGGGCAGCCAGATCCGCCTTGGTCGGCTCTTCGAGCCGGATGATTGGAAATCGGACGGTTGATGGGAGGGACTTTGCATCCTTGAGGATGGCAACCGCAGCCCCAATTTCTGCAAGGCTCAGCGGGTCGAGTGGATGGGTGAGCGCGACGACGGCGTCCATGGGTTTGCCTTTCAAATCTTGAGACGTCGGGGCGGCGGAAGGCGCGCGCCCCATATTCTGGGTGTGTCAGCCCGCCGAGCGGCCTGAGCAGATGTCGCTTTCCACCATTCGGTCACCGTGGACACAGAAGATCGAGCAGAAAGCGTGCGTCTTGATGCCAACGGCAAGCGTCGCGACAACGAGGAGGGCGAGGGTCAGCAGGAGAAGCCGATCCGAAAGCGCCAGCTGGCTGGTGGTGGTCATTCGAACACCTTTCCGAGCGAGGCGTAAAGAACCGGCTGAGATTTCTTGACCCGTACCGCAAAGATGGCGCCGAGAATGCCGACGACGACCATGGCGTAAGGGAATGCCTTGACAATCAGGCTGTCGCTACCCGAGAGAAGCGAGAGGTTGGCGGTGACGAGTACCAGGGATCCGAGCAGTCCGACCAGCCCGGTGACCGGGGCGATGATGGTGGTCCAGATCCCGTGGCTGGTCGGCGTCTTCCTGAAGAACATGATGATCGCCACCGAGACAAGTACCTGGACGAGCAGGATGCCAATACCCGCGAGTGCGGCCATCCAGGAGAAGACCACGGTATAGGGGTCGGCGCCGAAGGCGACGAACAGGCCCAATATCACGGCCGCAGCCTCGCTTTGAATAAGGCCGGCGACATAAGGCGAGCCGTGCTTGGGGTGAACCTTACCCAACGCTCTGACGGCTAAGCCCTCGCGCCCAAGTGCGAAGAAGTAGCGGTTGAGCGTGTTGTGGAAGGATAGAATGCAAGCAAACAGGCTGGTGATCAGCAGCACGTTCATCACCTGGCTGGCCCAGGCTCCGAGAACGGAATTGGCAGCGTTGAAATAGAAGCTGTCTAGGCCAGCATTGGCCACGGCTTGAACCTTGCTCGGACCGTAGAACTGGACGATAGCCCAGGTCGAGAATGCGTAGAACAGCGTGATCAGCGTCACGGCAACATAGGTTGCCCGCGGAATGGTCTTCTCCGGATTTTCGGCTTCCTCGCCGAAAATTGCGGTCGCTTCAAAGCCGATGAAGGAGCCGATCACGAAGACCAGTGCCACGCCGAGACCAGGGCCAAATACCGCGGATGGGGCGAACGACGAGAGGTTCATGCCTTCCGGTCCGCCGCCGGTAAACACGATCCCCACGTCGAGCAGCAAAAGGATGGCGATCTCGGCAATCATGCAGACGCCGAGAATAGCGCCGGAAAATGCGATATTTCGCTGGCCGCAGATCAGGACCACGACCAGAGCCGCAAACGACCATGCCCACCAGGGCAGTGCAAGCCCGAACGGAGCGACCGCGCCGGCCATGAAGAAGCCGAACAAACCATAGATGGCGATCTGCACGGCGCTATAGGTCACCAGCGCCATGAACGCGCCGCCCACGCCGGCGGGCTTGCCGATCCCATGCGTGATATAGGTGTAGAATGCGCCGGCACCGCCGACATGGCGGCTCATCGCGGTAAAGCCGACGGAAAAGATCAGGTAGAGCAGCCCGGCCAGCACGAAGGCGCCGGGGACGCCTGCGCCGTTGCCAAAGGCGAATGCTGCGGGCGACGCGCCGACGACAGCGGTCAGCGGCGCTGCGGCTGCTACCACGAAAAAGACGATGTGGGCGAGCCCGACGGAATTCTTGGCCAGGCGGTCCGGCTGTGTGGGTGCCGGGATGCTTGCTTCCAGTGTCATTGAAGAACCCCTTGCTTCTTTATCATTTGAAGGGAGGCTACGTGCTGGCTTCTGGCACTGAAATTGCAAGTTACGCCAATGAATCGATAGTTCGCGCCACACCAACAGCCACGGATACTCGAAATGGCAACTGCACCGCATTTAGTCAGCAAGATGCCGCCTTTTGCCTCAATTCGCGCCTCCGTGCTGATCCCTTTGGTGCAGGAAATTGACAGGAAATCCGGAAAAACCGACCTTCTGCTGGCGTCGCACGGTATTCTACGGTCGCAACTGGCCGATCCCTATGCAGTTCTGCCAATGGCGCGGTACATCGCGCTATTTGAAGACGCGGCAATCATCACCGGCGAGCCCTCATTCGGTGCCAGAATGGGTGTGGGCTTCGAGCCCGCCGACATCGGGCCAATCGGCATGCTCTTCGCCCTGTCGCCAACCATTCGTTCAGCTTTCGAGCGCCTGTCGCGGTATGTCAATGCAGTTCAGGGAGCCACCAGTTCAGGCGTTTTCGAGGAGGATGGCGACTTCGTCTGGAGCTACCGTATCGACGATCCATCCATGTGGCCGCGGCGGCAGGACAGCGAGTTTACGATTGCCGCATCATGCCAGCTCGTGCGCGCATGCTTCCGCCGTGGCTGGCGGCCGATCCAGATTCACCTTGAACATCAGGCGCCTCGAGACACCACCTCCCTTGCACGGATCTATGGTGCGTCGATACTGTTCGGGCAGTCCAGCAATCGCATCATCATGTCCAGAGCGGAGGCCGATCGCGTTCATCGTACGGAGGACAAAAGCCTGATCGAGATCCTGCTGCGGCACATCACCGATCTGCTCGACCGGCCCAGATCGGAGGCGGTCTTAAGCGAGAAAGTCCGGGCTCTGATAGGGATCTATCTCGGTCATAGGCCGATCACTGTAAAGGCCTTTGCAGACGAACTGCAGATGTCGCCCCGCAGCCTGCAGCGGAAGTTAGCCGAGGAAGGGAACTCCTTGCGAGTCCTGGTCCGCGATTATCGACAGGCTCTTATTTCCCTTCACTCGGATGGCAGGAACGGTTGCTCGATGAGCGAACTGGCAAGCATGGCGGGCTATGCAGACAACACCGTATTATGGCGTGCGAGACGAAATTGGAACTCGTCTAGTGGCTAACCTCTCGCAAGCTGATCTGGTAATCGTGTTACCCACCCAACGACGTCAGAATGATTTTCGGTTCGATATATAGTTATTATGTAGGGGTAATTTATAACATGGCCCTGTCTTTCCCTCGGCGCCTGCATTGTTGAAGAACACGTCGATCTTTCCGAACCGTGCCTTGGTCGACGCGACGAAGTTCTGCACCTCGGTCTCTTTCGAAACGTCGGCGGCGATAACGACGCTTCGGTCCGGCTCGAGACCGAGCTCGGCAGACATCGCTTCGAGAGCGTCCTTGTTCAGATCGACGAGGACGAGATTAGCACCCTGATCATGGAAAGCTTTCGTCGCAGCTTTTCCGATCTCTCCGGCCGCTCCGGTGATAAGGACGGCTTTATCTTTGAGTTGCATATGCGTCTCCAGTCTGCTGAAATTTTTGGAATCCCGATTTCCGGGACAGGTCACACGTCGGCTTCCATAACGTTAGGACGGCTGGACGAATTCAGTGAACTTGACCTTGTACTCGACGTCTCGACGGCTGTACTTCCAGGCGCCGTCTTCGCGCTCCAACCAGTCGTGATAGACGCAGATGCTGCCCTCGGTCTTGCCGTCCTTGACCACGAAGAACTGCAGGTAGGCCTTTTGTCGTGCGGTATCGCCTTCGAATGTGATGATCTCGTTGGTCGTGAGGTGATGCATGTTGCCGAAAGTCTCGTTGCAGAGCTTGACGAACGCCGCAAGCTCCTCTGGACCGCGGGGGCGCTGCCCCTCGATCAGGGCGTTGGATACGCCGCTCTTCGTGAAGCACGCTGCCCAGGCCTTTCCGTCGGCATCGTCGACAGCGTAGTTGTACTTCGCATTCAGAGTATTGATTTCCAGTATGTCGGCGACGCGGGCCGTATCTATCGTCTCAGTCATTGGTTCCCCATTTTTTGCTACTCACAGGGCGTCGCTGATGTGATCGCCGCCAAAAAGATCGTGCATTTCTGGCAACAGGTCTTGGCGTAGAGGGAATGGAGATTTTGCGGGGAGAGAACTGGAAGGAACTCAAGAAGCGTTGAATACTCTCGACCTCAACAGGGATTTTCGGTGATCCGTGTCGATCGGCAGACCCGCGCTGCCGCCGATCGATCGCACGCTGAGCAATGGCCCTCCGGATCTCGGGATCTGTGCTCATGCTGCCTAACCTGGCATTCCTGATGGGCGGCGAGATCTATCAGGCCACCGATCTAACTCAGCAATTATCCTTGTGAGCTCCACGTTAGGAAGGTTTCTGGTTTGACGCCATCCGTCCGCGCTTTCTCGATCAGCGGTCTGAGGGTGTCGTTGACGAATTCTTCCATTGTCGTGGGCAGCACCGGACGATCATCGTGGAACTTTACACGCCTGTCGTTAAGAGCAGCCGAGGTGTTCTTATCATAGACCCACCGTTCGAGAGTTCCGAACCGCTCCCGGAATACCGTCTCGACCTCACGATCGCTCGTATCGACGAAGCGATAGTCCACCTCTCTACCGAGTGCCCGGCCGATAGTCGCGGCGATCTCGGGCATGGTGTAATCGATGCCCAGTTGCTTTACGGATCGGTGCCGGTCAGTCGGCGTGTCGAACTCCTTCGCCGCGAAATCCGCGATGTCCTGGATGGCAACCCAAGGAGCTTTGACGTTGGGGTCAAGCGACCAGCCGATCCCATTGTGCTGCGCGATCGAGTCGACCCACCTGGACAGGTCCTCCATGAACCAGCCACCCTGCAAGTGCACCAAATTGATGTCGCGTAGTCGGTTGAGGATCTGATCCAGGATATGGAAGCCCTGGAAATGGCCGGTGTTCCCGCTGACCTCGGATCCCATTCCGGTCAGGCTCACGGCAAAATTCACCGGGGAATCCCGAAGTGCGTCGAAAAACCGAAGCGCTACCGTAGGGTAGTGCCCATGAAGGTCCTCGGCAGCCCAAAGGGTTTTGACCATTAGGAAAGCAGCGTCAACGTCTTCGAAGAACGTGCTAAGCTCACCAGCACCCGTGTCAAAGCTACCAAGGAACGGTTCTGCTCCTTTCGCGACAAGTGCATCGAGGGCGGGCCCTCCTCTCGAAAGGGCTTTGACTGAATGGCCTTTGGCCAAGAGGTTCTCGGTAAGTTTGGCACCGATCCTGCCGGTCGCGCCAACCACGGCGATACGCATGGCTAATCTCCTATAGTTGTTTGACCAAGATCCTAAAGGATTGCGTCGCGAGCAAAATTGGAGATAATGCCATATGATCTCGAAATCGGGCCAATCGTCGAATAAGCGACCTCCCTGCAGTACCGCTTGCGATCTGAGCCTCTCGCATGGGCCGGCGATGGCAATCAGGATGGACTTCGCCGACTATGAAGCCGAGGGGCTGCTGCACCAGCACCGGCAGGGTCAACTGATCGTGGCGCTCCATGGCGCGGTTACCTGCAGAGCGGAAAGTGGGGTCTGGATCGTTCCTCCCGACTGCGGATTTTGGGTGCCCGGTGGCGTTCCTCACAGCAATCAGGTGACGTCCAATGCTCGTCTAACATACCTGTTTGTCGAGCCCGGCGCGGCCATGCTTCCGGCTGAATGCTGCACGCTTTCGGTATCGCCGATGCTTCGGGAGATGATACTCCGGGTAGCGGAACTATCAGAAGGCGATGCGCGCGACGCTCATGTCGATCGTCTCGTGCGGGTCATGCTCGATGAGCTCGCGCTAATGCCGCGTGAGGGCCTGGAACTACCTATATCTGACCATCCAAAGATTGCCTTGATCGCTGCGGCTCTTTTGGCAGACCCGAGCGACCGCCGTACCCTCGGCCAATGGGCTGAGCATGTCGCCGTCAGTGAGCGATCGTTGAAGAGGCTTATGATCCAACAGACAGGATTGAGCTTCGGCCGTTGGCGGCGCCAGCTACATCTCGTCATCGCGCTGCGGGAACTTGCCGGCGGTGCAACAGTCCAACAGGTGGCAGGCGACTTAGGGTACGAATCAACGACGGCCTTCATCGTCATGTTCAGGAAGGCGCTTGGGACCACGCCATCGCGCTATTTTGCCGATCGGCTTTTGAGCGCTGAGCGCGCGTGAGATGTTGCCCATCCGAGGTATCGGCGGCGACAATCCTAAGTTTACTTTCTGCCTAAAGCCTGAGGACGCCAGCCAACGGGCGCTTAGCAGTGGTCTTCGCGGACTTGGCCTAGCGAGCGCAAGCCGAGAAGCGCGACTCGTTTATAAGCGCTCCCAGATCGCGGCGTATCCGCCGGAATGCTGCTCCCGTTCGGGTTCACTCGTTCGGGATGGAGCGTCAGTTCGCGGGCGACGGCGCACGCCTTTGCGGCAAAGTCCTCGCCGGACTCGATCACGTCAAGATCCGCGATGCCCAAGCCGGCCCGATCCAGTGCCATCCATACCCGATACGATCGACGCGCTCACACCTTCCTCTCGGCAATTGCCTTCGCTGCAAGCTTCATCTTCTGGCTCAATCAATCAGCCCTGACCCTAGATCACGACTTGAAATTCTTCTTCGTCAACAATATCTGGGGGTCACTTCCTGTGCGGACGATATCCTGCTCGCTGCAATCGCCGCGGCGTTTGATATTGTCCCGGGATACAAAAGAAGGCGCTCCCCTCACGGGTCGAGCGCCTTTTTTGTGTCGGAGGCGACCGCAAACGAGGTGCTGCATCTTGACCGCAACCGCTTTGCGGATGAGATCTGTAGTCAAACACTCCGTGGGAACACATGCCATTTTTTCTGGTGACGCAGACATCGCTTGTCGAAGCTCAAGATGAGCAGGAGGCCGCTCAAACGGGCGTCGACCGCCTCCGCTCCGGAGGACAGGTCACCGTCGCGGTAAAATCGGATGAAACAACGATCACGCACGTCGTTGTTGCCGCAGTGGTCGAAGAGCCTCTCCCGGTCTCGCCGTCCGAAACCATCAATCCATCGCCCACTGCTGTCGCTATCCCCGAAGCTGCCTTAGCCGCACCGGAAAGCAGGAAACTGATCTTGAAGCGCATGATGGCTGACGCGCTGGCCCTACTGGGGCGCCGAACCTAGTCGCATCCTCAAAAAATTGCTTTCCGCCAGCATTCTATCGTCTTCGAGTTCCGGCTCGAACTGATAAGTGATGATCGAAAAAAAAAGCAGGAAGGATGAACCCGTCGCAGATCGGTCCTCCTGCCGGCGCTGTCGCTCAACCGCCGCCTGCGTCATCCCGGCTGCTTGTCCTTCGCAGGGCTGTTAGCCCCGCTCGTCCTGCACAGCAGGGATGCTCAGCTGCAGTTGCGGCAGTCCTGCCGCTCGGCGGTCCGGGAGGTGTCTTCGGAAAGATGAAGACAGGAAGGGCCGGCAAGGCGCCGGTCCGAACCCTCTAGACAAGGACAAATCCCATGCAGATCATGAAGGTTGACCCACGCGCGCTCAAAGAAAACCCCGACCGGATGCGCCAGTCGAAGTCGTCGCCGCAGGCCGATGCGCTGATGCTGGCCACGATCAAGGCCGTCGGAATCGTGCAGCCGCCGGTAGTCGCACCGGAAACGGATGGCGGAAACGGCTTCACCGGCTCCATTCGCACTCTCGCCCTCAACGTCAAGGCCTGCATCGCCCGGGTGGAGAACTCCTCAGACAAGGGCCCACAGTTCCGCGTCTACGCCGGCAGCGTCGAGCTGGGCGCCGCCTGGCAGAAGACCTCCGAGCAAGGCCGCGACTATCTCTCGGTCGAGCTTGACGATCCGAGCTTCCCGGCTCCGATCTACGCAGCGCTCGCCGAAGTCGAAGGCGAAGATGGCCTCCAGCTCATCTGGTCCCGCCCGAACCGGGATTGATGAAGATTACGGGCTCCACCTCGGGCGGAGCCTTTCCCCGTCGGGAATGGCGGTCTGCGATTAGCGCACGTCGAACCTGGCGAGCATCTTGCGCAATTGCGCGTTCTGCTCGATGAGCTTCTCTGCAAGCTGACGTCGCAACGCGTCGACCTCTGCGTCGAGGTCGGCCATTTCGTCGATGAATGATTTTGGGGCCGCAGCGACAGCATGCGCGACGTCGCCGGTTTGGTCGACGGAGACCACCGGCTCCAAAATCGGCGCAACCTTCTTTCTGCGTGTAGGCACTGGCTTCACCAGCGCCTCAGCAGTTTTGGTTCGCGTGGAAACAGGAACGTCTTCTTCAATCGGAGGCGCTGTTTCGCCGACGGCGGTCGCAGGTTCTGGGTCGGAGTGCGGCGCGGGTGAAGTCTCTTCGACTAGCGTCGCTGGGACGAGATCAACGGCGGTTGTCTCGGGACCCGGATGTTTCTCTTCGGGGGCAGGTTTGTATTCGAGAGCAATGGTCTTGGGTGCGGCTGCGGGGCTTTCGTCTTGACTATGTGGTTTCGGTCTACGCGACACCAGGTCAGCCACAAATCTCCATGGTGTTCTCATCACATGTAACCTTCAAAGCGTGGCGGCGGGACATTGCCGCGGTCATTCATTGTCAGCAGAACCGCATTCATCCTGGCCCTATCAGACGAAAGATCAGCGGCGCCATCACGTGTGAACGCGCGACGCCGCTCCAAAACGAAAATCAGGCCTTGCCAAGACGCTTGCGCAGATCTGCATTCTCGGCGCGCAGCTTTTCGGAGAGCTCCTTACGAAGCTGCTTATTCTCTTCCTCAAGCTTGATGAGGTCGGCGATATCGTCAATGCCGCCCACAGGGGTGGCGACCAGAGCGGAAGCAGCAGCACCAACGCGGGGCTTGCGAGTGGCGGCCGTTTTCGGTGCGGCAGCTGCCTTCTCGGCCTTGACCGGAGCCGTCTTGGAGCCACGCTTCGCACGCGTCTTCTTGCCCGGCTTTTCGACAGGCGCAGCGGTAGCATCGACGGTGCTGGCTTCAGCGACAGCTTTCGGCGTCCGCGGCTTGCGAGTTTTCTTTTCGGCGGGGACTGCGGCCGGCGCTTCGGTGGTCGCAGTTGTTTCAATTGTGTTTTCGTCGGCCATCAGTGTTCTCCTCTGTCAGGCGGGCCAAGCTTTTGATTCGTTGCGAATTAAAGTCAATGCGGGGAGCCGTGTTTTCGCGTGCAATCGGTGCTTGAGGTGTCGCAACGTGCGATTCCTTTCACTGCGCGACGAGGGACCGGTCCAACGCGGGCTCGATGAGGCATGTCTGACTGAAGAGCGGCTGTACCGTCATTCCTCTCCGACTAACATGAGTCCCAGTTGCCGCCTGTCGTTGCGACCCACCTCGTTGGCACAGCTGCGGGGTTGCCTGTGAACAGGTGATTTGCCGCGAAGCTGTTCAGCCTTGTGAGCAGAATATCGGCCGGCAAGGCAGCCAATTCGCTTACCCGCTCCACAATTGTGATGTTCGACAGATACCGCTTACCGATGCACAGTTCCGCTCGCTCGTCGGGGCTGTTCAGCACCCTGTTGAGCCAGCCTTCGGGGACGAGCGCTTCAATGAAGGGCGGTAATCTGCCGGGCGTGATCTGGCCCACAAGCGGCGGACCATCCGGATCGGACGCCTTCCATCGCCATTCGAAGCCATCATGCGCCAGATTGCCGATCGGTGCCCCGTGCCAGGCCACGATCAGATCAAGTGCGGCCTGGTTGGTAACGGTGATGGCGCCCGCTGGTTTCCGTTTGAGGAAACGTTCAGCAGCACGCCTTTCGTCAAACCAGTCATTGTCACGCGCAAGCTGGAAGGCTGCATCGGGTTAGCCAACCGACGGCCTGGCGGATCGGTCATGCGTTGCGCCTCATGGTGGCGCGCGAGCACATGCTCGACGGCACGGTGGAAGTCGACCATTTCTATCTTGGTGGCAGACCGAGAAAGCATCCCGATAATCCACCACCCGGAAGAGGCCGCAAGGGACAGGTAAAGACGGAGAAGACGCCGGTCATGGCGATCGTGCAACGACCGACAGATATCATCTCTGGTTCAAGTGCCGGCGATGCCTGTGCGGCTGTCGTCACCGGCCTTTCGTTGCGTGCTGCCGTTCGAGCGGTTGCAACACAAATTGAACTTCGAGCGCATTTGATGAGTGACGAGGCAAAGGCATTCGTTGCCATAGGCGAAAGCTTTGCCGCACACGAGACGGTCAACCACTCCAGCCGCGAATATGTCCGGGATGCCGTCCACGTCAATTCAGCCGAGGGGTTTAATGCACGGGTCCGGCGAACCATTGCAGGCGTCTTTCACCACGTCAGCCCAGAACTTGCCGACCTGTATTTCCATGAAATCGGCTTCAGATGGTCCCAGCGCGTTGTTACCGGCCAAGCGGTACAGAAAAGCCAAAGCGGCAAGGAACGCACGAAGATCCTTTGGTCACGAGTACCTCCTGCACTGCAATTAATGCAAGTTTTCCGTGCTGCTACCGGCCGCCAAATGCGCCGTAGTCATAGCGGAGGCATCACCATCAAATCTGCCGTGGCTGTCTTTGGTTGATAAACACCGCGTACGATTTCGGACTGCTCTTGTTCTGACCCCCTTTAGTCACGATAATTTTCAGGATTTGATACAATTATTGTGACAATACCCCGACCGGCGCACCTTTGCCGAATCTGCGAAGTGTTACTGACAGTTAGGCAGAATTAACCCAAGAGGTAGATGCAGGGGAAACTGCAGATCTGCAGAGAATCCGGCCGGTTTTGCACACCCATGTTGGCTCGATTTCCACCACGGCTCCCCGACTCACGAGAATCGGCCTCTGCAGATCTGCAGATGGCCAATCGTGGTTTGTGGTGATCTTGATCCCGCCAGACGAAGTTCACGCGGAGATAAGGATGCAGGTTCTTGCGATCTCGCCCGACCGATTTGTCGAGCATCAAATTCTTCTGAAGCAGATGTATCGGCTGCGCGCCGACATATTTGGCGGGCGGCTCGAATGGGACGTCACCATCGTGGACGGTGACGAGCGGGATCAATACGACGACCTCGATCCGACCTACATCCTCGCCATCTCCGGCGGCAATGTGGTCGGATGTGCACGCCTCCTTCCCGCAGTCGGCCCGACCATGCTCGAACTGACATTTCCGCAGCTCCTGGCGGAAGGTTCGCTCAATGCGACCAGTGCGATGATCGAGAGTTCCCGCTTCTGCGTCGATACAACTTTGCCCGCGGGTAGGGGAGGGGGGCAGCTCCACCTTGCAACACTTACCATGTTCGCCGGAATCATCGAATGGTCGATGGCGAACGGCTACGACAAGATCGCTACCGCCACCGATCTGCGCTTTGAGCGCATCCTGAACCGGGCGGGATGGCCGATGGCGCGGTTGGGTGAACCCGTGGCGATTGGCAATACCGTCGCCATTGCCGGCACACTTCCAGCGGACCAGGAGAGCTTCGAACAGGTCCGCCCGGCGAACTATCGGTCTATTCTCTCGCGCACTGATAATCACTCGGTCAGGAGCGCAGCGTGACTCAGCTTCGTTCCCATACTAGACTTGTCCGCAAACTCCAGGACGCCCTTGGCGACCAGCTCTGCGTCGCCCTCGACGACGCGACAGTCGTCGAGATTATGCTCAATCCTGACGGCCGACTGTTCATCGAACGTCTCGGTCACGGCGTAGCCAAAGCCGGGGTCATGACACCAGCGGCTGCGGAAGTCGTCATCGGCAGCGTCGCCCATGCGTTGCAGTCGGAGGCAGATGACAAGCGTCCGATCATCTCGGGCGAGCTACCCATCGGTGGCCATCGGTTCGAGGGTCTGCTCCCGCCGGTCGTATCCGGACCTGCCTTCACGATCCGGCGCCGCGCCTCGCGACTCGTCCCGCTCGACGACTACGTGACCTCGAAGGTGATGACAGAAGAACAGGCATCGGCCATCCGCAGTGCCATTGACGCCCGCATGAACATCGTCATTTCCGGGGGCACTGGCTCCGGCAAGACCACGCTCGCCAACGCAATTATCGCCGAAATCGTCTCGGCCGTACCAGATGATCGCATGGTGATCCTTGAAGACACTGCCGAGATCCAGTGCGCAGCAGAAAACGCTGTCTGCCTGCATACCAGCGATACGATCGATATGGCGCGACTGCTGAAAAGCACGATGCGTCTCAGGCCTGATCGCATCATCGTCGGTGAGGTCCGCGACGGCGCGGCTCTCACATTGCTGAAGGCATGGAACACGGGTCATCCTGGCGGGGTCACCACGATCCATTCCAACACCGCGATGTCGGCGCTGCGTCGGCTCGAGCAACTGACCGCCGAGGCCAGCCAGCAGCCGATGCAGGAGGTGATCGGTGAGGCGGTCGATCTCGTCGTCTCCATCGAGCGGACGGGGAAGGGGAGGCGGGTCCGCGAGGTGATCCACATCGAGGGATACCGCAACAACCACTACCAGACCGAACACTATGCCCAGACCGATGAGGACAGCCATGTCGCGTAAGACCTATCTCATTCTCGCAGCCATTATGTTCGCCGCCGTCTCCTTTAACCTTTCGGAGCCCGCATTGGCGTCCTCAGGAGGTGGCGGCCTTCCGTGGGAATCACCACTGCAGCAGATCCAGCAGTCGATCACCGGACCCGTCGCGGGATTCATTGCGCTTGCGGCAGTCGCGATCGCCGGTGCCATGCTGATCTTCGGCGGGGAACTCAACGATTTTGCTCGTCGCCTTTGCTATGTCGCCCTGGTCGGCGGCGTTCTCCTCGGCGCTACTCAGATCGTCGCTCTGTTCGGCGCAACCGGCGCGTCGATCGGCGAGGCTCATTCGCAGGCTGGGCGCAGCATGACCGAGCCCACGATGACGCCGGCCACCGCAGGGGAGGAGGGGCGTGGCTGAAGCCGGTTCCAACCTCATCCGGTCGCGGGTACACCGGGCGCTGTCGCGCCCCAACCTGTTGATGGGCGCCGATCGCGAGCTTGTCTTGCTGACGGCGCTTGCCGCCGTCATCCTGATCTTCGTGGTCCTGACCTGGTACGCAGCGCTGTTCGGCGTCGCGGTCTGGCTGATCACGGTCGCGGCCCTTCGATCAATGGCCAAGGCCGATCCGCTGATGCGACGAGTCTATGTCCGGCATATCTCCTACAAGACGTTCTACCGCGCGACATCGTCGCCGTGGCGCAGGTATTGAGGGGGTATGGCATGGTTGCCCTCAAATCTTTCCGCCATTCCGGACCGTCCTTTGCTGATCTCGTTCCCTATGCCGGGCTGGTCGACAACGGCGTCATTCTCCTGAAGGACGGCTCGCTCATGGCCGGCTGGTATTTTGCCGGCCCCGACAGCGAAAGTTCGACCGACGCCGAGCGTAACGAGGTGTCGCGGCAAATCAATGCCATCCTGTCGCGGCTTGGTTCCGGCTGGATGATCCAGGTCGAGGCCGTGCGCGTGCCGACCGGTGATTACCCTGATGAGGCTGAATCGCACTTCCCCGATCCAGTCACCCGCGCCATCGATGACGAGCGACGCATGCACTTCCAGAAGGAAAGGGGGCATTTCGAGAGCCGCCATGCTTTGATCCTGACCTGGCGGCCGCCGGAGCCGCGGCGCTCCGGCCTGACGCGGTATGTCTATTCGGATGCGGCGAGCCGTTCCGCGACCTATGCCGACACGATGTTGCAAAGCTTCCTGACCTCGATCCGTGAGGTCGAGCAATACCTTGCCAATGTCGTCTCGATCCGTCGGATGATGACGCGGGAAACCTCAGATCGCGGTGGGTTCCGTGTCGCCCGATACGATGAGCTCTTCCAGTTCATCCGTTTTTGTATCACTGGTGAGAACCATCCGGTGCGCCTGCCTGATATCCCCATGTATCTCGACTGGCTGGTGACGGCCGAACTGCAGCACGGACTGACGCCACTGGTCGAGAACCGGTTTCTCGGCGTGGTGGCGATCGATGGCCTGCCCGCTGAAAGCTGGCCGGGAATACTCAACAGTCTCGACCTGATGCCGCTCACGTATCGCTGGTCATCCCGCTTCGTCTTCCTTGACGCCGAGGAGGCACGCGCAAGGCTCGAACGCACGCGCAAGAAGTGGCAGCAGAAGGTCAGACCCTTCTTCGATCAGCTCTTCCAGACGCAATCGCGATCGCTCGATCAAGACGCGATGCTGATGGTGGCAGAGACCGAGGACGCGATCGCCGAAGCCTCGTCGCAACTTGTGGCCTACGGCTATTACACCCCGGTCATTGTTCTCTTCGATGAAGACCAGCCAAGCCTACAGGAGAAGTGTGAGGCTGTTCGCCGCCTGATCCAGGCAGAAGGTTTTGGCGCACGGATCGAGACGATCAACGCGACCGATGCGTTTCTCGGCAGCCTACCGGGCGTGTCCTATGCCAACATCCGTGAACCATTGATCAACACGCGCAATCTCGCCGACCTCATCCCGCTCAATTCGGTCTGGTCGGGAAGCCCGACCGCACCTTGCCCATTCTACCCAGCTGGATCGCCTCCGTTGATGCAGGTCGCCAGTGGGTCATCACCCTTCCGGCTGAACCTGCATGTCGACGATGTCGGCCACACGCTGATCTTCGGCCCGACCGGATCGGGCAAATCGACACTGCTGTCACTGATTGCAGCCCAGTTCCGACGCTACGCCGGTGCGCAGATCTTCGCCTTCGACAAGGGGGGCTCGATGCTGCCGCTGACACTCGGGCTGGACGGCGACCACTATCAGATCGGCGGCGATATCGGCCCGTCGGCGAATGGCGAGGTGAGGGCACTTTCCTTCTGCCCGCTGGCCGAACTCTCGACCGACGGCGACCGTGCTTTCGCCTCCGAGTGGATCGAGATGCTGGTCGCGCTGCAAGGTGTGACGATCACGCCGGACTACCGCAATGCTATTTCGCGGCAGATCGGGCTGATGGCCGAGTCGCGCGGCCGCTCCCTCTCCGACTTTGTCTCGGGTGTACAGATGCGCGAGATCAAGGACGCCCTGTATCACTACACCGTCGATGGTCCGATGGGACAGCTTCTTGATGCCGAGGAGGACGGCCTGGCGCTCGGCGCCTTCCAGTGCTTCGAGATCGAGGAACTGATGAACATGGGCGAGCGCAATCTTGTGCCTGTTCTGACCTATCTGTTCCGACGCATTGAAAAGCGGCTCACCGGTGCGCCCAGCCTGATCATCCTCGACGAGGCGTGGCTGATGCTCGGCCACCCGGTGTTCCGGGACAAGATCCGAGAATGGCTGAAGGTCCTGCGCAAGGCCAATTGCGCCGTGGTGCTCGCCACCCAGTCGATCTCGGACGCGGAACGCTCCGGCATCATCGATGTGCTGAAGGAATCCTGCCCAACCAAAATTTGTCTCCCGAACGGGGCCGCCCGCGAACCGGGCACGCGCGAGTTCTACGAGCGCATCGGCTTCAACGAGCGGCAGATCGAGATCGTCGCGACCGCTATCCCGAAGCGGGACTATTACGTCGTGTCGCCCGAAGGGCGCCGTCTGTTCGACATGGCGCTCGGCCCCGTCGCGCTCTCCTTTGTCGGAGCGTCCGGAAAGGAAGACCTCAAGCGCATCCGCGCCCTGCATCTTGAACATGGGGCTTCCTGGCCTCTCCATTGGCTCCAGCAAAGGGGGATCGCCCATGCCCACACGCTCTTCCCAACCGAATAGGATATGGCACGCCGCGCTCGGTGTGGCCCTCATGCTCTCTTGCGCTTTCCCGCTTCCAGCTGAGGCCGGCGGCGTAACGGGACAGGCAACCGAATGGACACAGCTCGCCAACAATACCGAACTGATCTCGCTCGTCGGCAAGTCCGCTGAGCAGGTGAACAACCAGATTACCCAGATCTCGCAGTTGGCCGAGCAGATCCAGAATCAGCTCAACATCTACAAGAACATGCTGCAGAACACCGCGCAGCTTCCAAACCACATCTGGGGCCAGGTCGAAAGCGATCTGAAGAACCTTCAGACCGTCGTCAACCAAGGACAGGGCGTCGCCTTCTCCATGGGCAATGTCGACGATGTCCTGAAAGCACGCTTCCAGAGCTTCGCGGACATGAAGAGCAGCCTGCCGGGCGGCGCGAGCTTCTCGACGACCTATCAGAGCTGGTCCGACACCAATCGCGACACCATCGCCGGCACGCTCAAGGCCGCAAATCTGACGGCCGAGCAATTCTCCAGTGAGGAGAGCACGATGTCGCAGCTCAGATCGATGTCGGAATCGGCCGATGGCCAGATGAAGGCGCTGCAGGTCGGTCACGAAATTGCAGCACAGCAGGTCGCCCAGATGCAGAAGCTGCGGGGTCTGGTCTCACAGCAGATGACGATGATGGGCACGTGGTTCCAGTCAGAACAGGCACAGAAAGATCTGGCACAAGCGCGGCGCGAACAATTCTTCAGCGGAACGGAGCGCGATATCAGAGGCGGCCAGACCATGGAGCCCCGCTGGTGAGCACGCGTCTGATCGTCATTATCGCCCTTGTAGCGATCGTTTGCGCGGGGGGTGCGAGTGTCATCACCTGGATCGTGTTTCGGCCGGAGCCCGTTTCCGGATCTGACGCGATCGCGACAGGCTCTCCCTCCGATGAAGACCGGCGCCGACATCGTGAAGAGCTCTTCGGTGGAGACGCGAGCCGCGACATTCGCGGGGGCCAGGAGATGAAGCCGCGATGGTAGCCGTTCCTTCTGCTCGCACGCTCGAACGGGTGTTTATCGCGATTGCGGTCGTCCTGGTGGTGACCACGCCGGCGATGGCACAACAGGGCCAGGTACTGACCACACTCGAAAATTCCGTCGTCACTGCCGCGAAGGGCTGGGAGACGACGGTGATGAATGCCGCCCGCTCGTTGTTCTGGATACTCGCCGGCATCGAAGTCGGCATCGCTGCCGTATGGCTGGCGATCAACGCCGCTTCGCTCGACAATTGGTTCGCTGAACTCGTCAAACGCATCATGTTCATCGGCCTGTTCGCCTTCATCCTCGACAGGGGGCCGGAGTTCGCCAAGGCCGTGGTCGACAGTCTCTACCAGATCGGCGCCGGTGGCGGCTCGGCATCTCCCGCGAATATCTTCGATGCCGGCATTCGTGTCGCGACGAAAATGTCTGAACAAGCGAAGTTTGGGCTCTTCGAGGATAACTCGCTCGCGATCGCTGCCGTCTTTGCGATGGTCGTCGTCGTCGTGTCGTTTTCGCTGGTGGCTGCGATCTTCGTCGCCGTGATGGTCGAGATGTATGTCGGCCTGCTCGCTGGCATGATCATGCTCGGGCTCGGCGGTTCTTCCCATACAAAGGACTTTGCGATCAAATATCTGGTCTATGCCTTTTCCGTCGGCATGAAGCTGATGGCGCTGGTGATGATCGCCAAGATCGGCTCGGACATCCTTCTCGGTCTGGCGGAGGCGCCAACTGCGACATCGGAACAGTTCATCACCACGCTGGCGATTGCCGGCATCTCGGTCGTGGTCTTCGTCATCGCAATGTATGTGCCGCCCATCCTGCAGGGCGTGGTCCAGGGCGCATCGGTCGGCGGCGGCATGGAAGCCATCCGTCATGGCGGGCAGGCCGCATCCGCAGCACTCGGCGCCGGGTTCCTGACGATCGATGCGGCCAACAGAGGCTTCGGAGCCGCGAGTGCCGCAAGGGCAGGGGGCGCGTCTTTGGCCAGTGCGGCGCTGCGCGGCATGCAGGCCGGGATTGGCGGAGCGGCCGGCGCAGTCGGCTCGGCAGCAAAGGAAAAGGCGATTGGCTCGCCCGGCGCCTATGCCGGGTCGATGCTCGGCCTTGCCAACGCCAAGCTCGATCAGCCATCTGGCCGGCCGGGCACACCGCCTCCGCCACCGCCGATCAACGACGTCAAGTGACAGGAGGCTGACAGAATGGCCGGACAGAATGTTCCAGATAATCCCTACATCGCCGCCCGCAACGAATGGAACGAACGGTATGGCTCGTACGTCAAAGCGGCAGCCGCGTGGCGTGCCGTCGGCATTGCCGGAATGACAATGGCAGTCGTCGGTTTTGGTTACGCGCTGTACCAGAGCACCCAGGTCAAGCTGATCCCTTACATCGTCGAAGTCGACAAGCTCGGCACATCAGTCAATGCGGGTTTTCCGCAGCAGATCGAATATGCCGATCCACGGGTGGTGCGCGCGACACTTGGCAGCTTCGTGTTGAACTTCCGATCCGTCACGCCGGATGCGGTCGTGCAGAAGCAGTATATCGACCGGACCTATGGGCTGCTCCGCACCTCCGATCCCGCGACGGAAAAGGTCAATGCCTGGTTTCGCTCTAACTCGCCCTTCGAGAAGGCGAAGACCGCGACGGTGGCGATCGAGGTCAACAACATCGTCGCTCTATCGAACCAGAGCTACCAGATCGACTGGACCGAGTTCGAACGCGACCGCCGCGGTAAGGAGACCGCCACGCGCCGCTTCCGCGGCGTCGCCACCGTGACACTGACGCCGCCTCAGGACGAGGGCGTCATCCGTCTCAATCCCATCGGTCTCTATCTCAGGGACTTCGACTGGACCGCGCAGCTTTGAAAGGCATGGCTCCCAACATGAACATAAGACATTCCAGAATATGGGCCGCCCTGACTGCGAGCGCAGCCGTGCTGATGATTTCGCCGCTGATGGCTTCTCCCACCTCCTACGCACTTGCCGCTGATGGCGTCACGGCGAACGAGGCGAAGGGGATGGGCATCTCGACGCAGTGGCGCGGAAGCCGCGGCCTTGTCACGAAAGGCGCGGATGGAAAGGTGGTCTTCCTCTATGGCGAAGTGCAGCCGTCCGTCGTCTGCTCGCCGTTGCAGGTCTGCGACATCGAGCTTCAGGGTGGCGAGGTCGTACGCGATGTGTTGGTCGGCGACACGGTACGCTGGAAGGTGGAGCCGGCTACCTCGGGTGCGGCCGGTGGGCAGGCGATCCACCTGATCGTCAAGCCGTCGGAGCCGGGTTTGGTCACGTCGATGGTCGTGACGACGTCGCGGCGCACCTATCATATCCAGCTGAAATCGCATGCCACGCAGTACATGGCGCGCGTCGGTTTCGAATATCCAGAGGACGTCTCAGCAAAGCTTGCCGATGTCAACGCGCGGCTGGAAGCCAGCACCATTCCCGGCGCCGGGGTTCCGGCCGAGCAATTAAGCTTTGCCTATTCCGTCTCCGGCAGTGCCGGCTGGCGGCCGACGCGGGTCTATTCGGATGGGCAAAAGACCTACATCCAGTTTCCGCGGTCGATTTCCGGTCAGGATGCGCCGGTTCTCTTCGTTGTCTCCGGCGACCAGAACCGCATCGTCAACTATCGCATGAAGAGCAACATGATGGTGGTCGATTACAATATTGATCGTGCTGTCCTTGTCTCGGGCGTCGGCTGGAAACAGCAGAAGGTGACGATCAGCAGGGGAGGGCGGTGATGCTGAACCTCTTTCGCTACAGCCCGAACCGCCTCCGCCGCTTCCGCTGCCCTGCCGCGGCCTGCGTCGTCGCCATCCTCCTTTCCGGATGTCAGTCAATGGATGGTGGCGCTCTCGTCAATAGCGCAGCACCGCCTGAGGTTTCCGGACCAGCCGCGGGCGCGATCGCCGGCGATATGGTCAGCCGGCTTGCCGAACAGATCGGACAGGGAAAGGCGACCGTTGCGCTCAAACAAGATGGTTCTGCGTGCGGACAAGCGCTTGAAGCGGCATTGAAGGGATGGGGTTATGCCGTTGTAACCGATCAGAAGACGGATAGCGGCGCGCCCATCATTTCGCTCGCCTATGTGATCATGCCCTATGACGGCCAGGTGCTCGCACGGCTCTCGACCAGCACGGTCGAACTGGGTCGGGCCTACACAGTGACGACATCGGGCGTTACGCCCGCCAGCGCGCTGTCGCTCATGCGGCGGGGGTGAGGGAGAACAACATGGTGCAGTCTCTCAAGCTCGGTGGCGCCGCGAATGGTCAGGCCACATCGGGCATCAAGCGGGTGAACCGTGTGCCGGTCATGGTCGTGATCGTGCTGTTTGTCGCCTTTCTTGGCATCATCTTCATTGGGCTTGCCTCGCGCGGGCTTTACTTCGGCAAGAATAGCGGCCCCGACACCAGTTCGGGCAGTCCGGCTTCGACCTATGCCGACCAGATCAAGCGAGGTGTCACCGACGGCATCATTGGCGAGCCACAGCAGCAGACGACGTTCCAGCCGGCGCCGGTCGAGACGAAACAGGCCGAAGAGAAGGCGGCCAATCCCTTTTCCCCGCAGCCCGAGCAGGGACAGCAAAACCGCGGCTCGGAGCTGGAGCCGGAGGAGGTGTGGCGGGCGCGTCTCGCCCGCGAGCAACAGGAACAGATCCTTCGCGAGCAGCAGCGCCAGCGGATGGCCCGGATGCAGGCGCGGGACTCCGCCTATGACGCGCCTCTCGCCATCGATCGCGGCAAGCTGGAAACGCGGTCGGAAAAAGATGAACGCACTGCGACCCGGATGACAACAACAGCCGCCGCGACCGGAAACGCGTCCGATCTTTACGCAGCGGCTTTGCGCGCCGGTTTGGGCGGACAGAACGTCGATCCAAACGGACAGAGTTCCAAGGAAGACTTCTTCAATGCCGACCTCAAGGACTTGGGCTATCTGCCAAACCGCGTCGTGCCCCAGCAGTCCCTATACGAACTGAAACGAGGCTCCGTTATTCCGGCGACATTGATATCAGGCATCAACTCCGACCTGCCAGGGCGCATTACCGCGCAGGTCAGCCAGAACGTCTATGACAGTGCGACCGGGCATCGCCTGCTGATCCCGCAGGGCACGAAACTGTTCGGTCGCTATGACAGCAAGGTTTCGTTCGGGCAGAGTCGGGTCCTTGTCGTCTGGTCTGATATCATCTTCCCGAACGGCTCTACATTGCAGATCGGCGGCATGGCCGGCACGGATGCTGAAGGCTATGGCGGCTTCAATGACAAGGTGAACAACCACTATCTCAAAACCTTCGGCTCTGCGGTCATGATCGCGCTGATCGGAACAGGCATCGACATGGCCGTACCCCAGAGCTCAACGCTTGCCACCCAGGATACGGCATCGGATGCGGCGAGACGGAATTTTGCTGAAACCTTTGGACGTGTCGCCGACCGCACGATCCAACGTAATATGGACGTGCAGCCGACGCTGCAAATCCGGCCCGGCTACAAATTCAATGTCCTCGTAGATCAGGACATCGTATTTCCAGGCCAATATCGTTGAAAAGCGCGATGCAAGATCCCGGACAAATTAGCGATGATCAATTGCCCCAGACCGGTCGGTATGTCTGGATGTCGTGCGGACTGCGGCGAGCGACACCAAAGACCATGATGCGAGGCACGCGGTGCTCAACGCGAGCTGTGCACCGAGGAAGAGAATGATTACCGTGTTGCGCTGATCGGAAAACTGAACAGGGCCTCTCTTAGAGAAAGCTGGTTTGCTTGATCGGCTCGCCGGCCTTTGATACAATCGATGCTCCATACGGCTCCCGCGACGAAATAATCAGAGCATCGTTCGGAAGCAGGCGGGCCAGTTCCTTTGCCTCGTCCCAAGGCGCCCGCATCCATGTGTCGATCACTTCCTTCGTCAGCAACAAGACGAGCATGGCTTTCTTGTGGATTGGCTTCACGAGATCGTTGGGATCCGTGGTCAGAAAACCATCGAGATCGTCGGTCCTGAGCCATGCCGAACCTTTCGGACGATTTGCCATTGCGGCAGATGGATGCCGGCAAAGAACATCAGCGATTTTGCTTCATCGCGGGCAAACCAGGCATTGGGTACATTACCACCTTCCTGTTTGCTCGCCGGATCCGGTTCAGCGAAGCTGGTGACTGGGACAAGGCATCTGTGTTCGACGCCGAACCATCGCGTCCAGTGCGGGAAATTGAGCTTACGCACGTTTGTCGTGCGGAGGTAGCGGTCTCGATCCGCGCGACAGGCCGAAGCCGGTTGTCCCGCGCCCAACACTATGCCGAGCCCGTTCCATAAAGCCTGAGATTTCCGGTAGTCCAGGACTGAAAGCTCGGCATAATTTGAACGGGTTGGAAGACCGAGTTCGGCCCAACGCGGTCATTGAGAATGGGCTTTGAACCGCGAAACCAAGTCGTCATGCGCAGCCGCTTCAATGATCTCGGCGGCAGAAACGTTGACCCATTTCTGTGCATCGATTTCTGCCATCTGCCGCTGCCAGCTTCCCACCATTTCATAGCCCAAGCTGTAGCCAAACCAACGCGGCAAGGAACCACTGCCAAAGAACCAAGTGGAATGGTCATAATCCGTTGCTGTTAACGCTTCCACGTCAACGGCAGCATCCTGAAGCTGCTGCCGTGTCACTGCCTTTTCCCACAATTCCGGATCATTCCCGAATAAGCTTCTAACGAACTGGCCAGCTAAACCTTCGCTGACCAGCGCTTCACCCAGCGTCCAGCCATAACCGGGACCCGCGTTACGCAGGCAATGATGGACCTCGTGAATGACGCCCCGCCTGAATTCGCCAGATTGGAGGCTTGCTTGGAAGTTCGGATTCGGGGTCTACCGCGATCGAAAGCAGCGTGTCGCTGTATGCACGACCGCCGGTTCCCGTTTCAGGAATAGTGTCGTTGGCCTGCTTCTGGATGAGGATATCGACACGCGGTGGACGCATGCGAGCAGAAAGTATCTTGTAGGCCGCATGGAATTCACCAAGAAGATCGGTGCGCCACTCACCTAGGGGTCCGGCCGCTTCAAGCCAATGCAGTGTCCAGCCGTCCATCGAAGCCTTCTCATAGACATTTACAGCCGGACAGATCCGCCGCCTTATTCGCCAATCTATATCGTATTCGTGTAAACTGCGCACGTCGGATTATGGCGCAGAGTGGTCATTCGCGCCGACATCGCCGAACGGCATCTTTTGGGCCCGAACTCGGTCTTCCAACGCGTTCAAATTATGCCGAGCTTTCAATCCTGAAGGAATTTTCACTGACTGGCCGCGGCAGCGTTGATCGAGGTGGGGGCTTCCTCGAGGAGCCCGTTCAGGCAATCCGCTTCGACATCCTTCTCGATCTCGGCCGTAGCCTGCCAACTGTTCTCGCGACCAGAGCGTCCAGGTCAAGCGAAATTCGGACCTGCCGTTGGAGGCCGCACCATTGACGTATCCGTCCTCGCGGCCGAGCGTTAGGATGTGAACATCTTCGTCTCTCAAGTCCTGCAGATCGGCCAATTCGCTCATACTCGGGTCGGATTGCACTTTAAGCTGTCAAAAGCGTACCTGCCGCATGAAGGACGAGTTGCATTTTAAATCGATCGTTATAAAATCCCTATCGTGAAGTCCGCATCTGCCGGATGCATGACCGAATCCCTGAGAGTTGATTCTATGGCTCGACCGCGAGAGTTCGATGAAGAAAGAGTGCTTGAGCTGGCCGTGGAGCAATTCTGGGAACGGGGATACGAGGCAACATCCATCCGAGATCTTGCGCAGGCTATGGGACTGACGACAGCGAGTGTTTACAACGCGTTTGGCGATAAGCGAGCCGTTTACCGTCGAGCGCTTGATTTTTATGTCGAGCGAAGTTTTGGGGACCGCGTTGGCCGGTTTGAATCAAAACCACCGCTGCTTGCGATCAAAGCCTTTTTTGATGAAATCATCGACCGCTCGTTGGGGGACGCAAAACGAAAAGGCTGCATGCTGGTGAATTCTGCCCTGGAGGTAGCGCCCCACGACGAAGAATTCCAGCGGGTCGTGGCGGGCGTGTTGATCCAAGTCGAAGGTTTCTTCGGGCGCTGCGTCCAAAAGGGGCAAGATGACGGGACCATAAGCGATCGGCAGAACGCGTCGGACCTTGCCCGTACACTGTTGAGTACGTTGCTCGGTATCCGGGTTCTCGCACGCACGCGACCAGAAAGGGAACTGCTCGAAGGACTGATCAGGCCCGTTTTCTGGCTGCTCGAACCAAAGACCACAACGTAACCGGACGCCGGTTCCACGTCACGCTCCGTTTATAGCTAGATCTTTCCATCGCACGATATTTCCATGGACAAAAAAAGCGATCTTCCCTGTAACAATTCTCCTATCCATTTCGAAATCGGGTGCGTGGGATGAGAAATCCGGCGCGTGAAGAAGAATGGACCCGGTGGATGCGACTGGCAATTGCCGGCGATGCTAGATCCTATCACAGGCTATTAACTGCCGTGACGCCCCACCTGCGTGTGATGGCGCGCAAGCGGTGCGAGCAATATGGCGCGCCGGCAAGCGAGGCTGAGGACGTCGTTCAGGAAGTACTGCTCGCTATCCATCTCAAGCGCGGAACGTGGGATTGGTCCCGGCCGCTCGGCCCGTGGATGGCTGCTCTGGTTCGCAATAAACTGGTGGACAGCCTTCGGCGCAGAGGCCGCCAAATCTATGTTCCGCTAGAGGACGTGATCACGACACTCGAAAGCAAGGAGCGACTGGATGCTGGCGATCGCTTGGACGTCGAGCAGATGCTTGCCCGACTCAAAGACCCCCAGCGAACAATCGTGCGGTCCATTTCGATAGAAGGATCAAGTGTCCGGGAAACTGCTGAACGAATGAGCATGACGGAGGTGGCCGTACGGGTTTCACTCCACCGCGCATTGAAGGCTCTATCAGCCCTTTATTTGGGGCAAACAAAATGAGGACAGAGGACCTCAATTCACTGATTGCTCAAGAATACTCCCGAGCTGCAAATGATCGGCCGAGATTTCGGCCCATCCTGTTCCATCAAAAGGACACTTAAGAGACAGCCGCGTACAAATCTACTCCGCGACCGCGTCAAGCCGCCAACTTGCTTGCTTCCGGCCAGGCTTCCATCGCGATCCGGCCGATAGTCTCAAGCTTTTCGCGGCTTGCTCCATCGCGGGCCTGAACGGCCATACCGCGAATGATTGCGTGGACGAAGGCGGCAAGTCCGTCGGCATTGATCGAGTCGGGCATATCGCCCTCCCTGATCCCCTTTCGGATTCGATCGGCGAGGTAGACCTCGGAAGCCGCGCGATACTCGACCATCATGTCACGGATTGGCATGAGGTCGGGCGCCTGGTGTGTGCCCGACAACGAAACCATACAGCCGCGTGGCAAGTCCTCGCGCGTGAACTGTTCGGCGGCCGATTCCAAGAGATGGGTAAATGCTTGTCGAGTCGTTGCTCCGTCTTCCGACAGCGCGCCCTGGATCCACGTCTGGGCGGAATCCATGAAGTTCTCGGTAGCCTCCCGGTAAAGGCGCTCCTTGCTGCCGAACGAATTGTAAAATGTCGACGGGCTGATGCTCATCTTGGAGATGAGCTCCTCGAAGGTCGTGCCCTCGTAGCCATTCTCCCAAAACAGCTTCATTGCCTCGCGCAACACCGATGGGCGGTCGAATGTGGACGGCCGACCGCGGCCGCGTTTTTGTGTCTCCAACATTTTTGGTACTTTCACTCCAAAATTAGCTTGACTTGGTTTGGGCTTTCGCCATATTGGTGATTACAGGAGCAGTTACTCCAAAAATAAAGACCCTTTCGAAATATCTCGCAAACCAGAAGGAAGACCGTCATGAGCGACTTTGTTATGAGATCTCCGATCGACACCACCGTTTCCAATAAAGCACGTAGCCACAAGGGCTTGCGCTGGCAGCTCCTCCTCTTCACCGCGATCGTTGCCGGTAGTGTGGGCGGATTTGCCTACTTCAGTCAGGAGACCTCGCAGGCTTCGGTTGCGCCTGCTGCGCCGCTTGCGGCCGTCACCGTCAGCAACCCGCTGCAGCGCGACGTCGATACACGCCTTGGAGCGATTGGCCAGTTCTCGGCCGTCAACAAGGTCGAGCTGCGCGCCCAGGTCGGCGGCACGCTCTCCGAGATCCACTTCGAGGACGGCCAGATCGTCAAAAAGGGTGATCTTCTGTTTGCCATCGATCCCCGCCCCTACGAGATCAAACTTGCCCAGGCGAACGCAGCGCTCGAATCGGCCAAGGCACGGTACAACCTCGCAACGAACCAGCTGGATCGGGTGCAGGCACTCCTCAAGACCGGCACCTCGACACGAGAAATCCTCGATCAGCGTGTTTCCGAGCAACAGGCCGCGCAGGCCGCGATCGACGACGCACAGTCACAGATCCGCAACGCTCAGCTCGATCTCGAATATACGAAGGTGAGGGCACCCTTCACTGGCCGTATCGGAGCTCGGCAGGTCTCAACCGGTGGCCTGATTGCCGGTAGTCGCGCTGCGGCCAGCCCGACGACGTTGCTCGCCACACTCGTCTCGCTCGACCCGATCTATCTCGACTTCGATATGAGCGAGCAGGATTACCTGACGTTCCAGCGCCAGCGCCAGAAGCAGACTGGTTCGCTCAACAACAAGGTCGAGGCATCGCTGAGCGATGAAACCGACTATGGCCTTCAGGGCTCACTCAACTTCCTCGACAACGCGGTTGACCGCTCCAGCGGTACGATCCATGCCCGCGCGACATTCAAGAACCCTGATCTCTTCCTGGCGCCTGGACAGTTTGCCCGTGTTCGTATCGGCTTGACCGCTCCGGCCCCGGCGCTCCTCGTGCCCGACGCTTCTGTTCTTGCCGATCAGTCCTCGCATATCGTCCTGACCGTCAGCGACAAGAATGTGGTCGTGCCGAAGCCGGTCGAGCTCGGCGACTTGCGCGACGGCCTGCGCGTCGTCCGCTCGGGCCTTGCTGCCACCGACAGGGTCATCGTCGATGGCATCCCAACCGCCCGTCCGGGCTCGGTTGTCGACCCGCGCGCAGAGCCGACCAAGGTCGCCTTGAACAAGACTGCCACCGAATGAGACTGATGTGCAGCCGACATGAGGCTGCATCGAGAAAGACACTCTCGGCCTCGTTCCGAGCCCCTCCAAGACGGATGAACGTTGGCTCGCTCCTCCGTCTCGAAGAACTAAACGAGACACGCTTCCGCCGGCAGTTCAGGACCTTGTAAAGACGGTGGCGGCCAAGCGACTGCAAGTCCGCTCCAGATCGCGACATGGGCGCGACAGTGGCGATGCGGTATGCTCTTTCCCTTCGTTTGCAAGACTTACCCTGCGCCAGACCAATTTCGCCCACCACGATACTCGGGTTTATTGCTCTCCAAACCAAGCACATTATCCTGTCGAGAGTCATGACGCTGATAGCCTTGCGGACGGCGCCAGAGTTGAGACAGGATGCTAAGCGCCTTCTTGCTCAGGCCAGACTTTCCGAAAAGGCCGACATATCTCGGAGTTCTCTCTGGCGGACAGCAGCAGCGCGTCGCGATTTCGCTCATGGAACGCTCGGTCTTTCTGTTCGACGAGCCGATCACGATCATGTGATCAAATCTTCGGTAACATCCGTCTCACGCTTTGCGAACTTCTTATGCGCTCAACCAGAGCGCCGTTTCGACAAGGAGAATCAAATGTCCATCAAAACCGCCATCAATAGTGCCGTGCTCGCCGGTGCGGTCACAACCGCGCTTGCGTCGATGGTCAGCGCTGCCCCACTTACGAAGGCAGAAGCAAGTGCCGCTGTCGCTGCTCACAAAGAAAAGTGCTTCGGTGTCGCCCTGAAGGGCCAGAACGATTGCGCTGCAGGCCCCGGTACCACCTGCCAGGGCACATCGACGGTCGATTTCCAGGGTAACTCCTGGAAGTTCGTTCAGGGCGGCACCTGCACGTCGATTGTTCTGCCAAATGGCAAGCACGGCTCTCTGAAGGCGATCTAAGTCACGGCGCGAGCCAACTGAGCTGGAAAGCGGAGAAGAACGATGAAACAGATCCACACTGCCATGGCCGCATCACCATCAGCGGCGCTTCCTCTCCGCTTTCCGACCCTCCCGATTGCGGGTCTCGCGGGGACAAGCTTCAAGCACGAACATTTGTCGGCGATCGTCGCAGATGGCCCTCAGAGGGGCTTCTTCGAAGTCCACGCTGAAAACTATATGGGTGCGGGCGGGCCGCCACATCGAGCACTCGAACAGATCCGGTCCGATAATCCCGTGTCACTTCATGGCGTCTGCATGTCGATCGGCGGCCCTCAGCCCCTCGACAAGGCCCATCTGGAGCGCTTCCGATCCCTGGTCGATCGCTACGAGCCGGCTCTGGTGTCGGAACACCTGGCCTGGTCGACGCATCAGACGACCTTTCTCAACGACTTGCTTCCCCTGCCATACACATCGGAAAGCCTTGCGCGGGTTTGCGAGCACATCGAAGAGGTGCAGGAGACCATCGGCCGTCCGATCCTGCTTGAGAATCCTTCCACTTATGTGACTTTCCGCCAATCCACGATGAGCGAGACCGACTTCATCGGCTCGATCGCCCGGCGCACCGGTTGCGGGCTGTTGCTCGACGTCAACAACGTGTTTGTCTCCGCGACCAACCATGGCTTTTCGGCACTGGATTATCTGTCCGATTTTCCGCTTGCCGCAGTCGGAGAGATCCACCTCGCGGGCCATGCCGAACAGGCCGATGACGAGGGCGATCTGCTCCTGATCGACAGCCATGATGGCCCTGTCGCCGATCCCGTCTGGAAGCTCTATGAGATCGTGATCGCCCGCTGCGGTCCGATCCCGACCCTTATCGAATGGGACAGCAATATTCCCGATTGGCCGGTATTGCGCAGCGAAGCGCTCGCCGCCCAGGCAATCCTCGACCGGCATTTTTCCATCGCGTTACCGGATCGAAGCCATGCAACAGCTTGATATCCCGTCCAAGCGGACGAAACCTCTCGGCTATGCCGCGGATTTTGCACCAGCTCTGACCAACCCGGACATCGATACGCCTGCCGACGTTATAGGCCCGAAAGGGAAAGGGGCGGTCAAACGCTACAATGTCTACCGCAACAATGTCACCGTCAGCCTGATCGACGCGCTTGCAGGCATTTTCCCCGCTGTCCAACGCCTCACAGGCCCGGACTTCTTTCGGGCCATGGCGCGTTTTCATCTCAGAGAGACACCGCCAAGCTCGCCCTTGCTCTTCGAATATGGCCGGGAATTTCCGGCGTTCATCGAACGATATGAATACGCCCAGTCGTTGCCATGGCTCGCTGATGTCGCGAGGATCGAGCGAGCCTGGCTGGATGCCTATCATGCAGCGGATGCCCCGCCGCTTGATGCCGATGTCCTGGCGTCTGTGTCGCCGGAGCGTCTCGCGGATCTAATTTTCCTACCGCATCCGGCCACCAGAATCGTTCGATCCCACTATCCAGCACTGACAATCTTCGCCGCAAACCGGAGCGAGGAGCACGTCGGGCTGATCGAAGCAAGCGAACCAGAAGACGCACTGATCGCGCGGCCCGATATGGAGGTGATCGTGCGGCACCTTCCTCCGGGTGGCGCTGACTTCATTGGCTACCTCATTTCTGGCGAGCCGTTGGGTGTGGCCGCGGCCAAGGCCATTGAGGCCTGCCCATCCTTTGATATCGCGGCCAGCGTCGCGGGCATGACCGAAGCGGGCGTGTTTTCTTCCATCACTCTTGGAGACCTATAATGACATCAAGCACTACTCCGCAATCTTCGATAAAAGCCCTACGGCCGGTCGTGACGCTCGTAGAAGTGGCACAAGCCGCTGTCCGCGCAGTCGCACAGCCGACACTCGTCCAAGCGGTCGCGCGCATCGCTCTCGCCGTGCCCTTTTGGAAATCCGGCATTCTGAAATGGGATGGCTTCCTGCAACTGAGCGACACAGCCGTCACCCTCTTTACCGACGAGTTCATGTTGCATCTGCCGGGCGGCCCTTATCCATATCCGGCGCCGGTGACCATGGCCTTCCTCTCCGGTTCGGCGGAGATCACGCTTCCGATTTTGTTGGTCCTTGGCTTCGCCACACGTTTTGCAGCGACCGGCCTGCTGCTCATGACGTTGATCGTCGAGCTGACCGTGCCGGACGGGTGGCCAATCCACATTACTTGGGCTGCGATGGCATTGTCGCTAATGGCCTGGGGCCCCGGAAAATTGTCGATCGATCACCTTCTCTCAAGGTGGATTGAGGCTCGAGAGTAACTTCGATAACAGCGAAGAATAAGCATTATGCTCCACAAATCGATTTCTAAATCACTCAGAACACCCAACTGACGCGGCGCCGACCAGACTTGTGATGGTCCTCTCGCAGTCTTCAATAGGGAGAGATCGTCATGTCCGTGAGATGGTGACAATTTTGAACCGGCCCGAGGAAGATTGTGGCGAGCCCCCGGCCGAAGGCGCAACGCTTGATGCTTTTGACGGAGGACATCATATGAGCGATTGCAGGCTTTGATGATTGCGATCCGGGGCTACCGGATCATCGAGCAGGATTGGCAGCGTGAAGACAGAAGACCTGATAACTCTGATAGCCCAAGATGCGCGGCGACCCGTCAATCTAACCGTCGTCTTATCGGGCGCCGTTGCGGCTGGCGCTTTGGTTTCCGGCCTTGCCTTCTTCTTAACGCTGGGATTTCGACATGACATTGGCCAGGCAGTCGAGACTGTGCGGTTCGGCTTCAAGTTTGTTGTCACTCTCTCCCTTTTTGCGGCTGCGTTATCCTTGACGGGGCCGGCCATTCGTCCGGGCAGGGATATCGGCGGGAGACGGTGGCTGCTTTTGATCGCGCCAGTTCTCTTGCTCGCAGCAACCGCTGTGGAGTTATCGGTCACGCCGTCCGATGTATGGCTCGATGAGCTGGTAGGACATAATGCGTTGCACTGCCTCACGATCATACCGGCGCTGTCGGCTTTCCCCGGCATATTTCTCTTTCTCGCCATGGGTCAGGGCGCGCCAGAAAATCCGGGGCTCGCCGGCGCGCTAGCGGGTCTTGTCTCCGTCGGGATCGCTGCCACACTTTATGCGACGAACTGCTTCGACGACAGTCCACTGTTCGTCGCGACCTGGTATCCTCTCGCAACGCTCTTTGTAGTCACTATCGGTTATTTTGCAGGCAAGCGATTTCTGCGATGGTAGGCGCCTGTTGCTCAAGAGCCAGCCGCTGGTTTCTTACGCGAGCGATAATCCTCTTGCAGGCTAGCACTGAAATCTCAACGCTCTCCGGCCGATCGCTACGTTCAGTCTGCGCGGGACGTCCCACGGATAGCTGTTGACCGGTATACTGCGGAGCTGGCGATAATACTACGTTTGCCGACTCTCATGCTCTATCGATAGGTAGATGTTGACATTAACAGTCAGCGGTCATAACTCTCCTTGTCGTGATCTATCGATAGATAGGGCAATATTGAAACAGTCTGGACCGGAAAGGCCCGCAGCGTGGGCTTGGTCACTGGATCGCACAGGTTGAGATAGGAGAAGACCAATGAGCCAAGCCGAGAAAGCCAAAGAGTTTGCCGCCCTTCACGTCAAAGGGAATCCGGTGATTCTGTACAATGCCTGGGACGCGGGCAGCGCCAAAGCTATCGCTGAGGCTGGAGCAAAGGCGATCGCGACGAGCAGCTGGTCCGTCGCGGCCGCGCAAGGGTACAGTGATGGCGAGGATCTTCCGATCGCGATCGCTGAACAGATCGTCGCCAGGATCGCGTCGAGCGTCGAGCTGCCCGTGTCCGTGGACTTTGAAGGCGGCTATAGCGACGACGATCACCAGCTCGCGGCCAATATCTCGAAGCTTCTCGACCTCGGCGTGATCGGCATCAACTTCGAAGATCGCATTGTCAAAGGTAAAGGCCTCTACGACATCGACCGGCAGGCCAATCGCATCGCCGAAATTCGTCGCGCGGCCGAGCATAAAGGCATCCCGCTTTTCATCAACGCTCGAACCGACGTATTTTTCAGAAACAGCGGCGATGTCGAGGAAGCCTTGCAGAGGGAAAAGGCCTATGCGGCTGCCGGCGCGTCCGGCTTCTTCATTCCGGGCGTGACGGACGCCGATCAGATCAAACGGATCGCAAGCGAAGCAACGCTGCCGGTGAACGTCATGGTGATGGAAGGCTTGCCCTCCAACGAAAAACTCGCGACGCTGGGCGTCGCTCGTGTGAGCTACGGGCCAATCCCTTACATCGAGGCAATGGACGAGCTGCAAAAGAAAGTCTGGGCGCTGCCTTTTGATCCTAAGCGAGCCGATAAGTAATCCCCTGTGGATCGATTGACCTCGACGACGACGTTTGGCTCGTCGCTGAGCTGGTGAACTCCCGCAGGCGCTAAACTGCGGCCTTCGCGCCGCCGTCGGTATCAAAGCCAATTTGAGGACGATTCATGTCACGTTTTGATCAAGACGTTTACCTCGCCTCGGGATTGCGGACACCGTTCGGACGTGGCGGGGGCGCTTGCAGGCCACGATGCGATCAGCCTCTCAGTCCCGGTCCTCCAGGCAATGGCGAAGCAGCTCGCAGATCAAAAACCTGACCTCGTCGTGTGGGGCACTGTCATCCCGAGCCTTGGATGGAGCAACATTGCGAGTGAACTTTTGCTCGACGCCAAGCTCGATGCGACGGTGCCATCCTTCTCTGCCGTGCTCGCCTGTTCGACGAGCATGGCAGCCGCATTCGCGGCCGCCGGCATGATCGGCCCAGGCATTGACGTTGTGCTGGTTGGTGGTGCGGAGACGATGAAGCGACGCCCGACGTTGGCGCCTGGCGGGGATCATCAAATACGGTCAATCGGGCGCTCGCCCTCATCGAGGATGGTGCCCTCGATGACAAGGGAGACGTCGCTGCGCTTGCGGGTGCCGGCGAAATATTCCCCCAGCTGGCGTTCGACCAGCAGCAAAACGGGATGGTCGATATCTTCGACGAGCGGCGCAAGGCGCACGCGCTTCGGATCGTCGTTCTCCCAGAGTATCGCGGCGAGCGCGACATCGGTCGCCACGATCTTGAGCAATCCGACCGGAGTTGCGGCCGTCTCAAACGCGAAAGCCATGCGCGTCCTCCAAAACGATGATTACGTGATGCCGAGACGCGAAACCTTTTCGCGTCTCGAGGTGCAAAGTCTCAGCGCTTGGTCTACGGGCGTCCGGCCATAATGCCGCCGTCGACGGACAGAACGACGCCGGTGATCCATTTCGCTTGGTCCGATGCGAGAAACAGCAGGGCTTCCGCCGCGTCCTCGGGCTGACCGTTGCGACCGAGAGGGTGCATTGCGTTGAAGGTTGGGAGCACCTGCGCGACTTGCTCGTCGCTGAGGAAGGTGTTGAAAACCGGCGTCTCGATAATGCCCGGAGCGATAGCATTTACCCGGATCTTGTCCGCCGCGAGCTCGATGGCAAGGTTCTTCGTTAACGCATGCACGCCCGCCTTTGCCGCTGAATACGCAGCCGACGGTGTCGCGCCAATTGCCTGCAGGGCCCACATTGAGCCAGTTTGGACGATCGCCCCGCCGCGGCCGGCAGCCTTCATCGCTTTCGCTGCGGCTTGCGCAGCAAAGAAGCTCCCCTTGAGGATGGCGTTGGCGAAACGGTCATACTCGGCCTCATCGACTTCGAGGAACGGCTTCGGGATGAAAATTCCCGCATTGTTGAAAAGGACATCCAGTCGTCCGAAGTGATCAAGGGCAGCCTTCACCGCAGCCTCACCGGTCGCAGGCGATGCAACATCCCCGATCTGCGGGATCGCAAGCTTTCCTGTCGGATCGATGTCTTTGGCCGCGGCCTCGGTCTTCGCCGGATTTCGACCATTTACCACGACGCGACCGCCCTCTACCACGAAGCGCCGCGCCACTTCCTTCCCCATTCCGGAATTACCACCGGTGACGATCGCTACCTTATCCTGAAATCGCATGGCCCTTTTCCTTTAGTTGATACCTATCGATAGATAGACACCCATTGGATATCCGGCGACGAGCGGTCGGTCAATCCCTATCTATCGATAGACAGCCATCAGGCTGGGTTGTATGGTGTGTTATCGGCGAAGTCTCCGTAGTGCCCACGAAGGCAACGGTCGAGCAGAGGGTCCGACGATGTATTATGAAGTTGTCTCGCAATGCACGCAGTCGCTGAAGCTTGTCGAAGGATGGCTCGACAAAGCTGAAGCGTTCGCAAAAGCAAAGAACATCGATATCGATTTGTTGTTGAATGGCACTCTCGCGCCGGACATGAAACCATTGGTCTATCAGGTCCAGAGCGCCTGCGATTATGTCAAGGCCGGAGCCGCTTGGCTGTCGGGACAAAGGCCGCCTAGACACGTGGATAGTGAGAAGACGATCGAGGAGTTGCACGCTCGCATTCGCAAGACGGTCGACTTTGTGCATAGCGTCGCTCAAGATCAATACCAAGGCGCCGAAAGTCGACGGGTCAGTCTGTCTTGGACGCCGGGAAAGGTCCTAGGCGGCAAGGACTACCTTCTGCAGATGACAATCCCGAATATCTATTTTCACATTGCGATGGTCTACGCGATCCTTCGCAACCACGGCGTCGACGTCGGCAAAATGGACTTTCTCGGAACGGTCAATTTTGTCGATGCCTGAGCTTGCGGACCGCTTGGTCGCAAACGACACGAGTCGCCCAGCATTTCCAAATACGCTTTGACCCCGGGCGATCGCGATTGACGCCAAGCTGGAATGGCTGGAAGCGGGTCCGTGCTCGATTTCATGGCGAAATGTGGAATATGCGCGGACGAGCGCGTCGAGGCTGAAGCCTCGATTAAGCCCGCTTGGATTTGGCAATACCCACGTGGGGGCGCCTCCAAAGTCTAAGCGCTGACGGCCCCAGGTCACGTCGCGCGCCTGAAGCATTTCCGCGAGCGCACGTTTGCTAAGGAATGCGATCGAGCATGGCGCGACGTCGCGGATCCGCTCTTCCAGATCTGGCCGAGCGTCTCGAAACTCAGCCGCCGAAATCTCGCTCGCTCGCCGCGTCGCGCGGCGGATGGCGGTCGTGAGGCCGCACCCATAGGCGAGGAGATGACGTTCGTCTTTCGGCTCCAGGCGCACGTCGGTGAAACCGGCGAGGTAGAGCACGTTCCAGAATCGATTGCTCGGTGTCGAAAAGCTGTGGCCCGATGATTGCGTGCTGATGCCCGGGTTCAGGCCGCAAAAGACAACCTTCAGCCCGTTCTCGAGTATGTTTGGCTCATAATCGGCCATGTCGATCCGTTCTTGGAGTCGTCGCCATCGATTGCAAGAAAGGCAGCGACCGCGTGCGTTCGGGACGGTCTACGCTGCGAGTGTGGACGTTGTCAGGCTCGCGGTGGCATTATCGAAGGCGCTGATGTCGCCATATGCACGGGCGAGGATCAGCCCACCTTCGAGCGCTGCCATGACATGGAAAGCTCGTTCGGCGGCGTTCGGCCCTCCGATCCGGCTCGAAAGATCGTCGATGCATCGGCGGAAATAAATTTCGATCTCTTCGAGGACCTCGGCGGGCAAGGCGCCCGCTTCGGCGCCGAGCATGCCGTTCAGGCACATGCGTCCGTCGCGTTCGATTTCACCACGGAAGATCGATCGATAAATCGCGATCACGTCGTCGGCGGTCTCTCCAGGACGTCGGCCGACGAGGTCGAAGAAGCGTTCGCCGTAGCGTCGGGCCACGGCTGCGGCCATTCCCGCTTTGGTCGGAAAGTGATGGTGTACGCTTGCGCTCTTAATTCCGATTTCCGCGGCAAGCTCGCGAAAACTGAATCCCTTGTAACCGGCATCGCGCATGCGAGCCTCGGCTAGGTCCAATAAACGGTCAGCAGTTTCGGTCATGTCAAAAGTCTCCTGTCTATCGATAGATAGACGGTAACGAGGAAAATTACTAGGGGTCCCTATGTGAAGGCGAATCGTGTGCCATCGCGTTCTCTAATCGGGGTTGTCAAGTTGGCTCTGCTTATATCGCTGGTCCGGCTAGCCGGCGCTCGCACTCGTGGGATCGGTCATGACTGCGCCACCGTTCTGACGGGACAATCTGGCAAAACTCAGCGAGTCATAAGTGGGTGTCCGTCATGCAGGTTCGTTTGGATCTTGCGGGGACCAGCGGAAGGGTTCGCCAGAAATCCCCATGCGCGTGAAGGCACCGTGAGCTTTCGCGCTACGGCAACTTTGGCTCTGCGGTAGCCGCTCCGTCGCACAACATGCAGGCCCAACTCTCCAAGGCTGAGAATTGCGGAATGCGTGTTAGTAGCGCATTGGCCGTCTCATATAATCGCTGCTTACTATGAGAGTGGTGAGCGATGTGTACTTTTCAGGGCGAAGACCTCGATCGGTTCTCCCAACCCCTTCAGAGGGTGTGCTCCGACGTGCTCAAGCCAGGCACGGCATTTTGCCTCTTCAGCGAAGGCTCCCGAGACAAGCACATTGCGACCAACCTCTTTTGTAAGAGCCTCCAGCCTGGACGCAACGTTCACCGCAGGTCCGATGACTGTGAAATCGAGCCGCTTCTTTGACCCTATATTTCCATACATCACATCGCCGACATGCACACCGATCCCGTAATTTAGCTCGGGTCTGCCCAGTTCCGAATTCTGCTTATTCACCGCAATCATGTTGTTTTGCGCAGCCCGAATGGAGTTCAGCAAATTCGAACAAGCCTTTTCGTGACTCAGCGGAAACACCGCAAGGAGCCCATCCCCCAGAAATTTGAGGATCTCGCCCCCGTTGCTTTCGATCGGTTCAGAGATTGCGTCGAAATAAGTATTCAGCATCTCGATAACGTCGTCCCTCGGCCAAAGGTCGGAAATCCGGGTGAAATCTCTGAGATCGCAAATGAGTACCGCCGCGCTCAGCGTGCTGCCACTGCCGCGGGTCGTCGCACCGGCGAGTATCTGACCTCCTGCGCGAGCTCCGACGTACGTTTCGAGCAGCGTCCGAGCAAGGACGTTTTTAAGGCGTACCTCCGAAATCAACGAAACGACGGGTACGAGATCGTGCAGAAACGACAGCTCCTCGTCAGTGAACCCTGCCGGTGCCTTGCTGGCAAAAGTCACGAAGTGCTTCTCCGCGAGCGTATGTTCAATGGGCCACGCGACGTAGTCGATAAAGCCGTCGGCTGCGAGCTCGGAAAGGAGCGGCCAAGGTCTCTCGAACGGGCGCGCATTCAATCGATGGCGAACCTCGAGTGCTCCCTCGTATATTTCGAAAGCGGGACTGAGAAGAAACTCGGGTGTCTTGTCGATGCCGTAGTCGAAGGTGTTGATTTTTGCTTCGGTCATGCCCGGATACCAGTAAATGCGAGCACCGAGCCATTGAGGATGATAGGTCCTCAGATGCAGCGTGGCACGATCGATCGATATGCCAGCATCGTTGAGCCGTTCGCACAACTCAACGAAGATATTGTCGATGTAGCGCTCTGTGTAAGTTTCATTGATCAACCAATCAAGGATGGGGTGCCTGATGTGGGGCCATGCATCGTTGTCTTGCAGGAGCAGATTATCCGGAGAGATGGCTGGCATAAATGTAGCTTTCGTGAAATCGAGTTTGTTATTCGGTCGTTGGGACCTGAGCCCGTACGAGGAGGCGACCGTACGTTGTGCATTCGCTGTGGCGCCAAAACGGCGAGCTATCGCCTTGCGCGACAAGCAAATATGATTCGACGCGGCTCGCCTGGCAAGGGCGCAGACCAGGCTCGGGCACGATACGGGATCACTGCGGATCAGCGCCGACCTTGCCGAGGAACCGCGTATGATCTAACAAACGATGCCTCGGATGAAAGGCGTGTAGGGCAGGTTCCTATGGGCTCAGAACGGCACCGTTTTCGGTGGCCCTGCCACGCGCCTGCATATAATAACCCCAAAGCAACAGGGCGGCGATGCCACGATAAGGCTTCCAGGTTTCGGTGTGAGCATAAAGCACCTTTTCGCTCGGTCGCACTTCCCAACCAACGAGCAGCCGGTAGCCCTCCTGCAACGCGATGTCGCCTGCCGGGAAGAAGTCGAGCCGCCCCTCGGAGAACATGAGGTAGGTTTCGGCCGTCCATCGGCCGACGCCCTTGATTGCGACGAGGGCCGTGATCGCCTCCTCGTCTGACATTTCGTCGAGTCGTTCGAAGAGTTCTGCGGCATCTGCAATGGCGCGCACGTAACGGATTTTCTGACCCGACAGCCCGTAGCTTCGTAGTTGAACGTCGTCTGCGGCAAGTATCGTTTCTGGGGTAAGTGTACCGAGGCCGTCGATCATCTTCCGCCGGATAGAATCGGCAGCGGCGACCGAAACTTGCTGGCCGATGATCTGGCGCACGAGGCCCTTGAATCCGCGCTCGCGAACGACCCAGGTGCTGGGCCGAACCTCGGCATGAGCTTTCGCCATTAGCGGATCGAGGCGAGCAAGGGCGAGGCGGCCCGCTTCAAGTTCAGCGTCGGTTGGGATCACGGTGGTGCGGACCTTCAGGTGTTGGTTTCATTTAATTCCATCCTCGTCGATGAGGCATGTGCTGGGATCTCGATACTCTGGGCGCGCGTCAGCCCGCGAAACCGCCTCTGTCGAGGAAGGCTCGCTCCTCCGGCGTCGTGTCGCGGCCCAACATGGGATTTCGGTTAGGGAACCGCCCGAAGCGCGCGATGATATCGTGGTGAATGCGCGCGTATAGTATGGCTCCCGCACCCAGTGAGGCCTCGCAATACCGAAGCGCGCGGACCTGATCTCGTAGGTCCTCGGAATGTACGAGCGGAAGATAGAAGAACACGCGCAGGTCTTGTCCGACTCGCGCATCGTGGCCGCGGTCGATCGCCATTCGAGCAAAGTGCCGCGCAAGCGGATCGGTGGCGAACATGTGCGCGGTGCGATGGCTGTTGCGCGGGAACTGGTCGAGCAACACCATGAGCGCCAGCGCACCCTCGGTGGTGTCGGCCCAATGGTCAAGTTGGCGAGCAGCGGCCGTGAAATGCAACGCTTCGAAGCGGACATGAAAATCGGCGTCAAAGAGTGGCTCTTTTGTCAACCACCTGTCGATGCCAGCGCGACGCCAGAAAGTATTGACCGCAACAATGCGCGGATCAAGGTCGGGCACGTGCCGTGCGGTTCCGGCTTCGAGGGAATGCTGAATCTTTTCGGTCATAGCAGTTCGGCGCCTTTACGCCTTCAGGACGGCTGTATCCGGCGGTCGGGACCAATCGCCAGCTCTGTAGGCTTGAAAGGACGGCGATGAACGCCGCTACAAAAAGATCCGCGCCAGGCGGCCCAAGGAAGGCTGCGCCCCGCCGGCCCGCGACCGGCAGGGCGGTTGTCTTCAGGCCGCCGGGAGTGGGTTGGCCAGCGATGCGTCATAGAAAGGATAGTCGGTGTAGCCGCGCTCGTCGAAGGCGTAGAATGTGCTGCGATCGTACGGGTTGAGCGGCAATCCGTTCTCGATGCGCTTCGGCAGATCGGGATTTGCGACGAAATGCCGACCGAAGGCGATCAGGTCGGCGACGCCGTTCGATACAGCGGCCTTAGCCGTGTCCGGATTGAAGCCGCCCGCGGCAATGACGGGGCCACGGAAAAGCTTGCCAAGCTCCTGCGCTGCGACCGGCGGCTGGCTCTCGGCGATCGTGTCGGCGCCTTTGACCCGTGGCTCGATGAGGTGAACATAGGCGATGCCAAGAGCGTCCAGCTGCTGGACGACATAGCCAAACAGAGCGTGCGGGTCGCTGTCGCCCATGCCATTGAAGCTGTTGTTCGGCGAAAGCCGCACGCCGACACGATCGGCGCGCCAGACCTCAACAAGCGTGCGGACGACCTCCAGGAGGAGGCGGATCCTGTTTTCGATCGATCCGCCATAACGGTCGGTACGCTTGTTTACGTTGTCCTGGAGGAACTGGTCGATCAGGTGGCCGTTGGCGGCCATGAGCTCGACGCCATCGAAACCTGCGCGCTTGGCGTTCTGAGCGGCCTGGCGATACTGTTCGACGATCGTCGATATCTCGTCGGTATTGAGCGCACGATGTGGAGATACCGGCTTGAAGCCGTCGGGGGCATCAATCACGTTGTTCGCATCGGCCCAATAGGCCGGATCGACCGACGCGGTCACAGGCTGCGATCCGGTGATCTCAATGTGGGATGTTCGACCGGCGTGCCAGAGCTGCGTGAAGAAGGTGCCACCCCTGTCATGGACCGCGTCGGTGATGCGCTTCCATCCAGCGACCTGTTCGTCGGAGTAAAGGCCTGGCGCGTGATAGTAGCCGCGCGCAGAGGATGCGATCGCCGTTGCCTCGGTGATGATCAGTCCGCCTTCCGATGTGCGCTGCGTGTAATATTCGAGCTGAAGATCGCTGGGAATACCAGTTCCCAGCTGCGCGCGCAGCCGGCTCAGCGGCGGCAGGACGATACGGTGTTGCAATATGTACGGGCCGATGTGAACGGGTGTGAAGAGCGTTCTAGCTGTGGACTCGGCGGAATGTTGCGGGCTCATCTTGTCTCCTTCATCTATCTATCGATAGGTCGTTAGGCGCCCGACAATATTCGCTGGCATTCGTCCTCGTCAAGGACTATCTATCGATAGAGAGACGCGCACCGATAATTTGTTCGAGGTGGACGCGTTCAGGGTCGATCGAGCGCCCGATAGACTCGAGAGGGCAGACGACGATGCAAATGTCCGAAAAACCCCAGTTGACCGCCGAGGCGGCGACCGAACTGCACAACCGCGTCGCAAAGCGCGTCGTTGCGGAAATCATCGAGGAGACCCGAGCGGCGGGCGGTTCCTACTCGGACTTGCTCGTCATCAGCGAGAGCGTGCTCGTCGGTGTCGTCGTGGAATGTTTCAGGCTCGGCCATGACAGCAAGGTGATCGACCTTGTTTTCACGGCGGCGAAGGCACGCCTCGCCAACGTCCGGCTCAAGGACGTGCGGGCGGAGGGAACCGGTTGATCGTCTCGCCTCTGCGCCTCGCCTCACCCAGCTTTCAGGACCTCCGCCCAGGCCACTGCGCGGGATGGCGGCATCGAGCTCGTTGCGAGATGGCCCTCCCGGGAGCTTGCGATGGCCCCTAAGAGCATGCCAACAGCGTCGCATGAGGGCAACAATGGGCATCGGGCGCTTCGGGGACGGGCATCACGGTCGAATGAGGCGGGAAGGTTCGAGCCATATCATCGTGAGAGTGTCGATGACGGGTGGTCGATCGCGGATGTCGACGAGACGGAGCGCGTCGATACCACCCTGACCGCCGAAAAAGCGAAGTCGATCATCTCCCGGAACGCCAGCCCGGACATCGGCTTCGATCGCTCGGTAAACCCGTATCGAGGCTGCGAGCATGGATGCATCTACTGCTTCGCCCGGCCGTCACACGCCTATCTCGGATTGTCGCCTGGCCTCGATTTCGAGACGAAGTTGTTTTTCAAGCCGCATGCGGCGACATTGCTGAGGAGCGAGCTCTCCAAGGCGGGTTATGTCCCAGATCGCGTGCAGCTCGGAGCAAACACGGACTGCTACCAGCCTGTCGAAAAGCGACTACGCATCACGCGCAGCGTCATCGAAGTGCTCGCGGACTTCCAGCATCCTCTCGGCATCACGACAAAAAATCACCTGGTCACGCGCGATATCGACTTGCTTGCTCCGATGGCCGAGCGGAATTTGAGCGTCGTCGTTATTTCGATTACGACGCTCGACCGTCAACTCGCCCGGGCGATGGAGCCCAGGGCATCGACGCCATCGCGGCGGCTCGATGCCATTCGCGCGCTCAGCGATGCCGGCATACCGGTCATCGTCAGCGTGGCGCCGATCATTCCGGGCCTTACCGACCATGAGATCGAGGCGATCCTCGAGGCTTCGGCCAACGCCGGCGCGCGATACGCACACTATTCGATGCTGCGACTGCCACATGAATTGAAGGATCTCTTCAAGGAGTGGCTCGCCGCGGAACGTCCCGAGCGCGCTGAGCGTGTCATGTCGCTGGTTCGCCAGATGCGCGGCGGCAAGGAAAACGACGCGCGCTTCGGCCACCGCATCGCGGGCGAGGGGCCTGTCGCGCAGATCCTTGTTGACCGTTTTCGGCTGGCGCGCCGGCGCTTCGCGCTCGATCGGAAAATCGCGCCGCTTCGCACCGATCTCTTCCGAATCCCGCCGAAGCCTGGCGACCAGCTAACGCTGCTATGAGCGACGCAAAAGTCGTCCCGGGCCGAAATTCTCGAACCGAATGTCCACTATCGTCACAGGAGAATATGTATGCCGGAAATCATCGTCCGCCCGCTCGCGCCAACTGACCACGCCGAATGGCAAAGGCTGTGGACTGCTTATCTGAGGTTCTACGAGGCCAGCCTGCCGGACGAGGTATTCGAGACGACGTGGCGTCGCCTTTTCAGCGAAGGCGAGTTCGAACCCAAGGGCTTCCTCGCCACGATCGAGACCAAGCCCGTCGGACTCGTCCACTACCTCTATCACCGCAGCTGCTGGTCGCTGAAGAACAACTGTTACCTTCAGGATCTCTTCGCCGATCCGGATGTCCGCGGCAAAGGCGTGGGCGCGGCGCTGATCAAGGCTGTCCAGACGGAAGCGCTCAAGGTCGGCGTCACCAACGTTTATTGGATGACGCGCGAGACCAACGCTACGGCTCGCCGCCTCTATGATCGTGTCGCTCGGCGCACGGGCTTCATCGAGTACGATCTTCAATAATCAGTGCGAACAGCGCTTACACAATCCCGTACGTTCTCGGAGCCGAATGACAAAATTGCATCCGGCGCCGCGGCGAAATGTTGAAGGTGTCGCGGTCATCGCCGTACGCGAAGGCGAGGTGGCCGGTCTAGTTTCGCGCCGCGGCCGAGAGCGCCTCCGCCAAACGGGCGACGTCTTGATGCTCGGTGCGCCACGATGACAGACTGATCCGAAGCGCGGGCCGGCCCTGCCAGACGGTCATTCCAAACCAGCCGGCGCCAGTATCGATGACACTTTGGCGGATTTGCGCGGTCTGCTCATCACTGCCATATCGCACCACCAGCTGATTGAGCACGACGCGGTTGAGAACGTCGAACCCGCTTTCACGGAGCCGATCGGCGAGCCACGCAGCTTCGTTGCAATGCCGGTCGACGAGCTGCGCGACACCCGCGCGACCGAGCGTCCGGAGCGCAGCCCAAATAGGAATGCCACGAGCGCGCCGCGAGAACTCGAGCGTCAGGTTCTTTTGGGCGTCGGCGGAGGCCGTAGCATAAACGGCGTCGGAATTCATGGCCTGCGCCAGTGCCTCCGCGTCGCGGCAGATGGCGACCGCTCCGTCATACGGCGTGTTCAGCCATTTGTGTCCGTCTGTGGTCCAGCTATCGGCACCCTCGACCCCCTCGGTGAGCGCTCGCCTCGACGAGGTACGCGCCCACAAACCGAATGCACCGTCGACGTGGACCCAGGCCTTCGCCTTTGTCGCCGCGTCGATCAGGACGGCCAAAGGATCGAACTCACCCGTGTTCACCTCTCCGGCTTGTACGCAAAGGATCGTCTTCTCATCGAGCGGGGGTAGGCGATCTGGATCGATCCGCCCATATTCGTCCACGGGCGCGGTGACCAGGTGTACGGATCCGAAGCCTAGTAACCGCAGAGCTTTCCGCACGGTGATATGGACGGTCTCGGACACGACAACCCTGATCTCAGGGGCGCCGAACAGCCCATCCCTTTCAATATTCCACCCTTGACGCGACAGCAGCGATCGCCGGGCTGCCGAAAGGCAACTGAGCGCGCAGGCCGTCGCGCTGGTCCCAAAACCGACAGCAGATTCTCGCGGCAGGTCGAGCGCTTCGAGAAGCCATTGACCGGCGATCTTCTCGATCGTCGCCGCGATCGGCGAGGTGTCGTACGTGGCAGCGCACTGGTCCCATGCCAGCATCAAGCGCTCGGCGGCGGCCGCTGCCGGCAAAGCCGCACCGATCACGAAGCCGAAATAGCGCGGGCCGTTCGAGGCCGTCGTCGCCGGCGAGCCATGGATGTCGAGCATTCCAAGCGTTTCGACCGCGTCGCGCCCTTCATCAGGAAGTGGTTCCGAAAAGGCGCTCAGGCCGGCACGCGCGGCCTGGTCCGGAAACGGTAAACGTTGCTCGATCCCTTCCAGGTAACTTCTTGCGCGACGATCCGCATCCGCCATCAATTCCAGTTCTGACATGTCGCTCCCTCTTGCCGGTCGGCCGATGACTGGGTGACCGATTTCCAGTGCCGCGCCGTCGAATTCACGAGGCGGGCCGGCGCACTCGCCGAATCACGTCTCTATCTTTCGATAGATAGTTACAACAGGCGTTAAGGCTTGGCGTCACGGTATGTCAACGCCTATTGGACGGCACCCAACCTTTCCCGATCGATACGACCTGAGCACCCAAGCTGAACAGCACTTGAGAAAGACTTGCGCTGACGCAGAACGCGATTGGGGCAGACCGAGCTCATCGTCTCGGCTGGGTGAACCATGCGATCACTGCAGCCAAGAAGCAAAGCGCCGCGCAGATGCAGGCGACCCATTGGAAGGCGCTCGTCGTGGCAGCGACCCGAGCCGCTTCGGTGATCGCGTCGAGCGCCGCGGCGGGACGCGCGCCAAACTCGCCGTTCGAGCCCGCGTCCGCAAACGAATGGACATAGACGGCGGAAACGACAGCGCCGAAAGCGGCGATTGCGATGAGACCGCCGGCGCGTGCGACTGCGTTGTTGATGCCGGAGGCCTGTCCGGAATCTTCATCCGGCGCGGCGGCCATCACCGCCGTGGAAAGCGGCGAGACGAGCGCCGCCATACCAAGCCCCATCACCGTCAGAATCGGGAGGGTCAGAGCCCAGAATTGGCCGAAGGGTAGGGTGGCGGCGATGCCGACGAAGGCGATACCGACAATGGCCGCACCTGCCGTCAGAGGCCAACGCGCACCGATCCGGTCCGCGAGGCGCCCCGCCATTCCGGAAAGGACCCCAATCGCTAACGCCAACGGGAGAAATAAGAGGCTCGCCTGCCATTCGGGTACGCCCCACGCGGAGATGACCGCCATCGGCAGGAAGAAGAGCAGAGCGTTGAGCGCGACGAAGACGAGCAACGTGTAGAGGTTCGCCCCGGCGAACGCGCGCGAGGCGAACAGCCGGAGCTTTACCAGGGGCGATTTTACCCGCCGTTCCCACAGAAGAAAGAGGCCAAACACCGCCGCCGCGCCGACAAGCGAGATCGACGCGGGACGCTCCGCGCCACCGGAAGACCCGATCGCTGTCAGTCCCCAGGCGAGCAAACCGAGTGCGGCCGTCGCCAGAACCGCGCCGACCAGGTCGAGCCCTCCTCGATCGCGCCGCGCATCGTCTGGCACGCGCTTGAGCAGGATGATCAGTGCCAGGGCGCCGATCGGGAGGTTTAACGCAAAGATCGATCGCCACGCCCAGCTCGTATCGAGCGACAGAACAAGGCCGCCGAGAAGCGGTCCGACAGCCGTGGTCAGCGAAGAGACTGAGGCCCAAAGTCCGATCGCGGCCCCGCGTTCTTCCGCAGGGTAAGCCTTGGCGATAACAGCCAGGCTGCCAGGGACCATGAAAGCCGCGCCGAAGCCCTGCGCGGCGCGCGTCAGGATGAGCCAGGGTGCGTCGGGAGACAGCGCGCACGCGATCGAGGCGACCACGAAAATCGCGATGCCGAAGGCGAATGCGTTGCGTGTACCGAAGATGTCGCCGGCCGCACCGCCAAGCAGCACCAGCGAGGAGAGGAGCAGCATGTAGCTGTTCGAGATCCACTGCGCATCCACGAGCGATGCGCCAAGGTCGACACGGATCGCTGGCGTTGCGAGCGACACGACGGTCATATCGATGGAGCCCATCGTCGATGCCAGGATCGCGGCGATGAGAACGAGCCACCGGCTCTCAGGCGCGCAGAACTGGTTCTGCTCGGCAATGGCGACAGCAGGGCCGACCACGGCGCGCCCGCCGGTCACGTGCGGCCGAAACGATTTGCCGGCCTTTTCAGCCCGAGGCGGTCCCGCAACGTCGCTCCGTTGTAATCGGTCTGCGCGAGACCGCGCCGTTGCAGCTCAGGAACCACCTCGGTACAGAATTGCGTGAGATCTTCGGGAAGCAGCGGGAACATCAGATTGAAACCGTCGGCCGCACCCGCGGTGAACCATTCCTCGAGCTGGTCTGCGACATCGGCCGGGGTGCCGATCACCGATGGAACCGCTCCAGCATTGATGAGGCGATGGGCGACCTCGCGGATGCTCAAGCCTTGCTCGGCGAAGGCCTTCATCCTTTCGAGATTGGAGCGTTGGCCGTCATAGCTCTCAAGATCGGGCAGTGGGGGCAGGGGGCCGTCGATCGGAAACGCCGACACGTCGACCCCGCACCAGCTCGAGACGAGATCGACCCCGATCCGCTCGGGAACGAGCGTCTGAAGGAATTCCTCCTTCTCGCGGGCTTCGCTGCGCGATGCGGCGACGACCGGATGGATTCCCGGCAGGATCTTCAGATCTGCGGGCGCGCGACCTGCTGCCGCCAGCCGGACGTCGAAGTCTGCGCGGTATTTCAGGCCCTCCTCGATAGACCGTATGACGGCGAAATGCACATCGGCGTGGCGTGCGGCCAAGGTCTTGCCGTCGTCCGACGATCCGGCCTGGACGATGACGGGGTGGCCCTGCGGCGGGCGCGGAACGTTCAGCGGACCGCGAACCTTCAGATATTTACCCGCGTGATTGATGCGGCGGATTCGCGTCACGTCGGCGAACAGGCCCGAGTCGCGATCGAGGAGGATCGCGTCGTCGTCGATGCTGTCCCACAGGGCCTTGACGACATCGAGGTATTCGCCGGCGCGCTCGTAGCGGTTGGCATGGTCGATGTTGCCGTCATGACCGAAATTCATCGCCTCTTCGGGCATCGACGACGTGACGACGTTCCAGCCGGCGCGCCCATGACTGAGGTGGTCGAGCGACGCGAACATGCGGGCAAGATTGTACGGCTCGGTATAGGAAGCCGATGCCGTCGCGAGAAGCCCGACCTGCGACGTCACCGCCGCAAGCGCCGAGAGCAGCGTGATCGGTTCGAGGCGCGGATTGGCGTAGTGCGCGATGTTGCTTTCGAAGGTGTCCCACATGCCGACGTGATCGGCGACGAAGATCGCGTCGAGCTTCGCTGCCTCGCTGGCCGCTGCCAGGGATTGAAAATAGGGAAGATCGTAGACCTCGCGCGAGGGGGCGCGGGGGTGCCGCCAGGAAATTCGGTGATCTCCTTGAGGATTGAAAAAGAAGGCACTCAAGATCATGCGTTTCATGCGGCCGCCAATCCTTTCCAAGCGGCCGGCCGGCCGCTTTCTTTGCGCTCTTTCTCTACCTCTCGATAGATAGTCCTTGCATTTTGTTAAAGCTCGGCGGTATCGTCTGTCAATATCTATCGGAAGGTAGGCGCGATTGATGAGGCTGCCCGACCATAAGGAAGGATAGACGATGCTAGTGATGAAGCCTGGATGCGAATGTTGCGATCGTGACCTCTCGCTGGAAAACGGCGAGGCATTGATTTGCACGTTCGAATGCACGTTCTGCCGCGATTGCGCGGACAACAAGCTGAACGGTATCTGCCCGAATTGCGGCGGGAATCTCGTCGAACGCCCGGTGCGCCCGGCGAAGATGCTGGAAAAATATCCGGCGGCGACGGAGCGGACCTTCAAACCCGCTGGTTGCGCGGCGGTCTGACATCGTCGCCGAGAGGCGACGGCGTCCCGCTCGGCACGACGGCCGCGCAAAGCGGCGTATTCACTTGGCGACCGGTTGACGAAGTCACGCGGACGGCGAGGACGCGATGATCGCCGATCCCGTGCGGCATTCAGCGGATTTTTATCGAAACGTGTGCCCGGTTAGGTCTTCGCTGAGGCGCCACAAGCGTGTTGCGAGGGCAGGATCCATCGCCCAAGGTCTGACTCCACGTGGCTCTCTGGAGTCTGCTGGCAACGGTTCGGCGATATTGCAATCCTCACAGTAGACGCCACCCATTCCATCGAGTTGCTCGCTCGTGGCGCACCAGATGCTTGTTGCAGCACCCTGCTCTGGCGTTTTCAGATTGTTTGCCGGGGGGAGGATCGGCTCACCATCGTCGTCAATGGCGCCGGCGGCGCGGAGCTCTGCGACAGACATATGCCGCAGAAGATCGGTCAGAATTGCACCCGGATGAACGGAAAACGCGCGGACACCATGCGGCTTGCCAATCTCGTCCAGCTTGAGGGCGAAGAGCGCATTGGCGGTCTTCGATTGGCCATAGGCGAGCCAGCGGTCGTACTCGCGGCGCTCGAAGTTCCAGTCATCGAAATCGACGCCGCCGCGCATATGCCCCCGCGAGGAAAGCGCTACGACGCGAGCCCCGCTCGCATTGCGCAGGGCCGGCCACAACCGTGCAGCCAGCTGGAAGTGACCGAGATGATTGGTGGCGAACTGGGACTCGTAGCCACGCGCGTTCCGAACGAGCGGTGGCGCCATGACGCCCGCGTTGTTGATGAGAATATGGACGGGCTGGCCGGTTTGCAGAAAGCGATCGGCGAAGGCGTCGACCGACGCGGGATCTGCCAAGTCGAGCATATCTTGTATGAGGCTTGGGAATGGCCGTAGCGCCTCACGAGCCTTCGCCTGATCGCGTGCAGGCACAATGACCCTGGCCCCGGCGAGCGCGAGCGCGCGGGCCGTAACAAGTCCGATGCCGGAGTAGCCACCGGTCACGATCGCGACCTTTCCGGTCAGGTCAACGTTTTCAATAACGCCGTCGGCTGTCGTCGATGCGCTAAAGCCAGATGTGATGCGTGCTTGAGGGGTGCTCATGCGGGGTCTCCACTTGCAATGTTTCGCTGTGTCCCCCGCAAGCCGCTGCTTGGCGGGACGTCGGAATTTGGCGGGCCGAGCTGTCGTCGGTGCTTGCGCCGCCTTGGCTATGCTGCCGAGAACTCGGATGAGCTCTGCGGGCTGTTCCGGCCCGTCTCGGCGAAGGAAGGGGGACGGCGTCTGATCAGAGAAACGGGATGGGAGATTCCCGCTGTTCCTTCGGCGTGCGATCGTCGACAAACCATTTCAGGCAGAGCCACGGCCTTTCATCGAGGTATTGCGCCGCCTCCCTCGCTGCCTCATCGCCGTATTCGCTCCGGACGTATTCTATCCAATCGGCCCTCCAGGCCTCGACGTCTGCGCGCAACGTGTCGTAATTCGGTCGCGGCCGGATCTCGCTCTGCGGTGTCGTCGGTTCTGCTTCAGTCGAAGCGTTCTGCATCATCCCTCCTGAATCGGCCTTGCAGCTGCCGGCTTCTCACACCGGACATCACCGCCGGTCCTGGCCTCCGCCTCCGCGGAGAATTCCAAAATGAGCTCTGCGAGCCTCTCCGGCTCGTCTTCAGGCGAGAAGTGTCCTGCGTGCATGATCCGCAAGAGCCGCCCTTTTTCGAGCGCGGCAGCCAGCCTTTCCCCGTACAAGACCGGCTGAAAGACGTCCTGATCGCCCCAGAGGACAAGCGTTGGAAGCTTCAGTGCTTCAACTTCCGCCATCCGGGCGGCGAGCTCGTCGGTGCGCAAGGCGCGCGCCGCCCTCAGGTAGGCGCGCCGCCCCTCGACGCCGGCGAACGGCGTCTCGTACATCGCGATCAATTCCGGCGTGATGCGATCGGCATGAGCCATTCCGGCTTCGAAGCTTTTCCGAAGGCCCTTTTTCAGATCGAAATCTGGCGCTGCGAGAATGGTATCCCAGACGGGGTCTTTGAGCCGCGCGAGTGGCCCGACGGGAAAAGAATCGTAGGCGATCGTGTCAACGAGCACCAGGCGATCCAGCAGAGACGGGCGGTCGACGGCGATGAGCTGCGCGATCCCGCCGCCGATATCGTGGCCGACGAGTGCGCCATCGTGCCAGCCGATTGCCTCGAGCAGCGCTCCGATCAGCCTTGCCTGCGCAGCGATGCCGAGATCGGTCTCGTCAGGCTGATCCGATTGCCCATAACCAAGGAGGTCGATTGTGATGACTTCACATCCACGCGCCGCAAGGAAGGGGACGACGTGGCGCCAGAGGAGCCGCGAGGTCGGGATCCCGTGGAGAAGCACGACAGGATAACCCTTGCCCACCTGCGAGAAGGCGATCCGCTTTCCCTCGATCTGTAAGGAATTGGTGACTTCCAGCTCGGCACCCATGGCCTCGCCCCTTCATCCGGCTCAGAAAAAAAAAGAGAGCCGGAACAGAGACCGGCACGACGCCAATCTCCACTCCGGCCGACGTTATGCGGTGCGCGAGACCGGGGCCTCCTCTATCGCGACAGCCGCCTTCCTTGAGCCAAAGCGCTGGATCATGACGTAAAAGGCCGGCGTGAAGAGAAGGCCGAAGATCGTCACCCCGAGCATTCCGAAGAAGACCGCGGTTCCGAGCGATTGGCGCATCTCGGCACCGGCGCCGGTCGCGGTCGCGAGCGGCAGGACACCCAGAATGAAGGCGAAGGATGTCATCAGGATCGGCCGGAGGCGCGTTTTTGCTGCGCCGACCGCTGCCTGTTCGGGCGTCTCGCCCCTGTGCTCTTCCTGCCGAGCAAACTCGACGATCAGGATTGCGTTCTTTGCTGCGAGACCGACCAGCACGACAAACCCGATTTGCGCGAGGATGTCGATCGGCATGCCACGCAGCTGCAGGCCGGCGGCTGCCGTGAGAAGGCACATCGGCAGGATGAGCACGATCGACAGCGGCGTTTTCCAGCTTTCGTACTGTGCGGCCAGCACGAGGAAGACGAACAAGGCGGCGGCTGCGAAGACGAGGATCGTCGGCGTGCCCTGCTGCTTCTCCTGATGGGAGAGCTCGGTCCATTCGAACCCGACCCCCTCCGGAAGCACTTGCTTTGCCAGTTCTTCCATTCGTGTCATTGCCGTGCCGGAGGAGATGCCCGCTCCAGCCGCGCCCATGATCTCGGCCGCGGGATAGAGGTTGTGGCGGGGGACGCGGTAAGGTGAGGTCTCGTTGCGGAAGGTCGCGACCGAACCGATCGGCACCATTTCACCGGCGGCATTGCGGGCCTTCAGACGCGCAACGTCGTCCGGCGCCCCGCGGAATTGTCCATCGGCCTGCGCGATCACCTGGAAGGTGCGGCCGAGGTAGTTGAAGTCGTTGACATACTGCGAACCGATATAGAGCTGCAGCGTCGAGAACACGTCGGTCGGCGTCAGACCGACTTTCTCGGCCTTCAACCGGTCGATGTCGGCAAACAGGGACGGCGAGCCCGCGTTGTAGAGGGTAAAGACGCCCGCGAAGGCCGGGTCCTTGTTGGCCGCGGCGACGAGATCGTTCGCGGCTTTGGCAAGCGCCTGGGGTCCCAGTCCGCCGCGATCTTCAAGCATCAGCTTGAAGCCACCAGCCGAGCCGAGGCCCTGAACGGGCGGCGGCATGACCGCGATGACGTAGGCATCCTTCACGACGGAGACCTTCTCGCGAAGGATCTTGAGCATCGCTGCAGCATTCACGCCCGGAATGTTCTTTCCGTAGAGCGAAGGCAGCGCGACGAAGATGGTGCCGGCATTGGGCGCGACGGTGTTGGTGGTGACGTCGAAACCGGTTACCGGCGACGTGTGCTCCATGCCCTTGATATTGAGGGCAATGTCGTTCACCTGACGAACCACTTCATCAGTGCGGGCAAGGCTTGAGCCAGGCGGAAGCTGGATGACCACGACCAGGTATCCGATGTCCTGCTCGGGGATGAAGCCCGTTGGCATGCGCGACATCTGGAAGCCGGTGACACCGATCAGGGCGACATAGACGATGCCGATGATCGCGGTGACGCGGACAAACCGCGCCGTCATCTTGCCGTAAGAGGACGACAGCCACTCAAAACCATGGTTGAAGCGTCCGAAAACGGCATGCAGGATTCGTCCGAGACCACGCGGCTTGGCGTGTTCGCCGGTCGGATGCGGCTTGAGCAAGACGGCGCACAAAGCGGGGCTCAGGGTCAGCGAGACAAAGCACGAGATCACGGTCGAGGCCGAGATCGTAATTGCGAACTGCTTGAAGAACAGACCGCCGATCCCCGAAATGAAGGCTGCCGGAACGAAGACCGCGCAGAGTGTCAGGGCGATCGCGATCAGCGCTGTGGAAACGTCGGTCATGGTCTGGTGCGCGGCTTCGCGCGGCGACATGCCCGCCTGCATGTTGCGCTCGACATTCTCGACCACCACGATCGCATCGTCGACCACGATGCCGACCGCAAGGACGAGGCCGAACAGCGACAGGTTGTTGATCGAAACTCCGAACATCGCGAGGATCGTGAAGGTGCCGACGAGCGAAATCGGGATCGCCAGGACGGGGATGATCGTCGCCCGCCAGTTTTGAAGGAAGACAAACACCACGATTACGACGAGGACGATTGCTTCGAAGATCGTGTGCACGACTTCATCGATCGACTGGCTGACGAACGTCGTCGGGTCATAAATGTTGATATAGTCGAGGCCGGGCGGGAAGCTTTTCTTCAGTTCTTCCATCTTGTCCCAGACGGCTTTCTCGACCTGGACGACGTTAGCGCCAGGCTGCGCGATCACCCAGAACGGCGACGAGTCATAGCGGTCGGCATAGGCTTTCGAGCCGTAATCGGCGGCGCCGAGCTCGACGCGTGCGATGTCGCGGATCCGTGTCACGCGTCCCTGCGAGTCGGACTTGACGATGACGTCGCCGAACTGTTCGGGCGTCGTCAGACGGCCGAGCGCCTCGACGCTGATCTGATAGGCTCCCGGGTTCGGCACAGGCGGCGCGTTCAGGGTTCCGGCCGAAACCTGGGCGTTCTGGGCACGAAGCGCGCTCAAGATCTCATTGGCGGTGATGTTCGACGCAGCGGCCTTGTCCGGATCGACCCAGATCCGCATGGCGTACTGGCGCTCTCCCAGGTTCCAGAGGTCGGCGACGCCCGGCAGGCGGGAAATTTCGTCTTTGACGTGAAGGATGAAGTAGTTCGAGATGTATTCGGCGCTGCGCGAGCCGTCGGGCGAATAGGGATGCACGCCGAGCAGAAGCGCCGGGATGGTCTTCTTGACCTGAACACCCTGCAACTGCACTTCCTGGGGAAGGCGCGACAGCGTGTCCTGGACCCGGTTTCGGGTCAGCATCAAGGCGGTGTTCGGATCGGTGCCGACCTTGAAGATTACGGTAATGGTCAAGAGACCATTCCCTGTCGATTGGCTGGTGATGTAGTCCATGCTCTCGACGCCGTTGACCGCCTGCTCAAGCGGCGTGGCAACGGTGCGTGCAACGGTTTCCCCGGAGGCGCCGGGATATGCCGTCGTGATCTGGACCGTCGGCGGAACGATGTTGGGATATTGCGCGACCGGGAGCGATGTCAGCATCGCCAGACCGATCAGCACGAAGAAAATGTTGATCACCGTTGCGAAGCGGGGATGATCGATGAAGAAATGCGCGAGCTTCATGGTTTCGACTCAGCCTAGTTTTTGAATAGACGCGGCTTGAGCGGGTTCAACCACGGGCGACACCGCGTGAATTTCAAACCGTAACTATCTATCGATAGATTGCTGGACAATTAGAGGGACGGGCGGAGGCGTGTCAATCCTCTATCTACCGATAGAGCCGTGCTTCCTCGTGCTTTTCCTCTCATTCAACCTTCGAGACGGAGGAGCGCACCAACGTTCATCCGTCTTGGAGGGGCTCGGAACGAGACCGAGACTGTCTTTGCCGATGCAGCCCTATATCGGCTGCACAGCGGCCTCATTCGGTGGCAGTCTTGTTCATGGCGACTTTGGCAGATTCGACCTGAGGGTCGACGACCGAGCCCGGACGCGCCATCGGAATGCCACCTACGATGACCTTGTCGGTGGCCGTCAGGCCAGAGCGGACAACACGCAGGCCGTTGCGCAGGTCACCGAGCTCGACCGGCTTCGGAACGACCACGTTCTTGTCGCCGACCGTCAGGACGATATGCGACGACTGATCGGCTAGGACGGAGGCATCAGGCACGAGGAGCGCCGGAGCCGGAGCGGTCAGGCCAAGGCGAACGCGAGCAAACTGTCCGGGTGCCAGGAAGAGATCGGGATTCTTGAACGTCGCGCGGGCGTGGATCGTACCGCTCGAGCGGTTGACCGCGTTGTCGAGGAAATTCAGTGAGCCCTGAAGGCCATATTCGGTTTCATCGCTCAGCGATGCTTCGACCTTGTTGTCGAGCGAGCCGCTCTGCTTCTGGCGCTGCCGCTGGAACGTCAGGTAATCCTGCTCGCTCATATCGAAGTCGAGATAGATCGGGTCGAGCGAGACGAGCGTTGCAAGCAAGGTCGTCGGGCTGGCCGCAGCGCGACTGCCGGCTATCAGGCCACCATTTGAGACCTGCCGAGCACCGATGCGGCCGGTGAAGGGCGCCGTCACCTTCGTATATTCAAGATCAAGCTGAGCGTTGCGGATCTGTGACTGTGCGTCGTCGATCGCGGCCTGCGCGGCCTGCTGCTCGGAAACGCGCTGATCGAGGATTTCCCTGGTCGAATTGCCCGTCTTGAGGAGCGCCTGCACCCGATCCAGCTGGTTCGTTGCGAGGTTATACCGCGCTTTGGCGGTTTCGAGCGCCGCATTGGCCTGGGCGAGCTTGATCTCGTACGGGCGGGGATCGATGACGAAGAGAAGATCGCCCTTATGGACGATCTGACCGTCCTCGAAATGGATTTCGGAGAGCGTACCGCCAACCTGGGCGCGCAGCTCAACCTTGTTGACGGCCGAGAACTGGCCAATCGCTCCAAGGCGCGTATCGACATCGCGCTGCACCGGGTTGCTGATGGTGACCGCCGGAAGCGGCGCGGCAGGCGCAACCGAAGCCTGCGAGGACTCCTGGCTGAAGTAGGCAAAGCCGCCCACGCCGCCAGCGACGATCGCGGTGAAGAGGGGGAGCTGCCAGCGCAAGCCCTTGTGGCTACGTGCTTTATTGGAAACGGTGGTATCGACCGGGGATCTCATAACAAAGTCGCTCATGACGGGTCTTCCTTCTGGTTTGAGAGATATTTCGAAAGGGTCTTTATTTTTGGAGTAACTGCTCCTATAATCACCAATATGGCGAAAGCCAAAACACGTCAAGCGAATTTTGGAGTGAAAGTACCAAAAATGTTAGAGACACAAAAACGCGGCCGCGGTCGGCCGTCCACATTCGACCGTTCATCGGTGTTGCGCGAGGCAATGAAGCTGTTTTGGGAGAATGGCTACGAGGGTACGACCTTCGAGGAGCTCATCTCCAAGATGAGCATCAGCCCGTCGACGTTTTATAACTCGTTCGGCAGCAAGGAGCGCCTTTACCGCGAGGCGACCGAGAACTTCATGGATTCCGCCCAGACGTGGATCCAGGGCGCGTTGTCGGAAGACGGAGCGACGACGCGGCAAGCCTTTACCCACCTCCTGGAAGCGGCCGCCGAACAGTTCACGCGCGAGGACTTGCCACGCGGCTGTATGGTTTCGCTGTCGGGCACGCACCAGGCGCCCGATCTCACGCCAATCCGTGACATGATGGTCGGGTATCGCGCGGCTTCTGAGGTCTACCTCGCCGATCGAATCCGAAAGGGGATCAAGGAGGGCGATATGCCCGACACCGTCGACGCCGACGGACTTGCCGCGTTGATTCACGCCATCATTCGCGGAATGGCCGTTCAGGCCCGCGATGGCGCAAGCCGCGAAAAACTTGAGACCATCGCCCGGATCGCGATGGAGTCCTGGCCTGAAACAAGCAAGTTGGCGGCCTGACATGATCTCCGAGTTGGATCGCGCGCGGCGGACGTCGCGTGCGGCGTTCGCCCAGCCTGTGCGCCGAGAATCGAAGGCGTTTCAGGATTGATCGTCCGAGAGACGAAGAATGACGGTCCTGCCTATCAAGAGGGACGGGAGCGGCCGTGCGACATGGCGAGGGCCGTCCTTTCCAAGCCGGGATCGGCGCTGGCAGCCCTGATACCCAGCCCGACTGGTGCTGCCGCTAGGCGTTTGGCACACACGGCGGTGCGGTGCGTCCTGAGCCAAACAGGTAGGCGCCGATCGCAGCGAGCTGAATAACAACCGACGCGACGAAAATGACCTCGTCCGACCAAAGCTCGCGGAAGAGACCGAACACGGCCGGCGCAATCGCGTAAGCGCCTTGGGAAATGGCGACGATCAAGGCCACGGCCCGCGCAGCATCTTCCTTTGAAAATTCGAGATTGGCGATGACCGGCGGAACGGAGATGGCGTTGCCGACACCGAGGCCGAAGAGTACGACGCCGAGGACGAGAAGGGCAGGGCTGCTTCCATCTGCGAGGAGCAGCACGCCGCATCCGAGCGCCTGTGCGATTAGGCTGTACGAAGCGATGGCGCGCCAGTTCGAGGTGCCCGATGCACGCCAGCCGACGGCAAGACGGCCAGCGACTGCAGCAACACCGGACGCGCCGGCTGCGAGCCCTGCGCCTTGCCTTCCGAGCGCCGGCGCCAGCACCGAGACGAGGTGTGCGACGAGCCCGGTTTGCGCGAACAGGGCCAAGGTCATTCCGATGCAAAGTGTGAGAAAAGCGCGATCGTAGAAGAGGCGACGGGGACGGGGTACCGACGCAGTGACCTGCTCCCCAGACGCGCCGACGGTAGAAACAGAAGCGATCGGCGGAGCGCCGTCAGGCTCCTGGTGGAGGCTTTCCGGTGTTCGCGTCAGCACGAAGATTGCCAGCATGCCAAGCGTGACGAGCATTACCACGCAGACCACGAGTGCGGCGGCCGGGAAGCCGATCGTATCGATCAGGGCGACCCAGAACGGTGAGAAGATCACGCCTCCGACGCTGCCGCCATTGAACGCGACACCCAGCGCCAGGGGGCGTTTGGCGGCAAACCACGGTGAGACGATGGCATTAACGGCAACTGCGCCGAGAGCGGACCATCCGATGCCCGATAGGAACGCGGCTGCGTAGAGCTGCCATGGCGTGTTGGCGACGGCCCAGCCGAGGACTCCCGCCGCCATGACCACGCCGCTGGTGAAGGTGACGATCGGCAGCCCGAAGCGCCGATAGAGCCGCGGCATGTTCGGGATGAGCGCGAGGCCGACAAGGAAATGCAGAGTGACGGCGCCTGAAATGACCGCGATCGGCCAGCCGCGCGACTGGTGCACGACCTCAAGATAGACTGGTGGGCCGTAAAAGCCGGTGCCCCAGCCGAATACCGCAACAGTAAAAGCTGCGACGACAACCTTCCAGCCGAAGAAGCGGGGTTCGGCGCTGGTCGTGTCGATCACGTCCTCCACCGGTGCGTTGGTCACGTTGGGGTTGTGATTGGCCACGACGATATCTCCTACGCGCGTTTAGCCACGCGTCTGGGGCCGCCCGAGCGGCCCCAGACCAGCGCGTCAGTAGACGGTGTTGCCGTTCTTGGAGGTGGCAGGGACGGGAGCGAAGACGTCCCAATGTTCGACGAGCTTGCCGTTCTCGACGCGGAACATGTCGATGCCGACATCGCCGTTCTCGCTGACCAGGCCGGTCCAGTATGCGTGGACCGCGACCAGGTCTCCGTCGGCCAGAACGTGCCGGATATCGCCTTTGGCGTTGGGGAAGGCGGTCAGGAAGCCGTTGATGAAGGCCCGCAACCCCTCGACGCCGTCGTCGGCGGCGGCGGTGTGCTGAATGTAGGTATCGCCGACATAGCGGGCGATCGCACCGTCGACGTCACCGTCGAAATGCGCTTCCTTGTAGAAGGCCAGGACCGTCTTCTTGTTTTGCTCGGTAAGGCTCTCAGTTGTCATGGTGTTATTCCAATCGTGCGTTGCCGCCGGCGCTGGCCGTTGCGGATGAATTCTTGGTGGAGAGAGGCGAAGGCAGCACCCGACTACCGGCACAAGGGCTCGGCTCGTGGCTGACGTTGCGTTCTATTCAGCACGCGGCGCAGTGCGAGGGGGAATTGCAATGCGCCGCGTGAAGAACGCCCCCCGGTGTTGCGACGGGAGACGTTTGGCGCAGTCCGCGGCCGCTATTCGGTGACGGGCGGGATCTGCGCGTCGAACTTGTTCTGCTGGACGATGTAGATTTCGCACGCCTGCTTGGAGACGCACGACGTCGTATGAGCCTGCTTGCCACGCTGATACCAGTACGACCCCGGTCCAAGCTTCTGCGGCTTCTGCCCCGGCTGATAGTTTTCCAGCTGCCCTTTAATGACGACTGCATAATAGTCGTAGGTGTGGCTGTGAAGCTTGCTTACAAAACCCGGATCGAACCGGAAGAAGGCGCCGTGAGCACCCTTGGTCGCATCTCCCCAGACGTTGGAGAACTTGATGCCGGTCTTGGGATTAACACCCCTCGCACCTGTGTCATTAAACGAGAACTCGCTGGCCGGCTTGGTGACGGATTCGCCGCCGTAGGCCGGAGGATACGATGAGTCCTGCGCCTGTGCGGCGGTCGCGAATGCGAGCGCTGCCAAAGCGGCGACCGTGACGAACTTTTTCATGGTATTTCTCCTGGGGGTTTGTGCTGGCAATGACAGTCCGGTGTCAGGCCGCCTTCGCGAGGGCGTCGATGAACTTCGCGGCAAGTTCGTGGTCCGACATCGGGTTCTGGGCGGTGATCAGCTCGCGATCGACAACGACGAACGAGGTGAAGTTGTCGGCGTTGACGACCTCGGCGCCGGCCGCCTCGAGGGCGTCGGGCATGTTGAAGATCAGCTTCTTGTGGAAGACGTTATCTTCGGCATATTCCTCTTCGCTGCGCGAGAAGACGGTCATCCGATAGCCGGCATACTGCCAGCCCTTGCCCAGTTCACGCGCCTTCACCTCGTTGCCCTCGATCAAAGCCGCGCGGAATTCGCGCGCCTTGTCGAGCGCCGCCAGGACGCTGATCGGGCCGTGGCAGATCGCGGCGGTCGGCTTTTTGGCGCCGTGGAAGTAGCGCAGCACTTCACCGGCGTCAGGATCTTGCATGACATCGACGATGGGTGCGTGACCGCCAGGGAAGAACACACCGGCGAACCGTTCGAGCCCAGCATCGATCACAGAGCGGATCGTGCGGACGTCGTTCATCGACGGATTATTGTTGAAGAAGTCGCGAGCCTTTGTCCGGGCGGCGTCGTCCTGGGCGAAGTAGATCAGTGCATCGGAATCTTTGTCCATATGCGGCTTCTCGCCAGTCGGGGTGGCGAGGACGAAATCGTAGCCGGCGGCGACGAGCGCCATCAGCGGAACGGCGGTTTCGTTGAGGAATTGGCCGATCGTGATCGTGCCGCCGCCTTTTGCTTCAAGCTCGGTTGCGTTCGAACCGATGACGAGGATGGTACCCTTGCTCATTTGAATCTCCAGTGGTCGAAAAGTTGGTGGTGCTTGTTTGCGGGTGGTGCTGAATGGGCGCGCAACTCAGGTCTCAGGAGCGCGCCAAATCAGATCTTGTGTGTTCTGCTGAGGCCTGCGGGCGCCGTGCCAGATTTCAGGCTTTCGCCTTGGCGGCTTCGGCCATGCGGCGGACGGTCTCTTCGGTGGTCCACACCGCGCCGGCCATGAACCGCCAATTGATCATGGCGGCGTCGAGGCCCGAGCCTTCCTCGTTCGCAGCGGCGGCGACGGCATCGCGCACCATCACGGTTTCGAAGCCGTCACGGATGAGGTTGCGCATGTGGTCTTCGAGGCAGAGATTGGCGACCGGTCCCGCCATGATGACCGTCTCGATCTTTCGGCGGCGCAGCAGGTAGGCGAGGTCGTTGGTCGGCGCATAGGTGACGTGGCGCGAGACGATGGTGGTGTTCTCGTCTTCCATATAGGCACGGAAGCGGTCGGGGACGTCGGCGCCGCCGCCGGGTACGTCGTGGGTATGAAGCGGGCTCTCGCGAGCGACCACGCCGCCATGAAGTGCGAGATCTTCCATGGGGCTGAGCTGCGTCTTGCCCTTGTGATCGTGCGGGAAGAAGTAATGCGGCGACATGAATACCGGATAGCCGTGTTCCTTGGCGGCCTTCAACAAGGTCTCAAGGTTGGCATTCACGTTGTTCTTCTTCATCAACTCCTCGATCATGACGAAGTATTTGCCGCCGTCCGTGAGGAAGTCGTTCTGGATATCGACGAGCACGAGCGCGGTCCGGTCACCGCTGATCTCCATGTTGACCTTGTGTTCGAACAGCATTTGAAAGCTCCTTGAAATTTCGGGCGCGTCTGCGCGGTGTCGGTCCTCTGGATAGGTTTCGCTACCTATCGATAGATAGCTAGTGGAGGCGCATTGCTGAGTCAAGCTCTATCTATCGATAGACCCGTTCCAGGTAAACGCTGGTGAAACGCGATGGATGTTTGAGGACATTGAGTCGCAGGGGCGCAGTTCAAATATCGATGGACAACCAAATAGTTATCGGCACGCGGTGAGGGACATTTGGAGAAACTCATCTCGAGGCCCAAGGGATGCGACGCGAGCCCCAGGAGCTTCCTTGTGCAGAAAGAGCGCCCCGCTCCTTCACAACGTGCAAGGGATTTTCTATCTACCGATCGATAGTCGAATGAGTTGAGACTGTTGTCGATCGGGCGCGACGGCGGAAATTTCGGTGCGCGACCCCGCGTAGAGGGAATTCAAACTCGATGAGCACGACCGTCATGAAAGTCTATCATCTGGCGGAGGCGTCCAATCTTCCGTCCATACTTGAGCACGGCTTGTTAAGTACCAGGCGCCTATTCGACCTGGCCCGCATTTCAGAAAAGGAGCGACCCGAGCGGCTTCGGAGCCATCGAAAAGAAAATGAGCAGCTATCGCAATCGATCCTGATCAGGGATCAGAAGCCGATGCCTCCGTCCGCTCTCGAGAAGGCACTCGAAGATGGTCTGACACCAGGCGACTGGTATGCGCTTCTAAACGATTTCGTTTTCTTCTGGTTCGATGAAAGCCGGATGGAGCGGCAGCGCCACGCATGTGGTGACCGCCCGCAGGTTCTGCTGACGTTCGACGCATCTACGCTGCTCGAAAAGTTTGGCCCTGACGCTTTTGTGTCCCCCATAAACAGCGGCAATGCCCGTCGGAAACCGGCTCGACGTGGACTGAATACGTTGATGCCATACGGCACGTGGCTCGCGAACGGATGGCCGTCCGGAACGCGACATCGCCCGCCGGCCGAGCTCCTGTTCCGAAGCACGATTCCAGTCCAAGCACCTTACCTCGTGGAAATGCGCTGCTTGTAGGCTTGAGTAGATGCTTGCGTCGGCGCAGCATCACCGATTGCTGCGCATCTCTGTGCGTGGTCAGGCGCGTGTGACATCGGCATAATATTGCGGGCTCTCGCGTCGGTCGAACATGCCGTAGTCGCGCACGACGCGCACGATGCGATGCCTGACTGAGCCAATGCTCGCGAGAGAGCTGATGTTGAACGCCTCTGCAGACCCTCGGTCACGCCAAGAAGTGAGGAGCGCCAATTTACCCACGTTGTAGATGCTGGCGAAGATATCATGATCGAGCAATCCGGGGCGGTATCGATCGAGCGTCAAAATGTCCGCTAGGTCTTCGGGGACAGGGTCGCCGCCGGGCGAGATTTCGGTGAGTGCGGCGAACTTGGCGTCGCCAATCTCCGTCTCATCCAATCGCTGCTCGACGAGCTTCAATCCTTCTGGAGGCGTTGAGTCGGACACGATCTCGCCCACCCGAAGATGATAGTCATTGAAAACCTCGTCGCGGCCGCGCTGCTGCGTTTCATGATGCTTTGCGACCGTCCGCCATCGCACGACGGACTTCTCGTCGCGCCACGTCGAATGCGAGAGGATCCAGCCCGGCCTGGACTTGCTCTCAAACCGTTCGTTGTCGATGAAACCTTCTATGCCTTCGAGGATCGGCTTCAGATCTTTGGCAAGCGCAAGATAGAGCTCGAATTCACTCGGTTTAGGATTGACCTCGAAGATGACAGAGAACATTTCTCTCGACCCATTTGCGCTGAGCTTCAGTTGGGAACAGACATCGCTGTGCCGACGGATCGCGCTCGGCCATTCGGTGATCGGACAGAAGCGCTGGCTATTCGAATGCCGATCGAGAATCTTAGCACAGTGTCCTATCGATAGATAGATTAAAGTTGTTGTTTTTTTAATCGCAAACCCCTACCTATCGAGAGATAGTCAAGGGAGCAGACCTTATGAGTGATCTCGCTGCCGCCATCATGGACGCCGCGGAGCGGCGGATGCGGAGAGGCGGCTTCAACGGTTTCAGTTTTCGCGAGATCGCCGCCGACGTTGGCGTGAAGAGCTCGAGTGTGCATTACCACTTCCCAACCAAGGCAGGCCTCGCTGCAGCGGTAATCAAACGCTACACTACCGAGAGCGCGGAGATGTTCGAGCGCGAACTCGCCAAAGAAGACAATCCAGTCAAAGTATGGGTGAGGGCGTTTCGCGGGACGCTGCACTCCCCGGACCGGATGTGCCCGTGCGCCGTCCTTGGTGCGTCGTCGGAAGACTTGCCTCCGGAGGTAGCGGCAGAGGTAAAGCGCTTCTTCAAAATGTGTCAGGAAAAGATTGTTGAGCACGGGCTATCGCCGGATGAGGCAACGCAATTGCTTTCAACAATCACGGGCGCGCTGGTGGTTGCTAACGCGGTTAACGACTTCAGCGTCTACGACAACGCAACGCGCGAATTCTCCAGGAACAGGAAACCTGCCCCAGTGAAGGCGGCAGCGGGGCGCGCCAAGTAAGCTTGTCGATCTATTCAGACGCGGAACCTTGCGGAACCGTAACCCGAATGTTTTGCGCTGCATCAGCGCGCCGGAATACATTTTTTCGCTGGCCAATCGCATCAAACTGATCTATCTATCGATAGAGAGGAAAATATTGTGATTGGAATGGCTGAACGTCTGATGGATTTGGCAGAAGCGCGTATTCGCGATAAGGGCTATGCAGGATTTAGTTTCCGCGATCTTGCAGGCGAAGCCGGTATCAAGAGCGCAAGCGTCCATCACCACTTTCCTACGAAGGCGAAATTAGCTTCGGCTGTGGCTCACCGCTACGCGAAGCGATTCCTCGCGGCTGTTGAAGCAAAGCCTGGCGAGAGCCCTGAGGATGCGATCAGCACATATCGTGCGGCAGTCAGAAAGACGATCGAGCACGACGGGCGCATGTGCCTTTGCGGCATTCTCGGCGCAGAGGCCGGTGCTCTGGCTCCCGAAGTGAAGGCTGAAGTGCAGTCATTCTTCCATCGCTGCATCGAAGATCTGGCGGCCCGCGTCGGAGGTGCCGACGCGATAGCGCGGGCTCACCACATTATTGCCGCGCTCGAAGGCGCGATGATTCTCGCCCGCGCCTATGGCGATATTGGAGCCTTCGACCAGGCGACGTCCGCGTTGACCCCGTCGACAACGCAGCAGACCTCATGAACCCGCAAGCCTTCATACTTCCCCGAGCAACGCTTAGCTGTGTGTCACGCGGCGCTGGATGAGATCTCCTCACGATAATCGGCATCACGCGCACGGCGGTCTCGAAACACCTTCAATCAGCGCGCGATAAGCTGGGTGGCGTGTACAGCAGTCACGATGTCAAAGTGAGAAAGGTCGGGTCAATGAGTTACATTGTTGTGGCGCGCTGGGTCGCAAGAAAAGAGCATCAGGGCGAAATCGAGCGCATTCTGCGGGAGTTTGTGCCGCGCTGCCTGGCTGAGCCTGGCTGCCGAAGCTTTTTAGCGCACCAATCTGTCGAAAAGCCCAACGAGTTTTTATTGTATGAGCACTATAGCGAGGAGAAGGATTTTGTCGATCACCAGGCAACGTCGCATTTCAAAGAACTGGTCCTTCAACGCGCGGTACCGCTGCTCGAGAGCAGAGAACGTGTGCCATACGAGATCTTAGCTTGACGGATGCTGAGAGAGCTCGCGCGTATCGCTGTTGAGAGGCGGCGCTGGATTGGCCACCGTTTGGATCTGGGATTAAGCGAATTTTCGTAGCTACATCTAATCGCACAGTTCCATAATTACTATTACGTGCGATTCACTAAGTCATTAAAATGTAAGACATTTATCCGTACTGCTGGTGCTGTTTGCTACCCACATCTCGGCAAAACTTGGTGCACTTGGATTAGGTTCTCCAAAAACCTTACCCAGCGAGCGGAAGCACGTATCTGGTCACCACAGCCGCACCATCCTCAAGAGATATTTCAATGACCTCATTGACCAGATTGTCCGTGGCCGCCAGTTCATCGACTATAGCGCTGAACAGCTCGCGCTGCCTTGCAGGAAGGACCTGCGGCACGATTATGATAAGGCCGGCGTGCAATTCTTCCTTCGCGTAGAGCTTCCGAAAATCCCGTGCGTTATTGGTCACAAACGTGAAATCGCCCTCAACGATGCGAGGCATAAGATCCCAGTCAGTTTCGCCGCTCAGTCCCAGCCAGTTCACATGGGAACACTCGTGGCCAAGATCTTGCGCGAGGGCCACGAGTGACGTGTGAAGGCATTCATCAATCAAGAATTTCAAGAAGAGACGCCCGACGATTTTGGCTTCGGATCCCCTTTGAGCGAAAGGCGCTTCGTCGATTTTACTGTCAATCCCTGGTCCGAAAGTTTCTTGGGCCGCCCACGTGAAGGATGGGCGGCGGTCCAAATCTCGGCGAGTTCCACCATATGTGAGGTAATGGAAGGATAGCCCTCAAGGATCTCCTCGGTCGTAGCCCCTTGCTCTTTCATCGAGGCAATCATGCGGACCGGTACGCGCGTTCCTATGAATACGGGATCACCGCCGACTATACCTTTGACGCTCTGTATGATGGTTTCGGCTTCCCTAAGGGCGTCCGCGCGAGCGGAAAGCTGCTCCCTCGCCCTTGCGACGTCGACGATCAGATAATCGTCCGCTCTCACGGTCGGCGCCATCGGATTGTCCTTGATGGCTTGGAACAGTCGTTTGCGGCGTTCGGCGCTAAGGATTGAGCCAACTCCATACCACAGCTTCAGACGAAGAAGATCATCATCGGTCAACGCACGCCCACGATGGCTCGCAAGCTTGCTATCTATAATCCGCTTATCGATAGCGTTATGCACCGATTTGAGCCCGACCTGACTCACCGCAGCCGCCTCGGCAGGCGTATATTCTCGAAGGGTGGCACTCATAATCATTCTCCTTGTGGAGAACATATAATGTGCTTAGGCATGATTGTAAAGATTATAGTGATCCCTCTGCCTCGCCGTCCTCACCTAGGGCACGCAGAGAGGCGAGGCACCCGGTCGGACTTTTGGATAAGTTTCATGATATTCTCCTTCTGTGGATGATCCTCTACACGGGCTTTTCGCAAACTTTTTTGATGGCCCCATAACGTAGAAATTTCCTCCTGCGGGTTTTGAATTTGACGGATGTTTTCGGAAATGGAGGCGACCTCGGCGCACGAATGACCGGTCAACAGCGTTGGTGCATCGGTCGCTGAAAGAACGGATTTCTGTCGTTGATGCTCTGGCTACGCGGTGACGGTTTTGCAGCGGACGGATTTCGGGCGTGCGCATGCCAGCATTCGATTGAGGACGGCACAGCCTATGGAGA
>NZ_JAAZQI010000022.1:0-97372 GCF_012275345.1 Rhizobium sp. SG570 | reverse complement strand
CAACCCGATACGACAAACGCGACGACAACTTCCTCGCATCCGTCCAGCTAGCCTCAATTCGAATTTGGCTCCGATCTTATGAGTCGGTCACCTAGTGTCCCCGCAGCGAAGTCACGAGCCATGGACCACTCGCCGAAGCCGACTATGCCGATTCCCTGCCGTGCCGCTTCGAGCAGCGTGTCGATGTCGTTCGATCGATAACTTCCGGAAGGCAGGATTGTCTCGCGCAGAGAGCCCTTCCACATTCGCCACTCCGGTACCAGCACTGGCCCGGTATATCGAAGGAGGTTGTGATCCGCGAGCGCGCGGGGAGAGGCGGGAATCCCACGGCGATCGAGATAATCCGGTGACGCGCCGAGAACGATCCGGTGATCGCCCAGCTTGCGTGAAACAAGACGGCTGTCGCCGAGCGTGCCGAGACGCAACGCGGCGTCAAATGCTTCGCCGATGAGATCGACGTGTCGCTCGGCATAATCGACCTCAATTTCGAGACCCGGATAGCGGCGCGCAAAATCCGGCATTGCCGGCGCGAGCCATTGCCGCCCCATTGCCGCGGGAAAGGCCAAGCGCAGTCGGCCTTTGAGCTCGATACCGCCGGCGGCCGCTTCTTGCTCAGCCTCGAAAATGGCGTTGGTTGCACTCTGAATGCGTTCCGCGAGCTGGGCACCGGCTTCCGTTAGTCGAACCTGCCGCGTCGTTCTTTCGAGTAGACGCACGCCGAGGCGTCGCTCCAGCGCGGCGATGCGTTTGGACACAATGGTCGGGTGTCGGCGGAGCACGGAGGCTGCTGCGACGAATGACCCTTCTCGTGCAACGGCCACGAGTGCAGCAAGTTCGTCGGTCCGCGCTTGTTCCAGATGCATGATTATCGGATCGCCTCCAGATTGCTCGCAGAGAAGCAGCATTGCTGCACACGTTGCAGCATTATAGTGCGGGGAACCACAATTTTCCTAGCTCCGCAGTGAGGCTATCTCTGTTTCGACACGGCAGCGGCGCGGTCGCCGCCCGGATGCGAGACGAAAGAGGAAAGACGCGATGACGACTGTTAATCAACGTTTGGAATGGCGCTATGCGACCAAGAAGTACGACCCGAGCAGGAGTGTGGCCCCCGACGCGCTCTTGCGCATTGTTGAGGCCGTGCGGCTAGCACCGACGTCGAGCGGGCTTCAGCCCTTCGAGTTATTTGTGGTAAGCAACCCCGAAGTTCGCGCGCGGATTCGAGCTGCGGCCTGGGATCAGGCGCAAATCACCGACTGCTCGCATCTGCTGGTTTTTGCTGCCTGGGACGACATCACTGCTGATCGCGTCAACATGATGTTCGACCTCACCAATGAGATTCGAGGCTTCAGAAACGAAGGCTGGGAAAATTATCGCCAGAAACTGCTGGGTATCGTTGCCGCGCAGGGAAAAGAGGCCAATCATCAAGCTGCAGCGCGTCAGGCCTATATCGGCTTGGGCGTCGCCGTTATCGCGGCCGCCTTCGAACAGGTGGACTCGACACCTATGGAAGGCTTCGACCCGGCGGCGGTCGATGAGATACTGGACCTGCGATCGAGGGGGCTGCGTAGTGTAGCCATGCTATCGATTGGATATCGCGCGCCAGAGGGCGATTGGCTCGTGCATCTGAAGAAGGTCCGACGAAGCCGCGAGGACTTTGTCACCGATATCGTGTGATCCGGGCATCCGCAACTATCGCGATGGTCTATGCTTCGGGGGCGGCTTTTGACCACATCCGAAGATGCGAAGAGTAGGCGGCGACGAGCGTCTGCCGGTCCAAGCGCTTTCCCAGAACAACCAAACCGAGATCATCGCGCAGTGGCTTTCCGAAGCGATTGTCGCCGTGCGGGAACGGCTCGATCTCGCCGCGCCTCTCATGCCCTCTGCGCAAATACGAGGCGATCAGCGTCCCATGGACGTTGATGACCGTCACGTGTCGCAGTCTGCAAATGATTGTCGATCGTTCAAATGGTATGTGGCGTTGGTTTCCCGCCGCTGCCGATCGACGCGACGGATCGCCTGGGGCGACATACCGTAGAGTTTGACGAAGGCCCGCCGCATGCGCTCGGGATCTGTGAAGCCAACGGCTTGCGCTATCACCTCGATCGGTTCAGACCCGTCCTGCAATCGTGCGCGGGCTGCTTCCACGCGGAGACGTTCGACGGCCTTGGCTGGCGTCTCGCCGGTCTCCCGCCGGAATGCTCGTCCGAACTGGCGGAGGCTGAGATGTGCAGCGTCTGCAAGGCGTTCGATCGGTAGCGGCTCGTGGAGCCGATCGCGTGCGAAGGCCAACGCGATCCTTATGCGGTCGGACTCCGGCTCCATTTGAGAGATCGGGGCATATTGCGATTGCCCGCCGGCGCGGCGGTGATACACGACCAACTCGCGGGCTACCTTGCGCGCCAGTTCCACACCATGATCACCCTCGATCAGCGCCAAGGCAAGATCGATACCTGCCGTCACGCCTGCCGATGTCCAGACGCCGCGGTCGGCGATAAAGATCTTGTCGGCATCGACGTCCACGGACGGATAGCTCCGTTGCAACTGATGTGCCATCCGCCAGTGCGTGGTTGCGCGTTTTCCGTCGAGCAGTCCTGCCTCGGCCAGCAGGAACGCACCGGTGCACACACTAGCGATCCTGGATGTCCGCCTGGCAAGCTGCGCCACCGCCTGCACTTCGCCCGGTTTCAGCATAGGGGCGATGTCGCCGCCGGAAATGACGAGCGTGTTCACGCTGGCGTTGCCGGCCGCCACGGTGGTCACCGGAACGCCGCCACTGCTTGGCACGAGCCCACCGGCGCGCGATAGAACCTCAAGCCTGTAGAGCGGTCGCCCTGCGACCTTGGCCGCGGTCTCGAAGGCGGCGAACGGGCCAGCAAGGTCGAGGATCTGGTGACCCGGATAGACGAAAAATCCGACACTGTGCATGATGGCGTAATCTAAAGGATCTAGGTCCGTTGCGCCATACGCTCCTGCCTACATGATCCGCGTGAATCGGGGGACCCTTCCCATGCCCATTCTGATCCCACTCCACGAGGAGGGTTGGTGCTCCGCGCCGGTGCTTGAGTATGTGTAAATATCCGAAGATCCAGGAAGTCGGCAAGGCGATGACCTGAATGGGCACACGATCGAACGATCCGGATCAGGAAAACCAGCCGTCGCCTTCGAGCCAAAGAGCTCGTTGTTAAGATTTGGACCTGATCCGCTGATCACCATCCCGGCCTGCGGCCTTTTGGAAGGACGCAAATCAAGGCCTGACAGAAGACCGCATTCGATCACGCGTTCAAAAAGATCAAAAACGACTTGCACTACGGGCGGCAACCACAGAAGGCGACGCTGCCTCAGCTACTCGTAGTAGGAGATAAGTGCGCGACCGGCGTCATTCAACCAGTCGGCTGTCTCAACGATGTAGCCCGCAATCAGCCCGCCCGGTGTCACGAGATAGGTGATCGGCATTCCGTAAGTTGGAAATTGCCCATTGCCGTCGCCTGCCCCGTCCAATTCACCAAGCAGGCCGCTGGGATCTAGTGAAATCGAGAGACCTTGCACTCCTAAATCGGAAACAAATCCTTGAACGCTATCGCGGCCTGTCTTGTCGGTCGATATCGCCTCCACCTGGATGCGGTTTCCCATGGCTCGCTGCAATTCCGCCAGGGTCGGGAGATCGGTCTTGCAGTTTATACACCATGTCGCCCAAAAGCTCACCAAAGTCACTTTACCTGATTTTGGCGCGACTAGCTTCGGTGCCCCCGTAAGTGAGGAAAGGATCACGCTGTTCATCGCGCGTTGTGGCTCCAGTATCGTATACTGATGCCGTGCCGTCTCAAAGACGGGCGGATTGTCGATAGGATGTGCCGATACCCGGCGCGATGCCGTACTCACCGCCAGCCCTAGCCCTCCCGCGAGCAGGTTGCGACGCGTCGGTCCAGAATTCGTCGTATCGACCTTTTTGTCACGCATGGATATAGCTCCATCCCGCTTCCTGGAGTTCCACGACCCTGCCGACGCCATAAGGAACCACCTTCACCCCAAAGAGAAAGACGAGTTCGTGTCCTTCCTTCTGAGATGCAATCGCGGCCGATGAGCCGCAGACGCTTAATGTCAGGGTCGGTATCAAACGCCGAAGTGTGGCTAGCGGCTCGACGACAGTCGATGTATCGGCTCTCAGCATCTGAATACCCGAAGCATTGGCTACGATCTCTATCTCGAAAGGCTGCTTCGCATCATCATAGAGACGGGACAGGTTCATTGTTCCGCTAATCGCGTGGCCGATTACTTTTTCGTCTGCGCTATCGACCTGGAAGACGATCCGGTGACGTGTTTTTGACGAGCTTACCTTCGCGGCGCTCTCCGCATGACTGACGGTCGCGACGGCCACCCCTGCGATGCTCAGACCGAGCCCCTTAATCAAATGCCGCCGGCTCGTTCGATCAGTAGCCGAATTAAAAAGGACGATTGGGCCCACCATCGACTCACACTCTATGAGGTGTGAGTTGATCGCGCTGTAGATAAATTGCCGCCGCAGCGAAAAGTCCAATAACGATAGTGTGTATTACGTCTCCATGTAGAACGAACATTTGCGTGACAAATGCACCGATGCAAACGCAGGCAAGAAGAAGCGCGCCGTAGACTGAAAATGCCGGCCAGAGAATCAGAACCGCCCCAAGAAATTCAATCGCCGCCGTGAACAGACGGAACCATTGCCCAAGCCCGATTGTATTAAACTCGGAGATAATGTCCGTGCCTCCGAGAAATTTCATGGCGGCCGTCATCAGGAACAATGCAGCCAACGGCACCCTCAACGTCCATAGGGCGATCAGCAATTTCCGATTTCTTGTCGTTTCGAGGTTGACCGTCATCGCTAAACTCCTTGCGTCTATTGTCCCGGGTGTTATCTAAAGTTTCCGATATTCCGTCTAGTCGCTGAGGAGGAGACATATGGTTGCGAAATTGGAAACCTTCTCAGGGTCGCTTGCCGACATCAGAGCCTTCTGCACCGTCGTTGATTTTGGCACGATGTCGGCGGCAGCAAAGGAGTTGATTGAGACGAAGGGAAGCGTCAGCCGGCGTATCGCTAGGCTTGAGGCGTCGATCGGAATTAAACTGCTCGCCCGCTCGCCAAGGGCGGTCAGCATTCTGGATGAAGGTTTCGAGTTTTACGAAAAGGCGTCTGCTGCCTTAGCCTTGCTTGACGAGGCGCGTGAGACAGTCCGAACGTCGCAGGACGTCCTGCGCGGTTCAATTAGAGTGACAGCTTCCCATGACGTCGCCGCAGAAATCCTGCCCGGTTTGATCTCGGCTTTCCGCAAGAAACATCCGCAAATCAATTTCGAGATTATCGCTAGCGACACCACCCTCGATCTGATTACGAACAGGATTGACCTCGCACTGCGTGTAAAGGTTGGGGATCTTGCCGACAGCCCCTATCAAGCTGCGTTGCTAGCTGATGTCAACATCGGTCTTTTCGCCTCGCCCATCTATCTTAAAGGGCAAAGACATTTGGAAATGCCAAGCGATCTCGCTTCCCAGGAATTGATCTTGCCCCGAGAGAGGCCAGGGCCATCGCATATTTTACTCACCCGGGGACAGGAGGAAGTCCGGTTGGCACTCCGGCCGTCAATCCGTGCCAGCGATTTCGCCTGCGTTGTCAGACTCGCCGTCGCCGGAGCAGGAATAGCCTTCATGCCGACAATGCTTGCGGGTGAATGGATCGCACGCCGGGAACTTGTGCAGTTGCTTCCTGAGTGGGGGTTCCGAGGGCCGAAACTTTACGCGTTGACGGCAGCAGGAAGGCAAAAGCCAGCGCGGGTGAGGGAATTCAGAAATTTTCTCGCGCTGACGCTTAAGCCCTTTAGATCAGGCGCGACGTAGGTCGGCGTCAGAGCCGCCATTGCGTTTTCACGCGAAGTTTCAAGCGCTTATAAAGTGCATAGGCATCTTGTGATCAGGCCCCACGTTTTTAGGTCAGCCAACGGTGGCGTCGCCTGAACGGGGTGGAACCGTGGTGAGGATGTGTGTCCGGTATTTCAGGTAGCAATCGCGCCAGGGCTCTGTTGCAAAAATCCCGTTGATGTCCGAAAGATCGCCGAATTTTCAACGAGAATATCGATGAGCGATTTCAAGTGGCGTCATTTTCAGGGTGAAGTGATTTTGTGGGCGGTGCGATGGTATTGCCGATATGGGGTCAGCTACCGCGACCTTGAGCAAATGATGGGCGCACGGGGTGTGCCAGTCGATCAACCCACGATTTAAGACCTGTGAAGAAATCGGCCGATGAGCTGGCATAGGCTCAGGATGACCTCGATGGCCTGCTTCAATGTAGGGAAAGATCCGAACGTCAGATAGAATGGTTTTTGGGAGCTGGCGAACGGCCTATGGCGTGGATTTCCCCTTACACTGCCAGACTTGGCTTCCAGCGTAGTCTGATCCATTGCCGGACGCTATAGGCGAGGATGGCCCATGTTGCTTCCGCCCGCGCGTTCTGAAGACCCCGTACACGGAAGCGCCGCAGGCCTAGCGTTTCCTTCAGCCATGCATTCACGAATTCTGCCATCCGTGCCCGTTCACGCATCAGACCACGCGCCTCGGGTGTGGTCTGACGTTCTCGAAAAGAACTGACGACTGGGTCTTCCTGCGTGACGACGATGGATCGACCGTATCGCTTGTTACTCGAACAGCATTGATGTCGGCTGGGGCAGGACCAGCAATCGTTTTGGTTTGCTTGGTAGCGGATCATCTTTCTGCCGGGATGCGCCGAATGGCTGTGGCGGGCCGTTAGGTGTTTTCCTTCTGGACAAACATAAATGTCGGAGCTCGGATCGTACCGGAACTGCTCAGGCAAGAAGGCTTCTGCAACGCCGGCGCGCTGGAACCGCTGCTTCACCCTACCATCGGTTTGAACCCAAGGTCCGGCAAGCTCCACATTCATGTCATGCTCGCTTCGCGCAAAGGACAGGCTGCGATTTTCAACCTGACGGGCGACATCCGTGGCGAAGCTCGCATCGTTGAACGTGTTTTCGGCATCGGACCAAGCGTGCTGACGGAAGCGGTAGCACTGCTCGCTCAGAGTCTCGAAAACCGCGAGGCTGCCAGGTAAGCGACGTCCCAACCAACGGTCATTATGACCAAAATGGAAATTTGCAACAGAGCCGCATTTTCCTCTTCGACATTTCCTCTTCCGCGCTGCATGTGACAAAGAAAACTTCGCAGTGTCCCGTTTGGCATTTAATCTTAAGCCACCCGCTCCATGGTGACCGATTGGGGAATGACGCGCCGCAAACGGGCGGTCAAATCGCGGAGATGGCGTTCGATGCTCTCTTCGCTCGTGGCGACCGAATAGACATAGTGGTCCGGTCGGACGATCGCCGCGCTTGTCTTACGTTGTTCGAACCACCGGCCGAGAATACCGCTGTCTTCGACCAAAGGTATGATTTGGCCATTAGAGGGAACATCGATGGACCCCAGATACAGTACGGTCATTCCGAGCTGGCGGGCCTTATCGGCGAGAGAGGGCGAAAGCGCGCCGCAGCGACGGGCATCGACGATCATCCGCCACCCGCCGCCGCAGATGGTGTCAAGCAGTCCTTCTCTGCCGCAAGACATCACTTTCGGCTGCGGAAAGAGCTCGCCGGTTCCGGCACCGCTCGTCGAATCGATGAGGCCTTGACGGATTGGCGGGATGATCGACTGGCGAAAGAGCGTCCTCGGCAATCCATCGCTTTCCAGCAGGATACGCTCGTCGCGGCGTATTGCGGCTTCCGGATCGCGTTCACACAGAACCGCACCGATCTCCTTGATCTTCAAGATCAGTTCGCGAACGTGTTCACGACGCTCCTCGCCGTAGGTGTCGAGAAGCTCCGACGGGGCATTGTCTTTTAGGGCTGCCTCGATCTTCCAGCAGAGGTTGGCGACGTCACGCATCCCCTGACACATACCCTGACCAAGGATCGGTGGCTGCTGGTGCGCGGCGTCACCGGCCAGGAAGAAGCGCCCTTCTTGCCATTGTTGGGCGACCAGGGCATGAAACCGGTAGGCGGCCGAGCGCCAGATCGTCGCATCGTCCGGCGTGATCCAACGGTCCAAGAATTTCCATACCCATTCCTGCTTCTCGAGATCGCGCGGGTTTTCATCCTCCCGCAACATGATCTCCCAGCGCCGGTGGTTCTGGGGGCCGACGATGTAGGCCACCGGACGCTCGGGATTGCAGAAATGCGACGAGTTGACTGGAACGCGATCGAGCTTGTCCGGATTGACAAGAACGTCGACCACTACCCAAGGTTCATCGAAATTCAAATCTTCCAGCGTCAAGCCGAGCCGCGCACGGCTCTCGCTGGAGGCGCCGTCGCAGGCGATTGCGTAGTCTGCCGAGACGCTTCGTTCGGTCCCGTCTGGCTCCCGCAACGAAACGACGGCCTTGTCCGATACATTCGAAACGGCAGTGACTTCGGTTCCTAGTGCGACCGATACTGTCGGCCATTGCGCCGCATGGGCTCGCAGCGCTTTTTCTACGGAGGGCTGGGTGAAGACCATGGTCGGCGTATAGCCGAGCGGATAGGGTGCGCCGACCATGCCGACGCGGCGCAAAAGCTGTCCGGATGCTCCGAAATGCTCCGAAAGATCGAAGGGGGCGACATAACCCTCGATGTCCTCGCGGAGGCCGATATTATCGAACAGCCGCATGATTTCATGGTCGAGAGCGATCGCGCGGGGCTTGTCATAGACCTCGGTGGTGCGATCGACGCACAGCGTTGCAATTCCAGCCTTGCCAAGAAGATTGGCGGCCATGGCTCCAGAGGGGCCGAAGCCAATGATGATGACCTGATAGTCGTTCATTCTCATCTCTTTGATTTCAGTTGTTGAGATCGATGGAGTAGGCGCCTCGGGTGCCGGCTGGCACTTCCGGAACATTGATCGTGAGCAGGATCGTCGGGCCTGCGCCATCGTTGGAATTGCTATGGATCAGCCCGGCGGGAAAGACGACGATATCGCCTTCGCTCATCCGGCTAGTATCGAAGCCCAGACGCACGGACAGCTGTCCATGCATGACGTAATAGAACTGATCAAACGGATGGACATGCAATCCCATTCCACTGCCAGGGTGAACGAGCGAAACGAAAGCTTTGATGCTTTCGGAGCCCATCTTGCGATCGATAAGTGTTTGGGTATCGAAAGCCCTGCCTTCGGCAGCATGAGCGGTATGAACCGAGAATGCACTTTCATCGACGCGACCCTTCAGGGTGGCGAGTGCCTTTGTGGTAGCGGGTGAGGGCAAGTCGTGCGAAACCGGCGCATGGATGTCGAGCAGCCGGGCCGCACTGTCTGTTCCCATCATGACGATTGCGCGTGACCTCGGTACGAACAGGTAGTCGCCTGCTTCTAGCCGAACGACGTCGGCATTTTCCTTGAGCGAGACCTCCCCCTGAATCATGTAAATCAGCCTTTCCTCGTTCGAGGAGTTCAGGTCGATAGGCGAAGTCGCTGCCGAGAGAAGGACGTCGTCGATGCGACATGTTCCGGTCGCGCTCAGCGAGTCGAAGACGGACGTCCGGCCCTCTGGCGCGTCTTCCCCGTCAATGTCCGGTTTCAATTTTTGAACATACCGCATCGCCAAACTTCCCTGTTAGACTTCCCTGTTAGATATGAGTGGCAGCTATTCCGCTGACGTTTGTCGTCTGTTTGCGGTTGAGCGAGCCCACAATCACGACGGCGATCGTCAGGATGATCGCCGGCACGATCGGCAGCATCAGGATGTCATGGGCCGCCCATCCGCCGGATACCATCAGCCATCCGATGAAGGACGGCGAGAACGAGGATCCAAGCCGACCCACCCCGCTAGCCCAGCCAAGGCCGGTCGAACGGCTGGCCGTCGGATAGGCATCCGTCGTCAGGGCGTTGATGACGCCAAGGCCACCCATGATCGTCCAGCCGGTGACGAAGGAGCTGAACAGCAGAAGCATCTGCATATCGCGCGACGAAGCGAGAGCGATCATTCCCGGAATGATGACCAGAAAGTTGATGGCGGAGACCTTGTAGACGCCCCATCTTGCCGCCATCGGTCCGAGGACGATGGATCCAACCATGCCGCCGAGGTTGAAGACAGTCGATGCATAGGTCGCCATCGCCGGTGAGAAACCGAATTCCCGCACCAGGGTCGGTAGCCACTGGAACAGCAGATACATGGTCGACAGAATCAGGATGTAGCTCACCCACAGGATGATGGTCGTCAATGACATCCCACCTGCGAAGAGTTCGCGGAAAGTGCCAGTGGTGGGCCGTTCGCTGACCATCCAGCGCGCATTCTGCGGTATATCAGCCGCGGGTGAGATCCGCTTGAGAAGCCGATAGACATCAGGATGGGTCGGGTTGCGGGCGATCAGGAAGCGGATGGATTCCGGCAGGAGGATAATTGCGACGATCAGCGCGACGATCGTCACACCGCCCGCGACCATGAAGAGCGACCTCCAGCCGAGCGCAGGCTCGATGAAGGAAGCCAGAATACCGCCGAGCATTGCGCCTGCGGCGATACCGCCACTCACCACCAAGACGCCAGTCTGTCTGTGCTTGTTGGGCGAATATTCCGATACCAGAGCGCAAATGTTCGGAAGCAGCCCGCCAATGCCGATGCCCGCCAGAAAGCGAAACAGGATCAGCATGTTCAAGCCCTGCACATAATGGATGGCGAGGGTGAAGATGCCAAAGAAGGCCGTGCATGCGAGCGTTGCGGGACGCCGTCCCCACTTGTCGCCAGCCGGTCCGAGGACCATTGCTCCGACGGTCAAACCGATCAGCGTTGCCGTAAAAACGGATGCAAGATCGGTCTTTGGTATTTGCAATTCGGCTGACAGTGCCGGGGCGACGAGGCCCAGTGTTACGTTGTCGATGCCGTCGAGCATCGCAAGCAGCACCGCCAGCACAAATACGGCGACGCGGTATCCTCCTACAGGCATTTGGCCGAGCACCTGCTCGACATCCACTCTCGTCTGGGTATTCATATCCAGTCCCTCCTCCACAGATGGTAACTTGGTTCAATCAGGCATTTTCGGTGTTTGACGCAGGCAGCCGCTCCCCCTCCGAAACGGATTGAATCGCTAGTTCTTTATTTTCGCATCGTATTTTTCCGCGAACCGGTTTCCACTTCTCGGTGCGATGCGGTAGGCATCCTTCGCAAAGGCATAGAGATCCTGAAGACGCTTCCAGCGGGCGGTGTGTGGCGGTGTCACGCCCCAATGATCCAGCCGACCAGGTGGCCAGGCCCAGTATTCCGGGCCGTGGTACTCGTAACTATCGTCAATCTGATCGACGTCGGATGTGTATTCCAAAGGCCATTCCTCAGGCCCTGCGAAATAGGCGAAGGTGTTGTGCGCACATCCATGTCGACCGGGGCCCCACTCGATCGGGTAGCCTGCGTCGATCATTCGACCGGCGCCGCGCATCACCGCATCGAGATCCTTCATTTCGAAGGAGAGATGGTTGAGAGTGCGCCACGGCGCCCCGCAGACCACGATCGAACTGTGGTCCGGGCTGGCGCAATTCAGGAATATTTGCCGACCGGCCCGATCGCTGACGCGAAAGCCGAGGGCATCGACGAGAAAGGAAACAAGGCTTTCCGGTTGCGGGTCGTTGAAGTTGATATGGGCGATCTTGATGGGATGATCACTCGAGTCGAAACCAGACTTGTGACGGATATCGTCCGTCACCACTGCGAACGCCCTACCTTCGGGATCCTCGAAACCGAAGCCGTATCCACCGCCGACGCGATCCAGAAGGTCGGGATCTTCGACAGCAACACCTGTCGCCGCGACACGGGCGTGCAAGGCATCGACCATATCGCGATTTGCGGCATCCATCACGGTCCGACGAACGGCACCGGGGCCCTTAGCGGGGTGGATTGCCAGGATGTGATGTGCGTCGCATGTGCCGCGCAGATAAATGCTTCCATGATCGCGCGCGACGACCCGGAGCTTCCACACGTCGACATAGAACCGGGCTGCGCGCTCCGGGTCTGCCATCTCTATCTCGACGCTCTGGACACTCTTTACCGATATTCTCACCACTTGCTCTCCCACGGCATCACTTCGAGAAATCGTCGTCCTGATAGGCAACGATGTTGAGGTAGTCCTCGCGGGCCGGACCGAAGATATCGACGTTGATGGCCACTCCATCTTCGGGAGACGGCGGATCGACATAGTGGATGTGATGGGGCGGAATGCGGATCACCGTTCCCGGTTTGCAGTCGAAGGTTTGTTCCTCGACATGCAACGTGACACGACCCTGGATCACCATGAAAATCTGGTCGAACGGATGGCTGTGCGGCGAGCCCTTGCAGCCGGGCTGCAGGTAGTTATAGGTCACCATGACGCCATCGCTGCGGAAGCCACGCTGGATGATGCCGGGCTTGAGTTCACGCTCAGGGATGTCGTCCCAATTATAGGCTTTAATCGGTTTCTTCATGGCAATCTCCACTGCATCAGGACTCACACGCCAAAGCCACGTCGGCATGGAGTTTTAGAAAATCGGCGATCACGGCGGGTTCGCGGGCGGCAAATCCGCTGCGCGCAGCAAGCGCGAATTCCGGGAAGCCTGTCCGGGCAAGCGCGATGCGGCGCATCGCGCCTTCCACTCCGTCCGACAGGTGGATCAGGCCGAGGCAGAGCTTGCTCTCTGACCGCAAAGCAAGGCGCCGCAGGGGTGCGAAGAAGCTCTCGTCGGACACCACGAGCGGAACCGGGATGTGCACGAGATCGATCCGCCTGACGCACCGCTCCTGCAGGCGGTTTGACAACTCTGCCATATCCGTAAAATGCATCGGTTGGATCTTGAAGCCCGCACCGTCCCGGCAATTCATATGCACCGCGACCGGAATGGTTTCCGGCACGGCATCGATGATATTTGTAACGGAATCCAAAAGAGCGTCTGCAAGCGCACTATCTGCAGCATCGCTTTCCGCAGCTTCGGCAAGGTCGGCAAAAGGCAGCTTGATCTGGACCGCCAGGTCTGTAGCAGACGAGGGGATGTCCGTTACGACCCGCTTGATCTCGTTCATCAGCCATGCGGCGTAGGCCGCGTCCGCGTCCGGTTGCACCCGATCTCCAGGTTTGGCGAAACGCGATATCTGGAACGCAGCCAGGATGCTAAGAGAGGCGCGGACGCCAGCCGGCAGCGCGACGGCCTCCTTCAAAGCGTTGAGGGCCTCAAGAGATGCTCGGGCATGGTGCGAGAGCCCCGTTGCCCGGTCGGCTCCAGCCAGCCATGTCCTGATGTCCTCACCGTCCACGATACCCGTATCGGGATAGTAGAGAAGGCGGTTACCGAGCTGCGCGTGACATAGCTCGTAAATGTCGCACTCAGTGTGTCGCGGAAAATCGCCTACGAGATGGATACGGGTAGATTGGGGTAACCTGTCGAGTGCCATGGTTCCTCCCGGGCTCTTCAGATTTTCCGAAAGAGTGCGGGAGGTCAGATATTATGTAAAATATGCATTTATACAATGTATATAGCTTTCAACTATATAAATTGCCGCCGGTCACTTAAGATCAGCGCCGATAAGCTTGGCGATCTCGATGAAGCGCTTTGCAACCGGACTGGGCTCACGGGAATTCAAGCGATGGATCCCAAAGACGCGCGGTGTCATGTGCTCGGTCAGCGGAACAGTCACGAGAGATCCTTCGGCAAGTTCCGCTCTCACAATCTGATCGGAGAGGATAGTGACGCCATCGGTCTGCTTGACGATTTCTTTCAGAACGCCGAACGGTGCGGCCTCAATGAGATTTTGCGGGACGGGAATACCGGTGACCGTGAAGCTGGAATCGATCAGCGTGCGAATAATGCTTCCGCGCGGCGGCAAGACCCACAGGGCATGTTGCAGATCGCGCAGCGACAACGTCCTCTCCGAAGCAAAAGGGTGGCCTCTTCGAACCACAGCAGAGGTTTTTGCCGAGAATAGCGGTTCGCTGGCGACGAGTCCGACGCCGTTTGCTTCAAGGACTTCCGCCCGCATCGAAGAGATCACCACGTCGATCTCGTTTTTAAGAAGGCCCCTGATCAGGTCTTCGTCATACGCCTCCACGACGTCGCATCGGATCGGCATGAAATCGGGCACCAGCTTTGACAGGATCTCAGGAATGATGCTTGCCGTCGCCAGGGGCGTTCCGCCTACGACCATCGGACCGCTGAAGCCGAGCGACGACAGGCGGACCTCCGCCAGGGCATTTTCCAGCGCATTGTCCAGACCCTCGGCATGCCGAACCAGTATCTGCCCCGCCTTGGTCAAGGAAGCGCCGTGCCGTCCCCGAACCATCAGCTTTTCACCGACAACATCCTCCATCCGCGAAATGCTGACGGAAAGGGAAGGTTGGGCGATATTCAGGGCCTTTGCGGCAGCCAGCAGGGACCCGGTCTCCGCAACGACCTGAAGATATTTCAAATGTCGTGGATTCAAGCCTGTCATATTGGGCATCCCGATGGAATTGATATCTGCGACTGGGCCAGCCGATCGGTTGAAAGCTATTGCAGGTTTAACCGCTGCGACGAACCTGCCCTACCAGATTTCGTCGCGGGTTACTGTCCCATATAAGTCGCGTTCCAACGGCCGGATCTAATGTTTTCCTTTGCCGACATCTGCAGCATTTCTATGAAGCGTTTTGCTGCAAGTGTCCGCCCCGCGTTTTGTAGCAGTGCAATAAGCCAAGTAATTTCCAAGTTCTCAACTGGTGCATAGTCCAAGTGACTCAAGGGTGAGTTTATCAAGGCGCAATATGGCAGCAGAGTAAAGCCAACGCCAAGCCGGATGAGATCGGCGACAGGAGCGTATTCCGTTTCGACAGCGACCCTGGGCCTGCGGCCGATACGCCCGAGTTCACCATCAATCAACATCCTCAACCCATCAGGCCGTGGCGTCAAAATAAGAGGCCTGTCTGCGACCGAATTCAAAGTAATAGCTTGCTCCGTAGAGAGACCACTATCCTTGGGGCCTACCAGAAACAATTGCTCCTTCAGTAAGGGTTCGATGTGAAGCTCCGGTTCGGACAAGGGCGCCGCCAAGATGCCGACATCGATTTCATGAAAGAAAAGAGCCTCCCTCAGATGAAACGAATGAGCGCCTCGGACCCGAAGCGCCACGTGAGGGAAATTTTTGACATAGCTCGAGACCAACTCGCCAATCAGAATATGTCCCATGAACGGAGGAGCGCCAAAGGCCAATCGTCCAAACGGCGTATTGCTTGCGTGCGTCACCTCCTCCGGAACCCTGCCAATCTCATCGAGGATAGATTCTGCTCTGGCTCGGAATATCTCGCCGGCCGGCGTTAACACCAGGCCACGTCCTGTACGGTGAAACAGCTTTGCACCGAGTTCCTGCTCCAACGCTGTAATCTGTCGACTGAGTGCCGGTTGAGACATGTCGAGTTTTTCGGCGACGCGCGAAAGATTCCCGAATTCGGCGGCTTTCAGGAAGTATTCCCATCTTCGAAGGTTCATTGCCTCCTCCCAGCTGCGACCTGATATGCCTTTAAAGTTATAGCTGAACTGCCGTTCTGTCTATTGATGTGAGGCGACGCAGTTGGAATAGTCGCGATGGGTTGAGGAGCCCGCCTATCGTGAGGAGGTTATTTATGCTTAAGCGCGCAATTCTCATAGCCAGCGTCGTTACCGCGAGTGTGGTACCATCACTGGCCGGAACCAACATAACCTTTGGATCTCCGCCGATTGCTGAGGTCGAAGCGGTGTTTGTTGCGAAAGAGCTAGGCGTCTTCGACAAGAAGGGCCTCAATGTTGAGGTCTTGCCGAGCACCTCGAACCAGGCAATGGTTGCCGGTTTAGTGTCAGGATCGCATCAGATTGCCGCGATCTCGCCAACAGTTCTGCTGCAGGCGATCGATACGGGAATGGATCTTGTCGTCGTTGGCACCTGTGGCGTCACATCCGCACGCACGGCGAAAAACATGGGGCTCGCAGTCCGCGGCGGCGTCGATATATCGAAGCCGGAAGACCTTTTGGGAAAGAAAATTGGTGCTCCAGGGACCAATGGCACGATCGACGTCCTGTTCAAGCAGTGGCTCAAACTTAAGAATATCCCGGATACGAAGCTAACCTTCATCGAAGTTCCTATTCCCAACACCGCGGACGTGTTGAAGGGTGGTACGATCGATGCGATCATCGCCGGCGAGCCTTCGCTCGGGCGGGCGGTTAGCCAGTCGAACGGCAAGGTCGCATTTCATTACATGTCAGAGCTTCCTGAGAACCTGCCTTACACGACGTTTGCGACAACCCGGGAGTGGGCAAGGTCGAATCCGGACGCAATAAAGGCTTTTCAGGCAGGTCTGGCCGAAGGGGCTGCGTTCGTGAAGGCCAACCCCGACAAAACCCGCGAGATACTCTCGAAGTACACCAAGCTGCCTGTCGAGGTGCTCAACAAGTTCGAACTGCCCGAGTGCGAGACGGTACCGACCAAGCAAGGTCTCGACTTCTTTGATAAGGCAATGCGTGAAGAGGGCCTCTTGACCGGCAATATCGATACTGCCGGTCTGATCGTACCCTGAGCCGAAGCGGCCGGGGTGCATCAAGGCTCCCCGGCCATGTTCCCAGTTTTACAGGTGATATCATGGTCCAGATGACCGGCGCGGAAGCGCTGACCCGTTTGCTCGTTCCAGAAGCCGTTCCGTTCGTTTTCGGCATCGCCGGCGGCAAGTTGAACCCACTTCTTCATGCGATCTCTCGCGAACCGTCGATCCGTTATCTCGGTGTGCGCCATGAGGCATGCGGACCTTTGATGGGGGCTGCCATCGCGGCGGCCAGCGGACGAATCTGCTTGGCGCTCGGCGAAATGGGGCCGGGGTCTTCCAATCTCATCGGCGGTCTCGGCACGGCTTTCAACAACAACCTGCCGCTTCTGCTGGTCACGTCAAACAACCATCATGCCGCGTCCTATCCCAATCGCGGCATGTTCATGGATCTTGATACTCACGCGCTGCTGAAGCCGCTCACCAAGTGGAGTGCTGTCGTGCATGATGGACGCCGTTTGCCGGATCTCGTGCGCGATGCCTTCCGGCAGGCGCTGACCGGGCGACGTGGGCCAGTTCATCTCGATGTGCCACAGGAGATTTTCGCCGCCAAGTTCGACTTCGAGGAGGAAGCTCTTTCTCTTCCGCCGGAGGCTTACCGCGCTGTCGAAGGCCCCAGAGCCTCCGCCGCTCAGATCACCCGCGCGGCGGAGATGCTGGCTGAAGCGCAACGTCCGGTTCTAGTAGCAGGCGGCGGCGTCGTCTCGGCGAATGGCGGCGACCTGTTCCGCGAACTCATTGGCGTGATGAAGGCCCCAGCGCTTGCCACCCAGATGGGCATCGGAACGGTTCCGTCGGATTCGCCCTTCTTCATCGGCCACGGCGGCATTATTGGCGGGGATGCAATTCCGGCTGCGCTGGCCGAGGCGGACGTCATTCTGGCCGCCGGCTGCCGCTTCTCCTCTTGGCTCTGGGACGATGGCGGCGCGCTTGCAAAGGGTTGCGCCCAGCTCATCAACATCAACATCGATCCGATGAACCTCGGCGCGAACGCTCCCCATGCGCTCGGCATTTGGGCGGATGCAAGAAGTGCGATGGCCGATCTTATCGTGGCCCTTAAGGATCGCGCCGTTCCCGACCGGTCGAAATGGCTCGCGCGGCTGCGGGGTATCTATGCCAGCTATCGCGGCAAGCTCGACCGCATGAACGAGGACGACGGAACGATCATGCATCCGGCCCGCCTCGCCGCGGCACTTGGAAAGCTTCTGCCGACGAATTCGCTGGTTGCCTATGACGGCGGTCATACGTCCTTCTGGAGCAACGATTTGACGCCAGCGACTATCGAGCGAACCCGCTTCCATGAACCAGGCATGTGCCAGCTCGGTTTCGGCACTCCCTATGCAGTGGCGCTCAAGCTCCTCCATCCAGAGCGGCCGGTCTTCAACATCTGCGGCGACGGCGCCTTCGGCTTCACACTTTCCGAACTGGATACGGCAAGGCGCTATGGGCTGCCGATTATCAACATCATCCATAACAATGCCTCCTGGGGAGTCATCAAGATGGGGCAGCGCAAGACCTACGATTTCTCGTTTGGCACCGATCTCGACGGCGTGGACTATGCCGATGTGGCCCGCGGCTTCGGTTGCCATGGGGAGCGAGTAACGACTGTGGATGAGATCGGTCCTGCACTGGAACGTGCTATCGCCTCCGGTCTGCCGGCGGTTATAGATTGCCACGTGCGTTTCGAGGCTCATCCAAGCATGCCCTATTTCGCGAAAATGAATGCTTACGGCTTTCAGACGGGGGTTGGCGGCGGGCCGCATGCAGCTCTGGTGAAAGGAGCATAACGTGGTTGTGACGCAGCTTTCCACCCAATCGCGGTACGACGAGGGCAACTCCCCTCCGGCCTCCAGCCAAGCGCGAATTCGTGTTCGCGACGTCACGCTTTCCTATGGCTCACTGCAGATCATCGGTGGCATCAGTATCGATATCGCGCCGGGCGAGACCATTTGCGTTATCGGACCTTCCGGCTGCGGCAAGACGACGTTGCTACGCATGCTGGCCGGGCTTTCCCTGCCGACCTCCGGAAGCGTCGAACTTGACGGATCGGTTCTCGGCGGACCGAGCCGTTCCGTCGCGATCGTCTTCCAGGACTACGGAAAGGCGCTCCTGCCGTGGCGCACCGCAGCCGGCAATGTCTCGCTGGCGCTCGAAGCCCGCGGGTGCCCCGGCGCCGAGCGACCCGCGATCATTCGCGAATTGCTGGAGAAGATAGGCCTTGGCCGGCATGCCGATAAATATCCGGCGGAGATGTCCGGCGGCATGCAGCAGCGTCTGCAGATCGCCCGTTGTCTGGCGCAGGAGCCGAAGGTGCTCTTGATGGACGAACCGTTCGGCGCGCTGGACGCGATGACGCGGCAGGCGCTTCAGGACGAGGTTCTCGGGCTGGTGGCAACGACCGGCGCCACCATGGTCTTCGTCACCCATGATCTGGAAGAGGCGATCTATCTCGGCGATCGCATTATCTGCCTTCAGCCCAATCCTGGCCGCGTCGGGCGCGTGGTGGACGTTCGGCTGACGAGGCCGCGCGACCAGCTCCTGACCCGGGAGGATCCGGAATTCCTCCGTCTGCGTCGTGAGCTTTACGACCTCATCAAGGACGACCACCAATGAGGGCGGCAGGCCTCCTCAAAAATGGCTGGCGCGCGGCACTGTTGCCCGTCACGTTAATCGTTCTGGCTCAGGTCGCAGCAACCGTTACCCAACTGGAAAGCGATACTCTCGCCAGCCCATTCGATATCGCACGGGCCTTCGTTTCCGTCGTGGCCGACGGATCTCTGCTGATGGCAACGCTGGACACGCTGAAAGCTGCCGCGGCCGGCTGCATTCTGGGTGTCGGGGCGGGATCGCTGCTCGGTATCGTGCTCGGCCTTTCCCGCCTTGCCGATGATGCGCTCGATCTCACCGTTGAGTTGCTGCGGCCGGTCCCGGTCGTCGCGCTTATTCCGGTGGTCATGATGCTGCTGGGTTTCGGCGCGGAAATGGAGATCGTCATCATCGGACTGGGCCTGTTGTGGCCATCCGTCGTGTTGGCCCGGGCCGCGGTCAAGGAAGTAGAGCCGCGCCTGATGGAGGTTTCCGAAGTATTGCAACTCGGCTTCCTGGCCCGGCTGACGAAGATCGTGCTGCCCGCGATACTGCCGCAGCTCTTTATGTCGCTGAAGCTTGCGGCCGGCTACGCGCTAGTCGTGGCTGTAACGGTGGAGATTACCGCCAATCCCCTTGGTCTCGGTTATGGAATTATGATGGCGCAACAGGCGCTGCGGCCGGCTGAAATGTTCGCCTACCTGATATGGATCGGCGCCATCGGCTGGCTGATCAGCTTGCTGCTCAATTCCGCGCAGCGCGCCTTCTTTCCGGTCTTTGTGAAAGGAGAGGGCCGATGAAGCATTTTTCCCTTCGCAAGCTGTTCCTCGGCTGCGGCGCTCTAGCGCTTTTCATCTTGGCATGGAAGCTCGTTACCGACGCGAAACTCGTCTCGCCGATCTTTTTTCCCAGCCCGGAGCGGACTTATGCCGCTCTGGCGAAAGGTCTTTACGGCGGCGCGATGCTGTCGCAGACGCTGGAGACGATCCAGCGGATGCTGCTGGGCTGGTTGCTCGCCTCTTTCGTCGGTGTGTTTCTCGGCGCATTGATCGGCGTGTCCTGGCGCGCGCGGGCGTTCATTGCCCCGACGCTCGAGCTGCTCCGGCCATTGCCCGCTTCGGCCATGATTCCGATCGCTATCGCCTTTCTGGGTTTCTCCGACAACATGGTGCTGGTCGTGATCGCCTTCGGGGCGCTCTGGCCGATGCTGCTTGCGACGATCCACGGTTTCGCGGCCATGGAGCCCCGTCTCTATGAGGTGGGCGCGGTGCTTGGCCTCAACCGTGCCCAGGTGATCTGGAAGCTCGCCCTGCCAAGCGCCATGCCGATGATCCTTGCGAGCCTGAGGCTTGGCCTTAGCATCTCGCTCATTCTCGCCGTGGTCGGCGAAATGCTGGCGAGCCGCCACGGACTGGGACAGAGCATTCTGGCGGCAAGCCGCAGCTTCCAATCACCCGATCTGTTTGCCGGCATCGTCATCCTCGGTATGATCGGGCTTATCGGCAGCCGTTTGCTTTCCTTTGCCGAAAGACGTCTCCTGCGCTGGCAGGCCGTCAACCGTTAGTCTTCTTCCCTTACAACGATCGGAATCCGACATGTTCAAGCTCAACGACGCTTCCATCATCATTGATACCGCAATCGCTGAAGCGCGTGCCCGCTCGCTTGCTCCGCTCGCCGTGGCGGTGCTCGATGCAGGGGGACATCTGGTCGCCTACAAGCGTGAGGATGGTGCCGGCATCGTCCGCTTCGACATCGCCTATGGTAAGGCTTGGGGATCACTCGGCATGGGTTTCGGCACGCGTGAACTGACCGAGCGCGCTTCGAAAAATCCGGCCTTCATCACCGTGCTTGCATCGGTCAGCGCGGGGCGCATGGTGCCGTCGCCGGGCGGCGTTCTCATTCTCGACGAGGCAGGTAGCGTCATCGGCGCCGTCGGTATTTCGGGGGATATCGGAGACAATGACGAGCTGTGCGCCGTCGCCGGCATCGAGAAAGCCGGCTTCCGCGCAGCTCCGAAGCTCGTGGCTTGAAAGATTTCATACTGGCAGACGGACGCTGCAATGCAGCAGAATGTATCCACTTTCGGAAAACCAGGCTATTTCGTTCGCCTAAACCCCGTAACTGGCGAAATAGCCAGCACGGCGCAGGCAGCAACCGCTGTGGAGGCCAAAGCCGCTGCGGCCTTCCTGCCTGGTCCGACACTGGCCCGAATGCCAGACGGCAGCTGCTGCTGAAGGCATCGGAGGCACCGGCCTAGAAAAAAGACGAGTTCGTCGCGCTCATGCAGGCCGAGACCGGTTCGACCGCAAGCTGGGCTGGCTTCAACGGGATGCTTGCCGCAAGCATGATCGCCGAGGCGGCGTCGCTGACGATACAGATCAAGGGCGAGGGCATTCCCTCCGATAAACCGGTTGCCATGCCATGGCGGTGCGAGAAGCCGTCGGCGTCTGCCTGGGTATCGCGCCCTGGAATGCTCCGATCATCCTTGGCGTTCGTGCTATCGCCACCGCACTTGCCTGCGCCAACACAGTCGTGCTCAAGGCCTCGGAAAAATGCCCGGCGGTACATAGCCTGATCATCGAATGCTTTCAGTCGGCCGGCTTCCCGGAAGGCGTTGTCAATGTCGTCACCAACGCTCCGGAAGATGCAGCCGAAGTGGTCAATGCGCTTATCGACCACCCGGCGGTGCGCCGCATCAATTTCACCGGTTCGACCGGGGTCGGCAAGATGATGGCGCGTCGCGCGGCAGAACATCTGAAACCGGTCCTGCTGGAGCTTGGCGGTAAGGCGCCTGTGGTGATTCTCGACGATACCAATCTCGATGAAGCCGTTGCGGCCGCCGCCTTCGGCGCTTTCTTCAACCAGGGCCAGATCTGCATGTCGACGGAGCGCATCATGGTGGTTGACGCCGTTGCAGATGATTTCGTGAAAAATTCCAGGCCAAGGCTGCGAGGCTCGTCGCCGGCGATCCCGGCGAAGGCAAAGCGCCTCTCGGCGCGGTGATCGCAATGGAAACCATCGAGAAAGTGCAGGCGCTTGTTCAGGATGTCGTTTCGAAGGGCGCAAGTCTGGCGACCGGCGGAACAGCAGAGGTAGTCCTGATGTCGGCGACGGTGATCGATCGCGTCACCAAGGACATGCGCCTCTACGGTGAGGAAAGCTTTGGTCCGGTTGTTGCCGTCTTGCGGGCCCGCGACGAAGATCATGCCATCGAGCTAGCCAGTGACAGCGAATACGGCCTGTCGGCGTCGGTGTTTACCGGCGATGCCGCCCGTGTCCTGCGTGTCGCTCGCCGCATCAAGTCGGGCATCTGCCACGTCAACGGGCCGACCGTTCACGACGAAGCGCAGATGCCGTTCGGTGGCGTGAAGGGTCCGGCTATGGCCGTTTCGGTGGCCCGGCCGGCATAGCGGAGTTCACGGAGCTGCGCTGGATCACCGTCGAGACGCAGCCGGGGCATTACCCGATCTGATCCGGTCAGGCCGGCGGCGTCATGTCGCCGTCCTCGGTCGTTTCCAGATCGGCCCGAATGACTTCAGCAGTCTTCTCATAATGTCGCTGCAGAAGGCGCACGGCCTCTTCGCTATCGCGATCCAGGACCGCCTTCACAATATCCGCATGTTCCTGGCTCACCTTGCGCACCCTGAATGCCTTGCGGCTGGAGAGCGCACGATAACGGCCAAGCCGGTCTGCAAGCTGCTCACAGAAGCCGATCAGAGGACGCGATTGGCAGCCGCTGATGAGAATGGCGTGGAAAGCCTTGTGCAGGCGCTCCCATTCCGGGTTGCTTTCGAACCGCTCGGAATTGAGCGAGCGGGGGGCCCGATCCAGCCGGTGGTGGGCGACGATCAGGGCTTCCTCCCAAGCGGGGTCGGCATTGGCAATCGACTCGCGCAGAGCCAGGCCTTCTACCCAGCACCGGGTTTTTGTCAGTTCCCCCAGTTCTTCAAGACTGATCGGCTTTACGAAGAAACCACGCTGCTCCTTGCCGATGACGAGATCCTCGGTGGTGAGGCGGTTGAGCGCCTCCCGCAAAGGTGTTTGCCCGGCTTCATAGTGCTCCATCAAAAAACGAAGTTGCAACTTGCGGCCAGGTTCAAGGCTTGCCGACAAAATATCGCCCTTCAGCCGCTCGTAGACGCTCGTGGCAAGCGTTGCAGGGCTTTCCAGCCCCTTGTTCGGCGCATCGACGTTCATGTTAATCCCACCATTCAGATCAAATTTTCATACACACATCACACCAAAATAGCAAAATTTATAAATTATGCCTTTACGCATCGAATTTTGTATATTACTTGAGATGTCAGCACAGGAGGAGAGTTGTGGGCGAGGAAAAGGCAAAACGCTTCAGGAGCGGTTGTGGCTGCGACGGCATCGACGTTCATTGCCACGTTGTGCCATCGCGCTTTCCACTGCCGCGCGGCGGCTCCGCTATACGCGGCTGGCCGTCCATGGTTGTCTCTGGCGATTGCCATGCGACTGTCGTCATCGATGACAAGCCCTATCGTCAGGTGAGCGATGCCTGCTGGGTCGCCGAGCGGCGGCTCGAGGAAATGGATCGCGCCGGTATAGAGCTTCAGGCCCTTTCGCCCATGCCCGAGCTTTTCGGCTATTGGATCGAGACGGGCGCGGCCAACGATCTCGTGCGCCACGTCAACGACTCGATCGCTACCTTAGTAGCGGAAGGTCAGGGGCGTTTCGTCGGACTGGGCGGTCTGCCTATGCAGGATATCGATCTTGCCGTAACCGAGCTGCATCGCATCGTGAGTGAACTCGGCTTCCACGGTATCGAGATCGGCAGCAACATCAATGGTGTCGCGATTGGCGACCCGCGCTTCCACCCGCTCTTTGCGGAAGTAGAAAAGCTTGGTGCGGCGGTCTTCGTCCACGCAGTGCGGCCGGCCGGTGTGGATCGGCTCGTTGGGCCGTCGCCGCTTCAGCAGTACTTGGGTATCCTACAGACGTTGGGTTGGCGGCGGCTTCGGTGATCACCGGCGGACTGCTGCAGAAATTTCCGAAGCTTCGGATCGCCTTCAGCCATGGCGGGGGAACCTTTGCTTCGCTGTTGCCGCGCCTGGAGCAGGGCTATGCTGCATTTCCGGCAGTCAAGGACATCATGCCGGAAGCGCCCTCGGCGCAGGCGCGGCGCCTCTACGTGGACTCGCTCGTCTTCGATGCGGACACATTGCGACGTCTGGTTTCTGTCTTCGGCGAAGAGCGGGTGCTGCTTGGCACCGACTACCCCTTCAATTTTCGCGAGGAAGAGCCTGTTGCACGTATCGACGAGGCTTTCACCGATGTCGGACTGCGCGAACGCCTGACTTTCGCGAATGCGCGGGCTTTCCTCGCTCTGGATGAGGTTTGATCAGATGACCAATTTTCCTGTTTCCACTCTGCGTAGTGTCGAACTGGGTACGCCCGATCTCTCAGCTTCTGTCGATTTTTATACCCGCGTTTGGGGGTTGGATGTTGTGGCTGAAGCAGAGGACAAGGTTTTTCTGGCGGCGACGGGCGACGATTTTCACGTGTTGGAGCTGAAGCAAAGCGATCGCGCTGAACTACGCAAGATCACTTTCCGCGCACGGTCAGCAGAAGACCTGAAGTCGCTTTTCAGCAAGACCGTCGCAGCTGGTTGTGTCGTGTTGCGGGAGCTAGGGGCGGCCGATGCGCCGTCCGGCGGCGAACGCTTTGTCATTCGCGAACCGCAGGGTTCCGTGCTGGAATTCGTACATGGCGACCGCCAGAGGCAAGGGGCGATCGTTGCCAATCGGCCGTACCGCCTGGCGCATGTGAACATCAATAGTGCCCAGATCGAGGCGCTGACCGCTTTTTATCGCGATGTCCTCGGTTTCCGTCTGACCGACCGCTCAAAGCTTATGGCCTTTCTGTGCTGTAACGCCGATCACCATGCGGTGGTGCTTGCAGAGGCGCCTGCAAATGGACTGAACCACGTCGCCTTCCTGATGCCTGATCTGGAGTCGGTTATGCGCGGTTCCGGACAGGTCGTTGATCAGGGTTTCCCGATCGGTTGGGGCGTTGGCCGTCACGGGCCGGGCGACAATGTGTTTGCCTATTTCGTCGATCCGACCGGCGTGGTCATCGAATATACGGCCGAGGTCCTGCAGGTGGACGACAGCTATCGGGTGCGAGGACCGGAGGAATGGGGCTGGCCCCCCGGCCGGACCGATCATTGGGGCATCGCACCGCCAAAAAGTGACGCCTGCAAGAAGGCTCAGATTTCCATCGGATTTTCCGGCGCCTGACACCGCCGTTTCAGTTTGCAGAGGCTTTCCCGTGACGAACGACAACGATATTTCGAACCGCTATGACGTGCTGGTAGTGGGTTTCGGCCCAGCCGGCGCAGTTGCCGCCGGCATGCTCGGTGCGCGCGGACATTCCACACTGGTCGTTGACCGGCTAACCGGCATCTATGACAAGCCGCGCGCCATCGCCATCGATCACGAGATCCTGCGCCACTTCGACAATATGGGGATCGCCGACGAGGTTCTGCCTTACATCGCTCCGTTCACGGCCTCCCAGCACTTCGGCGCCGAGGGACAACTCATCCGCCGCATCGACATGGTGCCGGAACCCTATCCGCTGGGTTACACGCCAAGCATGGTATTTACCCAGCCGCCGGTCGAGGCTGTGATGCGGAAGCATGCCGAAAGCTTTGACAGCGTAACGGTCGAACTCGGCACGGAAATGGCCACTCTCGATCCGCAGGCGAACGAGGTCGTCGTAACGTTGAAGGACGCATCCGGCAAGATCCGCAAGGTTGCCGCAAAATACGTGATCGGTTGCGATGGCGCCTGGAGTCAGGTGCGTGAACAGTCCGGCATGAAACTGGAAGACCTGGTCTTCGACGAGCCGTGGCTGGTCGTAGACGTGCAGGTGCATGAGGACGCGCTCGGCAAGCTGCCGCAGACTTCGGCGCAGTTCTGCAATCCGGCGCGGCCTACGAGCTACATCATGGGCCCGAAGAACCACCGCCGCTGGGAGATCATGCTCTTGCCGGAGGAGGACCCGCGCGAAATGGAAAAGCCGGAAAACGTCTGGCGGCTGTTGTCGCCATGGCTGAAGCCTGAAGAGGGTGATCTCTGGCGCGCGGCCGCCTATCGTTTCCATGCCCTGGTAGCCGACGAATGGCGCCGCGGCCGCGTGCTAATCGCAGGCGACGCCGCGCACCAGCAGCCACCCTTCATCGGGCAAGGCATGTGCCAGGGTCTGCGTGACGTATCCAACCTTGTGTGGAGGCTAGACCGCATCCTCAAGGGACAGTCTTCCGATGCGCTGCTCGATACCTACACCGTTGAGCGAAAGCGGCATGTGCAGACGCTGACTGGCAAGATCAAGGCGATCGGCCAAACGATTTGCGAGCGCGATCCGGAAGCCGCGGCCGCGCGCGATGCCAAAATTCTAGCGGACGGCGGCGGCAAGCCGCTCACTATTACACGTCAGGAAATCGTCCCGCCCATTGAGGATGGATTGATCGCAAAAGAGGGCACTGCGGCACGGGGGCTGCTCTTCCCGCAGCCGGCGATCGTTGAAGGCGCTTCTCTGCGCCTGTTGGATAAGTTCACCGGACCAGAATGGCGGCTGATTCTCGACGGGCGTCGGGTCGGGGCAGGCGAGGGGGAAGCGCTAGCCAAATCGATCGATGGGATCTTGGTTAGGACCGTCGTGCCTCAAGGGGATGACGCCGCCGATCCGGAAGCGCTCCACGAAAAGGATGGTGTGCTTTCCGGCTGGTTCGACCGGCATAGCGTCATCGCCGCCCTTGTCCGTCCGGACCACTACGTGTTCGGAGCGGCAAGATCGGTCGCCGATCTCACTGAGCAGCTTTCGGAACTGCATCGGCGTCTCGCATGAGGCGCGGCGCGATCCGCACATGACATCTTGATACGGTTTTTGGGAGGGAAACATGACCGATCCAGCAATCCAGAAGAGCAGCCCGTGGCGTCCGTTTGCGGTGCTCATCCTGCTCTTCCTGTTTCAAACGCTGAACTTCTTCGACAAGCTCGTCTTCGGTCTGTCGGCGGTGCCGATGATGAAGGAACTGCAGATCACGCCGCAGCAGTTCGGTCTGATCGGCAGCAGCTTCTTTCTGCTGTTTTCGATCTCGGGCGTGCTTGTCGGCCTGTTCGTCATCGGTCGCGTGCCGATCAAGTGGATCCTGGTGGCCCTCGCGGCCATCTGGTCACTGACCCAGATCCCGATCTATTTCACCGGTTCCGTGACGGTTCTGGTGGTCTGCCGTATCCTTCTCGGTCTTGGCGAGGGACCTGGCCTGCCGACGGCGCTTCATGCAGCCCACAACTGGTTCAGCCCAGAGAAGCGTAGCGTTCCAAGCGCTGTTGTTCTGCAGGGCATCAGTGTCGGCCTGCTCGCGGGCGGCCCAATCCTTACCTACATCATTGTCCAGTATGGCTGGCGAACCGGCTTCCTGTTTTGCGGAGTGATCGGTATCTGCTGGGTTTTCGCCTGGATGTTCATCGGCGGAGAAGGCCCTTACGCGGCGAGCAACGAAAAGACCGCCGCAAGTCAGCCTTCCGAGACACCAATCCCAGCCCGCAAGCTGTGGCTCGATCCGACCGTCATCGGTGTCATCATCATGTCGACCATGTCCTACTGGATCGTCGGCATGTCCGCGACTTGGCTGCCGCCATTCCTGCAGCAAGGGCTGGGCTATAGCCAGGTGCAGACCGGCAGCGTGATTTCCGCGGTGTATATCTTCCAGTCGCCGCTTCTGCTGATTGGCTCGTGGATCGCGCAGCGTATGCTTCAGCGCGGTGTCAGCAAGCGTAAGACGCTCGGCAGCGCCTCGGGTTATGCCCTGCTCGTCAGCGGTCTCGCCCTGATCGGCTCCGTCCATGTCAGTGGCGTGTTCCAGCTTGTGCTGATTGCGATCGCCTTCGCCGCCCCGAGCCTCACCACCATCTATGGCCCGATCACGCTCGGTGCCGTCGCTCCGGCCGTTCAGCGCGGCAAGCTCATCGTGGTCATCTATTCCGCAAATGCCGTCTCGGCCCTCGCGTCGAATGCGATCACCGGCATGATCGTCCAGCAGGCAGGCCCCGAGCATCTGTCCAAAGGCTATGCGAACGCGATGATGTTCACCGCCGCAATCCTTATCATCGGTGCGATTTCTGCCTTCGCGCTGATCTTCCCGGACCGCACCATCCAGCGTTTCGGCGAACGCAGCCGTATTTCTGATCACATGCAGCGGGCCTGATGGCTCGGCACTTCCAAGCACTTAAGGAGAAGACTAAATGAGACTGTCCACCGTCAGAATAGCCGGCCGCACGACATGGGGCGTTGTCGATCAAGATAGCTTCCATGATGTCGGCACCGTGCTAGCCGATCGTTATGCCGATCTCAAGGCAGCCATCGCGGCCGGCCTGGCGGGCGTGGCGGAGGCAACCGCCTCCGCCAACGCGACACCGCTTGCGGATATCGAATGGCTGCCCGTCGTCCCTAACCCGGACAAGATCCTCTGCGTCGGGCTGAACTACGAAATGCACCGCCAGGAAACCGGCCGTTCCGAAGTCGAGAACCCGACTATTTTCGCGCGTTATTCTAATAGCCAGATCGGGCATCTGGCGCCTATCGTGCGTCCGAAGGTATCGACCGACCTCGATTACGAAGGTGAGCTTGCCATCATCATCGGCAAGCCCGGACGATATATTTCGCGTGGCGACGCGCTCAACCACGTCGCCGGCTATGCCATCTACAATGATGGCAGTATCCGCGATTTCCAGCGGCATACGCATCAGTTCACCCCGGGCAAGAACTTCCCGGATACCGGCGCTTTCGGCCCCTGGATGATGACGCCGGATGAACTCGGCCCGTTGCCGGATCTGCGGATACAGACCCGCCTCAACGGCCAGGTGGTGCAGGATGCGACCTTCGGCCAGATGATCTTCGATATCGCGCGCCAGATCGAATATTGCTCGAGCTTTACGCATCTCGAAGCAGGCGACGTCATTGCCAGCGGCACGCCGGGCGGCGTTGGCGCCAAGCGTAATCCGCCGCTCTGGATGAAGCCGGGCGATATCGTCGAGGTCGAAATCGACAAGCTCGGCACTCTGCGAAACCCGATCGTCGATGAGGCGTGACCACCTCCCCTTGCAATAGGGAGCGGGTTTAGGATCTAGCAGATGCCAAGCTCGGCCGGACTCTAGATGAGACGAATTTGGGCCAAAATCAGCGAGTGGAACAGCTTCCGAAGTTGAAATCTTACTTCATCAGCGAGACCGCACGCACAAGCACGAAGGATGCACAGCAAATTTTAGGCTCCAAGAGCATCTGAACGAAGCAAATTTACGTGGAAAAAGTCATGTGCCCAGTGAGGGGTTCGGCCGTTGCATGCAGGAGCTGATGGTGCCACTGTCATCTGTAGAAAGTTGTGACATTTCATCATCTGGTCACCTGGGGTTATTTTCTCGAGGGCCGCAGCCCGCAAAAACATCCGCGCCATCTTGAAACCTTCGCCCAGTCGCTTGCACTTGCCAGGCTCCGTTTCACGCTTTGGGAGAGTTTACCAGGGCCAAGACATAGGACTGTCTCGACCCTCGCTGGGAGGAACTCAGCTGCCCTTGCGATCCGCAAGCTGCGGAACAAACATATCGCTCCACTTGCTCGGTACGGTCTTGATTAGGCCGGCGCGGTGCATGAAGTCAGCAAAATTCATGATCCCGTTCGGAGTCGTATCGAACTTTGCGTCCTTGTCCTCGATCATCTCCTGCGCATCCGCGGGTTCGACCTTGACCTTGGAGCTCTTAGAGAAGATTTCCGCCGCCATCTTCTTGTCCTTGGCAATCAGGTCGTTGGCCTCATCGAGGGCATCGATGAAGGCTTGCGTCATCTTGGGGTTGGCATCGACGAACTTCTTCGGTGCGAAGGTGACGTCGAGCGTGATGTTGCCGAGATAATCCGTCGAACTCAGCACCCGGTGTATGTTGGGCGACTTGGCTTCGACATACTGGAAGGGAGGCGAGGTAAAGTGTGCGTTGATTTCGGTTTTCCCGCTCATGAGAGCGGCCAGCGCTTCGGGATGCGGAAGGCTGACGGTGAGAGGATCGAGTTTCGCGTAATTCTCTTCGCCGAACTCCTTCGCGACGATCATCTGCAGCACGACGGCGGCAAGCGAAGTCTTGATGCCGGGAAGTGCAATCTTGTCGGCGCTGCTGAAATCCTTGAGCGACTTGATCTCGGACTTGTTGGTGTTGAGCCACAGTGAAGTGGAGCTCATGCCCGAGACGCCGACGACCTCGACGTTGGGGATGCCCTTTGCCTTGGACCACAGCGTAACGAAGCCGGGCGCACCCGTGCCGGCAAAATCCAGGGTGCCGGCCATCATGGCATCGTTGATGACGTTGCCGCCATCCAGCGACAGCCAGGAAACCTTGACGTCGCCAAGACCGGCTTCCTTGGCATGCTTCTCAAGAAGCTTCTGGTTCTCCATGACGATCAACGGCAGATAGAGAATGCCGAAGCCCTTGGAAATCCTGACTTCGCTGACCTCCGCATGCGCAGCGGTGGCGATCAGCCCGGCTGCAATCAGACCTAATAATGCTAGTTTCAGTTTCATGCCTTTCTCCTCCTTGTAAACATGAACTCTTCGTTTGATGACTAGTGTTGCATGCCCCAGCGGCGAACCGTCTTGCGCTCGATGGCTGCAAAAATGATGTTTTCGACGAAAAGGCCGATCAGGATGACGGTAAACAGGCCGGCGAACACATTTGCCGTTTCAAGCTGATTGCGGTTTTCGTAGATGAACCAGCCAAGCCCGCCCGAGCCGGACGACACGCCAAAAACCAGTTCCGCCGCGATCAGGGTACGCCAGGCGAATGCCCAGCCGACCTTCAGGCCGGTCAGAATCGCGGGAAAGGCCGCGGGTATAAGGATGAGCCGGACGAGCTTGAGGCGCTTGAGGTGATAATTCTGGCCGACCATCTTCAAGGTGGGAGAGACGGAGCGGAAGCCGGCATGGGTGTTGAGTGCGATTGCCCATAGGACCGAGTGAACCAGAACGAAGATGACGCTGCCCGAGCCGAGGCCGAACCAGATGAGTGCCAGAGGCAGAAGCGCAATTGCCGGAAGCGGATTGAACATCGAGGTCAATGTCTCGAGCAGGTCCGCACCCAGCCGTGAGCCGATTGCCAGCGTGGTCAGCAATGAGGCAAGAACGATACCGATGCCGTAACCGATGACCAGCGTTCTGAGCGATACGATCATACGATCCGGAATGACGCCGTTGACGATATTGGCGACGAAGGCTTCAACCGTCTGCCCGAATGTCGGGAAAAGAAGAGGATTGGCAAGCCAGCGGCCATAGATCTCCCATATGGCGGCCAGAACCAGGAGAATGAAGGCTTTCCGCAGGAAACCCAATCGATAGACGCGTTCGAACGCACTGACAGACTTCGCGACAATGGGAGCGTTACCGGAATCCACGTCGTTGATGACTTCCGGTCGGAAGGTGAAGAGATCGGTCATTATGGTCATCCCGTTAGTGTGATGCGAACAGCATGTCGTTGATGCGGGTCTCGAGTTCCGCCTGCCTGGCGGTCCCGAGTTGATCCGGCGCGATGCTGTTGACCTCGGCCTTGACCTCGCCAGGATGAGGCGACAGCAGCAGAATGCGCGTCCCGACGCGGATCGCCTCTTCAATCGAGTGGGTGACGAAAAGAACCGTGAATCTGGTATCGTCCCACAGACGCAGCAGCTCGTCCTGCATCTTGCGGCGCGTAAGCGCGTCGAGAGCGGCGAAAGGCTCGTCCATGAGAAGGACGTCGGGCTCCATCGCCATTCCGCGTGCAATCGCCACGCGCTGCTTCATGCCGCCCGAAAGCATGTGCGGATAGTTGTTCATGAACTTGGCCAGTCCCACTTTTTCGATGTAGGACTCCGCGCGGTCACGCGCTTCTGCACCCGAAAGACGACCAGACGCGGTGAGCGCGAATATGACGTTCTCAATAACGGTCTTCCACGGAAGAAGCTGATCGAATTCCTGAAAAACCATCATGCGGTCCGGACCGGGCTCGGCAACCGCACGGTCCTTAACAGTGATTTTACCTTCAGTTACCGGAAGATAGCCGCCGATCGCCTTTAGCAGCGTGGATTTTCCGCAACCTGAGGGCCCAAGAAGAATGAAGCGGTCGGAATTGTGCACATCGAAGCTCACGCGGCGAGTCGCTGTGATCAACGCATCAGGCGTCTTGTATTGTATGGTTACGCCTTCAACGCGCAGCAAAGGTGCCGGCGTCACGCCAGTGGATAGCATGTCCATCAATCCTCCCGAAATATAGTGCGCACTCCTCTAGTGCGATTTGGACGTTAGCAAGCTATTCTGACTCTTGTCTGACTCAGGCAGTGGGAGGCGTGAGAGCGTGCGAGTTTTGATCGTGGAGGATACAGAAGACATAGCCAAGGCGATATCCATCCGCCTGGAAAATGCAGGCCACGCCGTGGACCTGGAAACGAATGGAGCCGATGCCATCGATCTTCTGAACGTCCAGACGTACGATCTGGTCATTCTCGACCTGACGCTGCCTGGCTGCGACGGGCTTGATGTTCTGCGCAACATTCGCTCCCGCCGCGTGAAAACGCCGGTTCTCGTACTCACCGCTCGTTCGGAGGTCAATGAGAAGATCAGTGCTCTCGATCTGGGTGCCGATGACTATCTGACCAAGCCGTTCGATTACGGTGAGCTGGAAGCGCGAGCGCGAGCCTTGATGAGACGTAATGATGGGCTGCCGGATAATAGCATCTCTTTCGGCCCTCTCGTGCTGGACCGCAAGGCGCGTGTGGCGGCAGTCGATGGCGAGCCGCTCAGCCTCACGCGGAGAGAGTTGACCGTTCTCGAAATACTCGCTTCAAGGCCGGAGAGAATTTTCTCCAAGGAAGAACTGGTCGATCAGCTTTTCAATTTCGATCAAGATCCCAGCTCCAACGCCGTCGAGCAATTCGTCGCCAGGGTAAGGCGGAAGCTCAGTGGCTCCTCCGTGGAGATCCGAACACTGCGGGGCCTAGGGTATCAAATTGTTCATAAGTGAATTCAGTCGATCGATCAGGGTTAGAATACTTGGGCTGGTCGCGGGTGTTCTTGCCGGCGGTGCGGTCATTTTAGGCTGTATGGCCTATTACGCTGCCGGCACCGCAGCGCAGGAAGCCTATGACAGGCTCCTTGGAAACGGTGCGGTCCAATTTGCAGAAAATGTCTTCGTGCAAGGCGGTGTCGTGACGTTGGACCTTCCGGCCTCGGCCATCTCAGGCCTTGCAGCCTACGATCTGATCTTTTATCGCATCGTCGATCCACGCGGCATCGTCGTTGCCGGCAGTGAAGATCTTTCCATCGCGGCACCGCCTCGGGAGACGCAGAAGGAGCTGGTTTTCGAGGATGGCGTATACGCGGATCAGCCCGTGCGTATGGCCACTATTTCGAAGAAAATCGAAAATCCCGCCGTGACCGGCTGGGCGGAGATTACAGTTGCACAGACGATACACGCCCGCACCGCTCTCGCCCGCAGACTGACATATCAGGCGCTCGGCGTGATCGCCGTGATGTTCCTGCTGGCCGTATCGGCGACCGCTCTCTCGCTGCGATTTGCCCTGAAGCCGCTCATCGAGATCGAGCAAGAAATACAATCTCGCGACCCGGATGATCTATCCCCCATCCATGCCAAGCCACCGGTTGAAATACGCAACCTCGTCCAGTCCATCGATGAATTCATGCGCCGGCTGTCTGGCCGGATGGCGATGTTCCAGAGGTTCATCGGGGATGCCGCACATCAAATGCGCACACCGCTTGCGGCCCTGGACGCGCAAGTGGAAATGCTATCGCATGCCAAGTCCAACGTCACGATCAACGAAGCGATATCGCGCATAAGGGAAAGAAACAACGAGCTAGGTCGACTTACCGGGCAATTGCTCGACCATGCCATGATCCTCCACCGGAGCGATTTGAGTAGGCTCGACCCGGTTGAGATAAACGAGTTGGTCAGGCTCGTCATGGCGAAGGTGGTGCCCCTTTCGATGTCGCGGGAAATCGAGATAAGCTTCACGCCCGCGAGCTCTGATATCGTGCTTTCCGTCGATCCTGTGAGCGTCCGGGAGGCAATCTCCAACCTCATCAATAATGCCCTGGCTCACGGAGCGACCTCCAGGCTGGAAGTTGAGGTCGAACCTCTTGCAACAGGCGTGAGCATCGTCATCCGTGACGACGGAGACGGTTTCGACGCCGATCCCCAATCGCTGCTTGCTCCATTCGAAAAGGGGCCCAAATCCCGTGGTTCGGGACTCGGCCTGACCATCGCGTCCGAGGTCGCGAAAGCCCACGGCGGCTCGCTGCATTTTCGACGAGATAATGAGTTCACCGTTGTTCAGCTCGTTCTGTCGGCGTCGTGAGAATTCGGAAAGCATGCCGCAGTCCGTGACGATCCGCGCATTAACTTGGCAGCTGTGGGCTTCGCGTTCAAATCCCATCAAGAGCAGAGACCTCCGTTTCTGTTCTGACCCTAAGACGATGAAAACCTCGAGGCCGCTATACCTGGGTGTTGTAAAAGTTGGGGGAAGCCCCGCCCACGTGAACGATAAGCTGCGTGTCGGCATTGTCCGTGATTTTGAGCTCCATAACGCTGCAGTCGTCGTGCTCTCCATTCGCCGCGACTTCGCGACCTTCGATCACGGCAAGCTGCTCGTGTGCTGGCAGTTCGGCCCAAAATCCATCCGTGGAGAGTAAGTAGGCGCCAGGCAAGCTGTCCACTTCCAGGATTTCCGGGGTCATATATTCACGTGAACGAAAGCTCTTGGTGAGGAGATGTCTGGCCGGTATCTTCGATAGTTCTTCAACTGCGACATATCCGAGCGCATTGGCAAGCGTGTGAGGCTGCGTCCGCCAGTGAATTCTGTCGCCTCGATCAATCTGGCCTAGAAGACAATCGCCCGCATGGATAACTGTCATTCGTGTTCTCGTGCCAGCATGCATGATAGCAAAACTGGCTGAGCCCCGAGGATAACGCGCGCGCAAATCAAGATGGATTCCGCGCAGCTGTTTCGAAAAGTCATTGAGATCAAGCGCTCCTTGTAGACCGTTGAACCAGTCGATCACTTCCCGCACGATCGCTTCGGCATATTCCCCACTGTTTTCGCCTGCGGTAGAGCCATCGACGATGATGGCCATCACGCCGCTGGTATTTTTGCCAATTCCTGCATGGTCGCGATTGTCTGCAGTCATTGTGCCCTTGCGGCTATACCAGTTTGCTTCAACGCGCATGGGTGCCACCGTCTGCGCAGTGGCTTATGGCAACATAGCGCTCGCGCACAATAGCTACGCGACCGGCCTGCCCGCGCAAATTTCCGTCAAGGAAATCGTCAAAGTCGCGATGCTTGAGGAGCGCCTGGAATTGTTCAGCGATGTATGTCTTGACGTCGAGATCGGCATTCGCCAGTTCCTGACCAAGTTCCTCTCTCCCATCAACGACAAGAAGTATGTCCTCGGCATCTCTGCTGGAATAAAGGTCGTCACCGCCCCTGCCGGCGAATGCTTCCAGCTTCGTCGCTATAAAGAGGACAGGTGTGAGGAGCCGGATGGTGAGACTTTCAGTGAGTTGGTGATCCTCAGCGGTTTCGATACCTTTTGCGTACCAGCGATTGCTAAAGCCAAGGATCGCTTCATCATCCGGCATGAAATCGACTTTGAGCGGGCCGAGCCGCATTCGGCAGATGACGTCGTCATCCGAGGACTCTTTGAACCCCCTTTCTCGCAGCTGTTCCAATAGTTGGCCCCATTCGGCAAGTCCCGCAAGATCGACAATAAGGTCGATATCGTCGGTGGCCCTGACATCTTCGAGGGTCACCGGGTCCGTGATGAAAAGTGCGGTCGTACATCCTCCGACGAATACAAGGCGATCGCGCAAATCCTGCTCCAGCGCCGTTGCTACGACTTTCAACATTTCGAGCAGCTGGCCGCGGACAGTCGTCATTTATCGAGTATCCTTTTCGAGAGCCGATCGCTTGCCAAACCAACTTCTCGTTGGTTTCCAAGGCGGATCGCGTCGCAGAGTGCCAGATATTCGTAGAGGCGCACGTCCTTTTGGACTGCTTCCGGTACACTCTTGAATAGCGGTTCGACAGACTGGCCCATTTCGCGGGCGCTTGGGTGCGGCCAGACGTAAATATAGTTGCCAGCGCTGACCAAAAGGCCCTCGAGCATAGGTGCCGCAAAGGCGGTTGGAATGCCCCGCTGCATTGATCCGGGCTTTGCCGGAAAGGCGAATTTCAGGCCGTGGACGATGAAATTGAACAGATTCCTCCGGCTCGGCTTGGGTCGGCCAAGGTCTCGATCTTTGCTGGCAATGCCAGACGCTAGACTCCTCTTGATCGACGCATTGACCTCCGTCTTGCTTATGCCGAGGGATGCCTCCAAATTTCGGACGGAATATGGGTCATCGCCCTGCGCCTCCAGGCGCACGCCTTCGACCCCTTGCTCCTGTTCCTGCTCCTGGAGGCTGATGAGCTTGAGCAGTATGACGATGTCCTGGCTTTTCATAAATCGTCCTGACTGGTGTCCTCTGTCCTAGGACCAAGGACAGAAAAGCACGCCACATCACTGTTGTCAAAGCCTGCGCTGCCTCTCCAACCTTTGTGAGCATTGACTCTGACCTGATGTCCGGAGCGAAAGAACAATAGACCAGGTTATCGGCGGGAGCGAGAGACCCGTCTCAGCATGATCATTGTTGGCGGAGGCCGATCTATTGAGGCGTCCCAATCCCGCTCTTGATGGATGGCTTCCTGGTCTGGCCCCGGATCTCCGTCGATCAACCCGCTGACGGGGTCCGCTAGCGAGCTGCGGCCGCTTCGGCTGCGCCTTCGCGGTGATCGCGACCGGTTCCGGACACTGACGGGAGCCATCGAGCGGGAATGGCCCGCTCCGAAGATGGAGCCTCAGATGAACACCAATCTTTCCCTCGCGCAGAACTACGCCTTCCAGCTCTCCCGTACCCTGATGGTTCCAGTCACGCTTTTCAGGTCCGGCGACGAGTTCGGCGTTCTGCCGAGCGACGAACTCGATGACGAAGACGATCTGGAGATCGTGCATGAATTCCATCCCTGGCCGGCTCAATGAGCCGGCATTTTTCTTTCCGAGGTGCCGCTTGCGAGCGGCAGGCGGCAAGGGAAGCTTCGCCGCGCCTTGGCACCGACGGTAGATGCCAAGCTGCAGATCAGCAGATTGCCATGGCGCGCCCTTGCCCCTTTGCTCTTCGCGGACTGCCGGAAACGGTCCCGCAAATTGCGGAAAGAATGAGTCTGGAGAGAACGGACGCGAAAGCGCCGGGAAAATAATGAAGAAACAGAAGCTGGAAGAACTTCGGGACCGTGTCCTGTGCGCAGCCTTGTTGGAACAGGCTGGCTTTGCCATCGACGTCAAGGAAAGCACTCGCAAGGCTGCAAAGTACCGGCGCGGTGCGGAAATCGTCATCGTCATCCATGGGGGGCGAGGATGGTTCGATCCGCTGTCCGACGCGAAAGGCGATGTCTTCGGTCTCGCGGAGCATCTGGATGACGTCACCTTCGTCGAGGCGCTCGACCGGGTGGCCGACCTGGTCGGCGTCATCGCCCGGGATCCTGTTTGGTCTCGCTCGGCCGGAAAGCCCGCTCCTTGCATTTCCGTCCTGGAACGCTGGGCAAAACGACGTCGCCCGTGGCAGGGATCGATGACATGGCGCTATCTGCGCACCGAGCGCTGCCTCCCGGTAACGATCATCGAGGAGGCCATCCGCAGCGATGTTCTCCGGGAAGGCCCTTACGGCAGCATGTGGGCCGCACATGTCAATGACGATGGTGGTGTCACCGGCTGGGAGGAGCGCGGTCCCGACTGGCGCGGCTTTTCCTCAGGCGGCTCTAAAATTCTCTTTCGCCTTGGCTCATCTAACGCCCTGCGTCTTTGCGTCACCGAAGCGGCGATCGACGCCATGAGCCTTGCGGCATTCGAGGGGCTTCGCGAGGGCAGCCTCTATCTCAGCACCGGCGGTGGATGGTCGCCGGCGACGGACTCCGCGGTCCGCAAGCTGGCCGCACGTCCTGGTGCTGTTCTGGTCGCGGCTACCGATGCCAATAGCCAGGGCGAGACCTTTGCCGGCCGCCTCCGTGACATTGCCAGCGAGGTGGGCTGCGACTGGTTGCGACTGACGCCGCCGGCCGAGGACTGGAATGATGCGCTGAAAGCGTGGGAAGAAGAAAAGAAGGAAGGGAAAGCGAGGGCAGGAAGAGGAGGCCTGCCGCATGCCCGCCAACCGCGTCAAGGGTGAAGCTTCGCCCGCTCGGCCGCGGCCCTTGACCCGCCCGGACGGAGAGGCGGCGTGGGGGGAGGGGTTATGAAGGACTGAAGAAGGATGGTGAGCCGATAGGGCAGCACCGCACTTCGGTCCGGACAGGGCCAAAGGAGCCGTCAATGAATACCCCTTCCGCAATCCGTAAAGTCTACAAGGGCATCGCCGACCGCCATCAGATGTTCCGCATGTTCGATCGGTATGCACAGCGTCCTCATCGCTTCGGCGGTGACGCGAGCGCGCTTTATGCCGGTGAATGGTTCGAAATCACCGAGCGCGAACACGACTATATGTTCGAGATCCTGCCGCCGCTGTGGATCCGTGGCTCGATGTTCGCAATGCGCGAATTCCTGACCGGGCCTGTCACATCAGTGTTCTTCGCGCTGCGGATCGACGGGATCATTCGTCACTTCCATGGATATTGTGATCTCTCCGACGACCGCTCGGTGGAAGATATGCGGCTGGCGATCATCGAGCGGGAAACGCGCCCGGTGAGGGCGATGACGCGGCAAGAGCGTCTAGAGCACATCTGGAGCGCCACGGCAGACGGCTATCGCGGCTACACCGATGAAACCTCCTCGGACTATCCGCCGGGGCATCGCGTCATCACTCTCTTCAGCGCGGCCGGATCTTCCCGATTGAAGCTGCTTGACGACCTGACCGACGATGAGATCGCCACCAAACTACCCGTCCAACTGCGCCATCTTCCCGATGCGGCAGCCGCAGCGTGAGGAGATGCGTGCCATGCTTTTCTTTCCGATTGCATCCGTACGGGCGGTGATCGCCCGCGGTCGCGCCGACGCGGAAGCGAACGGCGGCTTTCGCAATCCCCACTATGGCCTTCATCCCGGTCGCGACGAACAACCGGGCGTCTGGTTGGTCGGTGATCACGGTGTCTACCTTTGCTCGAATGCAAACTGCCGGACGGCGAAAAGCCTTTCGTTGCATATGCGCTCGAATGCGATCCTCGCACCAATGACGACTGGTTCGAGGTCAAGCGCAAGACCTTCGGTGGCGACGACGGCGTCGAATTCATCGACGCCGCGCAGCTGGAGGCCATGATCGCCGCCAACCCCAACGCGAGGCATCTCGGCATCACCTTTGACGCGGACTCGATGGAGCTCTTCATCATCGAGTGGTCGTAACGTCCCCGCTGCAGCGAGGTCTTCAACATCAATCAGCGTCCCTTCGCCGCCAATCGTCCTGGCGGAACGATGACGCGCGCTTTCACAAGGAGATTTTATCATGAGCAACGATCCCTTCACGCTCGACATGTTTGGCAATACCGCACTCTCGTCCGGCCTTGGCCTCGGCGTGACCGCTTTTGGTGACTTTTCGCCTGCGGCCGCAAATGACGACGATCCCGATCCGACGCCGCCGGCGCCAGCACCGGCATCCGCACCTCCCAGGGCAGCCGTACCCTCCCGGCCCACGAGGCTTCGGGCAAACTTCTATCTCGAGGGTGACCGCGGCCTACCTTCGTCCTGGAAGGATCGTGCCCGCGCCAATGTTGCGGCGATCCTCGTTGCCAATAACATCTCAAAGCAGGACCGGCCGGCGACACCCAAAGAGCAGGCGCAATTGATCTACTTCACCGGCTTTGGCGCCGGCGAACTGGCCAACGGCATGTTCCGCCGACCGGGTGAGGTCGATTTCCGGCGAGGCTGGGACGATCTCGGCTCCTCGCTTGAGACTGCTGTCTCTGAAGCCGACTATGCCTCGCTCGCCCGCTCCACTCAGTATGCGCATTTCACCCCGGAGTTTATCATCCGGGCGATCTGGGCGGGTATCCAGAAGCTTGGTTGGCGCGGCGGCCGGGTGTTGGAGCCGGGCATCGGCACGGGCTTATTCCCCGCCCTGATGCCGGAAGCCTATCGCGACGCGGCCTATGTGACCGGGATCGAGCTTGATCCGGTCACCGCCCGTATCGCCAGCCTGCTGCAGCCTAGAGCGCGGATCATCAATGGTGACTTCGCCCACACAGACTTGGCGCCGATCTACGATCTCGCCATCGGCAATCCACCCTTTTCCGATCGCACCGTCCGCTCGGACCGCGCCTATCGGTCGCTCGGCCTACGCCTGCATGACTACTTCATCGCTCGGTCGATTGACCTCTTGAAGCCCGGCGCGCTCGCCGCTTTCGTCACCTCACATGGCACGATGGACAAGGCTGATGCGACGGCGCGGGAGCATATCGCCAGATCCGCCGATCTGATCGCGGCCATTCGCCTGCCTGAAGGCAGCTTCCGTCGTGATGCCGGCACGGATGTCGTCGTCGACATCCTCTTCTTCCGCAAGCGCAAGGCCGGTGAGCCGGAAGGCGATCAGACCTGGCTCGACGTGGACGAGGTTCGCCCCGCAACCGATGACGAGGGCACGATCCGCGTCAACAGGAGGTTTGCAAGCCATCCCGATTTCGTTCTCGGCACCCACGCTCTGACGTCGGGACCATTTGGCGAAACCTACACCTGCTTGCCGCGCGCTGGAGAGGTTCTTGAGGCTGCCCTCGCCGCCGCTATCGATCTTCTGCCGGCCGATCTCTATGACGGCGAGCCAACGCCCATCGATATCGATCTGGAGGACGAGCTCGGGGAGATCGTCGATCTGCAGCCCAAGGACAATGCTATCCGCGAGGGCAGCTTTTTCCTCGACCGGACAAAGGGTCTGATGCAGGTGCTCGACGGCGCGGCCGTGCCTGTCACCATGCGCAACAGTCGCTCCGGCGACGGGATCTCAGAGAAGCATATCCGGATCATTTCGAAACTGATCCCGATCCGTGACGCCGTGCGCGAGGTTCTGAAGGCGCAGGAAACCGACCGGCCTTGGCGTGACAGCCAAGTTCGCCTGCGCATCGCCTGGTCGAGCTTCGTGCGCGATTTCGGGCCGATCAATCACACTAATGTCTCGATCCAGGAGGATGCCGAGACAGGTGAGGTGAAAGAGACCCACCGACAGCCGAACCTTGCACCTTTCCGCGACGATCCGGATTGCTGGCTGGTCGCCTCGATCGAGGATTACGATCTGGAGACCGACACGGCGAAGCCAGGTCCGATATTCGCTACCCGTGTGATCGCTCCGCCGATGTCGCCTGTCATCACCAATGCGGCTGATGCGCTGGCGGTCGTACTCAACGAACGCGGCCATGTCGACCTCGATCATATCGCGGAGCTGCTACATCTCGACGTGTCCACAGTGATCGCTGATCTCGGCGACGAGGTGTTTCGCGACCCGGCTGACGGATCATGGAAGACGGCCGATGCCTATCTCTCCGGGCCGGTCCGTAACAAGCTCGCCGCCGCGCAGGCCGCAGCTGAGCTCGATCCGGTCTACGAGCGAAATGTACGGGCGCTTCAGGATGTTCAGCCGGCCGACCTTCCACCCTCCGACATCACCACTCGTCTCGGGGCACCGTGGATTCCGGCCGCCGATGTCGTCGCCTTCATCAAAGAGAAGATGGAAGCCGATATCCGCATCCATCATATGCCGGAACTCGGATCGTGGACGGTGGAGGCGCGGCAGCTCGGTTACTCGGCGGCTGGTACATCTGAATGGGGCACGAGCCGTCGCCATGCCGGCGAGTTGCTTGCGGATGCCCTGAACAGCCGGGTGCCGCAGATCTTCGACGTCTTCAAGGATGCCGATGGCGAACGCCGGGTTCTCAATGTCGTCGATACAGAAGCCGCTCGCGACAAGCTGCAGCGGATCAAGCAGGCGTTTCAAGACTGGGTCTGGATCGATCCCGATCGCACCGATCGGTTGGCGAGGGATTACAACGATCGCTTCAACAATATCGCGCCGCGCAAATTTGACGGCTCGCATTTGAAGCTACCGGGCGCCTCAGGCGCCTTTACTTTGTATGGCCACCAGAAACGCGGCATCTGGCGGATTATCGCCGATGGTTCGACCTATCTCGCCCATGCCGTCGGCGCCGGCAAGACGATGACCATGGCAGCTGCCATCATGGAACAGCGCCGTCTCGGCCTGATCGCCAAGGCGATGCTGGTCGTACCCGGCCATTGCCTTGCGCAGGCGGCCCGCGAGTTCCTGGCGCTCTATCCGAACGCGCGCATTCTTGTGGCTGACGAGACCAACTTCACCAAGGACAAGCGCGCCCGATTCCTGTCGCGGGCGGCGACCGCGACCTGGGATGCGATCATCATCACCCACTCGGCCTTCCGCTTCATCGCCGTGCCCCCGGCCTTCGAACAGGAGATGATCCATGACGAGTTGCAGCTTTACGAGGATCTGCTGACCAAGGTGGATAGCGAGGACCGCGTCTCGCGCAAGCGCCTTGAGCGGCTGAAGGAAGGGTTGCAGGAGCGGCTTGAAGCTCTCGCGACCCGTAAGGACGACCTGCTGACGATTTCGGAGATTGGTGTCGACCAGATCGTCGTCGACGAGGCGCAGGAATTCCGCAAGCTGTCGTTTGCCACCAATATGTCGACGCTGAAGGGCATCGATCCGAACGGCTCGCAACGCGCCTGGGACCTCTACGTGAAGTCCCGGTATATCGAGACGAAGAACCCTGGCCGCGCGCTGGTTCTCGCGTCGGGCACGCCGATCACAAATACGCTCGGCGAAATGTTCTCCATCCAGCGCCTGCTCGGCCATGCCGCGCTAGCCGAACGGGGACTGCACGAATTCGATGCCTGGGCCTCGTGCTTCGGCGATACGACGACGGAACTCGAAATCCAGCCGTCGGGCAAATACAAGCCGGTCAGCCGCTTTGCCTCCTTCGTCAACGTGCCCGAGCTGATCGCCATGTTCCGGTCGTTCGCCGACGTCGTCATGCCGGAGGATCTCCGGCAATATGTGAAGGTGCCCAACATCTCGACCGGGCGGCGGCAGATCCTGACGGCCAAGCCGACCGCCCTGTTCAAGACCTATCAGCAGATGCTCGATGGCCGGATCAAGGCGATCGAGAAGCGTGAGGGGCCGACCAAGCCCGGCGACGATATTCTGCTCTCCGTCATCACCGATGGTCGCCACGCGGCGATCGATCTTCGTTTCGTCGTGCCGGGGGCCGAGAATGAGGAGGATAACAAGCTCAATCTGCTCATCCGTAATGCTTATCGGATCTGGCAGGAGAATGGGGACACGATCTATCGTCGCCCAGACGGGAAGGATTTTGATCTGCCGGGTGCGGCGCAGATGATCTTTTCCGATCTCGGCACCATCAGTGTCGAGAAATCCCGCGGCTTCTCGGCCTACCGCTTCATCCGCGACGAGCTGATCCGGCTCGGCGTACCGGCATCTCAGATTGCCTTCATGCAGGATTACAAGAAGACCGAGGCGAAGCAGCGGCTGTTCGGTGATGTCCGCGCCGGCAAGGTTCGATTTCTGATCGGTTCGTCGGAGACGATGGGCACCGGTGTCAACGCGCAGCTCCGCCTGAAGGCTCTCCACCATCTCGATGTGCCATGGCTGCCGTCGCAGATCGAGCAGCGGGAGGGACGGATCGTTCGCCAGGGCAATCAGCACGGCGAGGTCGATATCTTTGCTTATGCCACGGAAGGCTCACTCGACGCCTCGATGTGGCAGAACAACGAGCGCAAGGCCCGGTTCATTGCCGCCGCTCTCTCCGGTGACACCTCGATCCGCAGGCTGGAGGACATCGGCGAGGGAGCCGCCAACCAGTTTGCCATGGCCAAGGCCATCGCCTCCGGTGACGAGCGACTGATGCAAAAGGCGGGTCTCGAAGCTGATATCGCTCGGCTTGAGCGTCTTCGCGCTGCCCATGAGGATGATCAGTATGCCGTTCGTCGGCAAATGCGGGATGCGGAGCGGGAAATCGAGATGGCGCTCCGCCGTATCGAGGAGATCGGTCAGGATATCGCGCGGCTTAAGCCGACAGGCGGCGATGCCTTTAATATGACGGTACTGGGTCAGGATTATACCGAGCGCAAAGAGGCCGGGCGCGAACTGATGAAAGAAATCTTCACGCTGCTGCACCTACAGCAGGAGGGTGAGGTTCACTTGGCAGCGATCGGTGGCTTCGATCTCGTCTATAAAGGTGAGCGGATCGGCAAGGGCGACGGCTATCGCTACGACACCATCCTCCAGCGGACTGGCGCCGACTATGAGATCGAGCTGGCCATCACTGTCACTCCGCTCGGGGCCATCTCCCGGCTGGAACATGGGATCGACGGGTTTGAAGAGGAACAACGGCGTCACCGTCAACGCCTGGAAGAGGCGCAACGACGGCTGACTTCTTACAGTACAAGGGACGGCGGAGCCTTTACATTCGCGGACGACTTGAGCGTGAAACGGCTCCAACTGCGTGAGATCGAAACACAGCTGGCATCCGACGATGCGAACGATACCGCGGCGGCGTCCGCCTAGCCTTTGAAGGTCAAAATTCCACATCTTACGGGCCGCGACCTTTGCCGTTGGCCCGTCTTTATTGCTCCCTGGATTGAGCGCTATAGACGCACCACTGAACCAATGCGTGAGCCGCGACGAAGATTGCGTAAAAGATAATGAACCAAGGTTGCCAGAAGTAGAGACCGCGCATGACCTGCTCATCAACCCCGCCTTGAGTTGAGCCGATCACAACGAAGACGCCCGCTGCGATACTGAGTGTCGCAATGCAGTTCGCGCAACGAAGGCCCCAGGTTACCATCCAGCGCCTATTGAGAATTTTCCCAAAACTCATGAGGACGACCGACAGGCCGATCAGGACGAAGTTTATCACTGGCTGGATCGATGCAATCCGGCTCAGCGTTTCGAGCAAGGTTTCCTTCGCCATAAAGTAGCTGGCTGCAATGAACATTACGACCGCGAGGGTAAGACTGACGATTGCGAAGAAGGGAACATAGGTTGGCGATGTTGTTGCACAGCAGGTGTTTGGCGAAGTTTTTTTCACTATCAGAATTCCATGATGCGGTTTCCGCTGCTGCTTAATCACCACAACTTACGATAAATTTAAAAGGAAATGCGCAATCTGAACTGAAGAAGGGAAACGGAAACCTGTCGCAGATCGTTCCTCCTGTCGTCGCTATCGCTCAACCGCCGCCTGCGCGATCCCGGCCAGTTGTCCATCGCAGGGCTGATGCCCCGCTCGTCCTTCCCAGCAGGGATGCTCGGCCGCAGTTGCGGCAGTCCGGCCGCTCGGCGGTCCGGGAGGTGTCTTCGAGAAAAGATGAAGACAGGAAGGGCTGGCAAGGCGCCGGTCCGGAACTCTCCCGAAAGGAAAGACATCATGCAGATCATGAAGGTTGACCCGCGTGCACTGAAGGAAAACCCCGACCGGATGCGCCAGTCGAAGTCGTCGCCGCAGGCCGATGCGCTGATGCTGGCCACGATCAAGGCCGTCGGAATCGTGCAGCCGCCGGTGGTCGCACCGGAAACGGATGGCGGAAACGGCTACATCATCGACGCCGGCCATCGCCGCGTGCGCCTTGCCATCGCCGCCGGCCTGGAAGAAATCGAAATCCTCGTCGTGGATGCCGCGAACGACAACGGCGCCATGCGCTCCATGGTCGAGAACTCGGTTCGCGAGGCACTCAACCCGGTCGACCAGTGGCGTGGCATCGAACGTCTGGTCGCTCTGGGATGGACCGAGGAAGCGATTGCCGTCGCTCTCGCGCTTCCCGTCCGCCAGATCCGAAAGCTGCGTCTGCTTGCCAATGTCCTGCCGGCGATGCTCGAACAGATGGCGCTGGGCGACATGCCGTCCGAGCAGCAGCTGCGGATCATCGCCGCCGCCGGTCAGGTCGACCAGAACGAAGTCTGGAAGGCCCACAGGCCGAAGAAGGGCGACACGGCTCCCTGGTGGCAGATCGCCAATGCTCTGACCAAGAAGCGCATGTATGGCAGGGATGCGAGCTTTGGCGACGATCTGGCCCAGGCCTACGGGATCGAGTGGGTGGAAGACCTCTTCGCACCGGCCGACCAGGACGGCCGTTACACCACGAATGTCGAGGGCTTCCTCGGTGCCCAGCATGAATGGATGATGAGCAACTTGCCTAAGCGCGGCGCGATCGTCGAGGCCAACAGTTGGGGACAGCCGGAGCTGCCGAAGAAGGCCTCTCAGGTCTATGGCAAACCATCCAAGTCCGACCACACGGCGCTCTATCTCGATCGCGATGGCAAGGTGCAGACAGTGCATTACCGTATGCCCGAGGCGGCCAAGCCGAAGGGCACCGATGGTGACGGATCCTCCTTGGGCAGCGATGGCGATGCGGTTGCCTCGCCGAGGGTTCGCCCCGACGTGACCCAAAAGGGCCATGACATGATCGGCGATTTCCGCACCGATGCGCTTCACGACGCGCTTGGCCGCGCGCCGATCGAAGACGACATGCTGATGGCGCTGCTGGTGCTGGCCTTTGCCGGACAGAACATTCGCGTCGACTCCGGTGCGGATGGGACGTTCTACGGCGGCAAGCGCTTCTCGCGCCATGCCGTCGCCTTGTTCGACGAGCACGGCAAGCTCGCCTTCGATCGGGACAGACTTCGGATCACCGTTCGCTCCGTGCTGATCGACGTCCTCTCGTGCCGCCGGGGTATGTCGAACAGCGGCATGGTATCGCGAATTGCCGGCGATGCGATCGGCGCCGACGAATACCTACCCAACATGGGCTCGGAGGAGTTCCTCTTGTGCCTGTCTCGCCAGGCGCTGGAAGCCTCTTGTGCCGAGGCGTCCGTCCAGCCTCGGTCGAAGGTTCGCGAGACCCGTGCAGCGCTCGTCGAGCATTTCGAAAACGAGCACTTCGTCTATGCATCGGCCCGCTTCGTGCCACCAGCCGACGAGTTGCTCGACTGGATACGGACGAGTTCTGCCACGGATGTCAAGGGTGCGTCCTCGCACGAGGACAACGGCGGCCATGCTGACAACCCCGCTGACCACCAGCAAGGGAAGATCAACGAGGATGCGGATGAGGACGATCTGCAGGATACAGATCTGTCTGATGACGAAGAGCACGACCAGGATGTCGATCAGAGGGCCGCAGCATGACCGCCTCTCCGAAGACGAACATCGCGGCACCCACCCCCGATTTTTCGGGGGTGGAGTTTGCCACCAGCGCGGACGCCTGCCGGTCGCCGCATCGACTATCCGATCCTAGCAATGTGCCGACGCCGGGCTTCCGGTATAGGGCGCTGCGCTTCAAATAATCAGTTGCGTTCATGTGTCCTCTCTTTCGCGTCAACCGCGATGGAGAGACCTTATATGCCGACGAGGCGACCGCTATGATGCCGGAAACGTCGGCAAAAAGTTGATTAATGGGCATAGCTGGCCGGTCAGCATAAACCTGCAAACTCAACGCCGTCGATCCACAAGTCTACCTGACATACGCTCTCAGCCATCTTTAGTGGGCATAAGCAGAGCCAGATCGATGATCTGCTTCCTTGGAACTACCAGGCCGCGTAACGTTTGTTGGGGACCGCCATGGGCCGACCAATGTTCTTCCGATTGCATTGTCGCCGCCGATTGCGCAGTGGTCAGCCCCGTGAGGTCATCCATACGCCAACCAACGTCACCGCAAGCCCGGCGAACATTGCGACAGTCAGAGGCTCCGAGAACAACATCCATGCCCACAGCATGGTCACGGGTGGGCTGAGGTAGATGGCTGCGCTCACCGTGGCAACGGGAAACAAGCGCAGACTGGTATAGTAGACCGCATAGGCTAGGAACGTTGCGATCAGCACCAGCCAGACCATCCCGATTGCAAAATCTCGGGTCATCGGTGGAGCAAGGCTGCCCTGCGTCAATGCGCATAGGCCGAAGAGAGCTGAACCCATCAGAGTCTGAATGCAAAGGCTCTGATGGACCGGCATGTGCTGCGTCCTGCGCCGCCTGTGCAGGACCGAGGCGACGGCGAAAACCAGCATCGAACCGACCGTCAAACCGTATGCCCAGACCGGAGCAGTGCCGAAGCTGAGACTGTCGAAGGAGACGATCAAGACACCGCCAACGGCAATAGCGGTGCCTGTCCACTGTTGTGCCGTCAGCCGCTCGCCCAGGAAGGGTTGCGAAAGGGCGGCAACGGCCAGCGGAAGAAGGTCGGAGATCAGGGCGACGAGCCCCGTTGGCACCTTTTGCTCGATGGCAAGCGCGAAGCCTCCCAGATAAAGGAAAACAGCCATGATGCCGAACAGTGCCTGATCCCTGACCGCACGCATCGATATCCGCGGTCCGATGGCCATTGCGAATGGCAAAAGGATGAGGCCGGACAGCAAAGTCCGCCAGAAGAGCAAAAGCATGACGCTCGCCTCCTGGTTGGCGTATCGAATACCGACGAACCCAGAACTCCATCCGATGATGAGAAGCGTGGCGAGCAATGGCCATAACAGAGGATGGCGACTGTCAGAGACGGAAGGTAGAGAGGTGTCGGTCATTGGGGCTCTATCGCGAGGAACACGATCTACCCGTAGGCTGGAACTGAAGAAATCGCTCATGACAAATATCGATGATCCCATGACATTTATAGAGCATATGTCATAATCTGGCAGGCTCGTGGTAGGTTCGTTCCACGGACAATTTGACGGGATATGACCATGAACGAGCTGAACAGTCGCCGCCTCGAAATCGACGCTCTGCGGGCGCTTTGCGCAATCCGCCAACATGGCGGCATTACCAGAGCCGCCACCGCACTCGGTCTCTCCCAATCCGCCGTGAGCCATAAAATCAAAAGGCTTGAGGTTAGCCTAGATTGCGAGCTGCTCGGACGGAAATCGGGAGGACCGATGTTCACAGCCGCCGGCGAAGACCTGCTGGACTACGCTGGCCGCATCCTTGGGCTGCACGACGAGGCGCTGATAAGTCTATCCAAGACACCACTCGCCGGAAGACTTCTACTGGGGCTCACCGAAGACACTGCATGTACCGATCTCGCTCGCATCTTTGGCCGCTTCAGGCGGCTTCACCCAAACGTCGCGGTTCGAACCAAGGTCCGCATGAGCCTGGTCCTCCGCGCCATGCTGGAGCGCGGAGAACTCGATGCTGCAATCGTCCAGGTCTTCAGCCACGAGGTGCGACCGAACGACGTGGTCCTTTACAGAGAGGGCCTTCACTGGGTGAAGCATCCAGAGTTGCTGATCCGGAAAGATGAACCGATACCCTTCTTGTCGTTCGATGACGAATGTTTCTATCGACAATGGGCACTCGACGTCGGCCAGGAGAACTCAGTTCTCGAAACCGTGTTCGAGTGCTCAAGCGCCGCTGGGATTGTATCCGCCGTGAACGCGACAATGGGTGTAGCGTTGCTGAGCGACCGCCATATCCGGGGCGAGATGCAGATAATGGCCGACCGTTTGCCTGTACCGCCCTCCCTGGCTTACGTTGTACGGCGTGCACGTAAGTCGAGAAATCCAGCTCTCGATAGCTTGGTCAGAGAAATCGAGAGGGACATTGGTCGTCAGGGCGGCTTGGCACTAATTGGCTGAATTGAGTGCGTCTGCAGATGACGTATAGTTATCGCGCCAATTGCGGCTGAGAGTCCGGCATCGAAAATTAAATCTCAATCAAGGTGCGAGCGGAATACCGCTCTGATGTCCATTGTCAATGCATTGGGCATGAAGAAGCTGCCGCTCTTGCTGACCTCTCTCGACTCCAACCCGTTACGGAAATCCCATCCTCCCTCTCACTCTCAGTTGACCGAGCCGCTGCCAGGGGCGGGGTAAATTTCAGCTAATGGAAGTCAGTGTCTCGATATCGACCAATTATTCTTCCCTGCGGAAAGGTTCATCTTCCTCTCGTCCGATAGAGCAACTCGGCGGAAAGGAGGTGTGCGATGTCAAGCAGTTCAAGTCTGGCAAAGACCGTTGGCTCGTCGATATCGCGTACGTCCACCGAGAGTAATGCTGCTCTTGAGGGAGCGGCAACGCAGTATTTTTGCGCGACATTCCATTCGCCCAACGGCGTTCTGGTCGCGCAGTTGATTGGGGAAGCCCTTGCCGTATTCGACGAAGACGGGCCGCGGGCGCGCGGTTACATCGAGCGGGCGCACTTCATCTTGCGTGGCCGCTACCCTGTCGCACTTCCCGGCAAAGGGATGCTGGCGGATTGGCAGGTTCGCAAAGTCGTTCATCACATCCACGGCAATCTCGAAGCCGAGCTGCGCATGGGTGACGCCGCGAAGCGGGTGAACCTCAGCAGCGGGCATTTTTCCAGGTCGTTCAAGATGACGACCGGCCTGACCTATTCGCAATATGTGATTCAGGCGCGCGTGGATCTGGCGAAGCACCTCCTGCAGACTTCAGAGGCGCCGATATCGGAAATCGCGCTGATGTGCGGGCTGTCGGATCAGCCGCATCTCAACCGGCTTTTCCGTCGGTTGGTCGGCGTGCCGCCGAGCACTTGGCGCCGGATGATGGCCGAACCGCCGGCAAATGCGAACTGAGACCGACGCGCCGGTGATCATAAATCTTCAAAACGCGATCAATACAGCCAAGCGCTCGACGCCGCGAACCCTTAACTGACAGCGCCTGGGATTGCAGCAGATGCTCGCGATGCTGCTCGGAAATCCGGGCGCGTCCCGATGCGCCTCCCGGACTGTTCAGTTCCTTTGCGAGAGCCCCTCCCGCGAATGAGCCAACCGTCTGCAAGCAAGCTCAGATCGTAGCGACGTCGATCCACCAGCGCCGCCCCACCGGCCGGCGCGACGGGTGAGTTCGCCGGTCCGCCCGTTGCAACGCTGTGCCGGCATCGGCCAAACCAAGGAGAAAATCACATGTCGCATCATTACTCGGGACCCGACCTCGGCTTTCCCCAGGGCGATCCGCGCCTCGACTTCTGCGATCTCTACACGTTTCCTAAGCCGGGCGACGCCAGGAAATCGATTCTGGTGATGAACGTTCATCCGTCGTCGACGGTGAGCGTCGACCGCTCGCCCGACGCGGCGCCGACCGAACTGACGACATCCGTGCCATTCGCGGCCGACGCGATCTACGAAATCAAGATCGATACCGACAACGACGGTATCGCAGACGTGACTTATCGCGCGACTTTCACCCCATTCGTCTCTGGCGGCCAGTGGGCGACGTTGCGGTTGATCAAGGGCAAGGACGCTGGGATCGCCCAAGGCGACGGCGAAGTGTTGGTCGAGAATCTTTCCGTGTCGCTCGATGCAGAGCTCACGATCGGCGAAGGAGCTGGTCATCGGGTCTTCGTCGGCTGGCGCAGCGATCCGTTCTTCTTCGACCCGCCCAGCGCCTTCAACGGATTCGACTTTAGCGACAGTAAGGACTTCTTCGGTGACAAGGACGTTTGCAGCATCATTCTCGAGGTCCCGAATTCGATCTTCGGCGCCGGCAAGGTTGCGATCTGGGCGCGCACGGCGTCCAAATCGAGCGGGACCTGGGTACAGACCGATCGCGGCGCGCTCGCGGCGCAGTCGGTGTTCCTCACGAACGACCAGCGGGAGGCCTACCTGAAATCGGATCCGGTCAACGACCCCGCGTTTATCCCCGTCTTTGCCCACTCATTGGAACATCTCGGAGGCTTCGCCAGCGATGCGGCTAGGGACGTCGCCAAGGGCCTGCTTCCGGACGTCATCCACTACGACGCAACGCAGCCGGCCACCTATCCGACGAATGGCAGGACGCTGACCGACGACATCATGGGGCCGTTCCTGGCGATCATTACCGACGGCAAGGTGACGACGCATAACCTGACGCACCACGACGACCTGTTGGTCGATTTTCCCTATCTCGGCGCACCGCACGTCGCGTTCAGCGCGCGTCCGGCGCCGGTTGAGGCGAAGGCATGATGAGCATGGCTTGTCTGCTTGGTCAGGGCTGCGCATTCATCTGTGGCGACGGGCGGGCTGGGCGATGACGGGCCTCGGTTCGAGCGGGCGCCGCGGCAACAAGGGCGAGACACTCGCTCTTGTGGCGCCGGGGCGGCCGATGCTCGACTATCTGCCAGTCGGATTGTTTGGCTCGGTGATGGGTGTGACGGGGCTGTCGATCGCCTGGCGGCTCGCGCATTTGTGCTGGGGCGTTCCGGAGATGGTGTCGGTCGCGATGGCCATGATCGCGGTGAGCGCCTTCGCGCTGATGGTGGTGGCCTATACGATCAAGCTGGTGACGGCGTTCGGCGCCGTGCGGCAAGAATTCCACCACCCGATTGCCGGAAACCTCTTCGGCACGGTCCTGATCAGTTTGCTGCAGTTGCCGATCGCCCTTGCGCCCTTCGCGATGCCGTTCGCGAGGGCCATGTGGATGCTGGGTGCGGCGGGGATGGTATTCTTCGCGTGGCTGATCGTCATACGGTGGATGTCGGATCGCCAGCAGGTCGCGCACGCAACCCCGGCGTGGATCATCCCGGTTGTTGGCCTTCTGAATGTGCCGATTGCCGTGCCGGTCCTCGGGCTGCCCGGGTTGCATGGATTGATGGTCGCCACACTTGCCATCGGCCTGTTCTTCGCAGTGCCTCTGTTCACGCTGATCTTCTCCCGGCTGCTTTTCGAAGAGCCGCTCCCGGCGGCGCTCAGGCCATCGCTGCTGATCCTCGTTGCGCCCTTTGCGGTTGGTTATTCGACCTACACGGTCACGACGGGGCAAAGCGATCTGTTCGCCGAGGGGCTGTTCGCGTTGACGCTGTTCGTGCTGGCCGTCCTGCTCGGGCAACTGCGCAACCTGCCGCTCGCCTGTCCTTTCCGGATATCATGGTGGGCGGTCAGCTTCCCGATCGCGGCGAGCAGCGTCGCGGCCCTTCGTTTCGCCACTGCTGAGCCGGCGCTGGTGAACGACCTGATCGCTGCGGCATTGCTGGCGCTTGCGACGCTTATCATCGGATGGCTGCTGGTCTTCACCCTGATGGACCTCCGGCGGGGCGGGTTGCGCGCCCTGAGCACCTGAAACGCGGCTGGCGGCCGTTCACGCCGCCAGCGGCACCAGCGCAGGTTTGAACGTGCGCCGCGCCCCACAAGAGGCCGGGCCTCCTGGTCCTCGGACGGGTCACGATGCGTGGCGAAACTGGTAGGAAAGCTATGACGTCACATCATCGCCAGGCCGACGAACCCAGAACGAGGGTTGCAATCGTGTATCTGACGCTGCTCGCGTTCAACGTCGGCGCGTGGGCCTGGGCGGTCTGGGAGTTCGCGGATCGTCCGGTGCTGCTCGGGACGACTCTCCTGGCGTACAGCTTCGGACTGCGGCACGCCTTCGACGCGGATCATATCGCGGCGATCGACAACGTGGTGCGTAAGATGGTCCAGGAGAAGAAGCAGCCCTATGCGGTCGGGGCCTTCTTCTCGCTCGGGCATTCGACCGTAGTGGTCGTCGCGTCCCTGGTGATCGCCTTCGCCGCCGCCGGGGTTCGTGATGAACTCGACAGGTTTCATGTGGTCGGAGGTGTTATCGGAACGGCCGTCTCCGCGCTGTTTCTTCTCGCCGTCGGCCTCGCCAACCTTCTGGGTCTTACTGATGTCTGGGCCGCGTTTTTACGCGCACGTCAGCAGGCAGAGCACGGTGATCTGGAACTGGACAATCTATCCACACGCGGCGGCGTTATGAGCCGATTGTTTGGCCGGGCTTTCTCGGTCGTTTCGCGGCCATGGCATATGTACCCGCTCGGCTTTCTGTTCGGGCTCGGCTTCGACACGGCGACCGAGATCGGTGTGCTTGCCATCTCGGCCGCGCAAGCCACCCAAGGAGCGGCCTTCTGGACGATCCTAATCTTCCCGATGCTGTTCACGGCGGGAATGTCGCTGATGGATTTCACCGACAGCGTGCTGATGACCAGGGCCTATGGCTGGGCGTGGATCAATCCGGTCCGAAAGCTCTGGTACAACCTGACGATCACCGCGACGTCAGTCGTCGTTGCCCTGTTTATCGGGGGCGTCGAAGCGCTCGGCCTCATCGCAGACAAGCTTGATCTCTCGGGCCGGGGCTGGGACATGATCCGAGATTTAAACGACGAGCTGGGCTTTCTCGGCTTTGGGGTGGTCGCGTTCTTCGCCCTCGCATGGCTAGTATCTTTCCTCATCTTTCGCGCCCGGGGGTATAACGACCTCGTGCCAGGTCCGGGTGCGTTGGGTGCGAAGCTGGTCGAGGCGACGGCGCTCCCGGACTGAGGCGCCGCTGTCGGCCGGTCTTGCCCAAATCAGGAAGAACAGGAATTTCACCCTCGGCTCTTGGACGCCGCATGGCCGCCAAGTCTGGCTTCGAGCCCAGTCCGGAGGGCGATGAGTTCCGTCCTCAGATCTTCGATGCGCTTCGCTCCCAGTCCGGTAGCAAGATTGCTCTGCGCGGGGATAGTCGCTGCAATGCGGTTTAGGGCGTGCCCTTCGGGCGTCAGGGTGATGCGGACTTGTCTTTCATCTTCCAGATCGCGAGTGCGTCGGACGCGACCAGCCGCCTCAAGCCTTTTGAGCAGCGGTGTCAAGGTGCCGGAATCAAGCAGCAACCTCTGCCCCAATTCCTTGACGATAAGATCGTCGCGTTCCCACAGCACCAGCATCGCCAGATACTGCGGATAGGATAGCTCCATGGGATCGAGTAGAGGCTTGTATATCTTGTTGTAGGAATGAGCTGCTGCGTAGAGGGCGAAGCAGAGTTGGTTGTCCAGCTTCAACTCGTCATTCGCAGTGGCGCCCTGATTGGTTTCGTGTGACACGATTTTTCGCTTTCGTCTTGGTAGCAATTGAGTTGTGCCACCAAAAATTGCGCATCGAACCGCAACCGATAAGGCAGAGATTTCGACAGTCTTACTTCCGCAAAGTGGAAGAACGGTGACCATGAACCGAACATCTCTCGCGAAATCCGTGCCGAAATGCGCTGGCCGGTTGATTGCGATGTTTCGCTCAAGGGAATAAATTGCCCCTGACTGGCTGAACGTTTTCAGGGGGTGGAAGAAGCGATGGACAGATTGGAGGCGATGACGATCGTTCTGCTGACAGTCGAAAAGGGCAGCCTGACGGCGGCGGCGAAAGCGCTAAACATGCCGCTACCGACGGTGAGCCGGAAGGTCAGCGAGCTGGAGGCTTATCTCGGCACCAAGCTACTTCAGCGTTCCACCAGAAAACTGACGCTGACCGACGCCGGCGAGAACTATGTCAACGGCGTCAGGCGCATCATGGAGGATATAGACGAGGTCGAGCGAGCCGCATCGGGCGAGTATAGGACTCCCCGCGGCGAACTGGTTCTCACAGCGCCGATGCTGTTCGGGCAGATGTATATCCTGCCGATCGTCACCGACTTCCTCGCTGCGTATCCAGAGATCAACGTTCGGCTGCTCCTCTCGGACCAGAACCTTCACCTCTACGACGACCACGTCGATATGGCGGTCAGGCTCGGCGCACTGCCGGACAGCAGTATGATCGCGACCCGCGTCGGCTCCATGGACACGCTCGTCTGTGCATCGCCGGATTTCCTCGCGGCCCACGGCGTTCCGAAGCATCCAAAGGATCTCGAGGCGCTTCCCTGCGTGGTGTTTGCAGGCCCGTCGACGACCACCTGGTCGTTTCAGGACCCGAATTCCAAGCAGAAGTTCGAGGTCAACATCACCCCTCGGCTGTCGGTGACAGGGGCAGAGGCCGCGATCCAGGCGGCGTTGCGGCGCACCGGTCTGACGCGGGTGTTCCGTTATCATTGCGCCGACGAGCTGAGAGCCGGCACGCTTGTGCAAGTGCTGCAGGATTTCGACGTGAGCCCAATTCCGGTTCATCTCGTCCATGCGGCCCACGGAATGCTGCCCCTTAAAATGAGGGTGTTCCTGGACTTTGCGGCCAGCCAGTTGCGATCGGTCCTGTCGAAGCTGAAGTGAGAGGCGGGAGGTCGACCCTTACGCTGGATGGAAGTTACACTCTCGAATTCAGCGCATTATTCGATGGAATGTAATGCCGCATATTCTCCTCACCGAAGCCGAGGTGGCTCGGAAGTAAAGGAGAAACGAAATGGCTCGCATTGCAATCCCCACCCTTCAAGAAGCCCCCACGAAGTCTCAGCCGATCCTTCAGAACTACGTGAAGGTGCTCGGTCTGGTCCCGAACTTCTTCGCAATGATCTCACAGTCGCCGGACGCGCTGAAGGCGATTGCTGACATGCATGCCGCGCTGGGCAAAAGCCTCGGCCACAAGACCCGCGAGCGCATCCACGTCATGACGGCCGAGGTCAATGGCTGCAATTACTGCCTCTCGGCGCACACCTATCTCGGCGCCAAGCTCCAGGGCCTGAGCGCTGAAGACATGGAACTGAACCGCGAAGGTCACTCGACCGACCCCAAGGCCGACGCTGCGCTCCAGTTCGCTTACAAGGTTGCTACTGGTCGCGGCCACATCTCGGACGCCGATGTCGAGGCGGTTCGAGCCGCTGGCTTCAGCGAGGCTGAGATCGTCGACATCGTCGCCGAGACCGCGTTCAGCTTCATCACCAACATCTTCAACAACACCTTCAAGACCGAGATCGACGCGACCTTCCCGCCGCTTCAGACCCGTAAGAGCGCATCTGTTCCGTTCGAGAAGTACCTGACAAACGTCCAGTAAGCGGCGGCGACGCCCTTCAACCAGATGCCACCGGCCGGCCACACGTGCCTCTTTTAAGGGACGCGTGTTCGGCTGGGGCACCCTTAGAAACCACTAGCGCTGGCTGCGAACGGACGCATTGCCACTCGGAGCATTTCAATGCCACGCCCAAGAATATCAGCTCGTGACGACGCGCCAGCCGCCAGCAAGCCAATTTTGGATTTCGTTTATCGAACATTGGGCGTCGTGCCCAACGAGGCGCGGTTGCTCGGCAGCAGCCCCGCCGCGCTGGAAGCCTTCACAGCACTTCAGGCGGGCCTTTCCAAGGCTCTCGACGTCAAGACGAGGGAACGTATCGCGATCGCGGTCGCACAAGTGAATGGCTGTGATTACTGCTTGTCGGCACACAGCTACATCGCCACGAACTTCGCGAAACTGGCTCCGGAAGAGATTGCGCTTAATCGCAGAGGCGCATCGAAGGATCTACGCGCTGACGCAGCGGTAAACTTTGCTGCGAAGGTGGCCAGACATCGTGGCCGCGTTAGCGACGAAGACATCACAGCCGTGAAGCGTGCAGGCTTCGACGATGCCGAGATCGTCAAAATCGTCGCGGTCGTGGCTCAGAACAGCTTCACCAACCTGCTGAATACCGTCGCCAAGACTGAGATCGACTTCCCGGTCGTCCAGACCAATTACGGCGCTGAATCTGACGACAAGCAACCACTACCTTAACCCTGACTCCATTGTGAATGAACCCCAACCTCTTCGAGGAGAACTTCCATGACTACAGTTGTCATTCCCGTCTACGACGAAGTCACGCAGCTCGACTTCACAGCTCCGCATCAGTTTCTGACGATGATCCCCGACATCAAGGTCTTAGTCGCATCGCTTGGCGGGGGCCCAGTGACTTCGCAGGGCCTGTCCTTCGGCGAGTTGGCGGATCTTGAAGCCATCGAGACGTGCGACGTTCTCTGCGTGCCTGGTGGGCTGGGCGCCATCCATATGATGGAAAACGCGCGTTTCATGGCTGCGGTTCGCCGTCTGGCGGACGGGGCCACCTATGTGACCTCGGTCTGCTCAGGTTCGTTGATCCTCGGCGCCGCCGGCGTCCTTAAGGGGCGCCGGGCAGCTTGCCACTGGGCGTGGCGGAGCCTCCTGCCCGACTTCGGAGCGATCCCCGACGACTCACGGGTCGTGCGTGACGGTAATATCATCACCGGTGGAGGCGTGACGGCCGGCGCCGACTTCGCCCTCACACTGATTTCGGAATTGCGTGGCGAAGATGCAGCCCAATGTGTTCAGCTTGCGTTGGAATACGAGCCGGCCCCACCGTTCAATGCGGGCAATGCGCATACCGCTCCGACCCACATCCGCTATTCCGTCATGGCCCAGATGGGCGAGCAGATGGGTGACACGCCGAACCGGATGAAGGCGATTGCGGCGGGCATGCGAGGCTAGCGAGATCGGCCCGCCTGGCGCCGCCACCGCAGGGAGCGGGTTGCTTCGATCGAGGCGGCCCGCTCCTTCTGACGTGTGACCGGACTAAGCGGTGAACATAAGGCCCAGCGGGGCCCTAGGCGAAAGCGAGATGACGTCCATTTTCAGTTAAGCCCTTGGCTGACCACTGCTCCATCATCCTGCTCGTATATCTGTCCGATGGCACGTAGCCGCTGTTGCAGTCGGGGTGCCACGAAATCCAGGAATGCCCTGAGTTTCAGAGGTTGGTGCGGGCGGGGGGTATGGACGATCTGCACCGGAAAAGGGGGCGGCGCCCAATCGCGCAGGATCGGCACCAGGACCCCGTCACGGACACTGTCTGCTGCCTGATAAGAAATGATGTAGGCGATACCGAGCCCAGCGGCAGCGCCAGCAATCACAGCATCAGCCGTATTTACGGAAAAGCGTGGGCGGATAATCGTCGTCTGTTCGCCTCGCGGGCCGGCGAAGGTCCAGTCCCGCCATAGCTCGAGCCCCTCGTAGGCGATGCAGTCGTGTTCGGCCAGTTCGTCCGGAGACGAAGGCGAACCCCGTCGAGCCAGGTAGTCGGGACTCGCGCAGGTCACCCAACGAACCTCGCCGACGCGCTTGGCGACAAGCGCGCTGTCCGGCAACTTACCGAGCCTCACCGCGACGTCGACATGGGATTCAACCAGGTCGACGACACCATCGGTCAGGGCCAGCCGGACCGTGACCTCAGGGTAAGCCCCAAGAAAGTCATGGATCACCGGGGCAACATGCATTTTGCCGAACATGATCGGCGCGGTGATCAGCAGCTCGCCGCGGGGCGCCCGGTACTCGCCTGAGGCAGCCCGTTCGGCTTCAGCCAGTTCGTCAAGCACGCGCCGCGCCGAGGCGACATAGGCGGTTCCCGCCTCCGTGAGCAGTAGCTTGCGGCTTGTGCGCACCACCAACTGCGAGCCAAGCATGGCCTCAAGGTCCGAAACACGGCGACTGACCGTAGGCAAGGGGATGTTCAAGGCCCGTGAGGCGGCCGACAGGCTCCCGCCATCCACCGCGGCGACCAAGGTACGCATAGCCTCAAATCGATCCATAAAGCCTCTCGTAAAGCGGAAGTCTGGCTTTCAGTCTTAGTGGCTAATCGCGGAATGTGGAAGGCGTTACTTCTTTTCTGGCAGGCAAATCGAACGAACGTGGTCAGGAACAATCCAATGTCGCAGATACCGACGCCCAGTGTGGATGAAGCGCCCTCGCAGTCTCGCTCCCTCCTTGCGCAGGTGAATGACAGGCTTGGCGCGATCCCGAACTTCTACCGGGTCGTTTCCAATAGCCCGGCCGCGCTTCAAGCGGTGCTGAGCTTCCAGTCCGCGCTTGATCAGGGTGCTCTGGACAGCCTCGTTGCTGAGCGCATTGCGCTGACGGTGGCCGAGGTCAACGGCTGCGATTACTGCCTATCCGCCCAGACCTTTCGGGTTCGCAAGCTCGGCAAGCTGGATGACATCGAGATCACGGCAAACCGGAATGGCGCATCAAACGACATCGTCGTCGATGCATCCCTTCGGTTTGCAAGGAAACTTGTTCGCGAGCGCGGGCATGTGACGGAATTGGATGTCGACGACGTGAGACGCGCTGGGTACTCGGACGCTCAGATCGTTGAGATCATCGCCCATGTCGCTCTCAACGTCTTCACCAATTTCGTCAACGAGGCGCTGAAGACGGAAATCGACTTTCCCAGAATCGGCGCTCGTCGGCCAGCCTGACGACCCTGACTTTTCGACTTTTACAACGCAGGCGCAATGGCGCGCCTGTGAAACCTCTCGCACACCCTCAATAAGGAGAAGTACCATGACTGTTCGTTTCAAGACCGCCGATGTTGACGGCCTCAAGCTTTTCTATCGCGAAGCCGGTGACACAGCCCGGCCTACGGTCCTGCTGCTGCACGGCTTCCCGAGTGCCAGCCATATGTTCAGGGATCTGATCCCCGAACTCGCCGACAAATATCACGTCGTCGCTCCCGATCTGCCGGGCTTCGGCCAGACCGAGCAGCCGTCGCGGGACAAGTTCGTCTACACCTTCGAGAACATTACCAAGGTGATCGCTCGTTTCACCGAAGTGATCGGTCTCGACAAGTTCGCGATGTACGTCTTCGATTACGGCGCGCCGGTGGGCTTTCGTCTTGCCGTCGCGCATCCCGAGCGCGTCACCGCGATCATCACGCAGAACGGCAACACCTATCTTGAGGGCGTGTCGGAGGCGTTCGCACCGGTCCAGGCCTACTGGATTGACCCAAGCCAAGCCAATCGAGATGCGTTGCGGGGTTTCCTGGCTCCCGAGACGACGCTGTTCCAATACACCCACGGCGTCGCCGACCCGAGCCTCGTGTCGCCGGACGGTCGCAATCTCGACGACTTCTATCTGTCCCGGCCGGGCAACGATGAAATCCAGCTCGATCTCCTGTTGGATTACCAGTCGAACGTGGCGCTGTACGACACTATCCAAGCCTATCTACGCAAGCATCAGCCGCCCGTGTTGGCGGTCTGGGGCAAGAACGATCCGTTCTTCATCCCGCCGGGCGCCGAGGCCTTCAAGCGCGACGTTTCGTCGGCCGACGTGCGGTTCGTCGACAGCGGCCACTTCGCGCTGGAAACCCACGCAGCCGAGATCGGCGCCGCGATGCGCGAATTCCTCGCCAAGCACGTCGGCTGAGGCCGTCACTGTGCCCTGGGCGTCGCTTTAGGCGACGCCCCTTGGATTGGACCAATGAGATGGCGGCATCGCGACCGCTTTAGGAGACTGACATGCAAAACCCCGCAGAAATCGTCCGCAGCTTTTACGAGAGGCTCGGCGTCGGCGATGTCGCCGGCGTCCTCGACCTGATCGCCGCCGACATCGAATGGACGACCATGTGGCACTACAAGGTCACTGGCCCTGGGCTCGTCGGCATCGTCGACGGAATTTTCAAGCCCTTGATGGCGGAGTGGTCGCAGCATTCGCTGGTTCCGACGGAGTTGATCGTCGACGGCGACACCGTGGTGTCTCTGGGTGATTTCACCGGCAGGCACGCAACGACGGGCAAAGAAGCTCGGGCTCGCTACGCGCACGTCTGGACAATCAAGAACGGTCAGATCGCGCGGTTTCGTCAGTACATCGACACGTTGGCCGTGGAAGGGGCTCGGTCATGAGCCGGGTCGCGATCGTCACCGGCGCCAGCAGGGGCATCGGCCGCGGCACGGCGATCCGGTTGGCGCGAGACTTCAAGGCTGTGACCCTTGTCGCGCGCTCGGCCGAATCCTTGACAGAAACCGCCGACTTGGTTCGCTCGGCGGGTGCCGAACCGCTCGCGCTGTCCCATGACCTGAGGGAGCCGGAAGCAAGCGGAGCAGTCGTCAAGGCGACACTCAAACATTTCGGACGTATCGATGCGTTGGCTTGCATAGCCGGCGCGGTCCTCCAGGCCGACCTCTTCGCGCTGACCGACGAACAATGGGACGACGGCCTCGCGCTGAAGTTCCACTCAGCGCGTCGCCTGACCTTGTCGGCGTGGGATGCGCTGAAGGCGTCGCGGGGTTCGGTGGTCATCACGTCGGGAACGTCGGCTTACACTCCGAAGGCCTCGCTCGCTGCCGTTGGAACCATCAATGCTGCGATCGTCGCACTCGCCAAGGCATTCGCCGATCGCGGCATCAAGGACGGGATTCAGGTGAATTCAATCCTTCCGGGTTCGGTCATGACCGATCGCCGGCGGTCCATGCTGCAGGGATATGCCGACACGCATGGTCTGGGGCTCGACGAGGCGACGGAGAAGTTCGCGGTCGAGATCGGGATCGCGCGCTATGGCGAGCCCGACGATATCGCCAACGCCATTGCTTTCCTGTTCGCGCCGGAGAGCCATTGGATGACCGGGACGGCCCTGCGGGTCGATGGCGGGGAATCAAAACTCGTCTGAAGCCAGAAAGCCCGCCGGCCCGGGTCTCAGTGACCGGGCGGGCGGTGATGAATTGAGGCAATCTAGGGTCGGAGCGGAGGTCGCCTGGCCAGTTCGATGCGAAGCAACGCCAGGAGATGAACATGAGCCGTCCACCGATACCCCCGTTTACCGAGGAAACAGCGATCCAGAAGGTTCGCGCCGCCGAAGATGCCTGGAACACGCGCGACCCGGCCCGTGTGGTGCTCGCCTACACGTCTGATAGCCGGTGGCGAAACCGAACCGAATTTCCGGTGGGCCGTGCGGAGATCGAGGCTTTCCTCGTTCGAAAGTGGTCACGCGAGCTGGATTATCGGCTCATCAAGGAGCTTTGGACGTTCACCAGCAACCGTATCGCTGTCCGGTTTTCCTACGAATATCACGAAGATGGCGGCCAGTGGTTTCGCGCCTACGGCAACGAGAATTGGCTGTTCGACGCCGACGGCCTTATGGCCGTCCGATACGCGAGCATCAACGAACACCCAATCGCCGACGCTGAGCGAAGGTTTCGCTGGGCGTTGGGCCGCCGCCCGGACGATCATCCGGGCCTCACAGACTTGGGCTTCTGACGGCCCTTGTTTTCCTAAAGCACAAACGCGGATTCGCGTGGAGTTTTGTTATGGCCAAAAGACTATTCGATCGCATAAAGGACCGCTTGGCTACAGCGGCCGCCGTGACATCGGTGGCGCTTGCGCTTGCCACGCCGGTTTATGCTGCAACGCTGGAATCGACCACCGAGACCACGACATATCACCGCGTGCAGGTCGACGGGACCGGTGTCTTCTATCGCGAAGCCGGGCCTGCCAATGCCCCGACGATTGTCTTGCTACACGGTTTTCCGTCGTCGTCGCGCGAATTTGACACGCTCATCCCTCTGTTGGCCCCTCGTTTTCATGTGATCGCTCCTGACTTCCCGGGATTTGGTCACAGCGACGCGCCGGCGGCCTCGGCATACGCGTACACCTTCGACCATCTTGCGCAGGTGATGAATGATCTTCTGACGAGCCTCAAGGTCGACCGCTACACCCTCTACATCCATGATTACGGCGCCCCGGTGGGCTTCCGGATGATGCTGACGCATCCGGAACGGCTGCAGGCGCTCATCACACAGAACGGCAATGCCTACCAGGAAGGGCTTGGCCCGAAGTGGTCCCAGATCGCGCAATATTGGGCGAACCCGAAGGGCCATCCGGAGGTGCTCGACGCCTTCTTGTCGCTTGCCGCGACCGAGCAGCGCCACACGGCGGGTAGCGCCCATCCGGAGCGCTACAATCCGGACACGTGGACCGATGAGTTCGCCCACCTTTCACAACCCGGACAGCGTGAGATCCAGGCGGCGCTGCTGTACGACTATCGAACCAACGTTGCGTCTTACCCGACGTGGCAGGCCTGGCTCCGCGAGCACCGGCCTTCGACCCTTGTGGCCTGGGGCGCCAACGACCCGTCATTCGTGGCGCCAGGCGCCACGGCGTTCAAGAGGGATCTTCCCGACGCGGAGGTTCACCTGCTGGACGCTGGTCATTTCGCGCTCGACGAAAAGACGGACGAGATTGCACGCCTGATCCTGGACTTCATGGGAAGGCACGTCCGGTGAGGTGTGGTGTGCGGCCCGCATGCTTCAGAAACCGAGAGAGCGGCGCTGGGCTGACGGTTCGCATGACCGGAGACGGCGGAGTGACAGGAGATTGGCGATGAGTTTTTTGGCGATCGGGGCGGAGCGTGTGATCGATCTGACGCACGAGCTGCATGAGGATTTCCCGACTCTCATCGGGCAGAAGCAGTTTTCGCGACGCAGGCAGCTCGCCTTCGAAAAGGCGGGCATCAACATCGACACCATAATGTCGACAGAGCATGTGGGGACGCATTTCGACGCGCCGCTGCATTTCTCCGAGAACGGGCGATCGGCCAGCGAGGTCCCGGCCGCTCAGCTCGTCGTGCCGCTGTGCGTCATCGACATCCGTGAAAAGGTGGCAGCCGATCCCGATGCGCGGCTGTCTATCTCGGACCTTGAGGTTTGGATTCAACATCATGGGTCCATGCCCGACAACGCTTGCGTGGCGATGCTGTCGGGCTGGGGGCGTTTCGTCGGCGACGACAAGTTCCGAAATGCCGACGTTGACGGCAAACTTCACTTTCCTGGCGTGGACGCACAGGCTGCTCAATACCTGCTGGACGAGACAAGCGTAGTTGGCCTTGCCGTCGATACGCTCTCCTTGGACGCCGGTGCCGCGACCGACTTTCCGACCCACCGCATTTGGCTGCCGGGGGGGGCGCTGGGGCCCGGAATGCGTCGCCAACCTCCACGAGGTTCCACCGCATGGCGCGACGATCATCGTCGGCGCGCCGAAGCATCGTGGTGGCACCGTAGATCCGGCTCGTGTGCTGGCTGTCCGATAAGCGTTCGGTCGGCATCGCCGGCAGATGAGGTTCAACGTACATTCCGCAGAAATCGAGGCTTTCAGTGACCCGGCTCACGCATCAAACCGCGCCAAAGCAATATCTCGACGCTGACGGTACTCGATTTGCCTATCGCCGCTTTGGATAGGCAGTTGATGTCCCGATCGTGCTGAACCAGCACTTCAAAGGTACGCTCGACCATTGAAGATGATCCTGATCAGCGCCGGATTACGGGGCGCGGATATGCCGGTTACTTCGGGCTGGGATTCGAGGTCGCCCCCGTACCGGACTGCCCTTCTTGTTCGCTGCGGTCTGAACCAGCGGCCAGTCGTTTCAAGGCCGCTGTCGCGCCGCGGGGCGGCCAACCCAGCCTCACTGCACAGGGCAGGCCAGCGGTCCCAAGCAGGTCAAAACCTGCTGGCCCGCAAACCTACCCGGCTGGTTCAGCCGGATCGGACCTATGAAGCCGCCCGTCCTTTGCCGGTTCTTAGTCAGCCGCATCGAAGGGCAGACCGGCACGGGCCGGAACCGCTTCGGCAGTCAAGGAAGGAACAGACATGGCCAAGCCCGCAACTCCCAACCGCTCCAACACACGAGTATCGCAATCTCGTCGCGGCACCACCCTGGAAATGGTCCGCCACACCTGCCCAGACGCCACCCAGGCACTCAAGATCGCCGAAAGCTTCGGCACTACGATCGTCGACAGCGATGGCATCCGCAGGCTGCATGAGCGGCTGATCGTCGAGACCGCCGACAGCCTCTCAGAAGGCTTGGGCGAGAAGGCCATGCAGATACACCTGCAGCGCATCATCGGGGCTTTTGTCGGATCGGCGCATGGCGCCGGGCAGTTTTACTCCCGCGCCGTTACCGAAGCACGCGACGCAACCGCCAAGGCATCCAACGATGCCCGCGATGAGGATCTCGACGGTCCGGTCGGCTATGACAGCGGCGCTCAGCGCAAGCGGGAATTTGCGGCTGACATGGGTATCCAGTCCCATGCGCTACGCATGGCGGCCGAGGGCGCGGTAGCGGCCTACGAACAGGTCGTCGGGGAGACCTGGAAGCCCTTCGACCGGCCGGTCGAAAACCCGGGCGCATCGCTCGACCGCAAAGCAGCTGAGGTTCAGATGGCTGCATTCGGATGACGCACTCGGCGGGGTCTCACCCCACCTCCTCTTTCTGATCCGAGGCCGGCGCCTGCAGCGCCGGCCTTTCTTATGTCTAAAAGGAAAACTGGAGACGCGCCTATCGCGGCCCGTCCCGCTCGGCGGTCCTGCAGGAGCCGGGCGCCCATGCAACGGCTTTGCCGTCCTCCACGTTGTTGCGGCCTTCGGTGCCTGGTCACACCATTGGCCCCTGACCTCGGACCTCCGTGACGGGCCGCGATAGGCGCGGTCATAAGGTACGGAGAGACAAGTCATGAGCAGGAAAACGGATTCCAACCGCGTCGACATCTATGCGCGGATCACCGATCGGATCGTCGAGGACCTCGAACAGGGCGTGCGTCCCTGGATGAAGCCATGGAGCGCCGCCAACACCGACGGTCGCATTACCCGGCCGGTGCGGCACAACGGTCTTCCTTATTCGGGCATGAACGTGCTCCTTCTATGGTCGGAGCAGATATCGCGTGGCTTCGCCTCGTCGATGTGGATGACCTTCAAGCAGTCCCTCGAACTGGGCGGGGCCGTGCGCAAGGGCGAGACTGGCTCGACCGTCGTCTTCGCCAGCCGCTTCACCAAGTCTGAAGCGGACGGGAACGGCAACGAAGTCGACCGGGAGATCCCGTTCCTGAAGGCGTATTCGGTGTTCAACGTTGAGCAGATCGAGGGGTTGCCCGACAGCTATTACGCGCCGTCGGCCAAGGCAGTTGACCCGATCGCGCGGATCGAGAGCGCCGATCGCTTCTTCCACAATACCGGCGCAGTCATCCGGCACGGCGGCAACCAGGCCTACTATTCCCCGATCATGGACTGCATCCAGATGCCGCCCTTCGAGGCCTTTCGCGATGCCGCCGGGTACGCGGCCGTCCTCAGTCATGAGGCGACCCACTGGACGGCGGCGGAGCATCGTGTCGGACGTGACCTGTCGCGCTATGCCAAGGACCGTACGGAGCGGGCGCGGGAAGAACTCGTTGCCGAACTTGGCAGTTGCTTCCTCTGCGCCGACCTCGGTATCGCGCCGGAGCTTCAGCCGCGGCCGGATCACGCTTCTTATCTGCAGTCCTGGTTCTCGGTGCTGGCCAACGACAAGCGGGCGATCTTCCAAGCAGCAGCCCATGCTCAACGCGCCGTGAGCTTTCTGCATTCGCTGCAGCCGGAGACGGATGTGCAGGCTGCGGCCTGACCCTTAAGCGCGGTCGGCACCACCGGTGGCGGCCGCCTGATCCTTCTCACGCTGGTCGCTAAGACCTTGTGCAATGTCAGCATCCAGCCTTCCCCAGATCGACGGTTTTGCGGCGTCGGGTTTCGGTTTGCGGGACGGTTTGCGTTCGACGATGAACGGCTTGGTCTGCTGACGCATTGATCCTCCAGGCTGTGATTCGCGAGCGCAACGATATCGCACGAGGCGTGGTGGGCAAGTCGGACGATGTCTGCGTGGAGCTCGTTTCCCCAATTGAAGCAAGCAGCGACGACGGTGCAAGTGGGGCATGGCGCAGGCTACCATTCCTGCCCAAGGCAAATGCGGCGGAACGCCACTGCCCTATCCCTTCCCGTTAGAATTTCCGGCAACCCATCTGCGGGCTCGATGAGGCATGTCTGACCGGAGACCGGCTGCGCCTCGATCGTTTTCCCACAACGACAACTCGCGGATTTCTTACCCCGGAGCCCAGTCTACCCCACTCGACAGGTCGAGCGGGGACCCCAGCTTGGGCTCCTCCTTGCCCACTAACAAATCCGCGACTTGCCGCCCTCCATTTCATTGCGGCCCTATTGCCACCCCACCGCGCAGGCGCGCTGGGGACCCCGGCTGGGTGCGGTCCGATCGTCACCGGTCTGTTCGACAGCCATCGAGGCCGCGATGGGCGCGGCCCGAACACGAGAAAAGGAATACGACAATGGCAACCATCGGCACCTTCACCTCCGCCGAAAACGGCTTCACCGGCTCCATCCGCACTCTCGCCCTCAACGTCAAGGCCCGCATCGCCCGGGTCGAGAACCCCTCCGACAAGGGACCGCAGTTCCGCGTCTACGCCGGTAGCGTCGAACTGGGCGCCGCCTGGCGGAAGACCTCCGGTGAGGGCCGCGACTACCTCTCGGTCAAGCTCGATGATCCGAGCTTCCCCGCCCCGATCTACGCAACGCTCGCCGAGGTCGAAGGCGAAGACGGTCTCCAGCTCATCTGGTCCCGCTCGAACCGGGACTGACTGACATCACGAGGCTCCGCCATCGGCGGAGCCTTTTCCCTTATCGGAATTGGGGCGACATTAGCGCCCGTCGAACCTGGCGAGCATCCTGCGCAATTGCGCGTTCTGCTCGATGAGCTTCTTTGCAAGCTGACGCCGCAACGCGTCGACCTCAGCGTCGAGGTCGGCCATTTCATCCATGAATGATTTCGGGACGGCAGCGACGGCAGGAGCAACCTCGGCGGTTTGGGTGGCGGAAACCACAGGCTCCACGGTTGGATTAATATTCTTTCGACGTGCCGGCGCTCGCTTCCCCAGTATTTCGGCAACTTCAGTCAGCGTGGGAGCAGGCGACTTCTCCTCAGGCTGTTGCGGGGTAAGGAGAGCAGCAGGCTCTTCCTCATCAACTGGGGCCGCAGGAGCCTCTGCTGCAACGGGTGCCGCTGATTCGACGTCAGTCGAGCTAGTATCTTGATCGAGCAGGCTTGCCTTGAGTTGCGCAGCGGAGCGATCGACTGCCGCCGGTTCGATGCCCGGGTGTTCCTCTTCAGAAACCGGCTTGTACTCGAGCGCAACGGTTTTAGCTGCGACTGCAGCGCTCTCTGGCTTCGGTTTACGTGACACCAGGTCAGCCACAACTCTCCATGGTGTTCTCATCACATTACCTTCAAAGCATTGCGGCAGGGAAATAGCCGCGGTCATTCATTGTCACCAAGACCGTGTTGATCTCGGCTCAAACAGGCGAAGAATCGACGGCGCCGTCGCATGCAATGCGTGGCGCCGTTCGAATACCGAAACTCAGGCCTTCCCGAGGCGCTTGCGCAGATCCGCATTCTCGGCGCGCAGCTTTTCGGAGAGCTCCTTGCGAAGCTGTTTGTTCTCTTCCTCAAGCTTGAAGAGGTCGGCGATATCGTCAATGACGTCAACAGAGGTGACGACGGGAGCGGACGCAGCAGCTTTGCGGGGTGCGCGTGTGGCGGCCGCCTTGGGTGCGGGAACCGCCTTTTCGGCCTTGATCGGAGCGGTCTTGGAGCCACGCTTCGCACGAGTCTTCTTGGCCGGCTGTTCAACGGGTGCAGCAGTAGCATCGATGGTAGTGGCTTCGGCAGGAGCTTTCGGTGCCCGAGGCTTGCGGGTCTTCTTCTCGGCGAGAGCTGCGGCCGGCGCTTCGGTGGTCGCAGTTGTTTCAATTGTGTTTTCGTCGGCCATCAGTGTTCTCCTCTGTCAGGCGGGCCAAGCTTTTGATTCGTTGCGAATTAAAGTCAATGCGGGGAGCCGTGTTTTCGCGTGCAATCGGTGCTTGAGAGGCCGCAACGTGCGATTCCTTTCACTGCGCGACGAGGGACCGGTCCAACGCGGACTCGATGAGGCATGTCTGACCGGAGACCGGCTGCGCCTCGATCGTGTTACCGCAACGGCCACAACCACTTTTCTTACCCTGCCGGCTGCGCCGCCATTCCTCTCCGACTAACAAAAGTGGCAATTGCCGCCCTCCACTTCGTTCCGGCCTTATCAGGTGCGGTCCGATCGTCACCGGTCTGTTCGACAGCCATCGAGACCGCGATGGGCGCGGCCCGAACACGAGAAAAGGAATACGACAATGGCAACCATCGGCACCTTCACCTCCGCCGAAAACGGCTTCACCGGCTCCATCCGCACTCTCGCCCTCAACGTCAAGGCCCGCATCGCCCGGGTGGAGAACTCCTCAGACAAGGGACCGCAGTTCCGCGTCTACGCCGGCAGCGTCGAACTGGGCGCCGCCTGGCAGAAGACCTCCGGTGAGGGCCGCGACTATCTCTCGGTCAAGCTTGACGATCCGAGCTTCCCGGCTCCCCTCTACGCAACGCTCGCCGAGGTGGAAGGCGAAGACGGTCTCCAGCTCATCTGGTCCCGCCCGAACCGGGACTGATTGACATCACGGGGCTCCGCCATCGGCGGAGCCTTCTCCTCTACCGAGAATCAAAGCCGGACCCGGCATCGAGCCCGGTCCGGCTTTTTTGGTGCCATACGGAGATGAAGAAAACCTGCTCAGTATCCGATGATGATGCCGACGGGACTGCCGTCGTCAAGGATGAGCGGTGCCCCCAATTTCGAATTGGCAGCGGAGCCGCCAACACGAAATCGGCTCCCCCACCCCCCGGCGCTGCCGGTCGCTTCAGCGATCCCTGACATCGTCATTCCCTATCCGGCGCCGCTGATCGTCTTTCACATAGGAGATCAGACGATGACCTACGAACTCGAATGCCAGATCGAAGAGCTTCGTGCCGAATTGCGTAACGCTATCGACCCTTGCGAGCGCCGCCAGATCGAAGCCGAACTCGATCTGGCACAGGCAGGACTCACGCTGGCGATTGCCGAGATGGATGGCCGCGTCGATGCCGAGCCACCGTTCTGAGGGGGCGGCCTCAAATCGGGTCGTGTGCGTCACGCCGTACCGAAGATCTCCTGTTGACCCGATTTCATTGACATCAGGGATGGTGCGTCCCGGGCGTCTGGCTGCAACCTGATGACGCCAGAATTTTCCTTGGCCGCGGCTCCTCGCGCACCGAAATTCGGTCGCCATCAGGTCCTCCGCTCAGCTTCGGCCCTGCGGGTGCAGCCCTCCTTCCCTGTCCGCTCTTCATCCCCGCAATGAACCGCAATCGACAGGAGATCCACGATGCACCAGCTCGCAAAATTTCTCAGCGCCACCGGCCGCCGACTTCGCATCCTTGGCAAGGTCGTCAGTCACCTCTTCCGCAAGCGCAAGCTCGGCCTGAAGATCGCGATTAAGATTCCGTTCTTCGCGAACGTTGAGCTCAACATCGAAACCGAATGGGAACGGCGCGAGTGAGCGCCGACAGGCGCGGCCTTCACGGGCCGAGCCGGCTAGCACCATGGTTCGCGACGACCTGTCCAGGTCCGAGCCAGCCCTTCCGAGACCAGGATATCGCCGAGGCTGTGGCCATCTCGCGCGAGGATCCGGAGGGTACGGCCATAGCGATCCTTGTCACGACCCGGCCATGCCTGCAATTCGAATGGACCTTGGTTCACCAGTTTGATCAGCCGCTCGGTCGCGCGGTTACCGAGAGCAAGTTCCGAGCCGCATTTTGGGTCGCTGATCTCAGGTCCATCAATGTCTGCAACCCGAACTTTCGTTCCATCGATCCACAGTGTATCGCCGTCAACGACGCAGGTGATCCGCTGGCCGTTGGTGCATTTTTCAAATTTCACCGAAGCTATATTCGGTGCGGCCAGTGTCATTGGCGGAGCACTGACCGCCAGGGCGATGGCGCTTATGATGCCAGGGACTATCGCGAGGATTGCGAGCTTGCGTTGCCTCCTCCTTTTCCGGCAGAAAAGCCGGAGATCATGCGAATATGCCAAACGTCAAATGCTCCTGTTTCATCGTGGTCGAGGTGGGATGTCATACAGAGTCTGCAAGAACTCGCCGACTATCAATGACGGGCTGCCGAAGGGGTGACTCGGTAACCGCGTCTTCGCTTCTGTCGAAGAAGATCGAGGAAAGCTGCGACAGCATCTCGCTCTCTGGCAAAATGCTGAACCTTCATCTGGCCCTGTGCTCCGATCCGGCCCCAGCGACGTGTCAGGCAGACCTCGCCAAACAGATTGGGCTCGATCGTCATGGCATAGAAGCGAGCCATGTTGCGGGATTCGTCCGTGCGTTCGACATAGAGCTGGTAGGGTTGAATGAGCATGGCAGCATAATCGCTCGGCCGCCAAGTTTCGTCCAACTAGAGATATGAATCGATTGCGTCTGACCGATTCATTTTCGTGAAGTTCCGTTTGAGAGCTATGGGCGGTCCGCCGGAGGCGTTCGGCTCTATCCGCCAAGGCGAACGAAGCCCTTCGGTCTTCGCCTATGCGGGTCACGATCTTCCCGCAATCACCAAGCGCCATCGGTCGAACGGACGTCGATCAATATCCGAGGAACCCGAGGATATCTCCGTCATTGAATTCTCCGTAGCCGTCAGGATGCCCGATGACTTCGCCACTGTCCTTATCGATAAGCGCGCCGTCGGCTTCGCGAACCCCAGCCGTGATGCCATGTTTGCGGCATTCCTCGGCCGCCGTCACCTGTGCTTCGCATGCTTCCCAATATCTCATCGTTGCGCCCTCGACCTACCGCACAACAGGTTCATGCGTGCCGGAAGAGTTCTTGTGAAACCTGTTCTCACCGACGCAGGCCTTCATGTCCTCGCGGCGGAACCACACGGCGCGCCCGCATCGAAGGGGTGCATTGCCCGAGGTGAAGACGATCTGTTCGTCGGCGCGCATGCGCAGAACCTCATGCGGAAGGATCAACGGCCGGCGGTTGAGTTGCTTCGACCGCGATCTCGACGATCCCTTCATTCCGGACGAGCGATTGGTTTGGTCGACCTCGACCGTGGTGTCGCCACATCGCTTCGAAATGTAGTCGGCGGTATCAGGATCGTTGATTGCCGAAAACGAAATCCAGGATGCGGATTCGAACCATTTGCTCGTCGCATCACGCCCGCCATACGCCTCGCGCATCTGGCCGAGCGACTGGAAGATCATCGTCAGCGTGATGCCGTATTTACGGCCTGCGTCGCGGGCGGTTTCTAGGATGCGCAGATAGCCGAGACGTGCCACCTCGTCGAGTAGGAAAAGGGTTCGACCCTTCACGTCGCCGTTGCGGTTATAGATTGCGTTCAGCAGCGAACCGATGACGACGCGCGCGAAGCCCGGATGAGCTTCCAGCACTTTCAGATCGAGCGCTATGAAGATGTCAGTTTCGCCGTTTGCGAGATCGTCGCTGGAGAAACTGTCGCCAGAGACCAGACCGGCATAGTTGGGATAGGACAGCCAGTGCGTTTCCTTGACCGCATTGGCATAGACACCCGAAAACGTCTCCGGCGTCATGTTGACGAAGACGGAAACGTTCTCCTTCACGAATTCGGATTCAGACCCCTCATAGATCTTCGTCAAACGTGCTCGAAGCTTCGGCTCGGGCTCGGACAGATTGGCGCGGACCTGGCGCAGAGTCTGGTCTTTTTCATCCGTATATCCTGACAGGCAGACATCGGCGATCAGTGCCGTCAGGAGCTGCATCGCCGAGGCCCTGAAGAAGTCGTCGCGGGCGGACGCCGTGCGTGCATTGTCGGTCATGATCCAGGTGGCGACGGCGACGATATCCTCTTCCTTGGTATTGCCATGACGGCCGATCCAGTCCAGCGCATTGAAGCCCGTGCCCGACGCGGTCGGATCGAGCACCATCACCTTCCGGCCAGCCTGACGCCGGTGCTTGCTGACCATCGGCGCAACCTCGCTCGACGGATCCAGCACGACGAGACCGCCGCCCCATTTTAGCGCGGTCGGGATCGTCACCGAGGTCGTCTTGAAACCCCCGGAACCGGCGAAGACGATGCCATGCGACGAGCCGAAGGAACCGTCGAAGCAAAGCAGCGGCGCCTTGCCGCCGGCGCCCCAGCTTTGCTTGTCATCGGCCCGGAACGGCATGGCGGCAACACCATCGCGATCGACGCGATATCTCTCGCCAATGACGATGCCGCCGTGCTCTGGAAACAGTTTTCCAACCTCTTGCATCGTCATCCAGTCGGCCTCGCCGTGGATTGCTCGCCTGCCACCGATCCGCTTCGGTGCTGCCATTGCAAAGGCGGCATTCCCCTTGATCGCAACACGCAAAGCGAACGCGCTTCCGATGAGGGTGACGCTGGCACCGATCATCGTTGCCGGATCGGCATAGGCGAGAACCGATTGTTTGGCCGGCACGTCGCTGGCAATAGCGGCCAGGCGGATCGTCTCGCGTGCCATGGCGATAATGAGGACCACAGTACTTCCCGCCAGCGTGCTCAGACCGGCGACCTTGATATGCTTCGAACCATTAGCGGCGAAGAGCGCGACGACGCCGATCGCGGCGGCAGCCATATAGGGGAGGGCGAGCCCGACGCGGCCCAGCATCAGCTTCGCCTGCGCGGATGTTCCGAGCGCCGCCAGCCGATGTTCCATGCCTGACGTCAGGATCATGGCCGAGACCATGATTGCCGAGGGCAGGATTGCCAGAAGCAGCCTATTCGCCGTCATTTCCAAAGGCCTCCGCGCCAATTGCCGCTAGTCGGGCCTTTTCCGTCTCGTCGCCCCTGATCCGCCTGTTGGCGTCGATCAGCAGACCGAGCAGCAGAGAACGCTTCTCGTATCGCAGCCCAGCCTTGACGATCAGGCCTCCGAGTTCGATTTTTTCGCGCGTGTCCTTTTTGCGCGCATCTGATGTCATCGCCTTGGCCATCCGCTCAAGCCTCACCAGGCCCGCCCGCATCCGCGCCAGACGTGAACACCGCAGATGTTTCGCTGCCAGTCCTGCCTTCGCCAGCGTTCTTCTTCCCGCTCGCAGCACGTCTGCCTCCGCGAAACCGTTTGGCGATATCCTCGAAGGCCGCCTGAAGCTCTGCTTCGTCAATCTCGATTTCCCCCAGACCGGCCTTCAGCGCGGTACGTCCGATGCGTTCGGCCTCACGGGTTTCGGCCTGTTTCAACTGATCCTGCAGTCTGGCGATTTCTTCCCTGATCCTCGATGACGGCTTCTTCATTCCGGTTGCTCCTTTGAAGTCTGGGCGTTGCAATTGCGACGCCCAGATTCTCCCGGATGCGCTCGAAATGACATCTGCAGATCTGCAGATCGCCAAGGGCGATGCTTCTGTGGATGATCCCGGCCGTTCTGAAGGAATGGCTCCAAGGGCGCAATTATACGTCGCTGATGCGACGTGCTTGCTCACGGCCCTGGCGGGGCCGTCGCGGGGTCGTCGCCCCCGACGAACGAGGGTCGAACCGGGAGTGTCTTGCGCCGTGGCCATTGCCCATTTCTCAGCCAGTATCGTCAGCCGCGGCGATGGCCGCAGTGCCGTCCTGTCTGCGGCCTACCGGCATTGCGCAAAAATGGAATATGAACGCGAAGCTCGCACCATTGACTACACGCGCAAACAGGGTCTGCTTCATGAGGAGTTCACGCTCCCTGCCAATGCCCCGAAATGGGCACGAGCATTGATTGCCGACCGGTCGATCTCGGGAGCCGTCGAAGCCTTCTGGAACAAGGTTGAAGCCTTCGAGAAGCGCTCCGATGCTCAGCTTGCTCGCGACCTGACCATAGCACTTCCGCTGGAGCTCACCCCGGAGCAGAATATCGCGCTGGTACGCGACTTCGTGGAAAAGCACATCCTTGCCAAGGGCATGGTTGCCGATTGGGTCTACCACGACAATCCCGGCAATCCGCACATCCATCTGATGACCACATTGCGGCCGCTCTCCGACGACGGGTTCGGGTCGAAGAAGGTTGCTGTCATCGGTGAGGATGGCCAGCCGGTGCGAACGAAGTCCGGCAAAATCCTCTACGAGCTATGGGCCGGTTCGACGGATGATTTCAACGCCTTGCGGGATGGCTGGTTCGCACGGCTGAACCATCATCTGGCGCTCGGCGGCATTGATCTGAGGGTCGACGGCCGCTCTTACGAAAAGCAGGGTATCGATCTCGAGCCCACCATCCATCTCGGCGTCGGGGCCAAGGCCATCGAGCGCAAGGCGGAGCAACAGGGTGTGAGGCCGCAGTTGGAACGGATCGAGTTGAACGAGCAGCGACGCTCGGAAAACGCCCGCCGGATCATGCGCAATCCGGCCATCGTGCTCGATCTGATCACGCGAGAAAGAAGCGTCTTCGACGAGCGGGACGTGGCCAAGGTGCTGCATCGCTATATCGACGATCCCGGCATGTTTCAGCAGTTGTTAGCGCGCATCATCCAGATCCCCGATGTACTCCGTTTGCAGAGCGATACGATCGATTTCGGCACTGGCGACAGGGTGCCGGCCCGCTACGCCACGCGGGCGATGATCCGGCTGGAAGCGACGATGGCGCGGCAGGCAACGTGGCTGTCGAGCCGAGAGGGTGGGGGCGTTTCCCACTCCGCTCTCGACGCCACGTTCAGGCGGCATGCGCGGCTGTCCGACGAGCAGAAAGCGGCAATCGAGCGCATTGCAGGACCTGCCCGTATAGCCGCGGTCGTCGGACGCGCAGGCGCCGGCAAGACCACGATGATGAAGGCGGCCCGTGAGGTCTGGGAAATGGCCGGATATCGCGTTGTCGGCGGTGCGCTTGCAGGCAAAGCGGCTGAGGGCCTGGAGAAGGAAGCCCGCATCGAGAGCCGGACGCTTGCGTCATGGGAACTGCGCTGGAACCGCGGCCGTGACGTTCTGGACGACAAGACGATCTTCGTCATGGACGAGGCCGGCATGGTCGCCTCGAAGCAGATGGCCGGGTTCGTCGATGCCGTGGTCGGGGCGGGCGCGAAGATCGTGCTGGTCGGCGATCCCGAACAGCTGCAGCCGATCGAGGCGGGTGCTGCCTTCCGCGCCATCGTCGATCGCATTGGCTATGCCGAACTCGAGAGCATCTATCGCCAGCGCGAGGACTGGATGCGGAAGGCGTCGCTCGATCTCGCGCGCGGGAATGTCGAAAAGGCTCTCGTCGCATATCAGGACCAGGGCAGGCTGCTCGGCTCGCACCTGAAGTCCGAAGCCGTCGAACGCCTGATCGCTGACTGGAACCACGACTACGATCAGACAAGGACAACATTGATCCTCGCTCATCTGCGCCGCGATGTTCGCATGCTCAATGTCATGGCCCGCGAAAAGCTGGTCGAACGCGGCATTGTCGGTGAAGGCCATGTCTTCAAAACGGCTGACGGCGAACGCCGTTTCGATGCCGGCGACCAGATCGTCTTCCTGAAGAACGAGGGATCGCTCGGCGTCAAGAATGGCATGATCGGCCATGTCGTCGAGGCCGCAACAAACCGCATCGTCGCAACGGTGGGCGAGGGCGATCAGCGCCGACAGGTGATCGTCGAACAGCGGTTCTACAACAATCTCGACCACGGCTACGCCACGACGATTCACAAGTCCCAAGGCGCCACCGTCGACAAGGTCAAGGTGCTCGCTTCCCTGTCCCTGGATCGGCATCTGACCTATGTAGCGATGACTCGCCATCGTGAGGATCTGCAGCTCTACTACGGGACGAGATCCTTCTCCTTCAATGGCGGGCTGGCCAAGGTTGTTTCCCGAAGGAACGCCAAGGAGACCACGCTCGACTACGAGCGCGGCCAGCTTTATCGCGAGGCGCTGCGCTTTGCCGAGGCTCGTGGCCTGCACATCGTGCAGGTCGCTCGCACGCTGGTACGCGACCGGCTCGACTGGACGCTGCGCCAGAAGGCCAAACTTGTCGATCTCAGCCAGCGCCTTGCTGCCTTTGCCGCGCGCCTCGGCTTCACCCAATCCCCGAACACTCACGCGATGAAGGAGGCCACACCCATGGTCGCAGGCATCAAGACATTTTCCGGCTCTATTGCCGATACGGTCGGTGACAAGCTCGGCGCCGATCCGGCCCTGAGGCGGCAATGGGAGGAGGTCTCGGCGCGCTTCTCCTACGTTTTTGCCGATCCGGAAGCCGCCTTCCGTCCGATGAACTTCGATGCGGTTCTGGCGGACAAGGATAAGGCGAAACAGATGCTGCAGAAACTCGAGGCGGAGCCGGCATCGATCGGCCCGCTGAAGGGCAAGACTGGCATTCTTGCCAGCAAGGCGGAGCGTGAGGCGCGCCGCATCGCAGAGGTCAATGCTCCGGCCCTGAAGCGCGACCTCGAGCAGTATCTGCGTATGCGCGAAACGGCGACGCAACGCATGGCGACTGATGAACAGGCGTTGCGCCAGCGCGTCTCGCTCGACATTCCGGCGCTGTCGCCGGCAGCGCGCGTCGTGCTGGAGCGGGTGCGTGACGCCATCGACCGCAACGATCTTCCGGCGGCGATGGCCTACGCACTCAGCAATCGTGAGACCAAGCTCGAAATCGACGGGCTCAACCGGGCGGTGACCGAGCGGTTCGGGGAGCGGGTGCTGCTGAGCAACGCGGCGCGCGAGCCTTCCGGAACGCTGTACGAAAAACTCTCCGAGGGCATGAAGCCGGAGCAGAAGGAGCAGCTGAAACAAGCCTGGCCGGTGATGCGGACAGCGCAACAGCTTGCGGCTCATGAGCGCACCGTCCAGTCGCTAAGACAAGCCGAGGAACAGCGTCTAACCCAGCGCCAGACGCCGGTGCTGAAGCAATGAGACGGAGGCGCATTCATCTGTTTCTGGCGGGCACCGCCGTCGTTATATCCGCACTGGCGGCGGCTGCGTTCACGCGTGGTTATCGGCTCAACCTGACCCCAAGCGAGCCGCTTGGGCTCTGGCGTATCGAAGAGCTTCAGCGTCCGGTCGCCGTCGGCGATCTGGTGTTTTTATGCCCACCCATGACAGCTGTCTTCGCAGAGGCGCGGCGGCGCGGATATCTTCGGCGAGGGCTATGCGCCGGCGGGTTCGCGCCGCTGATCAAGACTGTCGCGGCACTTGCCGGACAACGTGTCGAAATCACCGATCACGTGCTCATCGACGGCCGTTCGGTTCCCGCATCGTCCCTGTGGGACAGGGATGGCGAGGGCAGGATGCTCTTGCCTGATCCCGGCGGTTTCGTGCCGTCACACCAACTGTTTCTCCATTCACCCTTTGCGAGCTCCTATGATAGTCGATATTTTGGCCCGATTCCGGATTCAGGTCTTCTCGGCCTGGCACGGCCTGTCCTTACCTTCAATCCCTGATCGTCTTCATCAGGTCGTTCTGATCGGCGGCGCGATCATCGTCGGCGTCCTCGGTTGGAGCGGAGATGTCCTGGCACTGCCGCTCGCGATGACGTTCCCGATGCTCTGGGCATTCTCGCGATCACGGGTGACGGCGGCCTTCGTGTCGGCGGGATATTTTCTGGCGGCTTCGCGTGGCCTGCCGCAGGGCGTCGCCAATTTCTATGCGTCCAATCTATGGTCGGGGCTTTTTCTCTGGATTGTCGCCTCGCTTGCCTTCGTCATCCTCCATGCGGCGCTCTGGACGGATCGTCCGGGACAGGCAAGGGCGCTGCGCTATGGGGCGGCGGCTGTGCTGATGGCGATCCCTCCGTTCGGGATAGTCGGTTGGGCGCATCCGATCACGGCGGCGGGCGTAGTGTTTCCGGGTTGGGGGCGGGCAGGTTTCGGCGCCGCTGCAGCCGGCCTCATTGTCATGACGACAAGGTGGTGGCCGGCTGCGGCCATCATCCTGGGAGGATTCTGGCTCTGGTCCGCCGCAATGTGGACAGTTCCGGACCTACCGGAAGGATGGAGAGGCGTCGACCTCGAACACGGGAAAAAGCTCGGCCGCGACACGTCGCTCGAGCAGCAGCGTGATCTGTCGGCCACAGTGAAACATGCCACACGCGAAGGCGCTCGTTTCATCGTCCTTCCCGAGAGCGCACTTGGTTTCTGGACACCGACCGTTGAGCAGTTCTGGCAACGCGAGCTCGCAACCAGCCGCCTTACCGTGATTGCCGGCGCTGCAGTCGTCGAGCGCACCGGTTACGACAATGTCCTGGTGGCGATCTCCGGTGACGGCGGGCGCATCCTCTACCACGAACGCATGCCGGTCCCCGTCTCGATGTGGCAGCCATGGCTAGCATGGAACGAACAAGATGGTGGTGCACAGGCTGGCTTGTTCGCCAACCCCGTCGTCGAACTCGGCGGCAGGAGGATCGCGCCGCTGATCTGCTACGAGCAGTTGATCGTGTGGCCTGTACTGCAGTCGATGCTGCATGGGCCGGACATGATTGTCGCCGCCGGCAATGGCTGGTGGACATCCGGCACTTCGATCATCGCGATACAGCAAGCCAGCGCCGCGGCTTGGGCGCGACTGTTCAACTTGCCCCTCGTCACTGCATTCAACACCCAAGCAGAGGAATAACAGCCATGGTCGATGCCGCCCTTATCCAGCAATGCGCCGATCCGGGCCTAAAGCCCGCGATCGTCGAAAAGTTTATCGCGCGGGCCGGATCGTCTGATCCGCTCACCGTCACGGTTCGCTCCGGTAACAGCGTTGTTCTGGTGCCGCAGGCGAAAACTGTCGATGAGGCAATGGCGCTGATCGGCGAGTATGTCGGGCAGGCTGTCGTGCGTGTGGGCATTACGCAATATCCGGCCGGGCTCGGGATCAAGGATGTCTCGGAGTTGAAACCGGACCTCGTCGACGCTTGCGAGAATATTCGCATGGGGACGGCGCTGTTCGGCAAGGTCTACCGTATCGTCACGAAATGGTACGGCAACGCGGTCGACGAGGCTTTCGAGGACGCCATCATTTCGTGGCAGAGCGGATATTTCGAGGGAAAGGCGGTGTTTACGGCGACCGATCCTGGCAACGTAAAACTCGCCGAGCCGAAGCAAGGCAAAGCGGGCATCGAGCCGGACGCGCGCCCAGGTGTGAAGCCGCAAGACCTGGAAGGTCAGGACGCACCGACATCCGATGGTGCAACAGATCCTAACAAAGCAGGGATACGGGTCGATCTCTCCGGAATCGGCGGCACCAGATAGACCGCATTTCCAAATGCGTCACAGGTGAAGCAGCGATCATTCACCATAAGGCACCGACACACCAGGCGATAGGGCAGATCCCGGAGTTTGCGAAGAACAGCAAACCGGCCATGCTGCTCGAAAGGAAACCGATGGAAGATCAACAGCAGTCTTCATTGTCATGGTCGTTGACGATGTTGCGAAGGGTACGCAGCAGAGCGGATTTAAATGTTGCCGTTGCTGACATTCGAGATCGCTACCAATTTGCCCATCTGACGTTTTTGGTGGTCCGCCTCGCAAATCGTGCAGACCCCCATCCTTTCTATTGCACGACATATCCTGAAGAATGGACGTCCCTTTATCTCGGTCAGAACTATTTCGAGATCGATCCCGTCATCGACCTCAGCCGCACCGGCTTCCTGCCCGTCGATTGGTCAAATCTTGATCGACGATCTCCAAGAACCCGCAGCTTTTTCAGGCAGGCCGAGTCCTTCGCCATCGGCCGGCGCGGTCTGACGGTCCCAATCAGAGGTCCGAGCGGCGAACGCAGCCTGTTTTCGGTGACGTCGGACCTGTCGACGCCTGAGTGGCGAAAGTTACGCACGTTGAGCAACCACGACCTTCAAATAGTCTCCCACTATCTGCACGAGAAAGCGCTCTCCGTAGGGGGGCTGCGGACAAGCGGCGGCTACCGGAAACTATCCAGACGGGAACAGGAATGTCTTCAACTCCTGGCGCGCGGCCTCGTTTCGAAGCGCATCGCTGCAAGACTGCAGATTTCGGAGAATGCCGTGCGCCTCTATCTCAAGCTAGCCAAACGCAAACTCGATGCCAGGACGATGTATCAGGCTATCGCAAGGGCAAGCTTCCTTGAAATAATCCAGTCCTGACGCAGCGCAAAAGTGCGTTTTGCGGCGCTTTGATCATGTCCTTTGTGCAAGTCAGAGCTGCGGGTCAATCTCCCAATACCGGTAGATTGCAAGGATGCTTCCCGGCAATCAACTCTAGGCAGTCACGGGTAGTCAAGAAAATTGCTCCTAGCAGGGGCGATTGGCGGAGCGGTGATGGCTGTTTCGAAAGCCGGATCACCGCGGCACCTGTCGTTTGGCTCGAAACGAGGATCGCACCATGGTGGACAGCAAGACAATAGATGCGTGGCGGAAGGCTCCGCGCCTCAATTCGTTTGCAACTTTCTTTGAACAAACAGCCAGTGGACTGGGAGGGGCGCCCGATCTCAGCAGGCCGGAGCCGGAGATGGATCTTCTGTCGTTCGATCTAGATTGCATGATATTCTGGGACACGCACCGGCGTTTGTGGGGGCATTTCGACAGCCACTATTTTGCAAGCATTCCCTATCGGCTGGAGGAGGAGTGTCGCCTCGGCGCCGCTATCCTCTCATTTTCGGAGAAAACCTGGGCGCGCCGCGGACGCCCTGCGACGATCTATACACTGGGAGCCGGCGCCGGCACACTTGCGAGAGCGCTGGCGAAGCTCGGCGACGGGCGTCTGAAAACCCTCAATTGCAGCCCCACGGACGGCAATCGCGTCTGCTTTTTCGCCCGGAGAGGCAGCGACGATGCGTACTTCTATCACGGTCCGTTTTTCGAACTGGACGACGAACGGTATGAGAAAGAGGAAACTCTCCAGCCTTTCCGAGACGGATATGATGTCCTTTTCGAAGATACGACGTTCCAGATGTACGGCCGGGATCGGGATAAGCAAACCGGCTTCATAGCGCCTCGAGTCAGCCCGAATGGTGTATTGGTGCAAGTACAAAAGCTCACCCACCGAGACAGTGAAACCTACCTTGAACGAGAGCGCCAAAAAGACGAGGTGTTCAAGTCGCGGTTCTTTTCCGGAACGCAGATTGTGGAGAAGAGACGTGATATTCTGGATACGATGTTCGACTTCCAGGTCGATCTGAAGACGACGCGATCGGCTCTCAGATCGTATTTCCAGTATACCATCGTTACGTGGAATAGCGGAAATTTCTACACGATTGTCTCATCCAATTCCCTCGATTCCTTGCGTGATTTTGTAGGTTCGATGGTGAGGCCGGCGATACCGTCAGAGTTTTGCTACGAACAACTGCCGCACATCCTTGGGAATCATGAGAGGAATCCGATGCTAGCAGACTGGGCCTGGCGACCGCCGCAGTCGATCGGCGGTGAAGCCTGAATAGTGGTCCCCTCATGCGAGAGTAGCGAAGGTGAATAGCGAGCTGTTAGGTGCCACTTGCGACAAGGTTGCGGCGGAGGAAGTAAGAGGGACATTGTCTTCTCTCATGCCTGACCTTGCCCGGTTCTGGGCACGTCCGCTCACGGAATACGCGCGTGCGGTCTACGATGAAAGAGCCCGCGGAAGATGCTCCGCCCGCGACGACGCGATGGCTCGGTTTCGGGCGTTTGTCACGCGTATCGCGTTAAGGTCAGGTGCCAGTCAGCAGGATGCAGAGCAAGCAAGTCGGCAAATTGCGACCGCACCGGTCATACAAACCGGTCCTCACCTTCACCTCCTGATCGAGCCAGATGCATTCTACACGCACCTGTTCAGTGCACTCGGCCTCACCACTCATGCCCGGCGGTGGCACATCTGCTACAGTTCTTCGACAGTCAAGTTCATCGAGAAATCGAAAAAAGGCCCAGGATGGCTTTCGCTCGGCAGCGAAGTGGTGAACGTCTTCGGCCTCTCTCGAAGCCGGATGGACCCCTACAGTATTTGTGGCTTTAACGGGCCTTACCGCTTCGCGCTGGCGCGGCAAAATGGCGGCGGATTCGTCAATCCCGCTGCTGGCCGGCTCAAGGCTATTTTGCCGGACGCTGACTTTCCGTCGGCGGCCGACGCGATCAAAGCCGCCAATCAGTCTCTATGGCGCGGTACGTTTCCGCCTCCTCTCCGGCTGCTGCAATTTGACGATATCGATGTTGCCGATCTCGTCGCGGACCATTTCGAGGATTCGGCATCGTGGCTATCGACCCATCTCGCCGGGCCCGGCCGGTTTGCGGACAGGATTTTGAGGACGGTGGATCAGCTCAACGCCGGACCGTGGGCGGGATGGGTCCGCCAGACGACCGATTTTTTCTGGGGTCTGCAGGATGGCAGGTTATTTCCCATGCGTTTGCAGGACGGCGTTCTTTCAGGCGGGTCCTCTTCGTTCCGTGAGGTGAGGTTTGATCCTGAAAGCATCGCGGTTTCCCTGCGCCAGCGCCGATTGGTGCCGAATCTGCTCATGACGTTTCTGGTGACATCGATCCTCCCGGGCGTTCGCGTTCTCGGCGGATGCCGCCAGACCGTCTATTATCCCCTGATGCGGTATCTCATAGCAACTGCACTCGACGTCTCGACCGACCGGGAACTCATTGACGCACTGCGTGCCGACGAGCGACCAGGAATGTGGGGGCACCGGGTCCTGCGCCCAATGAACGGCTCCCCATTCGTGGAGATCGAAGAAAACGGATCTGGGCTGCAGATTGCTGCCAGATATGGCGCCTGCTCTCTGGAGGATGCCGCCGGTGACCTTACCAGTTTCACCGGCGATCCGATTTGGGCAGAGCTGTCGGCGCATATGAGGGCTCAAGCGATTCACCCTGCTTCCTTGGAGTGGCAGTGGGCATAGTCCTCGCAGCCGCTGTCGGCGCTGTGGACTGGAAGGCCTGCGCAGAGATTCCTCTGCACGCGGCGAATGGTTCGTTGGGGTCCGCAACCTTCCCCGGTAGGAGCCCGTTTCACTTTTCTGGAGTCCGTCATGGCTGTGGAGCGAGTATCGATCAGGCGAATTACCGCTGGCGAGATCGATGTTTTCCGGAGCATTCGGCTGGAGGCCCTTCGGTGTGAACCGGCTTCCTTTGCGAGCCGATTTGAGGATTGGCAATTCCTCCGTGATGAGGAATGGCGCCGAAGGCTGAATGATCCGATCTTTGTCGCATTTTGCAAATCCGAACCTGTCGGTATCATGGGGTTCGTGCGCTTTCGCCCGCGCAAAATGGCTCATCGCGCCATGCTGGTCAGCGTCTACGTGCGAAAGAGCGAACGCGGGACAGGAATTGCCGCAGATCTTCTGGACGTGGTTTCGGATTATGCGAGATGCCTTGGAATTCTCCAATTGGAGCTTGCGGTCAGTGCGGAGAATTCGGCGGCATTGGGCTTCTATCACCGCCATGGATTTATCGAGGTCGGCCGGATTCCTGGCGGACTGCTGGACGGTGACAGGCAAATCGACGATGTCATCATGGTGCGACGGCTCGACCGATGAGGAGCTTCGACGTCTCCATCCGTCACGCTTCTTCTTCTCTGTCAAAGGGCGATTTCGCGGTGTCCTCCCGCGCGTTCCTTGGTACAAAACCGACGGTGAACCCGAACAGCCGGCCGATCTTGTCCAGTGTTTCAAATGTCGGATTTGCTGTGCCGGCTTCGATTTCTGCGACTTGCCGCCGCGTCAGGCTAAGCGTCTTGGAGAACTCCTCCTGGGTCATGCCGAAGCTCTTGCGGATTTCGACCACTGCCCTGGGCAGGCGCAGCGCACCCTGGCGTGCCCGCTCGGCCAGATTTCGGCGGTGCTCCAGAATTTCTTCTTTCGTGGGCTTTTTCCAGCGAGCCATCTGATCCGCTCCTTTCCGGTGCTACGCGCAGGCCGTTGAAACACTGTCTGCCATCTCGGTGCAGCGGATCATGGCTCGATCAAGAATTTCGGGCGGCGCGCCGATGTCCTTTGCCATTTGGGGCGCCTGACGCAAGCGCTCGGCAAATTGGCTGAGCGCGGTCGTGAGGCGCACCTGTGCATCCGGATCGGGCATAAGCTCGGCGCAGATCAGTTTCCAATCGGGAAGGTGATCGCGGCCTACATCGCGCATGGAAGCCCAGCGCGTGGAGCGAATAATTCCTTCCTTGGCGAGCCGCATGGGTGCGAAATCGAATAGCGGCGACAGTCGAATAGTTCCGTCAGGAAGCTTGCTCAAGGCCGAATTCCGGCCGTGATTGTCGGGGTTGCCAAGCGCAAGGTTGGCAATGTCGCGCTTCAGGTATTCGACTATGTCCGCGAGCGGATCGGACGAATATCGTTTCAGGATGTCGATATAGACTTCGTGCGCGCCGATATGGCCGAAATCGGCAACGCCGATGGCCGACACCAGACTTTCTTGGCCGAGGCGCAGCACTTGACCATTTTGCCCTTTTCGCCGATCGAAACGAGGGATGATTAGTACGCCTTCCGCGTAAGTTGAGACTTCACTGACATTCAGGCCGATTTCGGCGGCAATGCGGGAATAGAGTGCTTCGCCCTCAAGGATCAGGCGATCCATCGGCTCGGTGCTGCGAACCAGCTTGACAATGACATGACGTACCGCCTCATCGTCGGCGACGAAACTGTCCGGGTAGTACAGTCCATCGGTTGTTTTGGTCATCGAAACTTTCGGCCATTCGCCCTGAAGGCCGCTTGAGCCGGAGGCAAGCATTCCGAAACGATCGGCGACTTCCATGAACCGGTCCGAGCGCTCCAGGATTTCAGCCTCGGTGACACCTTGGCGCTGCACGCCATGCAAACGTTCCGCTTCCGCGTCAGCCGCTTCTTTAATTCGCACATTGCCAATTCCGCCTGCCGCTGCCCGAAGAAGCAAGGGAAGATCGGATGCGCGCGCCGCTTCCACGAGTCCGAGATGTTCGGCGAGCCTTCGCCTCGCGTGCCCTTGGGGCATCAGGTCCAGAAGGAAGGGAGGCCAATGAGGGCCATATCGGTTCTCGAGGTCCACCGGATAGCGGACAGACAGCGCGCGAAGATCGCAAACCGCTTTACCCGACGCGAATTCCTGAGAAGCTACCCCTATGAAGTAATCGAGGTCATAGTCGACGATCGACGCGCCCTGATAGCCTGTGTCGTCATCTTTTATCTCAAGCGTCGCAGCTTGATGCCACTCACCATCAAAATGGATTTGAAGCGCTAGTCGCATTTACTGACCCCTTTGATGGTTCAAATAAAGCCATATTGTGAAAAAATCAACCCATTAAAATGGATCAATAATTTACGCTGACTATGACCTTCCAATTGCGAGGGCGAGCTTGGGAACCCTTTTGCCGAGCATTGTGCGGTGTCAAATTGGCAAGGGCAGATGTTAATTAACGCAATGGATGACGGCAATTAGGGTTTGGCGAAACGTTAATCAGCATGTCGGCGAAATGTTAAATAGAGTTCTGCTGGAGCGCCAATTTATGTGACGGCGGAATGTTAATTTCCTCTCCAAAGCCGCCATACAGCGTGATCCGAGACGAAGGAAAGGGTGCGAGGTCATAGCCGATGGCGTTTATCGACAGGGTTGGTTTCATGCCTGCCCTGTCGCCGAGGAACCTCAAGTAGCCGGCTTCTTGAACCGCACTCCGACGCCGCCGCCATTTTCCGGGATGAATTCAATCCCGGCGTCCTCAAAGATTATCCTGATAAGTTTCAGATTTGCAGCCGTAATCGATGGTTGTCCGTCTTCCGCCTCCGAACGGCGTATCGTCGTAACGCCAATACTTGCTGCCTTCGCGAGATCTTCAGCGGACCATCGGAGCAGCGCTCTCGCCGCTCTAATTTGAGCTCCCGTAATTCCATTCATTTTTTCAATTTCTCATTGAAGACTTTACGACTAAGTGATATGAAAACGCCCATAACGGCTGAAATCGGTGTTTCGACCACCGGTTTCAGCCTAACCACAACCAAGCTGTCAGGAGCTCGGATCATGACTGATTCCGACAATAGCAGAACTTTGCCTCCGGTCACCCGGGGGAGCAACTTCCATTCGCTCGTGGCGGCGTCTTTACCGACATATCCGGGGCTTTCAGCCTCACTTGCCGCACTTCTGGACGTTGGCAATAACGATCTTGCCTTCGCGATCTCGCATGAATGGCGTGCATCCCGACAACGGCTGATCGAATCACGCCTTCGAGGACAGGGGCTCGAAGCCCGGCTCTTTGCGATGGTCGGATCACAACCGCACGCGCCCGAAACCTAGAAGATCGCTGAGCAAAAGGCGCAAGCCGGATGTTTGAGAACATCGCTTCGGTGATGAACGCGTGGTGGGAGCAATTCTGCCACAGGGTCGCCAGCTGCGGCGAAAAATCAAAAAAATGGGAACCTCATGGTGAAACAGGGAAATTCATTTCGTCCGCTCGTGCTGTTGGCAGCGCTGGTTTTGGTCCCGCTGTGGAGCGTCCTGGCTGGACCGGCACAGGCGCAGGAGCTGCGGATCGCGACGTCGTACAAGTTGATGACACTCGATCCGCATTACGCGAATCTCAACGAAAACACCTCGCTGCTCTCTCATATCTACGAACGGCTCGTCTATCAGGATGAGCGTCTCGACCTGAAGCCCGGCCTTGCCGTCTCCTGGCGTGCGACGTCCGGCACGCAATGGGAATTCAAGCTGCGGGAAAACGTCCGCTTTCATGACGGCTCGCCCTTCACCGCAGACGATGTCGTCTACACTATTGCGCGCATTAGGGATTTCCTGAACTCACCAAGCGGCGGCTTTCGCTCATATGTCACCGAGATCAAGGCGGTCTCGGCGCCCGATCCTCTCACCGTTGTCATCGATACGAACGGCAATGTCCCCAACCTGCCGCTGGCCTTTTCCTCGATCTTCGTGATGCATCGACCGGGGCAGGGGTTCCAGACCACGGAGGAGCTCAATGCCGGAAGTCCTCCCGTCGGCACCGGGCCTTATAAGTTCGAGAGCTGGAGTTCCGGTGAGATGCTGAAGCTTACGAGGAACGACGACTATTGGGGCGGCAGACCCGCTTGGTCCGAGGTGACGTTCCGGATCATCGAGAATCCTGCGGCGCGGGTGGCGGCTTTGGCCACCGGGGATGTCGACGTTGCGGACGCCATTCCGGCACGCGACGTGGCCTCGCTCAAACAGCGGGGCGCGAGGATCGAGAGCGTCAGTGCGGCGCGTGTCAATTTCCTGCAGTTCGACGTGGAAAGAGAAACACTTCCCGGCGTGACGAGCAAATCCGGCGAGCAGATCCCCAACCCCTTCAAGGACCCCTTAGTGCGGCGCGCGCTTGCGATGGCGACGGATCGCGGAATTCTGGTCGACAAGATCCTTGCCGGTTACGGTACGGCCGCGACACAGGTTTTCCCGGGCGGTCTGCCGGGCACTTCGTCCAATCTGAAGCCGGAGGATCCGAATTACGACGAAGCGAAGGCGCTCCTCACAAAGGCAGGCTTTCCGAACGGCTTCAACGTTGTTCTCGCCGGACCTGCCGGCCGCTATCCCGGCGACGGTGAGAGCCTCCAGGCGATCGCGCAAAGCTGGGCGCGCATCGGGGTCACCGTCCAGCCCACCGCCTTTCCGTTCTCGGTCTTCAACACCAAGCGCGCTAGCGGCGACTTTGCCGCGTGGTACGGCGGCACATCCGGCGAGGCGGTCGACATCATTCTCCATGCTCTCCTGGCCTCGCCAAATCCCGAACGGGGAACCGGAGCCTTGAACTTCGGGCATTATCGGAACCAGGCCTTCGACGCGATGCTTGCAAAGGCGGAAAGCATCCAGGAAGGCCCGGAGCGAAACAAGGCGCTTGCCGAAGCGACGGATTTCGTGATGGCCGACCAGCCGATCATTCCCCTCTATCACTTCCATCACATCGTCGGCTTCGGCCCGCGGATTGGCTCCTATGTGATGCATCCCCGCGGCTGGACGACCGCGATGCAGACGCTTCCAACGACGGAGTGAGAACCATGGCCTTGATTTCAGCAGCATTCGGAAGGCTGGGCCAAGCCTTCCTTCTCCTCCTTGCCATGTCGTTGATCGGTTTTGTCGGCATTCACAGCATCGGCAATCCGGTCTTCAACATCGTCAACATCGAAACCGCCACGCCTGAGGATATCCAGCGCGCGACTGTCGCGCTGGGACTGGATCAGCCGATCTGGCGCCAGTACCTCCTTTTCATCGACAACGTCGTCCATGGAAACTTCGGAACCTCTTACATCTATCATCTGCCGGCTCTGGAACTGGTGATGAGCAAGCTTCCCGCGACGCTTGAGCTCGCATGTATCGCGATGCTCATCGCGGCTCCGGCCGGAACAGGAGTGGGGCTCCTGGCCGGCCGGAGGAGGGGAACACTGCTCGACCGGAGCGTGCTCAGATCGAGCGTGTTCGCACTCAGCGTCCCGTCATTCTGGCTGAGCATGATGCTGATTCTCATCGGCGCCATCCTAACGGGCTGGTTTCCATCCGGGGGCAGGGGCGCGACGGCGAGCTTCATGGGGCAGGAGTGGAGCGTCCTGACCCGGGAGGGCGTCTGGCACATGGTTCTTCCGGCGCTTGCGCTGGCAATACCGAACATCGCGCTTATCGCGCGGCTTTCGCGATCCGGCACGATCGAAGTCGAGAGCCTGGACTTTACGAGGTTTTGCCGCGCGAAAGGGCTTTCCCCACGAAGGATCCTGCTTCGCCACACTCTGCCGAACATCAGCGTGCCGATCATGACGATCATCGGCCTGCAATTCGGCGGCATGCTCGCCTTTGCGGTGGTGGTGGAATCGATTTTCTCGTGGCCGGGCGTCGGCAAGCTCCTGATCGACTCCATCCAGCTCCTCGACCGGCCGGTGGTGATGGCGACATTGACCTTCATCTCGGTCGCCTTCGTCGCCCTCAATGCCTTTGTCGATCTCTTCCATGCCGTGCTCGACCCGCGCGTGCGCCTGTCTTCATAAAGGGAACTGCCATGAAAGCTCACATTCTCCGGGCGTTGAACCGGCGTCCTCAATGGCAAACGCTGAGCCCGTCCAAAATCCTGCTTGTGGCCTACATCCTGCTTGCCCTTGCCGCACCGGCGATCGCGCCGCAAAACCCATACGACCCCCTGCAAATCTACGGGTGGGAGGCATCCTCTCCTCCGGGTACGTGGGGCAGCGGCGGCTATCTTTACCTGCTCGGAACGGACGGGCTCGGCAGGGATATCGTCAGCTGTATCCTCTACGGCTTGCGCATCAGCCTCGTGGTGTCTGTCACCAGTGCGGCCATCGCCGCCCTGATCGGGCTGACGGCAGGTGTCAGTGCTGCCTATTTCGGCAAGTGGGCCGATATTGTCATTATGCGGCTCGTCGACCTTCAGCTCAGCCTGCCGACGATCCTCATCGCCTTGATCGCGATCGTCACCCTCGGGCCTGGAATTGACCGGATCATTCTGGCGCTGATTATCGCCCAGTGGGCAAGTTATGCCCGGTTGGCGCGCAGCGTGGCACTCAGTGAGACGAACAAATCCTACATGGATGCGGCCCGGCTCATGCGGTTGCCGACATCTCGGATCATTTTTCGTCATCTGCTCCCGAACAGCATCGCGCCGGCCGTGACCTTGATCCCGATTGAAGTCGGCCATGCCGTCGCGCTCGAAGCAACCTTGTCCTTTCTTGGCCTCGGCGTTCCGATCGACAAGCCCTCCCTAGGCTCTACGGTCGCAAACGGCTTCCAGTACCTTTTGACCGGCCAATACTGGATCAGCCTTTTTCCTGGCTTGGCTCTCTTTGGGCTGATCGCAAGCATCAATCTCGTCGGTGAAGATGTCCGACGCCGTCTCGATCCAAGGAGCCGTCCGGTATGACTCAAAACACTGGAAGAACGCCTCTGCTTCAGGTGAAGAACCTCGGCCTTCGCCATCGCTCTGCGTCCGGGCCGGTGACGATTTTGACCGATGTGAGTTTCGCGCTTGGGCGCGGCGAGATCCTCGGCGTCATCGGTGAATCGGGGGCTGGAAAGTCAACATTGGGCAATGCCGTCCTCGGCTTGCTTGCGCCTGAGTTTGAGGTGATGTCGGGTACGATCGAATTCGACGGCAAACCCATCGACGCCATGGGAAAAGGGGAGGGCGCCGCCCGAGGACGGCGGATATCCGCCATCTTCCAGGATCATACCGCCTCGCTCGACCCCCTGATGAGCGTCGGCGCACAGGTAGAGGAAACCATCCTCGCCGTCGACAGCTCTGTCTCGAGACGTGATGCTCGCTCACGTGCACTCGAGCTCCTGGCCCGCGTTGGCATTCCGGAGCCGCAGCGTCGATATGGCAATTATCCGCATCAGTTCTCCGGAGGGCAAAGACAGCGGGTGGTTATCGCGATCGCTCTGGCGGGATCTTCCGACATCATCATCGCCGACGAGCCGACCTCAGCACTGGATGCCACGGTCCAGAAGCAGATTCTGACACTCCTTCGAACCCTCGTCGATGAGACCGGCGTCTCCATCGTCCTGGTCACCCACGACATGGGTGTGGTGTCCGAGATAACCGATCGGGTTCTCGTCATGCGAAAGGGCCAGGTGGTGGAACAGGATCGCACCGGGATCATTCTCGATGCGCCCGCAAACGACTACACCCGCAGCCTGCTTGCCGCAGTTCCGCGGCTGCGGATATCGGCGGCTGCAGTAGAGCCAGGAACCAATGGCAGCCGGACCATGTCTTCCGATTGCGGAGAGGGTGCCAAGGTGCTTCTCGTCGCAGAGGGTGTTTCGAAAAGCTTCTCCTCACATGGGTTCTCACGGAGCGTTGGCCGAAATAGCGCAAAGTTTGCGTTGCGCGACGCAAGCATACGGCTGGCGCGCGGTGAGATCACCGGCATTGTCGGGGAGAGTGGAAGCGGAAAGACGACGCTCGGCCGAATCATCGCCGGGCTGGACACGGCCTCAGTGGGACGGGTGACGATCGGCGGAAACGAGTTCGATGTTTCGAAGAGCGGCCGCCGCAGCGGCCTCCTCGGACGTGTGCAGATGGTCTTTCAGGATCCCTCGGTTTCGCTCAATCCCAGAATGACCATCGGCGAGACATTGCATGAAAGCATCCGCTTTGGCGCGGATATGTGTTCTGGTGAAGAACCCGCGGATGTCGGGACGATGATGGATCAGCTTGGTCTCTCGCGGACCTTGCTTGCCCGCTATCCGCATCAGCTATCGGGCGGTCAGAAGCAGCGCGTCTGTATCGCGCGGGCTCTGTTGGCGAGACCTGAGATCATCATTGCGGACGAGCCGACCTCAGCGCTCGATGTGTCCGTGCAAGCCGAAATCGTCAAGCTTCTCAAAGACAGCATCGCCGAGAGGGATATGACGATGATCTTCATCTCCCATGACCTTGCCGTCGTGCAGCAGCTCTGCAGTTCCGTATATATTTTGAAGGACGGCCGGGTCGAGGATTTCGGATCCTCGGACTTCATCTTCTCGCAATCCCGGAATCCCTACACACGCACCCTCATCGAGGCCCGGCCTCTCCGGTTCACGCGCTGAGTGTTGCTGGGCCATAGCCCCGCGACGGCGGCCCAGTGTTCAATATCGGGTTTCCGAACATCGGCGGCTTTCGCCGCCCCAAAGGTGACATATGAATGACAGGTTCACATTGGCCGTCACGGGCCAATCCCTTATAAAATACGACATCCGTGCTATCCGTGCTCCGGCGTTTCAGGAGGTACAGGCCCTGCTTAACCGCGCGGATCTTTCGTTCACCAATTTTGAGGGAACGATCCTTGGAAGCCATGGTGGATGGCCGCTCAAGGGATCATTCTTCGGCTGTAGCGATCCTGTCGTCCTGGATGTGCTTCAGGCGACCGGGTTTCGGGCACTTTCGCTCTCGAACAATCATGCGTTTGATCTTGGCCCGTCCGGTGTGCTCTCGACCCTGGAAGAGGTCGAGAAGCGAGGTTTCCTCCATGCCGGCCTCGGTCGCAACCAATTCGAGGCAGCAAAGGCAGGCACCGGAACAATCGGCGGACGACGTGTCGCCATCGTCGCGATGGACGGGGGGCCGGGTCCCGACTTCATGTATGCAGCGAATGCAGACATAGGCCGCCCTGCGCGCCCCGGCGTGAACCGGCTGCGTCTTTCGCAGGTCATCAAGGTCGATGACGCAGCCTTCGGGCAGCTTCGCTCCATTCGGGACAGTGTTGGCTACACCGCGATTGACCTCACCAATGACAGCCAGCCCGACGACCCTTCGTATGTTGATCCGCATGAGGAGATTGGTATCGCTCGCGCAATCTTCAAACGATCGGAGATATTCGGCAGGAGCGTCAAAATTGACGAGTACGATATTACTCGGAACCTCGAGGCAATTGCTTCCTCTGCCAGGGATGGCTGCCTCGTCATAGCCTATCTGCACCATCACCACTGGGCATCTGACTGGTACGAGGTACCGGAGTGGGTGAGCGGCGTTGCAAAACAATGCATCGACGCAGGTGCGGCGATGTTCGTCAGCCACGGCGCTCCGGTGCTACAGCCCATGGAAATCTATCGCCGCCGTCCGATTTTTTACAGCCTCGGCAACTTCATCTTCCATGTCAGGTCGGAAAAATCGTCATGGCGAGCGCCTGAGGTCTGGGAGAGCGTTGTCGGTGTGTGCTCTTACCGGCAGGATAACGATCTGATCGACATCAGCTTCTATCCTATCGTGATCGGCGGAGAAGACGGATTGAAGGATCGCTTGCTCGAAAGCCGATTGGTTCCACACCTGGTGACGGGAGGAAGCGCTGAACGAATCCTGCAACGATTCAAGAAGCAATCGGAAAGTCTGGGCGTACAGATCGAATTGGAAGGCGGGATAGGTATTCTTCGCATCTAATTTTTCGGCCTGATCGTTATGTGGTTCCGGGCTTTGGACGCTCCTGTGATCTGGAGGTGAGGGGACGGATGACAGCCATCGGATACTTACCGGGCATCGCCACCCAAGAGCATAATCATTCATCGCCTATGAGGAAATTGAATGGAATCGACTGAACAAGGAACAACGGGCGTTCGCGACGAGCTTATCGGCCGATTTTTCCGCTACGTTGCCATAGAAAGCCAGAGTAATTCCGCTTCCACGCATTTGCCATCTTCTCCGGGGCAGCTTGAACTCGCCAGGCTGCTGGCGGAGGAGATGCGTGGTCTCGGCGTTGATGACGTCGTGGTCGACGAGCATGCGATCGTGACGGGCGTAAAGCGCGGCAATAGCCCGGGCGCCCCGCGCGTCGGTTTCATCGCGCATCTCGATACGGTCGATGTCGGCCTCTCTCCGGTAATCCGGCCTCAAATCAAACGCTTCGAGGGGCTGGATCTGTGCCTCAATCCGGAGAAGGACATCTGGTTGCGGATCGCGGAACATCCGGAAATTCTGCCCTGGCAGAACCAGGATATTATTCTCGGTGACGGCACGAGCGTACTCGGGGCGGATAACAAGGCAGCCATTTCGGTCATCATGACGTTGCTTGCCAATCTCAACTTGTCGCAGCCTCACGGCGACATTGTCGTCGCCTTCGTTCCGGACGAGGAAATCGGGCTGAGGGGCGCCAAGGCGCTCGATCTGAGCCGCTTCCCATGCGACTTCGCCTACACCATCGACTGTTGCGAACTTGGCGAAGTCGTCGTGGAAAACTTCAATGCCGCATCTGGTGAGATCGCCTTTACCGGCGTCAGCGCTCATCCGATGTCGGCAAAGGGCGTGCTGGTCAATCCGCTGCTGATGGCGCTCGACTTCATATCCCACTTCGACCGTAACGAAACACCGGAACGCACGGAGAAACGCGAGGGGTATTTCTGGTTCAAGGATCTTGTTGCCAACGACAGTGAGGCCCGGCTCAAGGTCATGATCCGTGACTTCGACAAGGTCAAATTCGAGCAGCGGAAACAGCGTATCGACGATGTCGTGGAGCGGATCGGGTCGCAATACCCTTCAGGATCGGTGCAGTACAGCGTGACCGATACCTATCATAACATCGGGGACTACCTCCAGGGCGACAATCGCTCGGCCGAATTGCTGTTCAGCGCCTTGGACAGGCTCGGGATCGAAAGAAAGCTAACCCCAATGCGTGGAGGAACCGACGGGGCAGCGCTGTCTGCCCGAGGTCTACCGACCCCGAATTTCTTTACCGGCGCTTACAATTTCCATTCTCGCTTCGAATTCCTGCCCGTTCCCGCTTTCGAAAAATCCTACGAGACGGCTCTCATGCTCTGCACTCTAGCTGCTGAAGGGGGCAGTGATCCCCAGACGTCAAAGGATGATTCATGAACGGGCGAGCCCCGTATGCTCATGCGGCAGAATGATCGGAATTTATCTGAACCAGGTGTTTGCTTCTCAAGAAGGAGTGGATAGGTGAGGGGCATCTGTGAGAAATGTCGCATCGTTTTGATTTGATGTATGTCCGTGCGCTTCCGTGCCAACGGTTACAGGGCTCCGGGTGGAGGTTTCAACCCCGGTTGGGGATCATGGATAGACATTTGCGGGGCGGACCGCAGACGAAACGTCGGGAGGATTGGTAATGAATTTGAGTGACGCGACAGTGTCGGATAGCAGTGAACTGCGCCCGGTGATCGGGCTTACCCGGGGCCTGGACACCGCAGACATCGAGACTTTAACGATCAGTGCCATCCGGCTCCACAGACAACTCGTGGACAAGGCTGATCAGTTATTCCAGGCATTGCCAGCAGACCATAAAACGGGAAAAGCTGTTGGAGGCGCGCAGCATCTCGAATACGTGGAAGCAATGATCGCGATGCACGCGCAGATGAACGCCCTCAATACGCTCGTTGGAGTTCTGGGCTATATCCCAAACGTATCCGTCAATTGATGCGTTCGCTCAGATGAGCCCTGCCCGGATGGCCAGTGCCACCAGGTGCGGCATGGTGTGAATCTGAAACCGCTTCCTGGCTTCTTCGAGCTTGCTTTTGACGGAGTTGTATTTGACACCCTCCAGATCGGCGGCTTCGTCCATCGTTTTACCGACGGAAATCCAATGGAGATAGGCGGCTTCCTTGGGATCCAGCCAGGCTGGGTGCTGTTCACTCGGCGTCAAGGGCAGGAAAGACATACGGGCATGGAGTTGCCCCACAGCTGCGGCGGCGGCCACAGCATCGATATCACGTTCAAGCTCGATCATGGTTTTCTCGGAGGCAAGCGTGAACATTGACGTAGATCCGTTTGCTGCCTTGACGGGAATGGTGATGCCGGAGCGAATGCCGAAGTCGGCGGCCTCGGCGTAAAACGCCCGCTCAGCTTTGGACAGGCGGTGTCTGTTTTGTTCGCCGCTCCAGGTGAAGAGCTGTTTGAAGGACTTGGCGCGTCTAACGACCGGATCGATGGCCGCTAAATTCCGTTGGAAATAAGTCTCTCGCCATTCGGGATGATAGTTGGACGCAGCAATCGTGTGACCGGGCTGGATGTGTAGATAGGCGTAGCCTTGGAAGCCGGCTTGTTTCGTAAGGTGTGCCAAGGCTTGCTTGAGGATTTTCTCGTCACCCCTGATCGCCGAGAGATCAGTCAGTCTGTCCAACCAATGCTGCATTTGGTCACTCCCTTCGGTGGTCAGTTGGGACAGGTCATTGTGCACCACTAGACTTTGTTATTGCAAACCAAATGGAGAAGCTCACCCAAGTGCATCATGCCGGCGTTTAGGGTAGGGGATCAGCCCTTTTCGTGCAAATGCGCCATGAACACTTCGGCTGGCGTTTTGTAGCCGTGGGACGTTGGTGCGCGGATCGTTAATCGCGGTGGGTTAGGTGCGGTGGCCAGCTCAATAACCGGTCTCCGCCACGATGCCTTTCAAGCACAACGCCTCCCGCCGCCATCGTATTGGCAAGATGAAGTTCCAGGTCACGAACTGAGCAGAGTACGAGGCTGGTCTTCGCCGACGTGGCAGCCTGATGCTTTGGATGACGCCGGAGGCGCTGTCGTCCTGGCAGGCGCCGAAGCGGACAACGCGCGGTGGACAGCCGCGTTATTCCGATCTGGCGATTGAAACTGCCCTGACGCTGAGACTGGTGTTCGGCCTGCGGCTGCGCCAGACGGAGGGCTTTTTGACTTCAGTGCTGACCCTGATGGGACTGGCTCTCGCCGTTCCCGATCATACGACCCTGAGCCGTCGGGCAAGCAAACGGCGATTGCCGGACGGGCGGCGACAGCACCAAGCTCGGGGAAAGGGAC